>JAAUYU010000028.1 GCA_014804965.1 Desulfovibrio sp.
GCGCTTGCGGGCATCTGGTTCGCGTGGCGAAAGGGCTGAGGCCGCGCCGCTCAGGCGTCGCCGAGGCGGCGGAACCAGTCCGGCATCCTGACGGGGCGCCCCGTGGCGTCCACGAGGGCGTGCTGGGTCATGCCGGTGGCGAGGAGCCGCGTCTTGTCCTCGTTCCACATCTCGTATACAAAACGCAGGGAGGCGCGCCCCCATTCGCTGACGCCCGTGCGCACCAGCACGAGCTCGTCATAGCGCGCGGGCGAGCGGTAGCGGCATTCGGCCTCGCGCACGGGCAGGATGACGCCCTTTTTCTCCACGTCGGCGTAGCTCATGCCGCGCTCGCGGATATAGGCGCTGCGCGCGCGCTCAAAAATGTGCAGGTATTCGGCGTAGTAGAGCACGCCCATGCAATCCGTTTCACCGTAGGACACACGATGGGGAAACCAGGTTTCGGGAGTGGGAAAATCGGGCATGGTTCGCTTCCTCGCGGGCGGGCCCGGGGCAGCCTGGCGGCCGCGGGGCTGGCCCTCCTGTTGTGCATGTTCCTGGCGGCGTGCGGCCACAAGGCCCAGCCGCCCGCGCGTCCCTCCGCTCCGCCCGTGACCGCGCAGGAAAGCGCGGAGACTTTTCTCGCCCGGCTCTCCCCGGCCAATCAGGAGCTCACGAGCTGGAAGGACATGGGGCCTACCGTGCGCAAGTCTCTCCTCTATGTCAACTCAAAGCCGCAGGGGGCCTACGCCATCCGTCGCCCGGGACTGGAGGTGACCTGGGGCGAGCTTTCGCGCACGCTCACCCGCCTGCAGGAGCTTTTGCCCCGCCTCGACGCGGACCGTGGCCTGCTCGCCCAAAATTTCCGCTGGGTGCCCGTGCCGAAAGGCATCGACTATTCGGGCTATTATGAGCCGCGCGTGGCCGCCAGCCGCACGAAGAGGCCCGGTTACGAGCAGGCCATCTACGCCGTGCCGCCGGACCTCGCCAGGGTGCGCGCGAAGCGCGGCCGCTACCATGACCGGCGCACCATCGAGGAGGGGCAGGTGCTCGCCGGGCGCGGCCTTGAGCTCGCCTGGGCCAAGGACCCGGTGGACGTGTTCTTTCTCGAGATACAGGGCTCGGGCAAGCTCGTCTTTGACGACGGGACAGAGGCCTACATCAACTATGCGGGCCAGAACGGCCACAAGTACAAGAGCTCGGGCCGCATCATGCGCGAAAAGGGCCTTTTGAAGCGCGGCGACATCTTCGAGCAGCGGGAGTGGTTCCGCAACAATCCCGACAGGGTGCGCGAGATACTCAACGATAACCCGAGCTATGTGTTTTTCAAGTTCGGGGGGCGCGGTCCCACCGGGGCCATGGGCCACACCGTGGACGACTGGCTTTCCCTCGCCACGGATCGCGGCTATATTCCCCTTGGCGCGGTGGTGGCCTACGGCGTCAATATCCCGGACGAGAAGCAGGGCACCGTGCCCCTGCGCGGCATCGGCTTCGCGCAGGANGTGGGCGGGGCCATCAAGCGCAACCGCATCGACATTTTNTGCGGNGGNNGCGAGCGCGCCAACTATGTGGCGAGCCACCTCGACGCCCACGGGCCNGCCTGGGTGCTGCTCGCGCGNTNAAACCGCACTGGATTGCACAGAACCACGGCCGCGCCGCGGCCAGGGAGAAAAGCCATGCTGGACAAGGANCGCAACGCCCTCGTGGCCATGGAAGGAAANNNNGAACTCTGCNTCCTGCCCGCCATGGGCAACCGCCACGGCCTCATCACCGGGGCCACGGGCACGGGCAAGACCGTGACNCTGCAAAGCATGGCCGAAACCTTCAGCGCNCTCGGCGTGCCGGTATTCATGGCCGANGTCAAGGGNGACCTCTCGGGNCTCGCCAAGGCCGGGGGCACGGGCAAGGCNGCGGAGCGGGCGGAGCAGCTNGGCCTNGCGGAGCTCGGCTACGCGCCCAAAGCCTTCCCGGTNTGCTTCTGGGANGTGTTCGGCAAGGCCGGGCATCCCNTGCGCACCACGGTGAGCGAGATGGGGCCNCTGCTCCTNTCGCGGCTGCTCAACCTCAATGACGTGCAGGCCGGGGTNCTCCAGCTCGCCTTCCGCATCGCCGACGATTCCGGGCTGCTCCTCCTCGACATGAAGGACCTGCGCAGCATGGTGCAATATGTGGGCGANGAGCGCGACACCTTCCAGACAAACTATGGCCAGATTTCCACGGCCAGCGTGGGCGCNATCCAGCGGGCGCTCCTGCGCCTCGAGGAGGAGGGCGGGGACGTTTTCTTCGGCGAGCCTGCGCTGAACATCATGGACCTGCTCCAGACGGANGCCGAGGGCCGCGGCGTCATCAACATCCTCGAGGCCNAATCGCTGATGAACGCGCCGGGCCTCTATTCCTGCGTGCTCCTCTGGCTGCTCTCCGAGCTCTACGAGAACCTCCCGGAGGTGGGCGACAGGGANAAGCCNCGCCTGGTCTTNTTCTTTGACGAGGCGCACCTGCTCTTTGACGGCATCTCACCGGCCCTGCTCCAGAANATCGAGCAGGTGACGAGGCTCATCCGCTCGCGCGGGGTGGGCATCTATTTTGTGAGNCAGAACCCCTCGGACATCCCGGACAGCGTGCTCGGCCAGCTCGGCAACCGCGTGCAGCACGCGCTCCGCGCCTTCACGCCCAAGGATCAGAAGGCCGTGCGCGCTGCGGCGCAGGCCTTCCGCGCCAATCCGGCCTTTGCCACGGAAGAGGCCATCGGCGAGCTGGGCGTGGGCGAGGCGCTTGTATCCTTCCTCGACGCCAAGGGCGCGCCCGCCATGGTGGAACGCGCGCTCATCGTGCCGCCCGAAAGCCAGGTGGGCCCGGTGACGCCNGANGAGCGCGCGGCAGTCATGCGCCGCTCGCTGGTGGCGGGCGTCTATGACAAGCCCGTGGACCGGGAATCGGCCTATGAGAAGCTCGCGGCNCGGGCGCAGGAAAAGCAGGCNGCCGAGGCGGCCGAAGCCCGNCGNGCGGACATGGCCAAGGCCGCNCAGGCGGCNGAGCGNGAGCGCANNCAGCAGGAGGCGGCGCAGCGCCGCGCCGAGACCGAGGCGCGCCGCCAGGCAACGGCNCAGTCCCGTGCGAAGAAGGACGCNGGNGCCGTGGACATCGGCGACNTNCTCGGTTCGGTGATGAANCAGACCACGCGCCAGGTGGGCAATACCGTGGGCCGCGAGATCGGCAAGACGCTCCTGCGCGGGCTTCTGGGCGGGCTNTTNGGCGGCANGCGCTAGGGGGCNGAAGCGCCGGGNNCGCNGGTGCGCNGCAGGTGCAGAATCCTTCTAGATTGTNTCTTGAATAATTCTTCATTGTGGTGTACGGCATGGCAATATCGTAGGATACAGCGCATGGGGCGGGGCGGGAGCCCGGCCGGTCGGGCTGAAATGCAACGGGGGCATCCATGCCGCAGGTCGCAGCACGCATCAATGACGATCAGGAACGCTGGCTCAAGGACTATTTCAGGACCAAGAGCGCGGGCGCGGAATTTATCCTGCCCTGGGCGGTGGATACCTTTTTCCGGGCCATTACCGGCATCAAGCAGATTTTCAGCGCCTCNGAGCTCAAGACCATTGTGGATGCCCACAAGGACATGAAGCTCATGCCGGACAACACGCGCCTTTCCTACCTGCTTTTGCGCGTGGCCGACGCCTGCGACGTNAACGGCATCCACATGCGCCACGGCGCGAGCAAGTCCAGCCTGGAATCCAAGCTCAAGAGCCTCGACGANACCCAGGCCACGGCGCTCATGGTCTGGGCCTCGGCNTTCTGGGTGAGCCGCAACTGCTCCGCCGAGAGCCTGGACGACTATATCAAGGCCTACTAGCGTTTTTAGCCGTTCCGCCTGCCCGTCCGGCCGCAGGCGGANACCNCGCGGGCGCGCANGGCCCNAAAGCGCCGCCTGCCACGCGCCTCACCCCAAGCCGCCGNGAAGCGGCTTTTTCATTGGNCCGTCCNGGCCCTTCCCCCGAAAGGACAGCAATGCTCAAGATACTTCGCGCCAAGTTCCACGGCATCCGCGTGACGGCANGCGACCTCAACTANCACGGCTCCATCACGCTGGACCCGGTGCAGTGCGCCCGCGCGGGCATCCTGCCGNTGGAATTCGTGGAGGTCTGGAACAAGAATTCCGGCCAGCGCCTCACCACCTATGTCATNTATGGCGAGCCGGGCTCCCGCTGCTGCGTGCTCAACGGCGCGGCCGCGCGCACCTGCCAGNCNGGCGACGAGCTCATCATCTGCGCNTCGGAATATGTGGCCGACGCCCGCGAGCTCGCCGGGAAGAGNCCGGTGGTGCTCTGTTTCGGCGAGGACAACNNGGTNACGGACTGCCTGCGTTATGAGGTGGGCGAGGCCGGNCCCGGCCGCATGGGCTTTGCCGTGCGCCGGGAGGAGTGACAGGGCGGCATGAAGATNGTCATCNTGAGCAACCAGGCCCGCTCCATGAGCAATTTCTGGAGCGTGCTCATCCGCCGGATGCGCGCGGCCGGGCATACGGTCATCTGCGCGNCGCCNCCCGGNGATGCGGANGCCGAGGCCGCNTTGCGCGCCCTGGGCGCGGANGTGGNCAANTANCCGCTGGANCGCAAGGGCCTNAACCCCCTGCGCGACGCCGNNAGNTTTCTCGCNCTGNNNNGGCTCTTCCGCGCNGANNNGCCNGACCTCNTCTTCGCCACCACCATCAAGCCCGTCATCTANGGCTGCCTCGCCGCGCGCGTGGCGGGCGTNCCGCGCGTCTACGCCACCATNACNGGCCTGGGCTACGCCTTCGAGGCGGACAGCTTTTTCAAGAAATGCGTCAACCGCCTNGGNGTCCTGCTCTACCGGCTGGCGCTCNGCCGGGTGAGCGGCGTCTTTTTCCAGAATGNGGACGACCTNCGCGTCTTCNGGGAGCANGGNATNCTCGCGCCNGACGCGCGCGTGCTCATGGCGCGGGGCGGCACAGGCGTGGANACGGCGCGNTTNGCGCCCGCGCCGTTTCCNCCGCTGCCGCCCGNGGGGCCGGTNATNTTNCTNNTNGTGGGGCGGCTGCTCGAGGCCAAGGGCCTCCNNGAATANGCNGAAGCCGGGCGCCTGCTCAAGGCNNNCGGGGCNGATTGCCGCCTNNANNTGCTCGGGCCNNCGGAAACGGGNCTCGGNGGGGTGGACNTGGCNNNGATNCGCGGCTGGGAGGCNGAGGGCCTTNTGNAATATCTCGGCGAAACGCGCGACGTGCGCCCCTNNATCGCNGCCNCGCATGTGCTGGTGCTGCCCTCGTGGCGCGAGGGCACGCCCACCTCGGTCATGGAGGCCATGAGCATGGGGCGCCCGGCCATTGTCACGGATGTGCCGGGCTGCCGCGAGGTGGTGCGGGACGGCGTGAACGGCCGGCTCACCCCGCCGCGGGACCCCCAGGCCCTTGCGGATGCCATGACGCGCTTCGTGGCCGACCCGGCCCTCATCGCGCGCATGGGCGCGGCCGGGCGCGAGCTGGCGCTTGCTGAATTTGACGCCGAAAGGGTGGCCGACCGCATCCTGAAGGACATGGGCTTGCCCGGGGCCCCGGCAGATGTGGCGCCGGGAGCCGCGCAGCAAAACGGGGAGGAGCAGCCGTGATCAGCGTCTACCGCAGGGCACTCTTGCAAACGCTGGATATTTTCTGCCTGCTTTTGGCGCTCACCATTTCCGGCGTGACCACCATCGCGCCGGACCTGAGCGTCTTTGACGATTACACGGGCGCTTCGCTCTTCACCGTGTTTTTCTATATGCTCTTTTTCTACATCCTCGACGCCTACAGCGTGGCGCAGGAGGATTTTCGCGAGACCACGGGCCGCGTGCTCGTGGCCTGCTGCCTCGGCATCGTCTCCTCGGCGACGGCCTCCTACGCCTTTGACCACTGGCGTTTCGACCGCGAGACCCTGCTTTTGCTCTTCACGCTCTCCTTTGTTTTCTGCCTGGGCTGGCGCTGGCTCTATTACCGCAATGCCGACAAGGTGACGCACCCCCTGCGCGTTTTGCTCGTGGGCGTGGACAGGGAGGGCAAGGTGCGCCAGCTGCTCGCCGAGGGCCTCCCCAAGGCGAGCATCATCGGCTATGTGGGCGAGCCGGGGCAGGGGCCCGAGGCCGGGGAATATCTCGGGCCGTCCTTCATGGCGCTTTCCGTGGCCGAGAAGAAGGGCGCCACCATGATTGTGCTCCTGCCGGATGCGCCGCTCGATGACGACATCGCCCACGAGCTCCTCGAAGCCAAGCTGCGCGGGCGCATGGTGGTGGACATCCGCTCCTTTTACGAGCATGTGGTGCAGCGGCTGCCGCTCTCGCAAATCAACGACGAGTGGCTCCTCCAGACAGAGGGCTTCTCGCTCAACACGCGCGGGTCGCTTAGGCGGCTCAAGCGCGCGCTGGACGTGGGCATTTCGCTCGTGCTGCTCATCCTGACGCTCCCCATCATGCTTCTGACCGCGCTCATCGTGCGGCTTGAGTCACCGGGGCCGGTCATCTACAGGCAGGACCGCGTGGGCCTGCACGAAAAGGAGTTCACCGTCTACAAGTTCCGCTCCATGCGCTCGGATGCGGAAAAGAACGGCGCTGTCTGGGCCCAGGCCAATGACGCGCGCGTGACGCGCTTCGGCAAATTCATCCGCAAGGTGCGCATTGACGAGCTGCCCCAGCTCTGGAACGTGCTCAAGGGCGACATGAGCTTCATCGGCCCGAGGCCGGAGCGCATGGCCTTTGTGCGCGAGCTGCGCAAGACCATCCCCTATTACAGCCTCCGGCATACCGTGAAGCCGGGGCTCACCGGCTGGGCGCAGGTGCGCTATCCCTACGGCGCCTCGGAGGAGGACGCGCGCCGCAAGCTGGAATATGACCTCTACTATATCAAGAACATGTCCATGCTTCTCGACATCCACATCCTCTTCAAGACCGTGGGCGTGGTGCTCTTCCCCAAGGGCGCGCGCTAGGGGACGGCATGGAGGCGGGGATAGCCAGCATGGACACGGCGGCGGAGGTGCGGCCTCCGGCGGTGCGCCGCCTCTGGCTGCGGCAGCTTTGGGCGCTCATCGTCAAGGAATTTGAGGAGATCGTCCGCGACCCGTCCTCCTATCTCGTGGCCGGGGTGCTGCCGCTGAGCTTTCTTTTGCTCTTCGGCTACGGCATCACCCTTGACGCGGGCATCCTCAAGCTGGCCGTGCTGGATGAGAGCGGGGGCAGCCGCTCGCTGTCGCTGGCCGCGGATTTCGCCCATTCGCCGTGGTTTGAGACCTTCCATGTGGGCGACATGGAAACCGCAGGGCGGCAGATGCGCGATTCTGCGGTGCAGGGGGTGCTCGTGTTCCGCGGCGACTTCGACCAGGAGCTCGCCGCCGGGCGCACTGGGGCGCTCCAGGTCATCGTAGACGGGACGGAACCCAATACCGCGCAATATATCCGCAATTACAGCCAGGGCCTCATCAGCGACTGGCAGATGACGGCCCTTCCCGGCGGCCGGGCGCACCCCACGCCCGTGGCACTCGAAACGCGCTACTGGTACAATCCCACGGCCAAGAGCGAGCGCTTTCTCGTGCCCGGGGCCATCACGGTCATCATGACCCTCATCGGCACCCTGCTCACCTCGCTGGTGTTCGCGCGCGAGTGGGAGCGCGGCACCATGGAGGCCATGATCGCCACGCCCGTGACGCGCCTCCAGCTTCTGCTCGGCAAGCTCATCCCCTATTTCTGCATGGGGATGTTCAGCATGGCCCTCTGCGCCGTGGCGGCGGTGACGCTGTTCGAGGTGCCCTTCCGTGGCTCGCTCTGGGCGCTGCTCCTGCTCTCCACGGTGTTCATGCTGAGCGCCCTCGGCCAGGGCCTGCTCATTTCCGTGTGCCTGCGCGGGCAGCTGGTGGCGGCCGAGGCCGGGCTCTTCTCCGGCTTTTTGCCCGCGCTCATGCTCTCGGGCTTTGTGTTCGACATCAACAGTATGCCCGAAGCACTCCAGTGGCTGACGCGGCTCCTTCCGGCGCGCTATTTCAACACCTGCCTTCGGACCATCTTCCTCACCGGGGACGTGTGGAGCATCTTTGCGCCAAGCCTGCTCTTCATGGGCCTGCTCGCGGCCATCCTGCTCGGGCTTGTCTATAAAAATCTCACCAAGAGGCTGGACACGCGCTCATGAGCCTGAAACTCCCCGCGCCGCTCCGCCGGATGCTCACCATCGTGCGCAAGGAACTGCTGGTGCTGTTGAGCAACCGCACCTCGCGCTTCCTCATCGTGGTGCCGCCGCTTTTGCAGATCGTGGTGTTCGGCTGGGCGGCGACGATGGAGGTGCGCAATGTGGACGTGGCCGTGCTCTCGCGTGACAGCGGCCTCTGGAGCCGGGAGCTTCTGCACCGCATCGAGGGCTCGCCCACCTTCCGCAGAGTGTTCCACCTCATGGGGGAGGAAGAGGTGCGCCCGGTGCTGGACGCCCAGAAGGCGCTCTTCGTGCTCGTGTTTGACGAGGAATTTTCGCGCAATGTGGAGCGCGGCGAGCCTGCCGAGGTACAGGTCATCCTTGACGGGCGGCGCTCCAACGCGGCGCAGATCGCGGCCTCTTATCTCTCCCAGATAGTGGAAGGTGTCGCGCGGGGGACGCCCATGGCCCGGACTGCCGAGGCCGTCATGGAAGGCGGCGGCGACGCATCCGGCAGCGTGCCGCAGCTGGATGTGCGCACCCGCTGCTGGTTCAACCCCAACCTGGAATTTCAGTGGTTCTTTTTGCCCAACCTCATCGGGATGCTGAGCCTCATGCTCGGGCTTGTCGTCACCGGGCTTTCCGTGGCGCGCGAGCGCGAGGTGGGCACCTTTGACCAGTTGCTCGTTTCCCCGGCCACGCCCACGGAGATAGCGCTCGCCAAGCTCGTGCCCGGCTGCCTCATCGGGCTCGCGCACGGCACGATTTTCCTGCTTATCACCGTTTTCGGCTTCGGGGTGCCGTTCAACGGCTCCGTGGCCCTGCTCTATGTGGCCATGCTCGTCTTTTCCATGGCCGCCGGGGGCGTGGGCCTCATGGTGTCGTCGCTCTCGGCCACGCAGCAGCAGGCCTTTCTCGGCGCGTTCACCGTGGGCGTGCCCTGCATCCTCATTTCCGGGGCCGTCACGCCGGTCATGAACATGCCGCTGTTCTTGCAGCACGCGAGCCAGATAAATCCGCTCAGGCATTTCACCACGCTCTGCCAGGGCGTCTTTCTCAAGGACATCACCCTCGGCGCGGCGCTCGTCAACCTCGGGAAAATCGGGCTCATCAGCGTGGCCGCGGTGAGCGTTGCCGTGTGGATGTTCCGCCGCAGGACCTAAGGCCCCCGGTCGGGCTTGTGCGGGCGCGGCTGCTGGCGTATGCTGGCCGGACAAGGACGGGCGTATCGCCCGGCAAAGAAAGGCGCAGGGAGGCCCTATGCTCATACGGAACTGGATGACCCCCGAGGTGATCACCGTCACGCCCGACACGAGCCTGCTCAAGCTCGGCAAACTCATGCGGGACCACGGCGTGCGCCGCCTCCCCGTGCTCGACAACGGCCGCGTGGTGGGCATCATCTCCGACCGCGACGTGCGCGACGCCTCGCCCTCCAAGGCCACCACGCTCGACATGTACGAGATGCACTACCTCCTGGCCGAGATCAAGGCCAAGGACATCATGACGCCCAGGCCCGTGACCATCAAGCCGACGGACACGGTGGAAAAGGCCGCCATGATCATGCTGGACAAGAAAATCGGCGGCCTGCCCGTGGTGGACGAGAAGGGCGAACTTGTCGGCATCATTTCCGACCAGGATGTCTTCAAGGCGCTCGTCAACATCACGGGCGTGCGCGACGGCGGCATCCAGCTCGGCATGGAAATCGCCAACGAGGCCGGGGCCATGCGGCCCATTTTCGACCTCTTGCGCAAGCACGGGGCGCGCATCCTCTCCGTGCTCTCCACCAACAATCAGGAGGGGCAGCGCAATATCTTCCTGCGCATCCGGGATCTTTCGGACGACGCCCGCGAGGCGCTCCTGCGCGACGTGCAGGAACACGCGCGCCTGCTCTACTGGGCGCGCGACGAGGTGCATCTGGCCTAGCGGATTTTTGGACTGCCCAGGACAAAGAGCGCGCCGCCTCACGGATGGCGCGCTCTTTGTGTATCCTCACGCTGAGGAAGCATGAAAGGAAATGCAGCGCGTGCACCGGCAACATCGGCCGCCGTGGTCACGCGATTGCCGAAAAATGCCTAAGGGGTTAAGGGGGGAAGAGGAACGGCCCGGATGTCCCTGGCGGCACATGGACGCCACGGGAGGATATTTATACACTCCTCCAAACATTGCCGGGAACGGGGCCGCTCATCCGATCAGGACCATAAACGCCCACGCTCAAGGAATTTATCGTGATAGCATTCCAGAACTTTCTCATTGATGCCATGTATCTTCTGGCCGCATTTCTCTGGTGGAAATCCGCCACGGCCGCCCCTGAATCCGAGCAGTCGAAAAATGAGAGCCTGAGACGCGCCTACAGTGAACTGGATACTGCCATAGAGCTGGTCTACACCTGCTTTGACCCCAAACTGCTGACCTCCGATTCCCCCTTCAATCCACATGTGACCGGGGCGGCGCTTTTCAACGCCAGCGCCGCGCTTTGCACCGCAGTTGCGGTATTTCTCCAGTTCATCAGGGATGCCATGAGCCCCTGGTGCGAAGACCAGTCGTACATTGTGCTGGTTATGTTGATTTTCCTGATGGTTATTTTCCTCTTTCCGTTTTTCAAGTACTTTTTTCGCCGCTGGGGCGCCGTTGCGAAAAAAGATGTCGAAAAAATTGAAGAGAAAATTGAAAAAAAGGAGGACAAATAGCAGCTATTTTTTAGGGGCCGCTTCGTCTTTCCAAGAATCTGTTATACAAAATAGTTGATAACCCTTCCTTAATCCCGTCTGAAGCGAAGCGAAAGACGGGTGCTGCGACCGGATGGCGGCGCAAAGCGCCGTGCCCGTGGGCGAGCAAAGCGAGCCCTACGGGCATCGACAGCAGCGATGGTGCCGGAAGAATCCTAAAAAATAAGATTTTTCGACGCTGGCGCGCTAGCCGTTGTCCGGCTTGCCGGGCTTACGGATAGCGACAGCGGTTGCGTTGAATGGCTGACGCGGTAACTGATTGCTGTCTCCATCCGTAGCTTCCTTCGTCGCAACGGCTGGAGCAAGGAAGATAAAAATTTCCGCAGGGAGTGTACTCAAGTACTCGACCGAGGAAATTTTTCTCTGACGCAGCCAGCGCCGAAGCGCTAGCCGTTGTCCGGCTTGCCGGGCTTACGGATAGCGACAGCGGTTGCGTTGACTGGCTGAAGCGCTACCTAACTGCTGTCTTCATCCGTAGCTTCCTTCGTCGCAACGGCTGAAGCAAGGTTGTTTTTGACGGATAATTTCGGCATTAGGAGAGCAGCAAGGACAACGCTGCCGCAGGGACATTCGCAGACCACAAGACGCCAGGACCGCTCAGCGCGCCTCGCGGCACAGGCCGCGGGTGGAGCGCAGGCGCAATTCCTCCACAATGGCCCGCTCATATTCGGGCGCAAGGGAAATGGCCGCCTGCATCTCGCGGTTGAGCAGGAACTCCACCTGCTGCGTCTCTTCCCAGATTTCCAGCAGTTCTTCATCAGCAAGGCTCTTCACCCGCTGGGAAAACGGCATGTCGTCGGGAAAGGGGGTGGACCGGGCCATTGCGCCTCCTCGGATCTGTTGCGCCTGAAGTTCAGGTTGCGGAACTTTTTGCAGCCGGCGCCCCGCGCGCCTATGCGTCCGCGCCGCCCGCAGCCCCGGCATTCTGCGGGAAGATGCTGCCGTCGGCGAATATCTGCCCGGTCTTGCGCAGCCTGAGCCGGGCGCGCAGCCGCGCATCCTCACCCTCGGGGCCGAGCAGGGCGAGGACGAAAGCGAGCGGCGAAAGATAGCCCATAGTCCAATCAAGGGTGAAAGTCACCCCGCCGTGGGGCCGCTCAACCGGGCTCCAGCGCAGGAGCAGGGGCCTCAGGTCCATGCTCTTCGGGCCTTTCTTGCCCTCACGGATGAAGGGCGCTTCGGCAAGCGCGGCAAAGTCGGACATGCGCCGCGCGAGCAGGGCGTCCTCGCCGGCGGGCCCGTCGCCACCAAGATGCAGGCTGAAGACCTCGGCCACGGCCTGCTCGGTGCGCTTTCCAGGCGTCGTGAATTCCACGAGCCGGAGGCGCATCCCCGGCGGCAGGTACGGTGCGAGCCGTTCCGCGGCCTCGCCGGGCGCGAGGATGCGGCGCAGGGTGAGGGCGAACCATTCGGCGTCGCTCTCTACCCCCACGGGGAGCGCCCGCCCGAAGGAGAGCAGGGGCAGCGGATGAAAGCCGCGCGAAAAGGCCAGCGGTATGGCGGCGCGGCGCAGGGCGCGCTCCAGCGTGGCCTGAAGCTCGAGCTGGCTCAGGCAGGCGCAACCGCCGTTCTTGGTGTGCCAGAAGCGATACTCGGCCGCCTTGTGCACCAGCTCCGGGGGAAGATGCGGCGGCTCCTGCCGCTCGCTTTTGCAGATGAGCCGCCCCTCGGCGTCGCGCCGGGGCTGGTGCGCGGCCTGGTCCCTCTTGGAAAACACGAGCCGGTTGCGGTGCGCGGCTTCCGCCCCGGCGGCAACCTTTTCACCGCCCGCCAAAAGCGATGGCCCGGCGGCCGTATCGCAGGCGCCGCACTGGCGGCAGGCACCGTAGCGGCAATCGGGCGTGACCTTGCCTGCCAGGGCGCGCTCGCGCTCCCTGAGCAGGAAGGCCTCGGAGACTCCGGCCTCGAGGTGCCCCCAGGGAAGCGCCGCGCCCGGCTCACGGGCGCCGATGCACTCCCCGGCGGAGATGCCGCACTCCTCAAGCGCGGCCAGCCACGGGGCGATGTCAAAATGCTCCATCCAGCTGTCGAAGAGCGCGCCCTTGCGCCAGGCCAGCTCCACCACGTCGGCCATTTCCCGGCCGCCGCGGGAGAGGATGCCCTCAAGGTGGCTCATGGCCGGTTCGTGCCAGCGCAGCTTGAGTCCCTTCTGGCCCTTGAACTGCTCGCGCACAAGGCGCACGCGGCGGTCAATCTCCTCAAGGCCGATCTGCGGCTCCCACTGGAAGGGCGTGAAGGGCTTGGGCACAAAGGGCGAGAGCGAGGCCGTCACCTGCAGGCGCGGTCCCCCGCGGCCCGCGGCGTCGCGCACCTTGCGGCAGAGGTCCGCGATGGCGATGAGGTCCTCGTCCGTCTCCGTGGGGAGGCCGATCATGAAATAGAGCTTGACGAGGCGCCAGCCGTGCTCGAGTAGCTTTTGCGCATGGAGGAGGATGTCCTCCTCGCTCACACCTTTGTTGATGACGTCGCGCAGGCGCTGGCTCCCGGCTTCGGGCGCGAGGGTCACGCCCGTGCGCCGGAGCTCGGCCATGCGGCCCATGATCTCGTCGTCGATGGAGCCCACGCGCAGGGAGGGCAGGGAAAGCGTCACCTGCTCGCGGGCGCAGCTCTCCAGCGTGGCCCCACAGAGCGTCTTGAGCGCGGAATAATCGCCCGTGCTCAGGGACAGAAAGGAAATCTCCTCAAATCCGGTCTCCCTGAGGCAGGCCTGCATGAGGGAGCTCACGCTTTCGGGGCTGCGCTCGCGCACCGGGCGGTAGACCATGCCCGCGTGGCAGAAGCGGCAGCCGCGCGTGCAGCCGCGCGCGATTTCGAGCGAAAGGCGGTTGTGCACCGCGCCCACGGGGATGACCTGCCGCGCGGGATAGATGGCGGCCTCGAGGTCGGCCACGATGCGCCGCGCCGGGCGGGCGTGGTCGGCAAAGCGGGGGACGAGGGCGCCGTCCGGCCCCGCGCTGAAAAAGGACGGCACATAGACGCCGCCGATATGCCGCGCCGCCTCAAGAAAGCGGCTGCGCCCCCACGCTTCGGCGCGGGCGCGCTCGAGCAGTTCGAGGACTTCGGGCAGGGTCTCTTCGCCGTCGCCGAGCACCATGAGGTCCATGAAGGGGGCCAGCGGCTCGGCCCCGAGGAGCGCCCCGCCCCCGGCCATGACGAGCGGGCAGGCGTCGAGGCTCTCCGGGCGGTCCGCATGGCGCAGGGGGATGCCCGCGAGGTCGAGCATATAGAGTACATTGGTGTAGCAAAGCTCGTGGGTGATGGAAAAGGCCACGCAATCCATGTTCGCGAGCGGCGTGTCCGATTCCAGCGTGCAGAGCGGGGCCTTGTGCTCGCGCAGGATGTCGGCCGCGGCGCGGTCCGGGGCCATGACGCGCTCCGCCCACCATGCCTCGCGGGCGTTGACGATGCCGTAGAGGATCTTTTGCCCGAGGTAGGACATGCCCACTTCGTAGAGGTCCGGGAAGGCCAGGGCCACGCGCAGGCGCACCGTGTCGGGCTGCTTGCGCACGGCCCCGTCCTCGATGCCCGCATAGCGGCTGGGCCTGGGCAGGAGGGGCAAAAGGTCGCGCATAGATTTTTTCGGCCCCATAAAAAAGGCGGCGCGCGGCCGCCTTTTGCTGTCAGGAATCTGTCGGGCCCCTAGGAGATGAGGCCGCTCCCGCCCGCGCCGGGCACGGGGCCGGAGCCGAACTGCAATTTGCCGAGGCCCCCGGCCACGGTGAGGTTGGTGCAGGCCTCGATGTACTTGTCCTGCAATTCCTTGGGGGTGTCCTTGTAGCGGTAAATGAAGAATTTGCCGTCCAGGACGCCCGTGAAGTCCGGCTCAAAGGGATAGCCATAGGGGAGCATCATCATCTGCACCCCGGCCTGGGAGGGGATGGTCTGGATGGCGGCCGCGTCAGTGAGGCAATCCTTGGCCTCGTCATATTTGCCGATGACGAGTTCGCCCGTCACCAGCTTCATCAGGCGGATGTCGTATGCCATGTCGTACTCCTTCAAGGGAAAAGGTCCCCCTGTTAGGTAGGCATGGCGCGCCCCGGTGTCAAGGGATTTTCGGTTGCCATCCGTGGGGGATGGGCTAGACTGGCGCGCATGAACGGGAAAAGAGCGACGCAGGCACCGGCGCAGGCGGAAGAATTTGCCGCGCGGCTCGGGCACAGGTTCAACCGGCCGGAACTTTTGGAGGAGGCGCTCACCCACAGTTCATGGGCCAATGAGCGCGGCGCGGGATGCGCGCACAATGAAAGGCTGGAATTTCTGGGCGACGCGGTGCTGGAGCTCTGCGTTTCCACGGAGCTTTTCCGGCGTTTTCCAAAACTGCGGGAAGGGGAACTGACGCGCCTGAGGGCGCATCTCGTGAGCACGGTGGGCCTGGCCCAGCGTGCGCGGGAACTGGGGCTTGATGCCCATCTCCGCCTGGGGAGGGGCGAGGAGCAGCAGGGCGGCCGCACGCGGGACGCCATTCTCAGCGACGCGCTGGAGGCGGTGCTGGCCGCTATCTATGAGGATGGGGGCTTTGCCGCAGCCATGGACGCCGTCGCCCGCATCTTTGCGGGGCACTGGCCCGAGGCAACGGCCGCGCCACAGGCGCGGGACGCCAAGTCACGCCTGCAGGAGGCGGTACAACATCTCTTCGGCAAAATGCCGGTCTATGCCCAGGGGCCTACCAGCGGGCCGGAACATGCCAAGCACTTCCAGGCGCGCCTCACGCTGCCCGACGGGCGGGACTTTGCCGGCCAAGGCACGAGCTTGCGGAAAGCGGAGCAGGATGCCGCCGCGCGCGCCCTTGAGGCGCTTTTCCAACAAGAACTCTGGCCTGTGAAACCACGTTCGTGAACTTCCCCACTTGCCGAACATCCCCAGGCCGTGACGCGGCGTGCGGGCACTTGCCTGCGCTTTGCCGCCGTGGGAGGAACCGGGTCGGTGACCCGGCCCGGGGGACAATCCCCCGGGCCTCCCGTCTTTGGTCTGCCACAGCCTATGTCTAGATGACCTAGCCGCCGATGAGCTGCATGGCCATCTGGGGCAGCGAGTTGGCCTGGCCGAGCATGGCCACGGCCGATTGGGTGAGGATCTGATTGCGCACGAACTGTGTCATTTCCGTGGCAACGTCCACATCCGAAATTCGTGATTCTGCGGCCTGAAGGTTTTCCGCCTGCACGTTCAGGTTGGTGATCGTGTTCTCCAGCCGGTTCTGCATGGCGCCGAGGTGGGCGCGGATCTTGTCCTTGGAGATGATGGCCTCGTTGATGGCGTTGAGCGCCTTCTGGGCCGCCTCCTGCGTGGAGACCGTGTAGCCGTCGCCCTCGGGGTCCGATTCGTTGCCCACTCCGAGGGCGGAGGCGGTGCAGTTGCCGATGGTGATGTAGTAATAGTCTTCTGCGGAATCGTTGCCCGAGCCGAAGTGGATCTTCATCTTGCCCGTGGAAGTCATGCCGCTCCCGTCATGCACGTCGCTGGAAAGCTGGCCGTTGAGCAGGTGGATGCCGTTGAAGTCCGTGGCGTTGGCGATTCGGGTGATTTCCGAGGCCATGGCCTGGTACTCGGACTCGATCATCAGACGCTGGGTCGAGTCATAGGTACCGGTGGCGGCCTGTTCGGCCAGTTCCTTGAGGCGGATGAGCTTTTCGTCAATGACGCCCATGGCTCCGTCTGCCGTCTGGATCATGGAAATGGCGTCGTTGGCGTTGCGCGCGCCCTGGTGCAGGGCCGCGATGTCCGCGCGCTGGAGCTCGCGGATGGCGAGGCCGGCGGCGTCGTCAGCCGCGCTGTTGACGCGCAGGCCGGTGGACAGCCGCTGGGTCGACTGGGCTAGGTTGCTGTAGTGTGCGTTCAGGTTTCGGGCCGTGTTGGCGGCCATCATGTTGTTGTTAATGACCAAAGACATTGGGCACCTCCTAGGGTGGTTGAATAAGCTGTGCCCGTCATATTGCAACGCATATGCCAAACGTTAAATGGCGTTGTTTTTGAGCATATTACATATTTTCTAGACTTTTGGGGCAAATTTTTCCCAGGCCCGGCGCCGCAATTTTGGCGGGGTGGGCGACGATTTTTCCCAGCGGATCGGGAACGATTCCTTAAGGATAACAGGCAGAAGCTGCCGGGGCAGGAAGGCGGCGGCAGGCCGCACGCGGGAAAGGAACGGTGGCCGCCTAGGCGGAAGTGGCGCGGTCGGCAGGGGTCAGTGGCGGCGGGGAGGCGACTGACGCGGAAGCGGGAGTGCGGGCGCCGTAGCGTGCCGTGTCCGCACAGAGGCGGAAGTGACCCCGGAAAGACCCTGTTGCGCCCCGTATGTGGGCCCAGGGTGGTCCCTACGCCCGGAAAGGGTGCAAGGGGAGATATGCGACAGAAAGCTCGGCTACGCCGGGTTGTAGGGAGTGGGAGCGAGTTCTGGGCCCTCCTCCGCTTTTCTGGCGGCAGGAGGCGCCAGAGGCCCGGAACAGACTGCCGGGGCGCCACTGGAACGTGCCCCGTGGGGCCCGAGAGCCCTGCGTGCCAGGAAGCGGCAAAAAACGCCGGTGTGGGACGGGATTCCGTCACTTCGCGCTCGTGCCTGCGCGCAGGCCGTAGCCAAGGCTCGTGGCGGCGGCAAAAAGGGCGCCTGTGCAGCCGGGGCAGGGAAAAGCCCGCAAAGCGGCGCCGCGTCGCTGTCCTGTCCGCTCCCCGGCAGAGTGCCGGAAAACCCTTCAGCAGCGGGCCACAGCGGGGGGCCCGCAACTTTTGCCGCTGCCACTGTCAAGACGACAAAAAACGCCGGCCCTTGCGGGTCGGCGTTTTTCACGGAAGAAGCCGGAAGCGGCGCTATCCCTTCGCCGCGGCGCGCGCCCCGGAACCACTCCGGGGCCGCGCCAGTCCGGGAACTGTCTCTTACTAGCGCTTCATGCCGATGACGGTCTCAAGCATGGTGTCAACGGTGGTCACGCCCTTGGAGTTGGCCTGGAAGCCGCGCTGCGTGGTGATCATGTTCACGAATTCGCGGCTCAGGTCCACGTTGGAGCCTTCGATGTTGTAGGCGCGGGTCACGCCGAAGCCGTTGTCGCCGGCCACGCCCTGGCGGGCTTCGCCCGATTCCTTGGTCTGGCCGTAGAGGTTGCCGCCCTCGCGCCGGAGGCCCTGCTTGTTGTGGAAGTCATAGAGGGCGATCTGGTAGAGGGGGATGGTCTCGCCGTTGTCATAGTAGCCGTACACCACGCCCGCGTTGTCGATATTGGTGCCGGAGAGCACGCCCGAGGGGTAGCCGTCGGCCTTGGCGTCCTGCGTGATGTAGCTGGAGCTGCCGGCGGAGGTCGCGTTCTCGGTACGCATGGGGTCGTCGTACTTGGCCACGTCGTTGTTGTAGTCGATGGCGCGGCGCGTCAGCGTGGTTTCCTGGTAGAAAGGTGCCTTGACATTGTCCGGGATCTCGCCGTTGGCCCCGAGCGTCACCTGGGTATAGGTCTTGGTGGCGGCATCGTAAGTGTAGATGTCGGTCACGCCGCCCGCGGGCTTGCGCACGGTGCTGCGCTCGTTGAAGGGGCCGGTATACTTCGCGCCGGTGTCGGGGTCTTCCAGGATATTGCCGCTGGCGTCGGTAGCCACTTTCCACTCGCCGTTCACCTGCGTGTAGAGCGGGTAGGCCGTGCCGGCAGGCCAGGTCGGATTTTCAAGGTCGGTGGCGGCGATGTTGATGTCGTTGCCGTAAATATAGTCAGTGACCGTGTCCACCTTGGCGTAGCCGGGTTCCGTGTAGGTTCTGCCGGAGAGTTCGGCCAGGGAGCCGGTGTTGTCCCAGTTGCCGAGGCTGCGCAGGCCGAAGTCCAGCTCGATGATGTAGTCTTCCGCCTGGGACTGGGTGGCCGAGAGCTTTTCGCTCACGCTGTTGGCGAGCGGCTGGCCCGTGAAGTTGGCGCAGAAGGTGGGCAGGCCGTTGCTGGAGAACTTGGTGGCCTGCCAGCTCGAGAGGTCGTCCGGGTCAAGGGCGCACTGGTTGCCGGGATTGTTGGCGGCGGTCTGGTCGGTGGCGCCGTAGGTGTAGGCCGTCTGGTTGACCAGGTTGCCGGCGGCGTCGAAGATCAGGTGGCCGGTCATGAGCATGCCCGCGTTCTTGTTGGTGCCCTGTTCGGAGTCATTGTAGAACTGGGTGGGCTTCTTGGTCCAGGTGTTGGAGACCGGGTCATAGCCTTCGCCGCCGAAGCTGCGCATGTCCTCTTCCGGGGGAATGGTCACGCAGTATTCGTACACCGTGTAGCCGGCGGGCAGGCCTTCGATCTCGTAGACCACGTTGCCGCTGGAATCCACCTGCTTGGCCGCCACCTGGTCGTAGTAGACCGTGAGGGTGTGGGCGTTGCCGCCTTCGTCGTACACCTTGATGGCCGAGGAGGTGGCGCAGGAGGTGTCGGGCATGGGCGGGTTCTTGGAGGCGTCCCACTGGTCGAAAAGGGCGGTCATGGGNGAGGTGTCGCTGGTGGAGCGGTCGCCGNTGCTGTTGCTGGTGAGGCCCATGGTGAAGCCGATGCTGGTGGTGCGCTGCGGCTCNAGGTACCAGGAATCCAGCACGATGTCCTGCGGCGTGCCCGTGCCCACGAAGGCGGACTCGTTGGCCTTGTTCTCGCCGAGGTTGATGGAGTCGCTCTTGAAGGTCAGGCGCGTGGAGTTGTCCACCTTCCAGCCCTGGAGGTAGTANCCTTCGGGNTTCTGGAGCTGGCGGTCGGCGTTGAAGTAGAAGTCGCCGGCGCGGGTGTAGTACACCTGATCAGAATTGGGCTTGCGCACCTTGAAGAAGCCTTCNCCGTCGATGGCGATGTCGGTGACCGAGTTGGTGGATTCGAGCGAGCCCTGCGAGAAGTCGCCCAGCACCGCGTAGGTGGAAACGCCNGCGCCGATCTGCACCGGGCCGCTGGTGGAGCCGCCGTTGATGTACAGATAGTCGTTGAAATCCATGCGCTGGCTCTTGAAACCGATGGTGCTGACGTTGGCGATGTTGTTGCCCACGACGTTCATCTTTTCACCGTGAGCGAGCAGGCCCGAAACGCTGGTCCACATGCTGGCTGAAAGACCCATGACTTCCTCCGTTTGAACTTTGTGCGCCGTTGGGATAGTGGCGCGGTTTGGTTATTTGTTGTGGCGTTTTACCGCCGGGATAGCTTTGTTTTAGGCGGCCTTGGCTTCGTCGGNGGCGTCGCTTCCGGACTCTTCATCGCCGGAACCGCTGTTNCCTTCCGTCTTTTCGCTTTCTTCCGCCTTTTCTTCGTCCTTGCTTTCTTCTTCGCCCTTGTCTTCGCTCTCGTCCTTGTNGGAGGAGCTTTCCTTGACCTTGGGCGTCGTGACCTGGCGNACATTGGCGAGCGCCATGAGCTGGCCGCCGTCCATGCCGAGGTACACAGTCCCGTTGTCGTTGACCACACCCGTCACCGTGGCGTCCACCACCTGGTCGGAGAGGACGGCCTCGCCCTTGTCGTTGAAGGCGGCGAGNGNAANCTGGTACACGCCGTCCGGGGCGTCNGTGCCGTTGCCCATCTTGCCGTTCCAGTTGAACTCGAAGGTCNNGCCCGCCTGCTTGCCGGCAAGGTCTTCNGTGTAGATGGTGTTGCCGTTGGCGTCCTTCACGCTCAGGGTGCCCTTGACCACGTTGTCGCCGAAGGCGTAGCGGAAGGTGCTGATGCTGGTTTCGGNGNCGCCGTCNGCGTTGGTGGCCGTGGTCTTGCCGATGGTGTTGCCGGAAACGCTCACGAGCTTGCCGATGTAGGAAGTGGCGTTGACCATCTGCTGNTTGTTGGTGGCGGTGGTCAGGTCTTCCATGCTGGTGTTGAGGTTCATGAGCTGTTCGAGGCTGGAGAACTGCGCCATCTGGGCGATGAACTCCTTGTCGTCCATCGGGTTCAACGGNTCCTGNTACTTGAACTGGGTGACCAGGAGGAGCATGAACGAGTCCTTGTCCAGNGTGCTGCCCGACTGCTTGGAAAGGGCNGCGTTGAACTCGTTGTTGGTCTGGTTAAGGGCTGCCTGAATGCTCGACATGGTCTTCTCCGTTTTGGGCGGCCTAGGCTACGAGGTGCATGGCCTGCCCGGCATATCGTGCCGTTTGGCCGCTAATATGCACAGGCTGTTCCAAAACGGTTGGCTCTGAATTTCTGCTGTTATTGCGAACAGTTGCAAGATTGCGCAGCCGGGCAAGCTCTTCCCGGCGGGCATCTTCTTCCTGCCNCGCGTTGTGCTGGCTCATGTCCTGCCAGGCGGTGGAGGGGTTCTGGTCGGCAGAATTTTCCATCTGCACTTCTATCTTGTCCACCTTGATGCCCTGCTGCTCCAGGTTGACCCGGATGGTGTCNAGCTGGCGGGTGACCATTTCGGCGGTCTCGCTCTTCTCGGAGCGGATNTGCGCGCTCACCTCGCCGTTGCGCGCNACNAGNGTGATGGTGATGGCGCCGAGCTCGGCCGGNTGCAGCTGNAGGTCNAGGCGCGTNGCGCCGTCGCGCATGGCGGTGAGCATGCCCTGCTCCACCTGCCCGGCCACCTGGCGCGAAATCTGGGGCAGCTCTCCCGCGTCCTGCGCCTGCACGGCTTCGGGAATATTTTGCCCGCCCTGNAGCATGGTATAGAGGAANGANCCGNTGGCCGCCGTGGTGGGCTGCGCGGGGGCGGCGGCGCGNGTCTCCACCTTGCCCAAAAGCTCGTTCCACTCGGGGTTTTTGCCGTCCTTGTTGTCCCGCGTGGCGGCGTCGTCCGCGCCGTTGCGGGCGTCGTTNCCCATGTCGCGGGTGGCGGCGGTATTGCGCGCGGCCTCGGCATTGGAGGCCTGCCCGGCCTGGCGCTCCTGCNCCGACCCGGCCGCGTTCTGGCGGCGCGAGGCGTTTTCNACGGCNTCCGCGCCCTGGCGGCGGCTGGCGCTNTCTTCCTTGCCGGCATGGCCCACCATGGCGCTCTTTTCCGCATCGGCCTTGCGGCTCATGACNGCGGCCACATCGGCCTCCTGCCGGNCGGCGTCGGCCTGCGCGNCGGAGGNCAGCGTCTCGTCNAGGATGCCCCGGCTCNTNTCCTGCACGGTGCGGTCGATGAGGATGCGGCTNTGCTGCACGCGGCGGCTTTCCAGCTCGCTGGCGGCCTTTTCCTTTTCCATGCGGTCGCGGGCCTTGCTGATGATGGGCTTGAGGGTCTTTTCCACGGCCGCGTCCAGCTTTTCCTGGTTGGCGCGCTGCTGNGTGANCTGGGCCGTNGCCGGGGCCATGAGGTTGCCGAACTGCTCGGCCGTNACCTTCAGCGCCGGGAAACCGCCGAAATTGCCGGCNAGGNTCATGAGGCTGCCNGCATCGAGGCCGAGGCCGCGNCCGAGGGCAAGNGCCTCGTCCACGCTGATCTCGATGGTGCTGCCCGCNTCCATGTTGGCGAAGCCCTGGGCGATGAGCTCGAGGGCCGCCTCGCCGTTGCCGTTGCGCATCTTGTCGAGCACNTCCTGGGCGAGGTCGCCNGTGGGGTCTATCTGGCCGAGCAGGGCGATGATGGTGTGCTCGTCGTCTTCNTCGAGGGAAGGAGTGGTGCCCGCCACCTGAAGGCTGGCCATGACCTGCGCCAGGGTGGCGCCGTTGGGCTGGTTGGCGAGGATGTCGAACTGCTTCAAGGCCTCTTCCGGCGCNCCTTCCTTGAGAAGCTGGGTGCGNAGTTCGGCCAGTTCCTGCTTGGTGAAGCAGACTTCGCTCAGGGTNTAGGTCACGCCGTCCGTGGTGGTGCGGGTATAGGGGCTTTCCACCACNGGGCGCCCGGCNTCGGCNTCGGCGTCAAGGGCCGCGCTCACGGANACNTCGCTNCCGTCCTGCACGGACGCCATGGCGTCCTGCATGGACTGGAGGAAGTCGCTGNTGTCGGCGGAGCTTGANGNGCTCCCGAAGAAGCCCAGGCTGGAATCGGCGGAACTGGTAGGCATAATTTGCATGGTCCACTCCTTGCGGCCCATGATATTCAAGGAATGTTCCAGTGGCGAAAGTTGCCGCCAAGCTGCTGGAATATCAGGAAGGNGCGNGNGGATNGGAACCTGCGGCGAAAGGCNNCGGCGGCAAAGCCTGCCGGGCGCGGGGCNGCCTTTNGCGGTTGACAGGGCGCNCCTTTTTCAGGAACGTGGGGCNAANGGCCGGCCCNNAACTTCCGGGGCNCGGNCAAAGGAGTGGACCGTGAAAGTGCTTGTGACGCCGCGTTCCTTCGGCAAGACCGACCCNGGNCTNTTCGACCGCNTGAAGGACGCCGGGCTNGAAGTCATCCGCAACGAGACNGGCGGCATCCTCGACGAGGCCGCCATGAAGGAGCTCATCGCGCCCTGCGAGGGCGTCATCCTCGGCGTGGACCCCATGAACGCGGCCGTGCTNGCNNCNGCNCCGAAGCTCCGNGCCATCGCCAAGTACGGCGTGGGCCTCGACAATATNGANCTTNCNGCCTGCGAGGCNNGGGGCATCANGGTCTCGCGNACCGTGGGCGCNAACAGCGACGCCGTGGCCGACTACGCCTTCGCGCTCATGCTCGGCGTGGCGCGGCGCGTGGCCTTTATCGACCGCCGCTGCCGCGAGCGCGACTGGAGCAAGATCACCTCCATCGANGTGTACGGCAAGACGCTCGGCATCATCGGCCTNGGNGCCATCGGCCGNCGNGTGGCGANGCGCGCCAAGGGCTTNGACATGCGCGTGCTNGCNAGNGACAGCGTGTGGGANGNGGATTTTGCCGTGNNGCANGGCATCGAGCGCGCGGACGCGGACCGCATCTGCCGCGAGTGCGANTTCATCACGCTTCATTGCCTGCTCAACGACGAGACGCGCAACATTATTAATGAGCGGCGCATCGCCTCCATGAAGCCCACGGCCGTGCTCATCAATACCGCGCGCGGCGGCCTCATCGACGAGGCGGCGCTGCTCGCCGCGCTCAAGGCCGGGCGCATCTGGGGCGCGGGGCTCGATGTGTTCGCGCACGAGCCGCCGGAGGAGCCGGACTGGTATACCCTTAATAATGTCATCATGGGTTCGCACTGCTCCTCCTCCACGGCCGGGGCCGTGAACCTCATGGGCAGCATGGCAGTGGACAACCTCTTGCGCGACCTCGGGCTGCCGCTGTAGGCGCGCGTTGACAGCGGGCGCAGGCCCGCATAGATTGCAGGCGGTTACGGTTGCCGCGCCGGGCGAGCCCCGCGCGGCAGGAGGGGGCGACCGCCCCCGAGAGGGAATCCCGTGAAATGCGGGAGCGGACCCGCCGCCGTGAGATCCTTCAACTCTGCTCCATTTCGCGCCACTGGCAACGGGAAGGCCGGAGCAGGGGGATCGAGCCGGAAGACCTGCCGTGCCCCAGCCATGCGCCGGAATTGCCGACCATGGCGTGTGCCGCCGCCGGGAAACCCGGGCTGCGGATGTCCGGCAACGGGTTTTTGCCGGATTGGCGGAGGAAATACGGGCCTCTTCCCGCCGCGTTCCCGGAAGTTCCGGGCTGCGGCGAGGAGGGGCCTTTTTGTGTGCCTGAGGGGCTTTTGTACCGCATTTCCCCCGGTGTGCATGGGTGGGCATGGCTGTGGCGGCATCTTCCCCCGCTTTCGAGCATGACGGCGCGCATGGCAGCGCCCGCGTGCGCCTCTCGCTGGCGGCACTGGCGCTCCTTTGGCTCGTCTCCGCGCCGCTCGCCTGCCTGCCCGGCCCCTATCCGCTCGCGCCCGGCGAGGTGCTGGCCGCACTCAGGGCATTTTTTTCCGGGGAAGGCGCCGGGGAGGTGCCCGTGCTCGTTGTGGGGGGCATCCGGCTGGCGCGCGTCACGCTCGCCCTGCTCTGCGGCGCGGCGCTCGGCGTGGCCGGCGTTGCCCTGCAGGGCGTGCTTCGTAATCCGCTGGCCGACCCCTTCACCTTGGGCATTTCCGCGGGTGCGGCCTGCGGGGCCAGCCTTGCCATCGCCCTGGGCGGCGGCGTCGCCGTGGCGCTGGGGCTCACGCATACGGCCCTTGTGGCCGGGGCGGCCATGCTGGGGGCGCTCGTGGCGCTGGCGCTGGCCCTCTGGCTCGGGCGCGGCCGCGGCGTCTTCAGCCGCGAGAGCGTCATTTTGGCGGGCATTGCCGTGGCCGCCTTTCTGGGGGCGCTCGTGGCGCTCGTCAAGGCGCTCAATGAGGAATCCGTCACCAGCATCGTTTTCTGGATTTTGGGCTCCTTTCAGGGCCGCGGCTGGGAAAGTATGCCGCTTTTGCTGGCCGCGCTCGTGCCCGGGCTCCTCTGCGTGGGGCTTTCGTGGCGCAGGCTCGACGTGCTGGCGCTCGGCCGGGAGGAGGCGGCGCATCTCGGCCTTGCCGTGGGTCGCGCGCGCTTCTGGTTGCTCGCCGGGGCCAGCTGCATGACCGCGGGCTGCGTGGCCGTGGCCGGGGTCATCGGCTTCGTGGGCCTCGTGGTCCCGCATGTGTTGCGCCTGCTCATGGGACCGGCGCACGGCCCCTTGCTGGCCGGGGCCTTTTTCGGCGGTGGCGCGCTTTTGTTGTGGGCGGACGTGGCGGCGCGCTGCGTGCTCGACGGCGGCCGGGAATTGCCCGTGGGCGTGGTCACGGCGCTTTTGGGCGGCCCCTTTTTCGCCCTTCTGGTATGGAAGCGCTGACGCCTGCGGGCACGGCCCCGCTGCTCCTCGAGAACGTGGCCGCGGGCTATGGCGCGGGGCACACGCTCTCGGGCCTTTCCCTCAAGGTTGAGGCGGGCGAGAACGTCATCCTGCTCGGCCCCAATGGCAGCGGCAAGACGACACTTTTGCGTTGCGCGGCCGGGACCATGCGGCCGCTTGAGGGGAGCGTGCGCCTTGGCGGCGAGCTTGTGGAGCGCCTGAACGCGCGGGAGCGGGCGCGCCGCGTGGCCGTGCTGCCACAACAGCCGGAGCGCCCGCGGGGCCTCAGCGTGCGCGCACTCGTGCTTCTGGGGCGCTTCCCCTGGCTGGCGTGGTCCGGCATCTACAGCGCTGCCGACCATGCGGCCGCGGCGCGGGCGCTGGCCGCCGTGGATGCGGAACATCTTGCCGGGCGCACCGTGGAAACGCTTTCCGGCGGCGAGTGGCAGCGGGCCCTGCTCGCGCGCTCACTCGCCCAGATGGACGGGGTGGCCGCGCCGCTCTTTTTGCTGGACGAGCTCACCGCGAGCCTCGACCCGGCGCGCGCCGAGGAAGTGTTCGCCCTGCTCGGACGGCGCAGGCTGGCGGGCGCGGCCCTGCTCCAGGCGGCGCATGACTGTAACCTGGCCGCGCGCCACGCCACGCGCCTTATCGGGCTCAAGGCCGGGCGCATCCTGTTCGACGGCCCGGTCGACGACGTATTTACCGAGGAGAACCTGAGTGCCCTCTATGACTTGCCCTGCCGCGTGTTCCGGCATCCCGACGGTGATGTTCCGCAGGCCCTGCCTGCCCTTGCTGCTGACGCTGCTCCTGGCGCTCATCGGCTTTCCGGCGCTGGGCGCGCCCATTGAGGTCACGGACGACACTGGCCACACCCTCAGGCTCGAAAAGCCCGCGCAGCGCATCATCCCGCTCTACGGGGCTTTTGGCGAAATGCTGCTGGCGCTCGGCTGCGGCGACCGGCTGGTGGCGCGCACGGATGCCGACGCCGGCGTGCCGGAGCTCGCGCAGCTTCCCGCAGTGGGCACGCACATGCGGCCCAATGCCGAGCTTGTGGCCGCGCACAAGCCCGACCTTGTGCTCCAGATGAGCGGGCGCGGGGAGGCCCTGCTCCAGACCGAGGCCCTGCGCAAGCTGGGCGTCCCGGTGCTGTGCTTTGAGGTCAATTCCTTCGCGCAGCTTTTCCGGGTGATGGAGCAACTGGGGCGCCTTTGCGGGCGCGAGGCCGAGGCGGCGGCCCTTGTGGCCGACTGGAAGGCGCGGCTGGAAGCATTGGCGGCGGAAAACGCGGGCAAAAAGCCGTGGCGCATCTTCTATGAGGTGCGCTATCCCAACCTGCTGGCGGCCGGGCAGGGCGGCATTGTGTCTGAGATCATGCAAGCCGCCGGGGGCGAGAACGTGATCAGCGAAAAACGTAAGCTCGCCCGCCTCAACGAGGAGGCCGTCATCCTCGCGGACCCGGATATTTATCTCGTGCAGCGGGGGCCCATGAATCCCGCGCCGGAGCCGCTTGCCGGGCGGCCGCATTTTCGCGGGCTGCGCGCGGTGCGCGAGGGGCGCACACTCGAAGTGGACGAGGCGCTCTTCTCGCGGCCGGGGCCGCGCGCCATCGAGGCGGCGCAACAGCTCGCCCGCTGGCTGAAGGGGCTCAAAAGGCCGGAGGGCGGAAAAAACGGAGGGGGGAACTGATGGGCGGCACTCTTTATGCCGTGGGCGTGGGACCCGGCGCGCCGGACCTCCTCACCCTGCGGGCGGCGGCCGTGCTGGGCAAGGTCCCGGTCATCCTGGCCGCGGCCTCGCCGCGCAACGATGCCTCGGCCGCGCTGGAGACCGCCCGGCCGCACCTTTCGTCCGCCGCGCGCATCCTGCGCCTCGACTTTCCCATGACGCGCGAAGAGGCGGAACTTCGCGCGGCCTGGCGCAAAGCCGCCGAAACCACGCTGGCCGTGCTCGCGGCCGGGGAGGATGCGGCCTTTCTCACCATCGGTGACCCGCTCATCTACAGTACCTTCGGCTACCTGTTGCGCACCGTGCGGGCGCTGGCGCCGGAGACTGCCGTGGAGATCATCCCCGGCATCACGTCCTTTCAGGCCGCGGCCGCCCGCACCGAAACCATCCTCTGCGAAGGGGAAGAAAGCCTGCGCATCCTCCCCGGCATCCGCCGCGGGGAGGACCTGGCCGCGGAGCTCGCGGGGGCCGACATGGCGGTCATCCTCAAGGCCTACCGCAATTTCCCGGCCATTGCACGGGCGCTCGCCGCCACGGGCCGAGCGGCGGAGGCGCTTCTGGCGAGCCATGTGGAGCGCCCGGAGGAAGCCCTGCGCCGCGGCGTGAGCGAAGAGGACGCCCGGCCACCTTATATGTCACTTATTTTGAGCGCCGGCAGCAGCCGCAAGGGGTAAGCTGCGTTCCAATGTATGATAGATCTTCCTTAAATCCGTCTGGAGCGAAGCGAAAGACGGGTGCTGGCGCCGGAAGAATCCTAAAAAATAAGATTTTTTGCTGCTGGCAAGGAAGACAAAAATTTCCGAAGGGAGTGTACTTAAGTACTCGACCGAGGAAATTTTTTTCTGACGCAGCCAGCAGCGAAAAGGCTGTTTTTGACGGATAATTTCGGCATTACCAAGGCAGCACAGGCACACCACACACTAGAACGGCCAACAAAGCCAGAGGGTAAGGCGCTTCAGCAGATGCGCGGCAGTTGCGCGCCCTCGAGCATGGAGAGCAGGCGCGAACCGCCGATGCGCGTGCGCAGGGAGACCTGGCCGGCCGGGCCTTCCGTGACCGTGCCGATGCGCGCTGCCTCGCGGCCGTAGGGCGAGGCGCGCATGGCGTCAAGGGCGGCCCCGGCCTTGTCCTCAGGGACGATGCAGATGAGCTTGCCCTCGTTGGCGAGATAGAGCGGGTCCAGCCCCAAGAAGGAGCAGCCGTCGCGCACGGCCTCGTGGACGGGGAGCGCGGCCTCCTCGATTTCAATGCCCACGCCGGACTGTTCGGCAATCTCGTTGAGCGTGGTGGCGAGGCCGCCGCGCGTGGGGTCGCGCAGGGTGTGCACCTCGCCGCAGGCCGTGATGATGGCCTCCACCATGTCGGCGAGCGGCGCGGAATCCGAGCGCACGTCCGTGAGGAAGGAGAGATCCTCGCGGCTCGCCATGACGGTGAGGCCGTGGTCGCCGAGGCTGCCGCTCACGAGCACCGCGTCGCCGGGGCGCGCCGCGTGGCCGGAGGGCACGGGATGGGCGTAGATTTCGCCTACCCCGGAAGTATTGATAAAAATCTTGTCGCAGGCCCCGCGCGGCACCACCTTGGTGTCGCCCGTGACGATGGCCACATTCGCGCTCCTCGCCGCCTCACCCATGTCTTTCGCCACGCGCTCCAGCGTTTCCAGCGGCAGCCCCTCCTCAAGGATGAAGGCGCAGGTGAGCCAGCGCGGGCGGGCGCCGAGCATGGCCACATCGTTCACCGTGCCGTGCACGGCCAGCGTGCCGATGCTGCCGCCGGGGAAAAAAAGCGGCGACACCGTGTAGGAATCCGTGCTCATGGCGAGCGGCCCCCGCATCGGGGCGAGTTCGGCCGCGTCGTCCAGCCGCTCGAGGAGCGGATTGGCGAAATGGCGTAAAAAGCACTGGCTCACCAGACGTTGCGAGGCGCGGCCGCCGCTGCCCGCATCGAGAAGAAGGCAATCGTCCATGAGTGATCCTTATCGGCCGTGCCGTGCGGTCAATGTGCGGCATATTTGAAATAGGCCGCGCAGCTCCCCTCGGTGGAGACCATGCAGGGCCCCACGGGAGAGGCCGGGGTGCACGCCTTGCCGAAAAGCGGGCACTCCCGCGGCGTGATGCGGCCGCGAAGCACGTCGCCGCAGCGACAACCGCGGATGGGCGCGGTCTCGCGAAGCTCGATGCCGAAGCGCGTTGCTGCGTCGAAGTCGGCAAATTCCGGCCTCACGCCAAGGCCGCTCTCTGGGATGCGGCCGAGGCCGCGCCAGAGCGCGTCGCCGGGCGCGAAAACTTCGTCCATGAGCGCGCGGGCGCGCGTATTTCCGCCATCGTCCACCGCGCGCGGATAGGCGTTGACCACGGCCGGGGCGCCGTCCCGCCGCATCTCGGCCATTTCGCAAAGCGCCAGCAGGATGTCGGCCGGGGCGAAGCCGCCCACGGCCGCGGGGACCTTGTGCTCCTGCGCGAGGAAGCGGAAGGGCGAAAGCCCGATGACAGTCGCCACATGGCCCGGGAGGAGAAAAGCCTCCACCTTGCATTCCGCATCGGCTGCAAGTGCACGCAGAGCCGGGGGCACGAGCTTGTGCATGGAAAGCACGGAGAAGTTTTTGAGCCCTTGCGCCCGCGCCGCCAGCACCGAGGCCGCCACCGTGGGCGCGGTGGTCTCGAAGCCCACCCCGGCGAACACCACCGTGGCTTCGGGATTCTTGACGGCGAGGCGCACCGCGTCCAGCGGGGAATAGACGATCTCCACCCGCGCCCCGGCGGCCTGGGCGTGCTTGAGGGAGCGGCCGTCCGGCCCCGGCACGCGCAGAAGGTCGCCGAAGGTGGCGAAAATCACGCCGTCGCGCCCGGCGAGGTCGAGCATGGCCGCCACTTCCGCGTCATGCGTCACGCAGACCGGACAGCCGGGGCCGGAAAGGTGGGTGACGGAGCCGGGCAAAAGCGAGCGCAGGCCGCTCTGGAAGATGGACACGGTGTGCGTGCCGCAGACTTCCATGAAGCGCAGGGTCCGGCCGTCAAGCGCCGTCTCCAGGCGGCGGAGGAGCCCGGCGCAGAGTTCCGGGTCCTGCACGGCGGCTTCGAGCCTGGCGCCCGTGTCATGCTGGGTCGCGGGCATGGCTTAAGCGAGGGGGGCCAGGTGTTCCATGCCCGTTGCCACGGGAAGGCCGCACATCAGGTTGGCGTTGGCGAGCGCCTGCCCGGCGGCGCCGCGGCACAGGTTGTCAATGACGGACAGGATGACGAGCCGCCCGGTGCGCGCGTCCACGGCAAGCCCCATGTCGCAGAACATGCTGCCGCGTACGTACCGCGTTTCAGGCAGGCTGCCCGCGGGCAGCACGCGCACCCAAGGGCTGGCCTCCCAGGTGCGGGCAAAGGCGTCATGCGCCTCCTCCAGCGTGAGGCCGGGCTTTTTGATATTCGTATAAATGGTGGAGAGGATGCCGCGGTTCATGGGCACGAGATGCGGCGTGAACTCGAGCCGTACGTCCACGCCCGCCACGCGGCTGACCTCCTGCTCCATTTCCGGAGTGTGCCTGTGCCGGGGAAGGCCGTAGGCGCGGAAATTGTCCGATACCTCGCAGAAGAGCGTGGGCACGGCGGCCTTGCGGCCCGCGCCGCTGGCCCCGGACTTGGAATCCACGATGATGCCGTCCGGCTCCACAAGGCCGTTCTTGAGCGCGGCATAGAGGCCGAGGATGACGGACGTGGGATAGCAGCCCGGGTTCGCCACAAGCTCGGCGCGGGAAATCTCCGCCGCGTAGAGCTCGGGCAGGCCGTAGACCGCGCGGGGCAGCACCTCGCAACAGGTGTGGGGCGCGCCGTACCACTCCTCGTAGACCTTGGCGTCGTGCAGCCGGAAATCGGCGGAAAAGTCCACCACCTTCACGGCCGCCTCGAGCAGGGGCGGCGCGAGCCGCATGGCCGTGCCCGCCGGAACGGCCATGAACACGAGGTCGCACTTCCGGGCGGCCTCCTCCGCGTCAAAGACGCTGATGATCACGTCCGCGCCGGGGAGATGGCGCAGGAAGGGATAGAAGTCGCCCAGGCGCTTGCCCGCCTCGGCTCGCGAGCAGGCGAGCGTGAGGCGCATGGCCGGGTGCGCCGTCAAAAGGCGCGCCAGCTCCATGCCCGCATAGCCGCTGATGCCCACCAGCCCCACATTGATGCTCTTCATGGCATTCTACCCCTGACCTTCCTTAAATGATGGAAAGGGCTCAAGATAATGGCAAGGGCGCCTCAGCAGCTTCCCGCGTCTTTGCCGGACGCCCCGGAAGCCGCCCCCGAAGCTGCCTTGGTGTCGCTGTTGATGACGTACTTCAGGTGCAGGTCGCAGAGAATCTGGTCCAGCAGGGCGCGCTCCTTGGCGTTCAGGCCGCCCTCGGTCTTTTGGCGCAGCATTTCCAGCACGTCGATATTGTGCCGCGCGAGCAGAAGGTCGCGCGACACCCGGCCTGTGGCCGGGTCCGCCACTTCGCCGAGGCCCACCAGAGCGGCCGAGGCGAGCGAAATGATGAAGGCGGAAAAGGTCACCTCGGGGAGCACGCTTTCCGGTCCGCAGCCGCAGCCGCAGGCCCCTGCGCCTTCCGGGGCCGAGCCCTTGGAACTCGTCTTGTCAGTCATGAAAACCTCGCTGGCCGATGTGCCGCGGCGCGACGTTCGCGCCCGCTCCCCTAAACATAAGGCGCATCCGGGCCGAGGCAAGGCCTAGCTGCGCACCTCCGCCTCGTGCGGCGAGATGCCCGGGCCGGCCTCCAAGGCGCCGCGATAGGCGGCCATGGCCGTTTCCAGATAATCGCGGCTCGCCGAATAGCCGCCCATGCCGATGAGGCCGCGGTCCAGCGCGTAGAGTCCGGCGAGCGCGTCCGCCCAGTCCACCCAGCCCATGTGGCCGATGCGCACGATGCGGCCCTTGAGCTGGTCCTGACCGCCGGCCATGCACACGCCCCAGTCTTCCATGGCCAGACGCAGCACGTCCCCGCCGTTGACCCCTTCGGGCAGCCACACGCTCGTGAGGCCCCAGGCGAAATGCTCCCGCGCGAGCGGCGAAAGCCCCATGGCCTTCGTGCCAGCGCGGACGAGCATGGTCAGCGCCCACTGCTTGGCATAGACGAGCTCGAGCCCGTTTTCGAGCAGCATGTCGAGGCTCGCCTCCAGCCCCACGATGAGGTTCACGGGCGTGGTGAAGAGCGTCTGCCCCTTGAGCACATTGTCGCGTTCGCGCGGCAGGTCGAAATAGAAGCAGCCCGGCCGCGTGGCCTCGGCCTTTTTCCAGGCGCGCGGCGAGAGCGCCAGCAGCGCGAGGCCCGGCGGCAGCATGAGGCCCTTTTGCGAGCCTGTGAGCAGGCAGTCGATTTTCCAGTCGTCCATGGGGCAGGGCGAAATGCCCACGGCCGAGATGCCGTCCGCCACCAGCAGGGCCTCGCGCCCGACCATGAGGTCCGCCACCTGGCGCACGGGATGGAGCACGCCCGTGGAGGTCTCGCAGACCTGCATGAGCACGCCCTTGAAGGACGGGTCCGCGTCCAGCGCGGCGGCCACGTCCTCCGGGCGCACGGCCTCGCCCCAGGGCACGCGCAGGCTCGCCACGGCGAGGCCGTGGGAGGCGGCGATGGCGCGCCAGCGCTCGCCGAACTTGCCGCCCTCCACCACGAGCACCTTGTCGCCGGGCTCGAAGAGCGAATACACCGCCGCGGTCATGGCGCCGGTGCCGGAGCAGGAAAGCGGCAGCACCGGCCCCCCGGTGCCGAAGAGCAGGCGCAGCTTTTCCTGCACGCGGCGCATGATTTCGCCGAACTCACGCTTGCGGTGGTGGATCATGTCTTTGGCGAGGGCGAGGCGCACCGGCTCCGGGAGCGGGGTGGGGCCGGGGGTGAGCAGGCGGACTTTGTTGAACATGGAAATCTCCGGGCTGTGCCGCTCAGTCGAAACGGACCAGGCGGCATTTGAGGTAGGCCGTTTCCGGCATGGCCACATGGACGGGATGATCCGGCCCCTGCGCGCCTGTATAGAGGATGCGCGCGGGCCGCCCCAGCTTCGCGGCCGCGTGGGCGATGGCGCGGCCGAGCTCGTCCCCGTCGAGGTGGTGCGAGCAGGAGGAGCTGGCGAGCACCCCTCCGGGGGCCAGCAGGCTTGCGGCCAGAAGGTTGATCTTGCGGTAGGCGGCGAGGCCCTGGGCCGCGTCCTTCTTGCGCTTGATGAAGGCCGGGGGGTCGAGGCTCACGAGCGAAAAGCGCCGCCCGGCCGCGGCCAGCTCGGAAAGGCGCTGAAAGGCGTCCCCCTCGATGGTCTCCGCCGCCACATCCGGGGCGTTTGCCGCCATGTTGCGGCGGCAAAGGGCAAGCGCGGGCGCGGAGGCGTCGACAAAGGTCACGGATTTGGCCCCCTGCGCGGCCGACGTGACGCCGAAGCCCCCGGCATAGGAAAAGATGTCGAGCACGTCCGCGCCCCTGGCATAGCGGGCGAATTCGCGCCTGTTGGCCCGCTGGTCATAGAACCAGCCGGTTTTCTGGCCCAGGGCGCTGGGCACGGTAAAGCGGCAGCCGTTTTCCGGCACTTCCAGCAGTTCCGGCACGGGACCGGAACTCTCCGGCTGGCGGGAAAGTCCCTCAAGGCCGCGGGCCGGAATGTCGTTGTCGAAATAAAGGGACGTGGGCCGGACCAGTTCCTCAAGGGCGCTTATGAGGAGCGGCTTGCGCGCCTCCATGCCCGCCGTGCCTATCTGGAGGGTGAGGTGGTCGCCATAGCGGTCGATGACGAGGCCGGGGAGATAATCGCCCTCGCCGTGGCAGAGGCGGTACCACGGTCCGTCAAAATACCGCTCCCGCGCGCTGAGCGCCGTGGCGAGGCGCTCGCGGATGAGCGCGGCGTCCAGCGGCGTGTCGGCCCGGCGGCTGTGGAGGCGCCCGCAGATGAGCGAGGCGGGATTGACGCAGAGGCTCCCGAGGGCCTTGCCGCGCGCGTCGAGCAGGGTGGCCTCCTCGCCGGGGGCGAAGTCCGTGAGCGGGGTCTTCTTGGTGTCGACCTCATTGGAAAAGACCCAGAGGTGCCCGGCGCGGATGCGGCGGTCCTCGTCCTTCCTGAGCGCAAGGCTGCGCATCCTAACGCCCCCGAGCTCCGACCTGGCGCATGGCCTCGCCGAGGGTGAGCGGCCCAGACACGGCGCTCGCGTCCATGAGCGCCCCGGCATTCCCTTCGCCCACGGTGACGATGGCCTCCATAAGGTTGAAGGGCTTGCGCGCCGTGAGGGAGAGCGTTCCCGGCCTTTCCACAAAGGTTTCCAGCGCGCCGCGCAGGGCCGCGTTTTCCGGCGTGGGCAGGGAGCAGAAGCGGGCGAGGCCCACCTTGAGGGCCATCATGGCAGCTTCGGGCGAGGGCATCACCCCGGCCGCCAGGCGCGGCAGCAGGCCCTCATCCGTATACTTCAGCGAGGCGCCGGAATAGGTCCCGCGCAGCATGGCGAGCTCCGCGGCATAGCCCTGCGGGTCCAGCGTGAAGGCATAGTTGAGGGAGCAGAGGCCCTGCGCGGCGAGATTGCCGCTGTACTGCTCCGGGCCGCCCGCCCCGGCGCCCGTGCCGCGCACGGCAAGCCCGGCATTGAGCGAGAGCGTGGGAAGCCCCGCGAGCACGATGCCCGCCTCCTGCGTAAGCGCGGCCGTGGGCAGGGAAAGGCCCTCGAGGGAGAGCTCCTGATCCACCGGCGAAACGGCCCGCCAGGCGAGGGCCGCGCGCTCGAGCCTGAGAGCGCTGCCTTGGGGGGCGTCCCCGAGAGGCAATACGAGCCCGGTGAGGACGGCCTTGCCCACCAGCGGCTCCGGGCCGGAAAGCGCCGTCTTGAGGGCCGCCTGCAAACGCGCTTCCGAAACTTCGGGCCGGGCGAGCTCCGCGGCGAGGGGGCGCAGCAGCGCTTTTTCGGGGAGCGCCACGGCCTCCTCGCGCAGCGAGGCGATGCTGATGGCCTGCCCGTCCGGGAGGGCGCAGCGGATGTCGCGCGCTTCCTGCTCCGCCAGGTGGCGGCGGGAAAGGCCGCGCATCCAGGCTTCTGCGCAGCTGGCGGCAACGCTTTCGCCCGTGGCGGGCGCGTCCAGCGAAAGCGCGAGCCCGGTGAGGCGGAAATCCGCTGCGGCGAAGGCATAGAGCCAGTCGATGACCTCGGGCCGGGCGGGGAGCCGCTCCCCGGTGAGGAGGCCGCGCAAAAGCGCGCCGTCCACGGCCACGTCGTCAGCCGTGACCTCCGTGGCCGAAAGCGTCATGGCAAGGGCGGGCTCGGCGGTGGAGGTGGTGAGGTCCCGTGCGTTCAGGCGTTCCGCCACGGGGATGAGCTCCGCGCCCGCCTGCCCTTGGGGCAGGAGGAAGCGAGCAAGCGGCGTGGCCAGCAGCACCGCGCGCAAAGTGAGGCGCACGGAAAAATCCTCGGCGGTGGCGAGAAAACTGCCCCGGCTGCCGCGGCCGTCCGCGTTCAGCAATTTCCCGGTGAGGCGCACATTGCCGAGCGCAAGCTCGCGCGAAAGCAGGGAAAAGTTCACCCTCTCCACGGCCGGCGGCTCAAGGGCGATGCCCTGGTCCGCGAAGGCCGCGGGGAGTTCCGCGAGGCGCGCCCGCGCGGCGTCCTCCACAAGGGTGGGCACGAGCGCAAAGGCAAGGCCCGCGAGGGCAAGGAGCGTGAGGAGGCAAAAGGCGCCCACGCGGCGGGATGCGGTCTTCATGTTCTGTCCTCCAGTGCGGTGCGTGGCGCGGGGACCTTCCCGGCGGGGGGCGCGCAAGGGGGCTTGTCCCGTGTCGGGGCGCATGGTAGAAGCGGCGTTTACAGCAGTGGCAAATGCCGGGCGGCCGTGAGCCGTGCCGGGCTGTTCATAAAATGCCCTGCGCCGCGCGTCAAGCAAGGCCCGGTGCAGGAAAGGAAAGCCATGACCGAGCCAGGCGTCGAGCAGCAGCGCCCCCATGCGGACGACCCGCAGGTCCCGGGCGCGGCCGCGCAAGCGGGCGCTCTCGGCGCTTCCGGCGTTGCGCCTGCGCCCGACGATATCGGGGCCGCCGGGGCCGGGCGCGTCAGGGACGGGAAGGGCGAATCCCGCACCCTGACCATGCCCGAGATCTGTCGCGACGCCGGGGAGGAGGCGGAATTCATCCATCCGGCCGACCTTGCCGACCACCTTGAAAATCTCAGTCTTGAAAAGCGCGTCTGCGCGCTCCGCCACATGTCCACCGAGGACGCGGCCGAGGCCCTTGCCGAACTGGAAGGCAACGCCGCCGTGGACGTGCTCGAAAACCTCGACGCGGACGTGGCCGCCCAGATCATCGCCGAGATGGCGCCGGACGACGCGGCCGATGTGCTCGACGAGCTCGACGAGGAGCACCGCGACGTCCTCCTCGAACGGCTTACCCGCGAGGATTCCGAAGAGCTCCGCAATCTCCTGAATTTCGATTCCGACTCCGCCGCGGGCGTCATGAACACGGAGATCATCCTGCTCGAGCAGGACCTCACCGTGGACGAGGCCATCGCGCATATCCGGCGCGAAATGTATGCGGACAAGGAAAGCCCCTATTACGGCTATGTGGTGGACGACCGCGATGTGCTCGTGGGCGTGCTCTCCCTGCGCGACCTCATGCTGGCGCGCCCAGGCACCGTGGTGGGCGATGCGGTTTCCGGGCAGAACGTGGTCAGCGTCACCTATGACACGGACAAGGAGGAGGTGGCGAACCTCCTCTCGCACTACAACTATCTCGCAATGCCCGTGGTGGATTACGAGGGCCACATCATGGGCGTGGTCACCTATGACGACATCATGGACATCATCCACGACGAGGCGAGCGCCGACATGCTGGGCATGGTGGGCGCGGACCCGGAGGAAAATGTGGATACCCCGTGGCTCGAGAGCGTGCGCAAGCGGCTCCCCTGGCTCGCGGTGAACATGCTCAATTCCGCCCTGTCGGCCTCGGTGGTCTACATGTTCGAGGGGACTATCGCGCAGATGGCGGTGCTCGCCGTGCTCATGCCCATGGTCGCCAACCAGGCGGGCAATACGGGCCAGCAGGCGCTCGCCGTGATGATCCGCCAGCTCGCCACGGACCGCTTCGACCACAGAAAGGCCTGGAAGGCGGTCTTGCGCGAGGGCAAGATCGGCCTCGCCACGGGCCTCTTCATGGCGCTGGCCTCCTTTCTCGGGGCGTGGTGGTTCACGGGCAACCTCTTGGTGGGCGCGGTCATGGGCGGGGCCATCCTCTGCGACATGCTCCTCGGCGCCGTGGCCGGGGGCTCCATCCCGCTCATCTTCCGCGCGCTCGGGCGCGACCCGGCCCAGGCGTCAAGCATCTTCCTGACCATGCTCACGGACGGCGCGGGCTTCTTTATCTTTTTGGGGCTGGCTTCCCTCATCCTGTTCTGAGTGGGGTGCATATGGCGCTTTCCCGCAAAACAAAGGGCCTCATCATCGCCGCCCTCGCGCTCGCGTGCATCGGCGGCGGCATCTGGGGCTGGAAGCTCTATGAGGGGCGCAAGCCGCACGGCCTCGTCCTGTACGGCAATGTGGACATCCGCCAGGTGGACCTGGGCTTTCGGGTGGGCGGGCGCATCGAGTCCGTGCTGGTGGACGAGGGCGACGCCGTGGCCGAGGGCCAGCCCCTCGCCCGGCTGGATGCGGACATGCTGCGCCAGCAGCGGGACCAGGCCGCCGCGCGGCTTGCCGGGCAAAAGGCCGACCTCGCGCGCCTTGAGCGCGGCTACCGCACGGAGGAAGTGGCGCAGGCGCGGGCTCAGGTGGCCGCGGCCCGGGCCGTGGCCGAAAACGCGGCCATCAACCTCCACCGCGTCATCTCCATGCGGCAGAGCAACGCCATCTCCCAGAAAGAGCTGGACAATGCCCGCGCCGCGGACAGGGAGGCGGCCGCACGCCTGCGCTCCAGCCAGGATCAGCTCGACATGCTTCTTTCCGGCTACCGGGAGGAGGAGGTGCTGGCCCAGCGCGCGGCCGTGGCCGCCGCCGAGGCCGAGCTGCGCCGCGCGGACATAGAGCTTGCGGACGGCGTGCTCCATGCGCCGCAAAAGGGCGTCATCCTCACGCGGGCGCGTGAGGCCGGGGCCATCGTGCAGCCGGGGCAGACGGTCTATACGCTCACCCTCACCGACCCGGTGTGGCTGCGCGCCTATGTGGACGAGCCCAATCTCGGCAAAATCAAGCCCGGCATGGCCGTGCGCGTGGCCGTGGACGCGGCGCCGGGCAAGACCTTTCCCGGCACGGTGGGCTTCATCTCGCCCACGGCGGAATTTACTCCCAAGACCGTGGAGACGCGCGAGGTGCGCACCGCCCTTGTCTATCGGCTGCGCGTGCAGGCCGAGGACCCGGAAAATGTCATGCGCCAGGGCATGCCCGTGACCATCTTTGTGGATGCGCCCGCGCCATGACCACCGCGCCCGCCGCGGCTCAGCCTGACGGGGAAAGCGCCCCGGCCATCGTCCTTCAGGACCTGCGCATGGACTTCGGCGAGGGCGGCAACCGCAAGGAGGCCCTCAGGGGCGTCTCAGCCACCATTCCTGCCGGGCGCATCACCGGGCTCGTGGGGCCCGACGCCTCGGGCAAGACCACGCTCATGCGCCTGCTCGCCGGGCTCATGGTGCCCACGGGGGGCAGCCTGCGCATCTTCGGCCTGCCCGTGGCCGAGCTCCTGCGGCGCGAGCCCAACAGCATCGGCTATATGCCGCAGCGTTTCGGCCTGTATGAGGACCTCACGGTCATGGCCAATTTGCGCCTCTACGCCAGCCTGCGCGGGGTGGAGGGCGAGGCGCGCGAGGCGCTTTTCCGGCGGCTGCTCGCCTTCACGGCGCTCGCGCCCTTCACGGAGCGGCTGGCCGGGCGGCTTTCCGGCGGCATGAAGCAGAAGCTCGGCATCGCCTGCGCGCTGCTGGGGGCGCCGCGCCTGCTCCTTCTGGACGAGCCGGGCGTGGGCGTGGACCCGCAATCGCGCCGCGAGCTCTGGAGCATGGTGCAGGAGCTCTCCAAGGGCGGCATGACGGTGCTCTGGTCCACCTCCTACCTTGACGAGGCCGCGCGCTGCCCCGGCGTGGCCATGCTGGATGGGGGCGCCACGCTCTTCGCCGGGCCCCCGCAAGAGCTCACGCGCCGGGCGGAAGGTCGCGTCTTTCTCCTCCGCGACAAGGCCCCTGCCGCGGACGGCGGCAACGCCCACCGGGAGGCGCTCGCCTACTGGACCATGAAGCCGGGCATCATCGACGTCCTCATTCAGGGCAGTTCCCTGCGCGTGGTGCTGGCGGCGGACGCGCGGCCCGAAGTGCGGCAGGAGATTATCGCCAGGGGCGGCACGCCCGTGGCCCCGCGCCTGGAGGACGCCTATATGGGCGAAGTGGGCGGCATCGACAAGCGGCCCTCGCCCTACGGCAAGCTGCCGGGCGCGGCGGGGGGCGCGGTTGCATCCCCGGAGGGCTCGCGCGATTCGGGGCCGCGCATCCTCGCCAACCACCTCACCCGGAAATTCGGCGACTTCGTGGCCGCCCGCGACATCTCCTTCAAGGTGCATGCCGGGGAGATCTTCGGCCTGCTCGGGCCCAACGGCGCGGGCAAGTCCACCACCTTCAGGATGCTGTGCGGGCTCCTGCGGCCCACTTCGGGCGACTGCGCCGTGGACGGCGTGGACCTGCTCCGCTCCGGGAGCGCCGCGCGCGAGCGCCTCGGCTACATGGCGCAGAATTTCTCCCTCTATCCCGACATCACGGTCCGGGAAAACATCACCATTTTCGCGGACCTCTACGGCCTGTCCCCCAAACGGCGCGACGCGCTATTGCCGGTGCTCGCGGGCGCGCTGGACCTCACCTCATGGCTCAAGGCCCGCACGGGCACATTGCCGCTGGGGCTCAAGAAGCGGCTGGCGCTGCTCTGCGCCACGCTCCACGAGCCCCCGGTGCTCTTTCTGGACGAGCCCACCTCGGGCGTGGACGTGCGCACGAGGCGCGATTTCTGGAAGCATATCTCCGCGCTCACGGCGGCGGGCGCGGCCGTGCTCGTGACCACGCACTTCATGGAGGAGGCCGAATACTGCGACCGCATCGCCCTCATCTACCGGGGCTCCATCATCAGCGTGGGCACGCCGGACGAGCTCAAGGCGCAGGTGCCGGACATGAAGGACCCCACGCTGGAGGACGCCTTCATCGCCCTCATCGAGCGCTACGACAGGGAGCATCCGCTCTGAAGCCGGGGCCGGCCTCAGCGCCGGTCGAGAAGCGCCTGGGGCGAAACGATGGTGATGCGGCGGCGCTCCACCCGGATGAGGCCGAGCTGCTGGAATTTTTTCAAAAGCTCGCTCACCGTGGGCTGGGTCGTCCCCGCGAGCTGGGCCAGGTGCTCCTGCGAAACGCGCACGGGCAGCTCGATCTCGCGCTGCCAGCTTTCGGCGTCCGGCAGGAGCTCGGAGGCCAGCGTGATGAGCACGTTGGCGAGCCGGGCCTCCACGTTGCAGGCCACGAGGTCGCGGATGGTGTCGCCCAGATGGCGGATGCGGCAGCCCAGCAGGGAGATGACCCGCCGCGCGAGCCGGTAGTTTTCGCTGAGCAGACTGTCGAATTCCCTACGGCCGATGCGGTAGAGCACGGCCGGGGCGAGGGCCTGGGCGTTGGCCTTGCGGGGATAGCCCTCCAGCACTTCCGAGACACCGAAAAACTCGCCCCTGTGGCGGAGGAAGAAGACCGGCTCCTTGCCCGAACCGTGGGTGCTGAAGATGCGCACCAGGCCCTCGGCAATGTAGAAACAACTGTCGCCAGGGTCGGCCTCATGGAAGATGATGTCGTTTTTCTGGAGGCGCACCCTGGTGGCTTTTTGCAGAAAAAGGCGGCGCTCCGCTTCCAGTCCGGTAAAAAATTCCTCACCGGGAAGATGCCACAGTCTGTCCATGCGCGCCTCTCCTCGAGGGCTCCCCGGGCGCCCCGGGCGATGCGCCGCGCCAGCTCCCGGGCTGGCGCTTACGGGGCGCGGGCTAGGCTTTCGCCTGCCCCTTGCCGCGTTGCCCCACATTCCGGTTGGCGAATTTATAGACGGTTTCCCTGCCGTGGATGTCCCGGCATTTCCAGGTGATGGAATCGCGCCCCATAATGGGGCGCAGGCTCGCCTTGAAATAGCCAAGCTGGTAGGGGATGCGCGTTTCCAGCGCCCCGGCAGGACAGACCTTGATGCAGGACATGCAGTCCCAGCATTCCCGGGGGTCGCGGCAATAGGCCTTGCCCGTTTCCGGCGAAACGGCCATGAGGTCGCCTGGGCACACATTTTCGCAGAAGGATTCCTCGCGGCCGGCGCAGCCCGTGCATTTTCGCGTATCAACTTTCGGTGGCATGGTAAAGCTCCCTTGCGGCCGGCTCAGGCCTTTTTCCTGTCGCCGGGGAGAAGTTGCTCATAGGGGCGGGTGAAGGTTTCGACCTTGCCCGTGGCGGGATTCCTGCGGGATTCGATGAAGCAGTCGAAGTGTTCGTCGTCGCGCTCGGGATAGTCCGAGCGCGTCTGCCAGCCGGCCCAGCGCGTTTCCTTGCGGGCCTTGAGATGCTGCACCACGGCTTCGGCCACGTCCACGCGGTCCATGGTTTCGAGCGCCTGCATGAGCTCGTGGAGGTCCTGGGCGCGCAGGTAGGGGAACTGGCTCTGCAGCATGGCGATATGCCTGAGCGCATAGTCCAGCCTTTCCTCATTGGTGCGGTAGAACTGGCTGACACCGCCGGCGTATTCATCCATGAGCCTTTGCAGGCGCTCCTTCATCTCCACCGGGCTGACCCCGTCCTCCGCGCGCCGCAAGAGGGGCNCGTACACGCGCGCCATTTCCCGGGCCAGCGCCTCCTTGTCCGGCGCGGGCAGGCTGTCCAGGCCGCGCATNTAGCCAAGAGCCCCCCGCGCGGCGAGCTTGCCCTCGGCGCAGCAGCCGCCCACGAACTTGTTGGGATTGCCNCCGGCGGTCTCNCCCGCGGCNAAGAGGCCGGGGATGGTGGTCATGCGGTCCATGTCCACCCAGTAGCCGCCGCCNGTNTGGCCGCCGAGNATATANGGGTCGGANCCGTAGATCTCGATGGGNTCCTTGGCCGGGTCCTGCCCNCGGCTCGCCAGGAAGAGGACNAAGGAGGGCCGCTCGTTGAGATANTCCACGAGCATGTCATGGGCCTTTTCCGGCGTCATGCGCGTGGTGTCGCAATAGCAGGGGCCCCGGCCCGCGAGCCATTCCTCCATGGGNGCNTTGGCGCGGATATAACGGGGGGCCGCGTCACCNCCCAGCTCTTCGTACCGGCTCATGACGCGCTCATGCTTGCAGTTGATGATGGGNGCGCCGTAACCCACCGAAATGGTGTCCACCGGCCCGCAGAAATCCTTGGTGCGCGTGGCGACCCAGCGCTGCTCAAGGCTCGTGAGCTCGGCGCCTTCGCGCAGCCCGAGCGCATAGCCCGTGCCCACGCAGTAGGGGCACATCCAGATTTGCGCGCCACTGTCCGTGGAATCCGCTGTGTAGGACTTGTAAAGCGTGCCCGCTCCGCCGGTGGCCACCACGGTGGCCNTGGCGNGGAANACATAGAACNTGCCGTCGCGCACCCCGAGGCCCGTGGCGCCAACGCAGCGCCCGTCCGACATGAGAAGGCTCGTGGCGGTGACGCGGTTGTAGACGTCCGCGCCGCTCTCCAGGGCCTTTTCGGCCATGATGGGCTTGAGCTGCTCGCCGTGGATGGAGATGTCCCACTGGCCGCGATANCGCACCTTGCCGTTNTCNTCGCGCAGGATGGGCAGGCCCCAGCGNTCGAGNTCCTCCACNCATTCNTTGAGCTCGCGCGCGTTGGAAAGGGAAAGATCCTCCCGCAGNGGGCCGCCGCCCACCTGGGCNCGGCTCCAGCGCACGAGATCCTCGGGGGTCTTGTCCGGCGGAATATAGGTGTTGATGGCGTCCATGCCCGCGGCGCAGGCCCCGGAACGCATGATCTCGGCCTTTTCCATGATCACGATNTNAAGNNCNGGGNCAAGNCGGGCCGCNTCCACGGCGACAAAGCAGCCGGCATTGCCGCCGCCGATGATGAGCAGGTCGCAGTCGACNTCCACCACCTCCACNTCNTCGAGGGAGCGGGGGGCGAAGTTTCGCATCCTGGGGGCNCTGATATTGGCCATGGTGNTCTCCGCGTGGGGTTTAGCTGTCGTGGGCCTGGTTCTTCCTGGTGTTCGCGCGGCCGGACCTCACGACGATCCAGAGGGCGATGGCCATGAGCGCGAGGGCCACGGGCCNGTGGAAGATCATCCACGGGTTCTGCTCCGAGGCGATGATGACCTGTTGGAGCGAGGTTTCCCAGATGGGGGCGAGGATGAAGCCGATGATCAGGCAGATGATGGAATAATCAAACTTGCGCATGAACCAGGCNAGCACNGTGAAGGCCAGCATGAGCGTCACGTCAAAAGGCGAATACTGCGCAAGATAGGAGCCCATCATGCAGGTAAGGATGATGATGGGGTAAAGGATGGCCGGTGGCACCTGTACCACCCGGCAGAAGGCCCGAAGCCCCACGCGCCCNGCGCCCAGCAGAAAGAGATTGGCGAGGATGAGGCTGCCGTAGATGGAGTAGATGAACTGCGCGTTCTGCTCGAACATCAGCGGNCCGGGGATCATGCCGTGGATGACGAAGGCCCCGATGAGCAGGGCTGCGGCCACGTTNCCGGGAATGCCGAGGGTGAAGAGCGGGATGAGGCTCGCGGCCACCACGGCGCTGTTGGCGGATTCGGAGGCNGCGATCCCCTCAGGGTTGCCCTTGCCGAAGCTCTCCGGATTTTTGGAGTGCTTCACCGCCTGGTCATAGGCGAAAAACGAGGCCACCGGCGCGCCGAGGCCNGGGAGCGCNCCCACCACGGTGCCTGCGATGGAAGAGCGCAGGATCGTGCGCATACATGCGAGATATTCCTTCCAGCTCANATGGTTGTCTTCCGGCCTTGTGGAAAAGTCCACGGCGCAGGATGCCTCCCCGTGGTCGAGNANCTGGCCGATCTGGCTGATGATCTCGGAAAAGGCCAGCATGCCGATGCCGATGGGGATGAGNGAGATGCCCCGTTCCAGCTCGGTNATGTCCAGCGTCAGCCGNGGNAGCGCCGACACCGGCTCCATGCCGATGCAGCCGATGAGNATGCCGAGGGTGGCGGCCATGAGNCCGCGCAANAGGGACCNCGTGCCNAGGCCCGCAATGATGGTCATGGCCATNCAGATNAGGGCGAAGATCTCGGGCGGCCCCATATAGAGGGCCACGGCCGCCAGGGGCGCGGCCACGAGGATGAGCACGATGGTGGAAAAGGCGTCGCCGCTCACCGAGGCNTANAGNGCCATGCGCAGNGCCTTNTGCCCCTTGCCCTGNAGGGCGAGCGGATGNCCGTCCCAGGTGGTGGCGGCGGCTTCGGGCGTGCCNGGNGTNTTGAGCAGGATGCCNGAAATGGAGCCGCCGAAAAANGCNCCCTTGTTCAGGCCNACCAGGAAGCCGATGGCNGCCACCGGNGACATGTAGTAGGAAAGCGGCACGCAGAGCGCGATGGCCATGGGNCCGTTGACCCCGGGNATGGCCCCGGCCACCATGCCGAANACCACCCCNANNAANACGAANAGCANNTTGAGNGGGGCCAGNGCGGTGNCNAGNCCGTGGAGCATCATTTCNAGCATTTTNCCCTCCCGGANGGNTGNTCACGGCATGGGCACGCCNAGGGCGAAACGCATGAGCGCCCAGATGGCGAGCACGGGAAGCGTGCCNACGAGCACGAAGGGNACNGGCTTGCGCTGNCCGCACAACCACTGGATGAGNAACATGAANCCNATGCNCGCCGGCAGGAANCCNAGCGCCGACATGGCCGGCATGAGGAAGGCNCAGGGCGTGACAAAGAGNAGCAGGTTGAGCCAGTCAGGCCTTTTTTTNGCCTGTGCCGCCTGGGGGGCGGCAGCGCCGCCCCCGGNCTTGCGCAGCACAAGCCAGCTCCGCCCNAGNCCCCAGAGCGCCAGCGCCAGAAGGAAGCCGGCNGCCACATTGGGCACCAGGCTNGGGGGCATCCCATAGCCNGGCCACGGNGGNGACCATGNGGGGATGATCCAGACNAGGAGGAGTATCCCNAGCGTCGCCATGCCCGCATAGCCCAGGGCATCTCTGCGTGCCGTGCTCATGCGCGCCTCCTAGTTCTTGCCCGCGTTCTGGGCCTTTACGCGCTCGGCGGTGGTGGCGATATAGTCGGCGGCATGCGCCGGGCCGAATTCCACCGGGGCCATGCGGAGCTTTTCCGCGATGAAGGTCTGGAGATCCTTGTTGGCGGCGAGCCTGGCCACGGCCTCGTCGAGGCGCGCGCGGACGTCCGGCGGCAGGTCCTTGGGCGCCACGAGCGCGATGAACATCTCCACAGATTCGTCCCAGCCCTGGTCCTTGAGCGTGGGGATGTCGGGGAGCGCGGTGAGGCGCCGGGGCGTGGTGGCGGCGAGGCACTTGAGCTTGCCCCCCTGCACGTAGTCAAACAGGATGGCGCCCACATGGCCGAGGTCCGCATGGCCGCCCATGACCGCCGAGATGACCGATGGGCCGCCCGTGCTCGGCATGAGCGAGAGGGGCACCCCCTCCTTTTCGGCGATGCGGCGCATGGCGTCCCTGTCGTCCGAGCCCTGGAACATGTAGGTGAGGCCGCGCCCTTCCTTCTTCGCCTGGGCAAAGGCGTCCTTCAGCGTGTTCCAGGGCTTGTCGGGCGCACAGACGATGCCGCTCTGGTTGAGGCCGAGCAGGGTGAGGTAGGTGAAATCCTCGGGGGTATACTTGGTCTTGGTGACAAAGGGTGAATAGGTGAAGGCCGCCGTGGCCGAGGTGCCCAGGGTGTAGCCGTCGGGCTTGGCGTTGGCCACTTCGGTGGCCATGACGCTGCCGTGCGAGCCGCCAGGCATGTTGGTAACGAGCACCGGCTGTCCGAGATCGTTCTTGAGGGCCTCGGCCACGGCCCGGGTGAGCAGGTCGATCTGGGCGCCGGGGCCCGTCATGGTCAGCAGTTTCACGGGACGGTCGGGCCAGTCGGACGCGGCCTGGCAAGGCGCGCCGAACATGAGCCCCAGAAGCAGGGCGGCCAGAAGAAACTTTTTCATGCCATCTCCTCCTTGTGGAAGAAGTTTTGTGGGCTGTTTTTCCCTGCATAGCGTGCAGGGGCGCACTGTTCTATCGGCTGCGCCATAAATCGTGAAAAAATTTGCAAGGCGCGTAAAAAAGGGCGGTCATTGGCGTTGAGGCTGGACAGGAGAGGAGGGCAAGAGGAGGAAAGGGTGGGAACTGCGCCGCCGGGGTGCTCGAACGGCTGGCGGGATTTTTCTCGACTTCCGAGGGGCGCTCCGCTATCCTCCGGCCCGGGGTTTCGCGCGTGGCCTCTGCTTCCCGGTCGCCGGGTTGGGGGGCGCCATATGTTTTTCAGCCCGGAGAGGGGCTCGCCATGTATTCGCTCTTCACCTATATGGCGCTCATTGTCGGCGTCAACTGGGTCTTTGCCGTCACGCCGCTTTTGGAACTGCCCAATGGCGAATTGTGGTCCCCGGCATCGCTCATCGTGGGCTTCGTGTTCGTGGTGCGCGATTTCGCCCAGCGCCGCGTGGGGCATCATATCCTCTGGGCCATGCTGGTGGGCTGCGCCGTGAGCTGGTGGATGGCCTCGCCGGAGCTCGCCATCGCGAGCGCCGTGGCCTTTGCCGTGGGCGAGCTGGGGGACTGGGGGCTCTTCACCTTCACCCGCAAGCCCTTTTCGCAGCGCATCCTGCTCTCGAGCCTTCTGGGCGCGCCACTGGACAGCCTGGTCTTTTTGCTGCTCATCGGCATCGCCTCGGCAGAGGGCATCATCGCCATGAGCCTCTCCAAGCTCGCCGGGGCCTTTGTGGTCTTTTTCCTCGTGCGCCGCCGCGAGCGCCGCGAGGCGTTGCTGGGCATGGCTTCCGCGTAGCCCGTTTGATGTGCTTGTGAGTTGATAGGGCAGGATGGCGATTTGCCTGCTGCTTCCTTAATGCCAGAAGTCTCCGTCAAAAACAGCCTTTTAGGTTCCGGCTGCGTCAGAAAAAAATTTCCTCGGTCGAGTACCTGAGTACACTCCCTTCGGAAATTTTTGTCTTCCTTGCCGGAACCTAAAAATCTTATTTTTTAGGATTCTTCCGGCACGAGCATCCGTCTGTCGCTTCGCTCCAGACGGAATCTGGAAGTGTCCTCGACCAAAGACAGGGTTTCAAAAACCCGGCACTTCCGCCCTGGCCGCCTCGTCGGGGTAGAGCGCGGCGATTTTCGCCACATAGGCGGCGAAGCGGTCCTCCAGGATGGCCGCGCGCGCCCCCCGCACGAGCCGCAGGAAATAGGTCAGGTTGTGCAGGGAGTTGAGCCGGAAGGACAAAAGCTCCTTGCTCACAAAAAGGTGCCTGAGATAGGCGCGCGAAAAGGTGCGGCAGGTGTAGCAGTCGCACGCCGGGTCCAGCGGGCCCTGGTCCTCCGCGTATTCCCGCCTCTTGATATTGACCTTGCCTTCGGACGTGTAGAGCGTGCCGTTGCGCGCGTTGCGCGTGGGCAAAACGCAGTCGAACATGTCCACCCCGGCCTGGATGCCGAGCACGATGTCGAGCGGCGTGCCCACGCCCATGAGGTAGCGGGCCTTGCCCTCCGGCAGCAGCGGCGCCGTTGTGCGCAGCATGGCATGAAGCTCGGCCTTGCTCTCGCCCACGGAAAGGCCGCCGATGGCATAGCCGTCAAAATCGAGCGCCTTGAGCTCCTCCGCCGAGCGGCGGCGCAGATCCTCAAAAAAGCCCCCCTGCACGATGCCGAAAAGCAGGTTCGGGCCCGAGCCCGCGGGCCACGCCGCGCGCGCCCGCGCCGCCCAGCGTGTGGTGAGGCCCACGGAGCGCTCGGTGTAGGCGTAATCCGCGCCGTAGGGCACGCATTCGTCGAGCGCCATCATGATGTCGGAATGGAGATTGCGCTGTATCTTCACCACCGATTCCGGGGTGAAGAGGTGGCGCGAGCCGTCGAGGTGCGAGCGGAATTCCACCCCCTCCTCGCTGAGCTTGCGCAAGGAACTCAGGCTGAAGACCTGGAAGCCGCCGCTGTCCGTGAGGATGGCGCCGGGCCAGGAGGCGAAGCGGTGCAGTCCGCCCAGCCGGGCGATGAGCTCGTCGCCGGGGCGCAAATAGAGGTGGTAGGTATTGCCGAGGATGATGGGCGCGCCGATGGCCTCAAGGTCGTCGGGGGCCAGCGCCTTGACCGAGCCCACCGTGCCCACGGGCATGAAGATGGGCGTGGGGATGGTGCCGTGCGCTGTGGCGAGCCGCCCGGCCCGCGCGGCGCCGTCCCGGTGTTCGAGCGTAAAGACGGTTTCAGTCATGGCGCGAGACTAGCCGCAAGCGCGCCCGCGCGCAAGCGCGACTTTGCGGGGGCAAGCGCCGCCTGGTGCCCCCGGCGCATCGTTCAGTCCGGCTCGATGACGGGGATGCGCGCCTTGAGCGCCGCGGGGAGGAGCTTCACGAGCGCGGCGAGCCGTTCATAATCCTCGCCCTGGCGGTGCTTGAGCAGCTGGCAGATTTTTTCCTTCCAGCAATGCGTGGCCGCCGTGGGCATGGGGCAGTCCAGCTGCCACATGGGATTGTTTTCTATGCTGAACAGCAAAAATTCCTCCCACTCGGGCGTCGCGATGTCCGCGAGCTCGCAGAGCAGGCTGAAGGGCATGGGCGTCACCGCGTCCCAGGGCCAGGCCCAGGCGAGCGGCAGGGTGTCGCCGCTGGCCCAGGCGGGCAGGGATTCATTGGCCGGGATCTCCTTCTGGCAGCGGATGACGCGGATGAAGTTCTCCCACGCGAGGCGCGCGCCGTGCTCCGGGAGATGCCCCTGCCTGTTGCGCAAAAAGCCCCAAGGCTCGTCATGGGTGACGAGGCGGAAAACATAGGAGACATCCTCCCGCGCGGGCCTTGCGAGGTCAATCCACAGGATGCCGCGCGGCCCCTCGGGCTGGGGCGAGAAGCGCCTCATGCCCTCCTTTTGCAGGCCCTCCCAAGCATCGGCATTTTTCTCCCACGGGTCATAAAATCCCAGGGCCACGGCCGTGGCCCGCTGCTCGCCGTCCTCGAGCACGGGAAGCACCTCCCCGCGCCTAAGCGTGAAGCTCCCGAGCGGGCGGCCGCTGACCACTGCCTCCCAAAAGTTCTCCACCTCCTGCGCGGACCAGTTAAAGCCTTGCGAGCCGGGCTTGAGCGCGATTTTCTGCTCGCCCGCATCCGGGCAGTTCACCTTCCAGGCGGCCACCTCCCCGAGGTCGAGGACGCGGCCGGGAGAAGCGTCGGCGCCTTGCATGGCTACATCCCCCCATAGGCGGGCTTTTCCTCGCCCACGCTGGTGGGCGGCGTGTGCCCGGAATAGAGGGTGGTGGCGTCCGGGAGGGTGAGGATGCGGTTCATGATGCTCGCATACAGGTCGCGCTCGTTGCCGCCGGGGAAGCGCGTGATGCCGGGGCTGCCGCGGAAGATGGTGTCGCCCACGAAGGCCGCCTTTTCCGTGGCACTGTAAAAGGTGACGGAATCCGGCGTGTGCCCCGGCGTGGCAATGACCTCAAGGCCGAAGCGCGGATTCCCCGGCAGGGAGATGAAATCCCCTGGCTTGAAGAACTGCGCTTCCGTGAGCACGGACCAGCGGCCGCACTCCTGGCTCAGGTTGAGCGCCGGATCGGTGAGGTAGGCTTCGCCGGGGGGCGAAATGTAGTAGGGTACGCCAAGGCGCTCGTGGAGGAAGGGAATGGCCCCGGTGTGGTCAAAATGCCCGTGGGTCAGCAGGATGGCCTGGATGTCGAGGCCGTTCTGCTGGATGATCTGGAAAAGGCGCTCGGGCTCGGCGCCGGGGTCGATGACAAAGCCTTGGCGCGTCGCCGGGTCGATGAAGAAATAGGCGTTTTCCGCAAAAACGTCGCGGACTTCCACGCGCTGGATCATATGGCTTCTCCTGATAGGGGAGTGGCGTGAGGCTGCTCGCCGCGGCCTACTTGTTGGTGAAATCGACCGCGCAGCCGTCGGGCCCGCACTGTTGCGCGGCGGGGGCGCTTTTGCGGTTGCGCTGGAGGATTTCCCGGAAATCGTGTTCGGAGATGGCCCCGGGAATGGTCATGCCGTCCGGGAAGATGAAGAAGGGCACGCCGCGTACCCCGCGCTCGGCCGCGGCGCGCTCGTCGGCGCGCACTTCGGTCGCGAATTCGTCGGAATGGAGCATGGCGATGATCCTTTCCCTGTCGAGCCCGGCCTCGAGCCCCGCATCCACGAGGGTGGATTCCTCGGCGAGCTTGAGGTTTTTCGTGAAATAGGCCGCGAACAAAAGTTCGTTGGTCCTGGCGGCGATGTCCCTGTCCCCGGTGGAGAGCGCGAGCTTCATGAGACGGTGGGCGTCGAAGGTATTGGTGTACTGGGTCTCGGCATAGCGGAAGTCGATGCCCGCCTCGCGCCCCAGGGCGGAAATGTGGGCGATCTGGGCCATGGCCTGCTCAAGCGGCAGCCCGTACTTGCGGGCGAAGCGGTGCGCCGTGTCGGACTGTACGGTTTTCGGGGCGCCGGGGTCCAGCTCGAAAGCCCGCGGCTCGAAGGTGACGTCGCCTTCCATGCCCAGCGCCTTGATGGCGTTGTGCAGCCTTGCCTCGGCAATATAGCAATAGGGGCAGGCGTAGTCGCTCCAGTAGATAATGTGCATGTGCGGTCTCCATTTGCCTTGGAGGGTGATCTGAACTAAGATTGGAAAAACCTGCCGCAACGGCATGGTTTCCGTTACCGGAATTTTTATACCACATGGCATAAAATTATGCAATGCCGTCCGCAGGGCGTAAACCGCGCCGCCATGAGCGGGGAGGCCCCATGAGACTGGAAAAAGTCGCAGATACGCCGGCCGAAAGCCGACCCGGCCGCGGCCGCCCCCGGGAATTCGACAGGGAGCTCGCCCTGCGCAATGCCCTGAAACTCTTTTGGGAGCTGGGCTACATGCAGACCACCATGAGCCAGCTCTGCCGCGTGATGGGCATCAAGTCGCCGAGCCTCTACTGCGCCTTCGGGAGCAAGGCGCAGCTCTTTTTGGAGGCGCTCGCCTTTTACAAGACCACCTACTGGGGCCCGGTTTTCGCGCGCTACCTCGAAGAGAAGAATTTGTATGAGGCGACAAAGAATCTTTTTGCCGCCACCGCGCGGATACTGCTCTCACCGGACGCGCCCTGCGGCTGCCTGACCGTCTTTTCCGCCCTGACGCTCCCTGCGAGGGAGGATGGCATCCTCACGACCATTGCGAAGATGCGCGCGGACACGCGGCAGGTATTTCGCGAACGGCTGAAAATGGCTGTGCGCGACAGGGAAATCGCGCCGGATTGCGACATCCCGGCCATCACCGGCTCGCTCACCAATTATTTCGAGGGCCTGACACTCCAGGCGCGGGAGCAGGACATCTGCCAGGCGGAACTTCTGGCCATCGCCCTGCGCGGGGTGAAGCTCCTGCCGCCGATCATGGGAGCTGGAGAAGCGAAAAAGTGAGAAGGCCTGAAGGCGTACCCTGCATTTGGACGGAACGGAAAAAATCAGGGTGGGCGCCCTTACCTTAAAAAATGAAGGGCCTTGCGCCGCTTGCGCGCAAGGCCCTCCTGCGTTCAGGCGTTGAAAGCTCAGTACGCGCCGTCGGGATAGATGGCCGGGTTGCCCGTGGTGGTCATGATGAGGGCGTTGCCGAGGCTCTCGAGCCACTTTTCCACGTCCTTTTCCGCGCCGCCCGCGGCCGTCCCGCGCACGGCGAGGGCCTTGAGCACCTTGGAGTGCGGCACGAGCTTCCTGAGGTCGTCCACGCTGTGGCCGAGCCCCCCGCCGCCGTGGGTGTCGAAGGGCGCGATGGTGTGGCCGTCAAGCTTGTTCTGCTCCACAAAGGTCCACACCGGCATGGGCATACTGCTCCACCAGTTGGGGTAGCCGAGGAAGATGACGCCGTACTCGTCCGGGTTGGCGATTTTTGTTTTCACCGCCGGGCGCGCGTTTTCCTGCTGTTCCCTCTTGGCCTGGTCCACGGTGGCCTGGTAGTCGGAGGGATAGGGCGCGACGGGCTCGATTTCCAGAATGTCGCCGCCTACCTTCTTATGGATGATTTCCGCGAGCTTGCGGGTATTGCCGGAGTGGGAAAAATACACCACCAGCGGCTTCTTGGGCTTGGCGGCCGCGGCCCCGGCAGCGCCAGCGGCGGCTCCGCCGGCCTCGGCGCCCCAGGCGGGGGCGGCGCAGCCAACGAGCGGCAGCAGGCCCAGCGCGAGCGCCCCGGTGGTGGCCTGTTTCAGGAAAAAACGCCGGGTCGGGCGAAATGTGGCAGCCATAGGGACCTCCTTGCGCGGCTGCGCCGCGCGTTGTGGCGTTTGCGTTTCCGCAGGGGAAGGCAGCCGTGGCAGGCTGGTGCCCGCCTAGCAGGTGCCGCAAGGATAGCCCGGCCTGCGCCGGGCCGTCCAGTGCCGGAATCGGCATTTTCTTGCCCGAAACGCTCCGCTCTATCTCTGGCTTGGTAATCCAATGAGTGACAAAATTCCACTTCCCGGCTGGAGCGAAGCGGAAGACGGGTGCTGGTGCCGGAAGAATCCTAAAAAATAAGATTTTTAGGTTCCGGCAAGGAAGAAACAATTTTTCGCAGGGAGTGTACTTAAGTACTCGACCAAGAAAAATTGTTTCTGACGCAGCCGGAACCTAAAAGGCTGTTTTTGACGGATAATTTCGGCAATATCCCCACAGCACGAGCACAACGCGACCACAAAAGGAAAGCGGGACACGACACCCAGCAAGTCACGACGCGGCTCTGCGCCCTCAGCGCCGCTTCTTGAGGAGCGGCGGCAGCTTTTGGGCGAGGTAATCGCCCAGCCGGCGCACCAGCCGGCTCTCCGCGCCCACGAGGATATTGTAGTCGCTGCCCGCAACCTCTTCCTCGGCGGCGAAAATGCCGTCGGCGAGCGTGGCGTCGTGCCTGTCCAGCAGGCTCCAGCGGCTTTCAAGCACGGCCTTTTCGTTGAAGTTGCCGTCCAGGCGCTGCACATCCAGCAACAGCACATAGTCGCCGCCATTGGTCGTGCCCGTGGGGAGCACCGTCACGCCGGCCTCGAGCAGGGGCGGCGTCAGGGTCTCCTCCACCACGCGGCGCACGCCGTTGCTCACAGGCTCGGCCCAGAGGTGGAACTCGGCGAGGATGAGCTTGGTCTCGCCCGCAACACGGCTCACGATATTGTTGCGGTTGAGGTAGTTGGGCACCTCCACCATGGCCACGCGCAGGGTGGTGGGGGGCAGGTCGTCGGCCGTCACGGGCGCCATGCCGCTTTCCAGTAAATAATAGTTGGTGGGTGTGCTGCGGCCGCAGCCCGCGAGCGCGGCAAGAGCGAGACCGAGGACGGCAAGAAGCGTAAGTATGCGGTGCATCAGCGTTTTCCTTGCCTGCCCATGAGCAGGGCTTCGGGGTTGCGTTCCAGCATGTCGGCGAGATTGCGCAGGGAGCGCGCCGCGGCGATGGATTCCGTGAGCAGGCGGCGCACCTCGTTCATGGTGGGCGAGTCGCGCCCCAGCGTGTTCTCGGCCGAATCGGCCACGCCGCGCAGGCGCTCGGCCGCCTTGGCGAGATTGTCCATGGCCGAATGGAAGGAGGCCAGCGCCCCAGGGAGCTCCTTCTGCATGGCGCGGGTGGCGCCGTCCACCTGGCTGAGGGTGTTGTCCAGCGAGTGGCGCAGGGGGCTGTCGGAAAGGAGGTGCTGAGTCTCCGTGAAAGTGGCGGTGAAGGCCTCCACGGCCGCCTTGAGCTTGCCGTTGTCGACGGCTGCGGAGACATTCTCGAGGATGTTGGAAAGCGTGCCCACGAGCTGGTCCAGCGGGATGCGCGCCAGCGTGCGCTGGAGCGTGTCGATGGGCGAGGGCACGGTGGGGATCTCCAGGTCCGGCGTGGCGGAGCGGAAATTCATGGGCGTGTCCGGAAAGAAGTCGAGCTCCACGCGGTACTGCCCGGTGATGAGGCTCTGGAGCTGGAGGCGGGCACGCAGACCGCGCTCCACCATGCGGCGGATGATCTCCTGCTGGGCGGATTCGGAAAGGGCGCGGCCGCTGGCGCGGATGAAGCTGCGCTCGTCGATGCGGATGGTGACGGGGATGGTGACGTTGGAGTCGCGCGCATTGGCCACGAGGCTGATTTGCGTGACGCTGCCCATGGGCACGCCCCGGAAAACCACGGGCGCGCCGATGGAAAGCCCGCTCACCGAGCCGTCGAAATAGAGCACATATTCCACGTCATTGCTGAACAGGCGCCCGCCGCCGAGCAGGATGACGCCGAGCGTGAAGAGCACGATGCCCCCCACCACAAAAGCGCCCACCAGGGTTTTGTAAGCTTGCGGAGTCATGCGTTTTCGTCCTTGGCCCGGGTTTCGGGGGAAAATGCGTCAGCGGGCTTTGCGCCTGCCGCGGGTGCGGACGCGGGCGGGCACTGTTGCGGCCCGAGCGGGTTCTTGCCGCCGCGCGTGAGGAAGAGCAGGGCGTCCTTCTGGGTGTGCGGATTTTCGGCGAGTTCGCGAGGATTGCCTTTTGCCGTCACCGTGCGCGTTTTCACGTCGAGAAAGATGCCGTTGGTGGCGATGCTGAAGATGCTCGCGAGCTCGTGCGACACGATGACGAAGGTCGCGCCCAGGGTGTCGCGCAGTTCCTGGATGAGCTCGTCGAGGAGGTTGGAGCTCACCGGGTCGAGCCCGGCCGAGGGCTCGTCGAGAAAGAGGATTTGCGGGTCCAGCGCCAGCGCCCGAGCGAGGCCCGCGCGCTTTATCATGCCGCCGCTGATTTCCGACGGGTAATAGTCCTCGAAGCCCGCGAGGCCGACGAGCGCGAGCTTGAGCGAGGCGAGATCGCGGATCTCGTCGTCGTCAAGGTCCGTATATTGTTGCAGCGGCAGGCCCACGTTTTCGGCGAGCGTCATGGAGCTCCAGAGCGCGCCGCTCTGGAAGAGCACGCCCGCATGGCGCATGGCCTTGCGGCGCTCGGCCTCGGTGCCCCCCCAGAAGTCCACCTTGCCGAAAAACTCCTTGCCGGCCTGCGGCCGTTTCAGGCCCATGAGCACATGCAAAAGGGTGCTCTTGCCGCAGCCCGAGCCGCCCATGATGAAGAAGATGTCGCCCTTGCGCACCTCGAAGCTCACATGGCGCATGAGCACATAGGAGCCGTAGCCCACCTGGAAGTCGCGCACGCTGAGGGCCGAATCCGCGGGGGGGGAGGCGGCGGACCGGCCGGGGGCGGAAAGGGTAAGCGGGGTATCGGCCATAGCTTCCTCAGACGCCAATCACGTTGCAGATGATGGTGACGATGGCCGTCATGACGATGATGCCCACGAGGGAGTTGACCACGGCGCGCGTGGTGGTCTGGCCCACGGCCATGGCGCTCCTGCCGCAGCGCATCCCCTGATAGCAGCCCGCGATGGCGATGACCACCCCGAACAGCGTGCCGTAGACGAGCCCGATGACGAGCTGCCGATAGGGCACCATGTGCACCGTGGCGTGGATATATTCCAGAGGGTTGAGGCCCAGCATGCAGGTGCCTACGAGGAAGCCCCCTAAAACGCCCATGAGGTCGGCATAGAGGGTGAGCAGGGGCACCATGAACATGAGCGCGAGCATACGCGGCAGCACGAGGAAGTCCACCGGAGAGATGCCGAGGGTCTCCAGGGCGTCGATCTCCTCGTTGACCTGCATGGTGCCGATGAACGCCGCATAGGCCGCGCCGATGCGGCCCGACATGACCACCCCCACCATGACCGCGCCCATGACGCGCAACATGCCGATGCCCACAAGGCCTGCCACATAGATTTGCGCGCCGAACTGCGTGAGCTGCACCGCGCCCACAAAGGCGAGGATGAGCCCGAAAAGCATGCTTGTCACCGAAATGATGGGCAGCGACTGCACCCCGCACTCGTACATGGCGGTGATGAAGTCCTGGGGACGCATCCGCGAACGGCCGATGATGAGGTTCCACACGGCGATGCTCACGTCGCCGAGGAAGGAGAGAAAATCTGCGATGCGCGGGGGCAGGGCCAGGGCCGCCGCCCCGATGTGCTCGAAGACGTCGCCGCGGGTGGCGCTGCGCTCGGCCCCGGCGCGGGGCGGCACGGCGAAGGCCATGTCAACGAGGCGCGTGAGGCCCTCGGGCAGGTCCAGCGTGACCTTGAGCTTGCGCTCGCGCGCCCGCCTGACGAGCTGCACGAGAAAGACGAGCAGGCTGCTGTCCCAGGAGTCGAGGCCGCTCGCGCTGAGCGTGAGCCCCTGAATACGCTGGTCGGCGAGCCCGGCAAGGGCCGCGTCCGCCGATGCGGGCCAGGGGAGTTCAAGGCTCCAGCGGCCGCCCACGCTGACGCGCCAGACGCCGCCAACGGCATCAGCCGTCACTTGCGGGCTCGATTCCATGCCGTTATCATACGCCACGCGGCCCGTTAAGCGCAAGCGTGTCGCGCCCAACACATTTTTCCGGCGCAGCCCCCCCGGGGGCTCACGCGCCCCAGCGGATGGTGCCATGTCGCTCAAGCAACGTCTCGGCCTCAACGCGGACCCCGTCTTTCTCATGGACGGCACGGCCTTCATCTACAGGGGCTTTTTCGCCAACCGCCACATGCAGCGCTCCGACGGCTTCCCCACGAATGCACTCGTGGTGGTCACGCGCGTGCTTTTGCGCATCCTGCGCGAGGAGAAGCCCAGGCATTTCCTCTTTCTCAAGGACGGGCGGGGCAAGAATTTCCGTCACGAGATCTATGCGGACTACAAGGCCAACCGCGAGGCCATGCCCGAGGACCTCGCCCGGCAGCTCCCGCCCATCGAGCGCATGGTCCACGCGCTGGGCCTCGCCTTCAAGGAGTCCGAGGGCTGCGAGGCCGATGACTGCATCGCCGCGCTGGCCGCGCGCTTCGCACCCGAGCTTCCGGTGGTCATCATCAGCGGCGACAAGGACCTGAAACAGTGCCTCGCGCCCAATGTCTATATGTGGGACCCCGGCTCCAAGGACGAGCGCCTCACCACCGAGGCGGACTTTGAGGCCGAGAACGGCGTCACCCCGGCCCAGTGGCCCGACGTGCAGGCGCTCGTCGGCGACGCCAGCGACAATATCCCCGGCGTGCCCGGCATCGGCCCCAAGACCGCACGGCAGATCTTCGCCATCTGCCCCACGCTGGAGGACATCCGCGACCATTTCGCCCTTTTGCCGCCCAAGTTGCAGGACAAGCTCAGGCCGCACCTTGAGGAAATGTTCACCTGGCGGGAGCTCACCAGGCTCTCGCGCGGCGTGTGCGCGGATATCGACCTTGGCGCGCTCGATGTGGGGCCCGTCAATATCCCGGAATGTCGCGAGCTTGCGCAGGAATTCGAGCTTTTCGCGCTCAGGCGCGAGATTGCGGCGCTCGTGCAGTCGGGGGCGCCCCATGTCTCCGCGCCGGATTTGGCGGGGGGCGCCCCCCGTGCGCCCGAGGACCCGGCCGGGGCCACGGATGAAGCGGCCACTCCGGCGGGGATGGACGCCGCCGGCGCCACCCAGCTTGCGCTGGGCGTGCCTGAGGTCCCGGCCGCCGAGGAGGTGGACAGCGTGAGTCGGCTCCCGGACTGCGCGGGCCGCACCGTGGCCCTTGTCTGGGCGGAGGGGCCCTCGCGGCCGCCGCGTGTGGCCGTCGCCCCAGCGGCGTCCCCCGCCGGAAGCGTGGAACCCGCCCCGGCCACGGCGCTGGCGGAGGTGGTGGAATATGCCTGGACAGGGCCCATGACGGAATTGTGCGCCTGGGCGGAAAACGCGGCGGAAGTGGCCGTGGCCGACCTGAAGAGCCTGCTCCTTGCAGCGCCCTTCTGGAAGGGGCTGCTGAAAATCCGCGTGCTCGACCTCGGCCTTGCCGCCTACCTGCTCGGGCCCGAAGCCGGGGAATACGGCTGGTCGCGGCTCAGTGCCCGCTGGAGCGACGCCCTGGGCCTCGAGGGGCGCGGGCCCGCCATCGTGGGCTTGGGCATGGCGCATACGCTCGCCGCGCAGCTGGCGGCCAACGACCTCACGCGGCTCTACGAGAAGCTGGAATTGCCGCTCGTGCCTGTGCTCGCCGGCATGGAGGAGCGGGGCATCGCCATCGACCCGGCGGCCTTCCGCAGTTTTCTCGACGATGTGCAGCGGGAGCTCGACGCGCTCACGCGCGAGGTCTATGCCGAGGCCGGGGGCGAGTTCAACATCCGCTCCGCGCGGAAGCTCGGGGAGGTGCTTTACGAGCGGCTGCACCTGCCCGCGCCCAAAAAGACCCGCGGCGGCCAGCCCTCCACCAGCCAGGAGACGCTGGAGCGGCTCGCGCCGGACGCGCCCATCGTGCAGAGCATCCTCCAGTACCGCAAGCTGGAGAAGATGCGCTCCACCTACCTCGAGCCGCTGCCCCTGCACATGGACGCGCATGACCGCATCCATACCACCTTCAACCAGGAGGCCACGGCCACGGGCCGCATCTCCTCCAGCAATCCCAACCTGCAGAACATCCCCGTGCGCGGGCCGCTCGGAAAGCGGATGCGGGCCTGTTTCGTGGCCGGGCCGGGCAATGCGCTGGTCTCCGCGGATTATTCGCAGATCGAGCTGCGCGTGCTCGCCCACATGTCGCAGGACCCGGCCCTTTTGGACGCCTTCCGCCAGGGGGAGGACATCCACGCGCGCACCGCGGCGCTCGTGTTCGACATGCCGCAGGACAAGGTGCTGCCGGACCAGCGCCGCATGGCCAAGACCATCAATTTCGGCCTCATCTACGGCATGGGGGCCAACAAGCTCGGGCAGGAGCTCAAGATCTCCACGGCCGAGGCGCGGGCCTTCATCGACAGGTATTTCGCAAGGCTTACGGGGCTCAAGGCCTTTTACGAGCGCGTCATCGACGGCGCGCGCGAGCGCGGCTATGTGGTCACGCTGGCGGGACGGCGCCGCTGGCTGCCCGGTATCCTTTCCGCCAACGGGCAGACGGCGGCCCAGGCCCAGCGCCAGGCCGTGAACACCGTCATCCAGGGCTCGGCCGCGGACATCATCAAGCTCGCCATGCTGGCCGCGGCCGGGGATGAGGAACTGCGGCGCCTGAAGGCGGGCCTCGTGCTCCAGGTGCATGACGAGCTTTTGCTGGAACTGCCGGAAGCCGGAGCAAAGGAGGCCGGGGCGCGCGTGGCGGCCCTCATGGAATCGGTAAAGCCCGGCGGCGTCACGCTCTCCGTGCCACTCGTGGTGGACTGGGGCACGGGCCACAACTGGGGGGGCGCCCATTAGGGCGACGGGAGCCTGAAAGGCCGGGAGTTACTTACGCCGTCAGCGGCTCGTTCTTGCCGAAGGTCTCGTAAAAGGTCTTTTCGGCTTCCGAATCGCCGATGAGGTACATTTCCTCCCCTTCCACGAAAACATGGCTCGGGTCGGGATTGGCGTGGAGGATGCCGTCCGCCCCGAGCAGGGCCACGACGCTGCAATGCGTCAGGCTTCTGATGCCGCTGCCCATGAGCGGCTTGCCCGCGAGGCTCTTGCCCACGGCGGCGCGGAAGATGTTGAGCCCCTCGCTGATCATGAGCACCTTGCCCGGCGCGAGCAGGTTGATGATGCTGCTCGTTACCATGGAGGCCAGCGAGAGCACGAGGTCCGCCCCGGCGGCGTGGAGGATGCCGACGTTGCGGTCCAGCGTGGCGCGGCTGATGATCTGGATGTCCTCGCGCAGGCGGCGGCAGTAGAGGGTGAGGTAGATATTGGTGTCGTCGTCGTGGGTGGTGATGATGACCGAGGGCGCGGTGCGGATGCCCGCCCGCTCCAGCACCTCGAGGTCCGCGGCGTCGCCGATGACGAGGTGGTCTTTCAGGAAGCCGGTCTTGGGGGTCTTGTCCACCACCTTGTACGGGCGGCCGCTGCGCTCGAGCTGGCGCGCGGCGTCCCGGCCCACGCGCCCGCAGCCGAGGATGACAATTTCGGTTTCTTCCGGCTTGTCCTTTTTCTTTTCCGTTGCGTCCGCTTTTTTCTCCGTCGCCTCAACGGGCGCGGTCTCGGCCTTGACGCCGTTCTTGGCGGACGCGGCTTCCGTGGCGTCCTTTTCGCTCAAGAAGGCGTTGGCCGCCTGGATCTGCTGCATGTCGCCCACGATGACCATGACCATGGTGGCCGTGAGCACCGTGTCCGGTCCGGGCAGCACAAAGCGCCCGCGCTCCCACAGGCCCACCACGTTGGCGCCCGTTGCGTTGCGCAGGCCGCTCTTCCTGAGTGACTTGCCCACCAGCGGGGTGCGCATGACCGGGCCCTCGGCCGCCACCAGCTCCTTGTAGCGGCTCGCGATGCTGAAGCGGGCATTGGCGTTGAGCACGCGCCGGGCCAGCGCCTCGCCGAGCAGGCGGTGGAACTGGAAAACGCGGGTGCTGCCCGCGAGGCGGAGGATGTCGATGGCATCCTCGCTCTGGGCCGAGGCAACGATGGGCACGTCCGGGGCCACGTCGCGCGCGGTAAAGACGATGTTGGTGTTGCGCACGTCGCTGTCCAGCACCACGAGCATGGCCGCCTCAGTAAGGCGCAGGTTGCGGTAGACCGTGGCGGAGTCGTGCTCGCCCACCACGGCGTCATAGCCGCGGTCGAGCAGGTCGAGGGTCTTCTGGCTGTCGTTGCAGAGCAGCACGCAGCGCGCGCCGTAGTTCTTAAGGTCGTCCACGAGGTTGAGGGCGATGGGGCTCGTGCTCACCACGATGACATGGCCCTTCATGTCCTGCGCCACGGCGCGGGGCGTGTGCCCCTTCTCCTGCGCCTTGAGCCAGGGCGCGTAGAAGAACTGGATGAAGGCGAAGGGCAGCATGATGAGCAGGAGGATCACCCCGGAAAGCAGGACGACGATGGAAAAGACCATGCCGAGGTCGGAATGGAAGGTGATGTCCCCGAAGCCCAGGGTGGTCATCACCGTCAGCGTCCAGTAAAGCCCGGTGATCCAGGAATAGTCGTGCCCCTCGTAGCGCATGATGACGTGGAACAGCGCGGAATAGAGAATGATGAGCCCCACGAGCATGACCATGAAGCGCGTGAGGGCCACAAGGTTGCGGCGCACGCTGTGCTGCTGGAGGAAGAAGCTGATCTGGGCCGGGAGGAATTTCATGGGCGAGTCTTGCCGTTGCGGCGCGGGGCCTTGCCTCGCGCCTGGTTGGGGGAGGCCAGTGTGCCAAAGGCAGGCCAAAAGGTCGAGCGGAAATCCCGTCCGCGGGATGACGGGGGCGCCCGCGCCCGGCCCGGAAACCTTTCCCCAGGGATTGCCGCGCCCCGTTGACAGGGAAGCGGCTCGCGAAGTATCTGTCAGGCTGTCATTTCAAGGCCCCGTCCGGTACTGCCAGACATGGCCCCGGCCGCGCAACGCGGCACGGGCCCTCAAGGAATGCCCATGTATGTTTTCGCCTATGCCATGCTGCTCACAGCCCTGCTCTGCGCGCTGGGCGGCGGCGGCATGGCCCTGCTCCAGCTCTGGCAGGGCCGGAGCGACCACCTGCGCCTGCTCGAAAAAGCCCAGTGGGGCGTTGCCGGGGCGCTCTTCCTCGCCGCGGCCTGCCTGCTCCATGCGCTCTTCTGGCAGGATTACCGCGTGGAATATGTGGCCTCCTACACGGACGCCATTTTGCCGCTCTTTTACCGGCTCACGGCCTTCTGGGCCGGGCAGCCCGGCTCGCTGCTCTTCTGGGGGCTTTCGGCGGCGCTCTGCGGCTGCATCTTTGCGCTGACGCGCGCCCATGCCGCGCTCACGCCGCGCACGCGCCTCTGGTACGAGGCCTTCAACTGCGCCGTGCTGGCCTTTTTCTGCCTGTTGCTCACAAGCTGGAGCAATCCTTTCATCATGCAGGAGCCCGTGCCCGCGGACGGCAATGGCCTGAACCCGCTTTTGCAGAATCCGGGCATGATTTTCCATCCGCCCCTGCTCTTTCTGGGCTATGCGGGCTTCGGCGTGCCCGCCTGCCTTGCGCTGGCGCAGCTGCTCTCCGGCGAGGGCGCGGCCGAGGGCCGCTGGTTCCGCCTGACGCGGCCCTTCATCCTCCTCTCTTGGGTGCTGCTCACCGCGGGCATCGTGCTCGGGGCCTGGTGGGCCTATATGGAGCTCGGCTGGGGCGGCTACTGGGCCTGGGACCCGGTGGAGAACGCCTCGCTTCTGCCGTGGCTCGCCGCCACGGCAGCCCTGCACATCCTCGCGGTGGAAAACCGCAGCGGCAAGCTGGGGCGCGCCTCCGCCGGGCTCATGGCGCTCACGGTCATCATGGCCTTTTTCGCCACCTATCTCACGCGCAGCGGCGTCATCCAGTCCGTCCACGCCTTCGGCGACGGCGGCGTGGGCACGCCGCTTTCCGTCTTTGTGCTGGCGAGCCTCGCCATCACCCTCTGGGCGCTCTGGAGCGTGGGCCCGCAGGGGCGGCCGCTGGCCGCGCCCGAGAGCCGCGAGGGCGCACTGGTGCTGGTGGCGTGGATCTTTCTCGCGCTCGCCGCCATCATCCTCGTGGCGACCATGTGGCCCGTGCTGAGCAAGCTCTGGACGAGCGCGCCGCGCGGGCTGGACGCGGGCTTTTACAACCGCGTCTGCCTGCCGCTGGGGGCGCTTTTGCTGGTGCTGCTCGCCGTCTGCCCCTGGCTTTCGTGGAGCGGCGGGACCGCGGCCCCCGATGCGGGGGGGGGGAGCGGCACCGACTGGCCGCGCCTCATCATGGCCGCCGGGGCCTTTGTGGCCGGGGCCGGGGCTCTCTGGGCGCTGGGCTACCGTCACCCCACGGCGCTCGTGAGCGCCGCCGCGGCCATCGCCATCTTGGTGGATATGGGCCCGCTCTTCCTGCGCCGGGCGGTGCGCCGCTCCCCGCGCGCCCGGTCCGCGCTGGGCGCGCACGCGGGCCTTGCGCTGCTCGCCCTGGGCGTGGCCTTTTCCGGCCCCTATACGCAGGAAAAGGAACTGCTCCTCGCCAAGGGGGAGAGCGGCGAAGTGGGCGCCTATACGGTCACGCTGGAATCCGTGGCCGACGGCGAGCGCCCCGGCTATGACTACCTCATGGCGCGGCTTGCCGTGAGCCGGGACGGCAAGCCTCTGGGCGTGGTGGCGCCGGAGCGGCGCATCTACGCCAAGTTCGGCAGTATGCAGTTTTCCGAGGTGGACGTCATTTCCGGCCCGGCGCGGGATATTTATGCCTCACTCCTCGGCATGGACGAGGATCTGCGCGTCTATGTGAAGGTGAGCATCGAGCCGCTCGTCAACTGGATATGGATCGGCGGCGCGCTCATGTGCCTTTTGCCGCTGCTGGGTCTCGGGGGCGGCCGGGCCCGCACCGGCGTGGCAGGCAACGATGGCGGGAAGGGCCGTGCCTGAAGCCGCGGCCATCGTCCTTGAGGGCGTGGGCAAGCGCTTCGGGCCCGCACGCGTGCTCCGCAAGGTGGACGCGGCCTTCCCGGCAGGCGCGGTGACGCTCGTCACCGGGGGCAACGGCGCGGGCAAGAGCACCCTGCTCAAGATCATGGCCGGTCTTTCCCGGCCGAGCGCGGGCCGCGTGACCCGTGCCACGGGCGCGGATGGCGGCGAGCCCAGGCTCGGCTATGTGGGCCACGCGACCTTTCTCTATCCCGGCCTCACGGCGCTGGAAAATCTCGCCTTCTGGCGCACGGCCCACCGGCTTCCGCTGGACAGGGCGGCGCTCCTCGCGCTGCTCGCGCGCGTGGGCCTCGTCGGTCACGCCCATGAGCGGGCGCGTGTTTTTTCGCGCGGCATGGCGCAACGGCTCAACCTCGCGCGGGTGCTCATGCTCGCGCCCGACATCCTGCTTCTGGACGAGCCCATGACCGGGCTCGACGCGCCTGCGCGCGAGCTTTTACGCCGCGAGATAGCCGACGCCCGCGCGGCCGGGGTCTGCGTGGCGCTGGTGAGCCACGACCTTGAGGGTGACGGCCCGCTCGCCGACCGGGTGCTGGCCCTGGCCTCGGGCTCGGTGGCCTATGAAGGCCCGGCTGCCGAATATTTCGCCCGCGCGGGGGAGGAGCCATGCTGCGCCTGAGCCTCGCCATCGCCCGCAAGGACCTTGTGCTCACGCTCGCGCGCGGCAACGGCCTCGTGCAGGCGCTCCTCCTCGGGCTGCTTTTGCTTTTCGTGTTCAGCCTCGCGCAGGGACCCGGCGAAAAAGTGGGCCCGCAGGCGACCGCGGCCATGTTCTGGCTCGCCTCCGCCTTTTCGCAGGTGCTCATCTTCAACCGCCTTTATGACCTTGAGGAGGCCAATGCCGCCCGGCTCGGGCTGGCGCTTTTGCCCGCGCCCGTGCAGGCGGTGTGGCTCGGCAAGCTCGCGGCGGGGCTGGTGCTGCTTTTGCTGGCGCAGGCCGTCTTTCTGCCCGCGGCCCTGGTCTTTCTCGGGCAGGATGTGGCGGCTGAGCCGCTCACGGGGCTCGCCATGCTCGGCCTTGTGGACGCGGGCATGTGCGCCCTGGGCTCGCTGCTCGGGGCGCTGGCGCAGGGGCAGTCCGGGCGGGAATCCCTGCTCGGCGTCGTCCTGTTTCCGCTCCTGACGCCGCTTTTGCTCGCGGGCATCGGGGTGGGGGCCCAGTGTCTCGGCGCGCCCGCGCCCGACGGGCCAGCCGCGTGGTTCCGGCTGGCCGCGGCCTTTGATGCGGTATTCCTCGGCGTCGGGCTCGTGCTCTTCGGCTTCATCTATCCGGGGGAGGACTAAATGCCCAAGTGGCTCGCCCTTGCCGGCGGCGCGGCGCTGGCCGCCTGCCAGTGGCTCATCTGGTGCTACGCGCCGGAGGAAGCCACGCTCGGTCTGATGCAGAAGATATTTTATCTCCACCTGCCGCTGGCGTGGTGGGCGCTCATCAGTTTCTTTGTGGTCTTTCTCGGGTCCATCGCCGTGCTCGCGCGCCGCAGCGATGCGGCGGACAGGCTGTGCGCCGCCGCAGCCGAGGTGGGCGTGCTCTTCAGCGGCCTGACCCTCGTGACCGGCATGATCTGGGCGCGCAAGTCCTGGGGCGTGTGGTGGACATGGGACCCGCGCCTTTCCACAGCGCTCGTGATGTGGTTCATCTATGCGGCCTACCTGCTCCTGCGCGGGCTGGACATGGCCCCGGAGCGGCGGCGCACAGTCTGCGCGGTGGTGGGCGTGGCCGCCTTTCTGGACGTGCCCTTGGTCTTTGTTTCCGCGCGCATCTGGCGTTCCATCCATCCGGCGGTCTTTGCCTCGCGCGAGGGGGGCCTCGAGCCGGAAATGAAGCTCACGGCCGTGGCCTGCGTGGCGGCCATGGGCCTGTTCTGGGCGGCACTCGTGTGGCTGCGCAAACGCCAGCTCGACCTCGCGGCCCGGCTGGAGGCCATCGGCGAGGAGGACTGACCGCGCGCAAGGCGGCTTGCGTTTCGGGCGGCAACACTTTTACGGAGGACAGCATGGACACCATATATTGGCTCATGGCAGGGAATGCCGTGGTCTGGGTCGGGCTCGGCGCGTATCTCGCCTTTCTGGCCGGGCGCGAGCGCGCGCTCGCCCTGCGCGTTGACGCCTGGGAGCAGGACCGCCGTGACCAGTGACATCACCCTCAATACCCGCGCGCGGGTGCTCGTCATCAGCCTCGCCATCGCGCTCGTGGCCATGCTGGCGGCATCCCTCGCGGAGCGCTTCACCTCCTCAGGGCTCACGGTGCGGCACACGCACGAGCCCGCGGCACAGGCAACGGCCCCGGGTACGGACGAGGTGGGGCGCCTCATGCAGGAAGTCTCCAAAGATCCCGGCAACAAGGCCGCGCTTGTGGAGATCGCCGAGCGGCTCATGGGCATGGGGAGCTGGGACGGGGCCGAGAGCTTCGCCACGCGCGCCCTGGCGCTGGACCCGAGGGATGCCCGCACGCGCTATCTTCTGGGCGTCATCCGCCACAATCAGGGCAAGCACGCCGAGGCTGCCAAACTCCTCGAGGAGGCGCTCAAGGACGGGGAGAGCGCGCCCATGCGCTACAGCCTCGGTGTCCTCTACCTGCACTATCTGGATGACCCGGCGCGCGGCGTGGAACACCTGAGCCGGGCCCTGCACGCCCCGGACGCCGACGAGAGCCTGCGCCAGAGCATCCGCGAAGAGCTGGAAAAGGCCCCGCTGCCCGAAAAGCAGGCGCCGGGCGGGGATGCCGAGGGCGCGAAGGGCGCATCCTCCAGCAGGAAGGCCGCCACGCAAAAAGGGGCACCCGGCGGCGCGAAGCAGCGCTGAGGCCCGCACTTGCCTCTTTTTTCAGGCGGTTGTAGAGAAAGGAAAAGATTCGTGCCCCTTCGCCCGGCATGAGGGCCGGGGCAGCCTTGTACGGAGCATCCGGCCCGGCGTCGCGCGCGCCGCAGCGAGGTGGAGATGGCCCGTCGCAAATCGAGGAAGAATGCCGACGCCTCAAGGCGTCCGGCGGTGGTGAACGAGCAGGAAGCCGCGGCACCGCTTCATGGCGGCGCGGACAAGATCCCGAAAGGGGAGGCTCCGGCCGCGCCCGCGCCCAAAGGCGGGAAGGCCGGGCGCCCCGGCGGGGCCCCAGCTTCCGCCCCCATTTCGCGGCCGACTTCCGGTGCGCCATCCGCCCCAGCTTCGGCCCCGGCTTCAGGAAAGTGGGTGCGGCTTTCCACCTGTATCGCGGGCATGGTGCTGACCCTGGTGCTCGGCCTGTATCTCGGGACACTGCTTCCGGGTGTGCTTCAGGATATGCGCGGCCAGGCAGGGCTGCGGCGGGAAATGGCGGCCGCACCGGCGCAGATGCCTCCCGGCGATGCGGTGCCGTCGGCCCCCGCGGCTCCGGCCTCCCCGAGTGCGGAAAGCGCGCGGCCGCATCCGGGAGCCACCGATGCCGCCGCGGCCGGGCTGCCCCCCGGTCTTGCCGCGCGGCTTTCCGAGCTCGAAGCCGCCGTCCGCAAGGACCCGGCCTCGGCCGCCAACTGGACGGAGCTCGGCAACCTCTTCTTTGACGCGGGCCGCGTCCACGAGGCCATCAACGCCTATGAGCGCTCGCTGGCCATAGCCCCCGGCAATGCCGACGTGCTGACGGACCTCGGCATCATGTACCGCGAAAACGACGCCCCGGAAAAGGCCGTGGACTGCTTCCGCAAGGCCTTCGCGGCGGACCCGCGCCATGAGAACGCCCTCTTCAATGCGGGCGTGGTGCTCTATAATGATCTCGGCCGCAAGGACGAGGCCGTGGCTGCCTGGCGCAGGCTGCTCGCGCTCAATCCGCAGGCGCGCGCGCCCGACGGGCGCACTGTTCAGGAAATGGTTCGGCGGTTGGAAGAACCGCCCCGGAGATAATGCCGCTATGACGATGATGGGGAATGGGGCTCCGGCGTGCCGCCTTATGCGGGCGGGCCTGCCGGTCATGGCCCTTGTTGTGCTGGCTTGCCTCCTTTTTCTGGCGCAGCCGGGTCTTGCCGCCGACGCCCTTGTGCCGGGGGCGAGGCCCGATGTGTCGCCCGATGCCCAGGCCGAAGCCACCGTGGCCCCGGCACTGGCAGCCCTCCAGGCGTCGCGCCCGGCCGGCGCGCGGCCGCAGCAGCCCATGCTCCCGGCCAGGGGCGCGGGCCCCAGCCTTTCGCTTTTGCCCTATCTTGATTACCTGCTTGATGAAAGCGGCACGCTGGACATCGAGGAGGCCGCCGCCGCGGACAGGGCCTCCGCCTATGCGCCGCTCGCGCTGGAAAAGCTCCCCCGCGCCGAGGGCGTCATGTGGCTGCGCTTCACGCTCGCGCCGCTTCAGTCCGGCGAGCGGCCGCAGACCCTGCTGCTCGACATGGGCGCGAGCATCCCCGGCACGCCCATGCTCTACGAGCCGGAGCGCAATGACCTGAGCGGCGCGCTGGAATGGCGCGAATCGAGCCCGGCCCCGCGCAATGTGCTGGTGCTCCCCGAAGCCTGGGTGGAGCCCGTCACCTGCTATATCCGCCTCGACGGGCTGCCCGGCCTCTGGTTCTCGCCGCTGGTGCGCACCCCTGCGGACGCGGCCACCAACTGGGGCAGCCTCGCCCGCACGGGGGCCATCCTCGCGCTCGGCATCGTCATGCTGCTCTGCCTCTTGCGCTGGCTTTCCGAAAACGGGCAATGGCGCGTCTGGACGGCTCTCTATGTGGCCGTGGCGCTCGGGCAGGCCCTGCTCGGGATGCCCGAAGCGGGCACAGCCGGTCTCGGGCTCGGCAAGGCTGCGGCCACGCTCGCGCCCGGTATCGCGCTCATGCTGCTGCCCCATGTGGGGCGGCATCTCATGCGCACGCATGAGCGCGCGCGCAGCATCGACATCCAGCTTTTCCTGCTCTCCTTCCCCGGCGCGGCGCTGGCGCTCCTGCCCCTCCTGCCGGGTTGGGCCTGGCTGGACCGCTGGCTCGACCTCTGGCCCGCGGCCACCCTTATTTTTGTGCCCACGGCGCTCGGCGCGTGGATCATGGGCCTTGGCGGGGCGCCCCGCTTCCTGCTGGGCTGCCTTTTGCCGCCGCTCTTTGTGGCCGCGGGCGTGTTCGGTCTCGATTTCGGCATCCCGGCCAATCTCCTCTCCTCGGCCCCCCTCTGGGGCACGGCGCTGAGCGCGCTGCTCATCGCGGCGACGGGCGCTCCGGCGGACATGGCCGCGCCCGCAGCCGGGACAGCTGCCGCCGAGCCGAAGCCCGACCAGCCGGAGGAGGGCGGCATCATCACCCTTGAGCATCCGCTGGACGACCCCAACCTGCGCCTCGTTTCCGGGGGCACTGCCGCTCCGGCGGCTGCGACAGATAACGCGGCGGCTCCCGGCAGGGATGAACCGCTTCCCGAAGGCATTTCGGCGGAAAGGGCCAGGGCCGAGGCCCGCGAGGGGGCCCTGCGCGCGCCGCTCGACGACCTTTTGCGCGAAGGCGCGGCGCTTGAACAGTGCGCGCTGCCTCCGGCCGTGCGGCAATATGCGTCCGCCATGCTGGCGGCGGCGCGGCGCATGGCCGATGTGCTCAGCCAGCCCGATGCCGGGGCTGCCGACAGTACGGGCGAGGACGCCGGAGAGTCGGCCACGGCCTTCGACTTGCAGCGGCTTTTGCGTGAGGCCCACGGGGCCGTGGCCCCGGCGGCGGAATACGCGGGCATCGGCCTTGCGTGGTATATGCCGCCCCATCTCGGTCAGCTCTATCGCGGCGACGCCCGGACCTTGGGCGAGACGCTGGGCCTTTTGCTGGAAAGCGCGGTACGCGCCACGCGGCAGGGGGCCGTGCACCTTTCGGCGCGGCGCGTGCCCGAGAGCAGTGACGCGGGCAATATCCTCTTCACCGTCACCGATACCGGCACGGGTGCGCCCCCGAGCGAGCGCTCCAGCCTCGCCCTTGCGCGCGCCTGGGAGCTGGCGGCGCGCCACGGCGGCTATGTGGGCATGGAATACGGCCCCAACGGCACCACCATCGCCTTTTCGCTGCACCTTGAGCCCTTGGAGGACAGCGCCGAGGACCTGCCCGGCGAGGGCCTGCCGCATGTCATCGTGGTGGCGGAGGATGTGGCGCAGCGGCGTGAGCTTGCCCGCATGGCCGCGGACCTGCCCTGCCGCCTGAGCGAGGCGGGGAGCGAGCACGAGGCCCTGAGGCGGCATGAGGCGGACCCGGCCGTGCTGCTGGTGGCACACGGGCGCTATGCGCTCCCAGCCGCTGCGGACATGGTGACGAAATTCATGGAGATCGCCGCCGAGGCCGGGCTTTCCGGCTGCAAGGTGCTGGCCATCACCGCGGATGATAGCCAGTGGAACCTCCTCGCGGACAGCGGCTTCACCCATGCCCTGCTGGAGCCGGTGGACGCCGAGGCCCTGCGCCAGACCGTGCGTGACGTTATCCGCAATGCGCGGCGCACACGCCCCGCCGCCCCCAAGACCTCGGAAAAGGGAGAGGATGCGCCGCAAGAGAAAGCGGCGGAGAATGCGGAAATAGCCGCGGACGCGCCCGCAACGGACGAAGCCGCGAGCGCGCCCGAAGGGACTGGGGAGGGCGCCGACGCCGCTCCGGCCCCTGCTGAAGAGACGCCCGCAGCCAGGGAAAAAACGCCTGCCGAGGCGCCAGAGGCCCCCAAGACTGAGGTCGAAGCCCAGGCGGCTGCTGGTGAGACTGAGCAGGTTCCTGAGCCGGAGCAGCCTGAGACTGCGAAAGAAAGCCCGGTCCCCGAAGAAATTAAGGATGATGCTGCGGGAGTTGTGGCTGCTGCCCCGGCTGCCGAGGCAGGCGAACCCACGCCCACGCCTGAAGAAAACCAGGAGGGGGCCAGCGCCGACGCCGAACCCGCAGAGGCCGCGGCGTCTGAGGCCGCCCCTGCAGCGGATGAAGTCCCGCAGGCCGTGGCCGATGCGCCCGCGTCCCCAGAGGATGCCGGAAGCGCGGCTGCCGAACTTTCGGAAACGGCTGTGAGCGAGACCAGGGCCGAAGCCGAAACCGAGGCCTTGCTGGCCTCTGTGGTGGAGGCCCGTCCGGCCGCGCCGGAAGCGGAAAGCCCGGAGCCTGCTCCAGCGCAGGACGCGCCTCGGCCGCCGGAAGAAAAACCTGCTCCTGAAGCCGCGCCGGAGGCCCAGGCGGAGCCTCCCCGCGTAGGCTCCGTGGCTGCGCCCCGTCCCGCGACCGCGCAGGGCGCCCGCGCGTCGGTCTATGTGAGCCCGGCCCTGGCGAGCCCCGGCGAATGGGTGGGCGAGCCCATGCCCATCGGCACGCCGGTGCCGCGCCGTGAGACGCCGGAACCCGCGGCCGAGGGCCGACCCGAGGCCCGGAGTGAGGCCTCGAGTGCGTCTTGGCCCAGGACCGAAGCGCAGAGCGATGCCGCACCGCGTGAGGAAGCGCCCGCTTGGCGGCGCGGTCCGGCGCAGTCCACGCCGGGGGGCTACACGAGCCCGAGCGTGCCCGTGCCCGGTGAATGGGTGGGCGAGCCCATGCCCATCCCGCGCAAGCCGGCAGCGGCCGCCGTGGAGGAGGGGGTGGATGCCACAGCCCCGCAGCCCGAGGAAGTACGGGCCGCGGCTCCCGAAACCCAGCCCGCTTCCACCGCGCCCCTTGCCGGGGAGGGCGGTTCGCTCATGGATTTCATTGTCGGGGCCACGCGCGTGGAAGCGGCTCCCCCAACCGGGGCCGTCCGGCCCGCGGCCGGGGACCAGCCCAGCGGCGGCATGACGGATTTTGTGGAGCGCAGCGTCACCCTGGTGACGAGCGCCGTCTCCTCGGCTCTTGCCCCGGCTGCCGAAGCCGATGCGGCTTCCGTGCCGCAGGCAAGCCCCGGAGTGGCCTCCCCCGAGGCACACGACGCCGGTCCCAATTCAGGTGCCGGAGCTGCTTCCGAGGACGCCGCCATCTTGGCGCTGGTGGCGCGACTGGATGCGGCCATGGCCGAGGCGAATTCCGCCCACGCCGCCGGGCGCGGGCACATGGTCGCGCAGGCGGCGGCGAAGATCGCCGAGGAGTCGGAGAGCTTCGGCTTCCGCGTGCTGGCGCGCATGGCGCGTTGCGTGGAGCGGGCGGGCCGCGCCGGGGACATGAATGCGCTCCGGGACCTGCTCCCCGAGCTCGCGGTCTCGGTGGAGCGCAACCGCATCGCCCTGACCCAGCACAAATAGCGGCTGCCGACACCTGCGTTGCCGCCGCGAGGCTTGCACAAAGCGCCGCGACATGCCAACATGGCAACGCAAAACCCGAAAGTTGCTGCATTCCGCCAAGGCTCCGGGGCGGGAATCGAAAGGAGGCGTCATGTACAGCAAGGTTCTTTTGCCGGTGAGCGGCGAATCCCGTGGCGAGCGCTCCCGGAAGGCCCTGGCCAAGGCTATGGCCGTGAGTTCCGGCGAGATCATCCTGCTTCACGTTACCGAGCCCATTTCCCAGGTGGTGGGGGGCGAAGCCCGCGTGGAGCTGGAGCGCGAGGAATCGGCCCAGGGCCTGACCCTGCTTTGCCCCATCATCGAGATTCTCGAAAATGCGGGCGCGGCCTTCCACACCCGTGTTGAGGCCGGAACCATCGCCGAGACCATCGTGCGCATCGCCGACGAGGAAAAGGCAGACCTTATCGTCATGTACACCGACGGCCGCGACGGCTTGAGCGACATGCTGCTCGGCTCCATCACCGAGCGCGTGCTCCGCAATACGGGCGTGGACCTGCTTGCGGTGAGAAACTAGCGAGCCGGGCCCGGCTTTCGTCCGCTTCAGGAGCGGTGACACGGGCGCGGCGCGTCCCGAAAGCGGTAAGCTGCCTGACGGGCCAGCGCGGACAAGTGCCGCGTATTTGGGCGAAAGCCGCCCCTGCGCCGCTTTTGGCGCAAGTCCGGGGCCTTGCGGCGGCGCGCGCCTTCGTGAGTCGCGGCCTGTAAATTACTGATTTCCGGCACATTAGCCATGCTCATCCTGCATATCCTGCTGGGTCTCGTCATCCACAGCCTTTCCTGGGTGGCGGCCATCCACGCGCTCCTCACCAAGCGCGACCCGCGCTCCGCCCTGGGCTGGACGACCTGCGTCATTTTCCTGCCCCTCGTGGGGCCGCTGCTTTATGCGCTCTTCGGCATCAGCCGCGCCCAGAGCAGGGCGGAAAAGATACTGCGCCGCGAGGCCGCCCACGACCGGGCCCGCACGCTCTCCGCCTGCAATCCCGTGGCCCCCGGCACGGAATCCCGGCCCGAGAGTGAAGAGGCCGTCATTCTCGCCCGCACCGGACACAAGCTCACGGAGCTCCCCCTCTGCGGCGGCAATGCCATCACGCCGCTGCACAATGGCGACGAGGCCTATCCCGCCATGCTCGCGGCCATTGACGCGGCGAAATCGCATGTGTTTCTCGCCACCTATATTTTCAATGCGGGCAAGGCCGGGCACGCCTTTGTGGAGGCACTGACCCGCGCGGCGGACCGTGGCGTGGATGTGCGCGTGCTGGTGGACGGCGTGGGCGCGCTCTATTCCTGGCACAAGCCTTGGAAGGTGCTCAAGCGCCGCGGTGTCGCCACGGCGCGCTTCCTGCCGCCCTCGCTCATCCCGCCGAAATTCTCCATCAACCTGCGCAACCACCGCAAGGTTCTCGTTTGCGACGCCGTGGGCTTCACGGGCGGCATGAATATTTCCGACGGCAACCTGGCTTCCGCGGGGAGGCGCCGCATCCAGGACATGCACTTCCGCTGCGTGGGCCCTGTGGTGAGCAGCCTGCGCCACGCCTTCGTGCTTCACTGGGGCTTCTGCACGGGCGACTACGCGCCGCCCCCGCCCATGCCCGATGCGCCCGCAGGCGACCACCACTGCCGTCTGGTCGTGGACGGCCCGGGCAATGACGCCGACGTGATCAATGACCTCATCTGCGGGGCCATCAACATGGCCCGCAAGCGTGTGCGCATCATGACCCCGTATTTCCTGCCCTCGCACGACCTCATGGGCGCCCTGCGCTCGGCCGGGCAGCGCGGGGTGGACGTGCGCGTGGTGCTGCCCGCGAAGAACAATCTCCCCTACATGAACTGGGCCACCTCGCGCCTCCTGCCGGGGCTGCTCTCCGCGGGGGTGCGCGTGCTCTACCAGCCGCCGCCCTTCGCGCACACCAAGCTGCTCGTGGTGGACGATTTCTACACCCAAGTAGGGTCGGCCAACCTCGACGCGCGCTCCCTCAGGCTCAATTTCGAGCTGAACATGGAGATTTTCGACCCGTCCTTTGCGGGCGGCATCGCGGACTTCATCGACGCCGCCGTGGAGAAGGGCCGCGAGATCACCCTTTCTGAGCTCGAAGCCGAGACCCTGCCCGTGAAATTGCGCAATTCTGCCTGCTGGCTCTTTTCGCCCTATTTGTGAGCGGCGTTGAGGCCGCGCCACACAATATTTTTTTGACGGAGTGCCCCGCGGGCAATATCCCGTATTTATTCGCAGAAATTTTTGCGTCGGCAAAAAATCCAGTCCCCGCGAATGGAAAGAGCGCTTTCCATTTCTCGGGGATTCGGGTATGAATGGAAACCCGTCACGAATCCCGTCGCGGAGCACCCGGCCGTCGCCCGACACCGGGCCTGCGTTGCGGGGCCTTCCGGCGGCCTGTTTTCCCGTTCCGGCGGTTCCGGCCGGTTGGCACCGGGCGGCAGTATTCCGGCAAACCCCGCCATGCGGCTGCGCGGCGGCATCCTGAAGCATGGGAGAAAACGCATGATGACACTCTTCTACCTCTTGGGCTACCTGGCCGTGCTGGGCTTCATCTGCCTTGCCGCCCTGAAAATCAGGACCTACCTCAAGGCAAGCCCGCTCCACATCCGCTGGGAGCTCTATCCGGTCCCGCACGAGGGCCCCAAGAAGGAGGCCTACGGCGGCAGCTACATGGAGGAAAAGAACTGGTGGACCCACAAACGCCATGTGGACCACTGGGAGGACATCAAGGCCATCCTCGTGGAAGTGCTCTGCCTCCACTCCACCTATGAGAACAACCAGCCGCTCTGGATTCGCACCTATCCCTTCCACGTGGGTATGTACATGCTCATGGGCGGCACCATCATCCTCGTTTGCGCGGTGGTGCTCCAGCTCTTCGGCGTTGACCCCACGGGCGGCCTCATGACCTTCGTCGCCAATGTCATCAATGCCGTGGTTCTGCTCGGCGCCTTCTGCATCGCAGGCGGCGGCATCGCGCTCATCCTCCGCCGCCGGGAGGACGCGGGTCTGAAGAAGTACACCACGGCGGAGCAGTATATCAATCTGGGCTCCTTCGTGCTCTTCGGGTTGCTCACGCTCTGCGCCTGGGCCTTCAACCCCTCCTACTACCAGCTGGCGCGCGATTTCATCTACAATCTCTTCACCTTCAACTTCCAGCCGCTTGGCAGCTCCTGGTTCGTGCTTAACATGCTTGTGGGCTTCTTCCTGATGATCGCCATCCCCGTGACCAACATGGGGCATTTGATCATGAAGTACTTCATGTACCATGACATCCGCTGGGGTGACGAAGCCACGATCTACAGCGACAAGAACAAGAAGATCATCGACGAGATGCTCCAGTACCAGGTCACCTGGTCCGCCCCGCACATCGCCGGGGACGGCACGCCCAGGAACTGGGTGGACGTGGCCACCACCAATCCCGCAGCCCCCAAGAACGACGAGTAGGGAGTCCTCACATGAAAGACAAGCTGTCCCTAAAAGATGTTTCCACCGTTGAAGGGCAGATGGTCAGCATTGACCTCAAGGATCTGCCCGAGCTCGCGCTCGACGTGAAGCCCATGCCCTGGAAGCCCTTCACCGAGGAGCAGAAGGAAAACACGGCCTGTATCCTCGACGACGTGTGCGTGCTCAATATCCCCAAGCCCAAGAACCCGCAGGAAGAGGAGGAGCTGGTCAACAAGTTCCTCGAGGGGATGCGCAAGCTCTTCTCCAAGGAGAACAACTGGACGTGCCTGCCCATGCTCGAGAGCAGCATGGAAAACTGCGTGCAGTGCAACTCCTGCTCCGCGGCGTGCCACCTCTGGGAGATGTCGGGCCAGAACGAAATGTACCGGCCCAACTACCGCTCGGAGATCTTCCGCCGCATCTATCACCAGTATATCAAGAAGGAGCCCCTCGCCAAATGGCGCTACGGCGACATCGGCCTCAACTGGAAGACCGTGGCGCGCCTCGGCGAGCTCGCCTATCGCTGCAATGTCTGCCGCCGCTGCGCGCAGACCTGCCCCATCGGTGTGGACAACGGCCTCATCGCCCGCGAGATCCGCAAGCTCTTCAGCCAGGAGCTCGGCATCCACCCGCGTGAGCTGCACGAAAAGGGCACCATGAACCAGCTCAAGGTGGGCTCCTCCACGGGCATGACCCCCGAGGTCGTGCGCGAGAACGTGGAGTTCATCGACGAGGATTATTCCGAAATCACCGGCGTGGGCATCACCACCCCCTTCGACGTGAAGGGCGCGGACATCATGCTCCTGCACAATGCCGGCGAAATCATGGCCTGGCCCGAAAATATCGCCGCCTTCTCGCTCATCTTCCAGGAAGCGGGCCTTTCCTGGACGCTCTCCAGCAAGGCCGTGGCCTATGACGGCGTGAACTACGGCGTGTTTTATGACGATGCGCAGCTCGCGCGCATCGCCCTTGACCATATGCTGGCCGCCAAGGAGCTCGGGGTCAAGAAGGTCGTAGTGGGCGAGTGCGGCCATGCCAACAAGGCCCTCACCGTGCTGGCCGACCGCGTCATTCCCTATGAATACCAGGTGCCGCGCGAAAGCTGCTATGTCACCCTGCGCGACATCATCCTCGCCGGGCGCCTCAAGCTCGACCCGTCGCGCAATGACTTCCCCGTCACCCTGCATGACCCCTGCAACGTGGTGCGCCTCATGGGCATCGTCAAGCCGCAGCGCGACATCCTGCACAAGATTGCGCCCAAGTTCCGCGAAATGCCCTGCCACGGCGTGAACAACTACTGCTGCGGCGGCGGCTCCGGCTTCGCCATCATGACGCGTAACAACATCGACGAATGGCGCGGCAACATCTCCGGCCGCAAAAAGCTGTGGCAGATCGGCGAAGCCTTCAAGGAATGCCTCGGCCCCGAGACCAAGAAGTACATCTGCGCCCCGTGCTCCAACTGCAAGGGCCAGATTCGCGAGCTGCTCGAGCACAATGACCTGTACTCCAAGAACAGCTTCGCCTATGGCGGCCTCGTGGAGCTCATCGTCAATGCCATGAGCAACGTGCAGCCCGGCTTCATCAAGTGGGAAGGCGAAGAATAGCCGCCGTGCCGCAAAAGGGCTGAAGAACAGGATGAGGGGGGCTTCGGCCCCCCTTTTCCGTGTGCGCGGAAGATTCCGCGGGCATGACGCAGGGAAGGGCGTGGCGGCGGGGGCCCGCGGCCATGACACGGGGCCAGCGGCTTGAGCCTCGGCCGCGAAAGGGCTATGCTGCCTTTTCGCCTTCAGGGGCTGAACCGCAGGCACCTTTGCGCCGGAGGATCACATGGAGCGCACCCTTATCGTCGATGTTCTCAAGGCCGAAAAACCGTCCGAAGCCGTCACCGTCTGCGGCTGGGTGCGCACCCGGCGCGACGCCAAGGGCTTCTCCTTTGTGGAGCTCAATGACGGCTCCTGCCTCGCCAATCTCCAGTGCATCGTGGATGACGGCACGCCCGCCCACGCGTCCCTGGGCGAGGCCTCCACGGGCGCGGCCCTTTGCGTGCGCGGTGCGCTCGTGTCATCGCCGGGCAAGGGCCAGAAGTGGGAATTGCGGGCGGAAAGCGTGGAGGTGTTCGGCCTCGCCGATCCGGAGACCTTCCCGCTCCAGAAAAAGCGCCATTCGGACGAGTTCCTGCGCGGCATCGCGCATCTCCGGGCGCGCACCAACAAGTATGGCGCGGCCTTCCGCATCCGCTCCGAGGCGGGCTTTGCGGTGCATGAGTTTTTCCGCTCCCGCCGCTTCGCCTGGGTGCATACCCCGGTGCTCACGGGTTCGGACTGCGAGGGCGCGGGCGAGATGTTCCGCGTGACCACGCTCGGCCCCGGTGAAACGGGTGAGGACTTTTTCAGCCGCCCTGCCAGCCTCACGGTGTCGGGCCAGCTCGAGGCCGAGGCCCTGGCCCTGGGGCTCGGGCGCGTCTACAGCTTCGGGCCCACTTTCCGCGCCGAAAATTCCAATACCCCGCGCCATGCCGCGGAATTCTGGATGATCGAGCCGGAAATGGCCTTCGCGGACCTCGAGGACCTCATGGAACTCGGCGAGGGCCTGACGAGGCATGTGGTGGAGCATGTGCTCGACCGCTGCGAGCCGGACGTGGCGCTTTTTGACAAGTTCGTGGACCCTGGCCTTCTGGAGCGCCTGCGCGGCATATTGCACCAGCCCTTCGCGCGTATCCCCTATGCGGAGGCCGTGCGCATCCTCGAGGAGGCGGATGCGGACTTCGCCTTCCCGGTGAGCTTCGGCATCGATCTCCAGACCGAGCACGAGCGCTACCTCGCCGAGACGCATTTCAAGCGCCCGGTCATCGTTTATGACTACCCGCGCGAAATCAAGGCCTTCTACATGCGGGCCAATGACGACGGCGAGACCGTGGCGGCCATGGACATGCTGGTGCCGCGCATCGGCGAGCTCATCGGCGGCTCGCAGCGCGAGGAAAGGCTCGACGTGCTTGAGGCGCGCATGGCGGAGCTCGGCCAGAAGCCCGAAGATTACTGGTGGTATCTGGACCTGCGCCGCTACGGCAGCGTGCCGCACGCAGGCTTCGGCATGGGCTTCGAGCGGCTGCTCATGTTCCTCACCGGCATCAGCAATATCCGCGATGTCATCCCCTTCCCGCGCACGCCGGGGAGCCTGGAATTTTAGCCATCGCGCATACGCGCAAGCGCGCCCGCGCCAAGGAGTGACCATGATCGACGATCTTCCCAAAGGCTTTCGGGCCGGGGCGGCCGAAGCCTGTTTCCGCAAGGCAGGCCGGGACGACCTCGGCGTCATCGTGTCCGACCGGCCTTGCGTGCTGGCGGCCATGTTCACGAAAAACCTGTTCCGGGCGGCTCCCGTGCGCGTCTGTCAGGAGATTTTGGCCAGCGGCCGCGAGGTGCGCGCCGTTGTGGCCAATTCCGGGCAGGCCAATGCCTGCACCGGTGACGAGGGCCTTGCCAACTGCCGCGAGACGCAGCGCCTGACGGCCGAGGCCCTGGGCCTTGAGCCTGACGAGGTCTTGCCCATTTCCACGGGCGTGGTGGGCGCGCACCTCAAGATGGATAACTGGCGCAAGGCGATTCCCGCGCTGGCGCAAAGCCTGGGCAGCCGGGACGCCGAGGGCTTCACCCGTGCTTTCATGACCACCGACGCCTTTCCCAAGTTCGCCATGCGCGAGGTCAGCCTCACCGGGGGGCTCGTGCGGCTCACGGTCATGGCCAAGGGCGCGGGCATGATCTGCCCCAACATGGCGACCATGCTCTGCGTGGCGCTCACCGACGCCTGCGTGGAGCGCGAGGCCTGGCAGGAAATGTTCCGCCGCGCCGTGAATGCCACCTTCAACCGGGTGAGCGTGGACGGGGATACCTCCACCAATGACACCATCCTCGGCCTCGCCAACTGCGCCTCGGGCGTGGCGGCCATGAACGCCGGGGACGAAAAGGCGCTCGAGGACGCGCTCACCGCCATCCTCGACACTGTCTCGCACATGCTGGTGGCCGACGGCGAGGGCGCCTCCAAGGTCATCCATATCAAGGTGAGCGGCGCGGCAGATGACGAGGAGGCCGAGCTCGTGGCGCGCAGCGTGGGCCACTCCCAGCTCGTCAAGACGGCCATCTACGGCGGCGACGCCAACTGGGGCCGCATCGTCACGGCCGTGGGCTACAGCGGGGCCGACTTCAAGCCGGAAGAGGTGAGTCTTGTGCTTTGCGGCATCGAGCGCTTCAGGAACGGCCAGCCGGTCAACGAGGAAATGGAGGCCGAGCTCGCCGAAAGGCTCAAGGCCAAGGATGTGGATGTGGACATCGTTCTCGGCAACGGTCCGGGGAGCTACAGCTTCAAGGCCTCGGACCTGGGGCACGAATATGTGAGCCTCAACGCCGATTATCGCTCATAGAAAGCGCATGAGGGCCGCTCCCGGAAGGGCCGGGGCGGCCTCTATGCAAGGTGCGAGGGAAGAAAGACAGGCTAACCTTCGTCGGTCAGGCGGCGAAAAGCCTTTTTCGCCGCGCCGCACACCGGGCAGCGCCAGTCGTCGGGCAGGTCTTCAAACTTGGTGCCGGCGGGTATCTTGTGGCGACGGTCGCCCTTGTCCGGGTCATAGACATAGCCGCAATTCACGGTCTGGCAGCGCCACATTTCGCTGGGGTCACTCATGGGGGCCTCCCGAATCAGGTTCAAGGTGAGGTGATTGCAAAGGATGCGCTGAGGANTCCGGCNCGGCCGCGCACTCGGCGCACAGACCTTCGAGCTCGATGCGCGAGCGCAAAATGGCGAAGCCNTCGGCCGCGAGGCCGTCCAGNGCGGGCTCCAGCGCCGCCCCGCACACATCGGCCATGCGGCCGCAGCGCAGGCAGCGCACATGCAGGTGCGGGGAAAGGTCGCCATCATAGCGGCGNCCGCGNTTGCCNCCNTCCAGCCGCCGGATCTCNCCGGCNTGGGCNAGAAGCTCCAGATTGCGATAAACCGTGCCGAGGCTGATTTTCGGCAGGGCGCGGCGCACCCGTGCGTGGATCTCCTCCGCGGTGGGGTGGTTCTTCGCCTTGCGCAGTTCGGCGAGGATCTCGGCGCGCTGTCGCGTCATTCGGGTTCGCGCTGCGGGCATCCGGCCTCCTCCGCCTCCGACTATGCGTGAGGGCGCAGCCCGCTGTCAAGGGCGGCCNGGCNCCGCGCCTTGCCAAGCGGGCGTCCNCGGAGTAGGGTGCGGGAAGCGTCGCGGCAAAGCGGCCGCATTGCAAACAGCAAGGGGAGAGACATGAAACGGCATNTTGTGACGGCGCTGTGCGCCGCTTTTTTGCTCATCGGGGCCTCTGCGCTCGGCGCTTCTTTGGCGCAGGCCGCCGCCGGCGCGGCGGACAGGGCCCTGCAGGAGGCCTGGACGGCCTACAATATCGGCAATTACCAGAAAACCCTGCGCCTTATCGAGCCTCTTGCGGGCGACGGCAACCCCAGGGCGCAGGTCATGCTCGGCCGCTGCTATGAGAACGGCCTTGGCGTGAAGCAGGACCTGGGCGTGGCCGCCCAGTGGTTCCAGCTGGCGGCGGAGCAGAATGACAGCGAGGCCCAGGTGCTGCTCGCCTATTGTTACGAGGTGGGCGCGGGCGTGCCCAAGGACCCGCAGCAGGTGATGAACCTCATGACGCGCGCGGCCGAANCCGGCAATGCNGANGCNCAGTTCAACCTNGCGCTCAACTACAGCCAGGGCCTCTACGGCGCNCCCAAGAACGAGCAGGAGAGCTTCCGCTGGGCCAGCCTNTCGGCGCAGCAGGGCTATGCCCAGGCCGAGCGCTTCCTCGGCGCGTGCTATGAATACGGCTTCGGCGTCACGGCCGACCAGGCNCANGCCCAGGCGTGGTATGCCAAGGCCGAGGCCCAGGGCCTCTCGCGCGAGGGCAGCATCTTCAACAAGGTGACGGACTACACCATGCCCGCNTCNGAAGCCGTGCAGCAGTAGACTTCATCCCGGCGCACATTTTCAGGGCCGCTCCTCCGGGGGCGGCCTTTTCCTTTTTTGAGGGGGCAAGCGGGCGCGCGGCGTTTCCANCCGCTCACGGGCGCGGCGCAACGTCGCGGCAGAGCTTCCAGTCCCGGATGCCGAGNTCCACNGAGGCCACGCCGTTATAGGTGTCGATGCGCGGGGTGTAGGCGATGCGGATGGTCTTGCCCACCAGCGATGCNGGGAGCGCTTCGGCCATGCGCCAGGCCTTGGCCGAGAGGATGAGGCCGCTTTGCTCGTCCTTGAGGCGCAGCCGCACATGTTCCCGGCTGCGGCCGATCCAGGAACGCTCGGTGACGAGGAGCGGCGGCGAGGCAAACACCGGCTCCGCATTGCCNGGCCCGAAGGGCTGGAGGAGCTGGAGCTCCTTGAGAAAGTCGAGGTCGGCGGCCTCCCCGAAGCCAAGCTCGCACTCGAGGGTAAGAGTGGGNTCCAGCGGTTCGGGCCCGAGCNCCTCGGCCACGGCNNNGTCAAAGCGGGCGCGGAATTCCTCGAGCCGTCCGGCTTCGAGGCGCACGCCGGCGGCCAGCCTATGCCCGCCGAAGCCCGCAAGGCAGTCGGCCACGCGGGAAAGCCCGGCGTGAAGGTCAAATTCCCTCACCGAGCGGCCCGAGCCCTTGAGGCCCTCCCCCTCCCGGCAGAGCACGATGGCCGGGCGGTAAAATTCCTCCACGATGCGCGAGGCCACGATGCCCACGATGCCGGGGTGCCAGTCCTCCCCGTAGAGCACGAGGCCCGCGTGGGGCCCGCGGGCCAGCAGCTCCGCCGCCTGCTTGCGGGCGGCGGCGTGGACGCGTTCCTCCTCGGCCTTGCGCTCGGTATTGAAGGCATCCAGCGCGGCGGCAAGCTGGGCGGCCCGGGCGTGGTCCTGCTCGCGCAGNAGCTGGAGCGCCGTTTCCGCGCTCCCCATGCGGCCCGCGGCATTGATACGCGGCGCCAGGCGGAACACCACCTGCCCGGCGGTGAGCATNGCGGCGGGGTCATAGTTGCTCACGGTCTTGAGCGCGGCAATGCCGGGCCTCGCGCCGCGCCCGATGCGGCCAAGGCCCCCGCGCACGAGGACGCGGTTCTCGCCCGTGAGGCGCATGACGTCGGCGAGCGTCCCCAGGGCCACGAGGTCCAGCGCCTCATCCATGCGGAAGCGCTTGCCCGTCTGCGGGGCAAGAGCGGCATTGACCGCCGCCATGAGGTAGAAGGCCACGCCCACCCCCGCGAGGTGCGTGCAGGGCCAGAGGGACGGGTCGCCGGTGCGCGGGTTGCAGATGGCGTTGGCCGGGGGCAGATCCTCGGGGGGCACATGGTGGTCCGTGACGATGACGGTCATGCCGAGCTCGCGCGCGCGGGCCACGGCCGCGGCGTCGGAAATGCCGCAATCCACGGTGAGCAGGATGCCGCAGCCCGACTCGGAGAGCGCCTCCACGCCCGGAATATTGAGGCCGTAGCCCTCGGCCTGCCTGTCCGGCAGGTGATGAGCGGCCTCAAAGCCGTGGGCGGCGAGCACGTCCAGCACCAGCGCCGTGGCGGTGACGCCGTCCACGTCATAGTCGCCCCAGACGGCGAGGCGTTTGCCGGAAAGCAGGCCCTCGGCAATCAGGGCCGCGGCCTCGGGGAGTTGCGGCCAGCGCCCCGGCGGGGTGAGGGAATCGAGCCGTGCGGAAAGAAAGGCGTTGATGGCCTCGGCGTCGGTGAAGCCGCGCCGCCAGAGGATCTCGAGGAGGAGCGGGGAGATGGCAAGCTCCTCCCCGAGGTGGGCGGGTGGGCGGCCGGGGGGGCTGGCTGGCGAGCCTTCTGCGGCAGGAACACCGTGCGCGGCCTTTTTGTCGCCCTGCGGGGCCCCGCGCAGGAGCCAGTTGCTCATTGCGGCCCCGTGGTCGGCGCCGCGGCGGCCTCTCCCGCAGCCCCGGCAGCGGGGGCCGAGGCAGCGGTGCCAGGTCCGGCAGCGGGCGCGGCCGCCGGAGCCGCAGCCTGAGCCGGACGCGGCGCGCCCCCCTGGGTGGCGGCTGTGAGCACTTCGCGCACCCTGTCCATCTTTTCGGCGGGAACCAGCGATTTCTGCAAGAGCCACTTGAGAAACTTGAGCGAAACTTCGTGGCGCGGCGCCAGCGTGAGCGCGGTGAAGAGGTGCTCGAGGCAGCCGTCCATGTCCTTGGTTTCGAGAAGTACACGCGCGAGGTTCATGTGCAGGTTTTCGTCATTGGCCGTGATTTGGAGGGCGCGCTGGTAATATTCCACGGACTGCGTCAGCATCTTGTTCTTGCGCATATTGATGCCGAACTCGTTGAACAGGTGCTTGTGCTCCGGTTCAAAGGTCCCTTCCAGATTGAGGAGGCGGTCGAAGATGTCCTGCGCCTTGTCGACCTCGCCGCGCTCCATGTAGGTGAGGCCGATGCCGAAGGTGGCGCGCACATTGACCGGGTCTATCTTGAGCGCGCGGGAATATTCATATTCCGCCGCGAAGTTTTCGCCCTTTTCGCGGTGGCCGTCGCCCTTGCCCACGGACTGCTCGACCTCGCGCATCTTGGGATAGACCGACATCTGGTAGAATTCCGGCTCGGGCGAGAACTTGGCGATGAGCTCGTCCATGGTGATCTTGCGCTTGGGGCCGCTCGGTACATAGTTGGCATTGAGCGGCTGGCACTCAATGACATCCCCGTGCTGCTCCACGAACCAGAAGGTTTTCTGGACAGTCTTGCGCGTGGTCGTGCCCGTGCCGACCTTGCGGATCTCCTGGGTGGAAAACACCCCGCGCACATCGGTCTTGTTTTGTCCGGCGGACGCTGCTGACTCGGCCATGATTTCCTCTGTGCTCGTTTATTCTGCGGCGGGCGCGACGGATGCGGCCCGCATTTCTTCAAGAATGGCGCAGGCTGCCTCTGCAGGGGAGGGGGCCTCAACAATGGGCCGCCCCACCACAAGGTAGTCCGCCCCGGCCTCCACGGCCTCCGCCGGGGTCATGGTGCGCCGCTGGTCTCCGGTGTCCGCGCCCGCGGGGCGGATGCCGGGGCAGAGGCAGGCGAGGCCGGGGGACGCGGCCTTGATGTCCCGCACTTCCCTGCCGGAGCAGACCACGCCGTCCAGCCCCCAGGCGGCGGCCGCCGCGGCCAGGTCCTGCGCGTAGACGCCGGGGGGGGCGCTCACGCCGGGCATCTCCCCGGGCCCGAAGCTCGTGAGCACGGTCACGCCGAAAAGCAGCGGCGCTGAGCAGGCGTCCACCGCCGTGTCCCTGGCTTCCAGCGCCGCCTGGCACATGCGCCTGCCCCCCTGGCAGTGCAGGGTGAGCATGTCCACGCCGAGCACGCCCGCCGCGGCCACGGCGCGGGCGACAGTGTGGGGGATGTCGTAGAACTTGAGGTCCAGAAAGACGTGGAAGCCCTGCTCCTTGAGGCGCTCGAGCAGGCGCGGGCCCCCGAGGGTGAAGAGCTCCAGGCCCACCTTGCACCATTCGAGGTCGCCGCGGAGCTGGCGTGCCATGTTGAGCGCCTTTCCGATGTCGGGGAGGTCCAGGGCGACGATGAGCTCGGGCATGGGGGTACCGCCTTGTCAGGAGGTGGCGAGAAGCTCGCCCACAAGCCGGGGATTGCGGGCGGGGGCCAGCGTGGCGGCCACATAGGCCGCGCGCAGGCGGTCATAGGCCGCGTCAAGGTCGTCGTTGACCACAAGGGCGTCATACCACGGCGCTTCGCAGAGCTCGCGCCGGGCATTCGCGAGGCGGCGCCCGATGGCGTCCTCGTCGTCCTGCCCGCGCTGGCGCAGGCGCTGCTCCAGCACCTCCATGCTCGGCGGCAGGATAAAGATGAAGCAGGCCCCCTCGAGATTCAGCTTGAGCTGGGCCGCGCCCTGCACGTCGATGTCAAAGAGGATGTCGCGCCCTTGCGACAGCATCTCCCGCACGGGCGCGAGCGGCGTGCCGTAGAGGTTGCCGTGCACCTCGGCCCATTCGGCGAAGGACCCGGCGGCGCGGCGCTCCTCAAAGGCCTGCCGGCTGAGAAAGATATAGTCCCTGCCATCCACCTCGCCCCCGCGCGGGGCTCTCGTGGTGCAGCTCACGGAATAGCCGATGCCGGGAAATTCGTCGCGCAGGCGGCGGATGAGGGTGGTCTTGCCCGCGCCCGAGGGCGCGCTGAGCACAAGCGCGATGCCCTGGCGCATCAGGCGTCCTCCTGCGCGAAGCGCTGGCTGATGGTCTCCGGCTGGATGGAGGAGAGGATCACATGGTTGGAATCCGTGACGAGGATGGAGCGTGTCTTGCGGCCCTGGGTGGCGTCCACGAGGCGCCCGGCGGCGCGGGCGTCCTCCCTGAGGCGGCGCATGGGCGACGAGGCGGGGTTGGCGATGCCCACCACGCGCGCGGCAAGAACATAGTTGCCGAAACCGATATTGATGAGTCTTTCGCCTGCCATCTGCTATTCCAGGTTCTGTACCTGCTCGCGGCATTTCTCCAGCTCGTTCTTGAAATCCACCACCAGGCGGGAGAGCTGGATGTCCGGTATCTTGTTGCCGCAGGTGTTGATCTCGCGGAAACATTCCTGAAGGGTGAAGTCGAGGCGCCGCCCGGCGTCACCGCCCTCGCGCAAGAGCTCGCGCAGGCGCGCAAGGTGCGCGGAAAGGCGCGTGAGTTCCTCGCTTACGTCAAGGCGGTCCATGAGCACGGCCACTTCCTGCAAATAACGGCCTTCGTCCAGCGCAAGGCCCTCGGGCGCGAGCAGCTCGCCCACGCGGGCGCGCAGGGCCTCGGCGCGTTCCTTCTTGATGGCCGGGGCAAAGGCCGCCAGTTTTTCGGTCCAGGCCTCCATGCGCCGCACCCGGGCGTCGAGGTCGGCGGCAAGCGCCGCCCCTTCCGTGGCGCGGGACTGGTTCCAGTCCGTGAGGGCGAGGGCAAGCCCTTCTTCCAGCCAGCGCACCAGAGCCTCGTCCGGGGTGCCGCCATTTTCGCCCCAGAGGGCTGGCACGGAGAGCAGGGCCGCGTAGTCGGGCGTGAAAGCATCCCCGCGTTCCCGGGCAAGGGCTGCGAGGCTGTCCAGCATGGAGGAGGCCAAGGCGGCGTCAAAGCCGGAGCCGCCCGGTGACCCGCTCAGCCGCTGGATGGTGAGGCTCACATCCACCCGGCCGCGGCTGGCGTGGCGGCGCACGACCTTTTCCAGCTGGGGCTCGAGGCAGCGGACGGCCGGGGGCAGCCGCCACTTGAGGTCAAGATGGCGTCCGTTGACGCTTTTCACTTCCCATTGCTGGATGCTGTCGGCGTTTTCCGCGAGACAGCGGCCGAAGCCGGTCATGCTGCGAAGCATGGCGCGTGCCCCCTGAGTTGCCATTGGTTGCCGTGCGGCGGCAGTGCTTGCGAAAGAAAAATTTTACTTCAGGGGCGGCCGGATTGCAAGGCGCGGGCTCATGCACGAAGGCCGGCCCCCCGCGAGAGAGGCCGGCCACGCCGTGTCATTGCTCTTCCCGGGGCTCAGCGCTCCGGGGGCAAGGTTCAGGCATCTTCCTTTTCGCCCTGCTTGCGGATGCCCTCGAGGATGTCGGTAAGGATGTGGGATTCCTGCACCATTTCCGCCATTTGCTCCACGGCCTCGCCCATCACGCGCGAGATTTCGGCGCTCAGGTGGTTCACCTCGGTGATGCTGCGGTTGATTTCTTCCGAGGCCGCGGACTGCTCCGTGGCGGCGGCGGCGATGGCCGAGACGCGCAGGCTGGAATCTTCCGCAAGGCCGGAGATGTGCTCGAGCGCGGCGCCGGATTCCTCGCCCATGTGGCTCGTGTGCCCGATGGCCTCCACCGCGGTGTCGAGATTGGCGGAGCTCTTGGCGGTGCGCTGCTGGATGGCCTCGATGGCGGATTCCACGTCGCGGGTTGCGCTCATGGTCTTTTCCGCGAGCTTGCGCACCTCGTCGGCCACCACGGCGAAGCCGCGGCCCGCCTCGCCCGCGCGCGCGGCCTCGATGGCGGCGTTGAGCGCGAGCAGGTTGGTCTGGTCCGCAATGTCGCGGATGAGGGTGAGCACCGTGCCGATGTCCTTGGCCTGCTTGTCGAGGTCTTCCATGTCCGTCTTGAGATTGACAGAAAGGGTGCGCAGGGTGCGCAGGCTCTCGACCGTGCGGAGCACCAGGGCGTTGCCCTCGTGTGCCTGGGTCTGCACCGAGGTGGCCGCGTCGGCGGCGCCCTCGGCGTTGCTCGCCACCTCGAGCACCGTGGAATTCATCTCGTTCATGGCCGTGGCGGATTCGGAGAGGCGCGCGGCTGCTTCCTGCGCCTGGTTGCGCACTTCGTTGAGGGCCACGTTCAGGCTTTCCGCGCCCTTGTCGATGCCGCTCACCACGCTCTCGAGCTGGGTGACCATGTGCGCGCGCGCCTCGGTCGCGGCTTGCTTGCTGTGCTTTTCAAGGGCAATGCGCTCGGTGATGTCCTCGCCCACCTCGAGATGGCCGATGACCTTGCCGCTGGCGTCATGCAGGTATTCAAGGATGATCTGCATGGTCTTGCCGTTGGGCATGTGGTTGATGACGCGGTGGTTGCCCTTGCGCAGCTGCTCGATGCCGCAGTTGGGCGTATTGCAGATATTGCCGCCCTTGGCCGAGCAGTGCCTGCCCATGACCTCGTCCATGGAGGTCTTGCCCATGGACTTGAGCGAGGCCGTGTTGCAGAAGGTCCAGTTCATGTCCGGGTCGGTGACGGCGATGGCCCAGGGCAGCCCGTTGAGGATGCTCTCGTACCAGTGGGTCCGCTCCTGCGAGCGTTTCCTCATGCCCACCACTCCGCGGGCGAGCGGCGCGAGGCTGCCGCAGGCGCTGGGGTCCAGCGGGGGCACGGGCTTGCCCTGCGCGGCGGCCTCGGCGTACTCCACGATTTTCGGTAAATCACCCGTGCTTTTGGCAATGAGGAAGGCCCCGATGATGGCAAGGACGATGGCCGCGCCGATGCCGGGCAGGGCCGGGCCCCAGACGGAGGCCTCCGACGACATGCTGATGCTCACGATGCACGCGAGGCACGCGAGCACCAGGAAGCAGAGGAAGATAAGCACCTGTTTGGAGCTGGATGAATTGCTCATGGCTGTGTCCTTTCCAGTAACTGCGGAGCTGAACGTGCGCCCGGCGCCGTATGCCATTGCCGCCGGGTATGCCGGAGCCCTTGCCGGGGGGCGTATCCGCCCTGCGGCGCGTACCCATGGGAGCGCGTCGCATGGCGGAACTTACCTTCTGTTCGGTATGGAGTGGAGAAACTTTATATGGAACAGGTGTTTTTGCAAGAAAAAAGGCGCCCGTGGGCACAGTCCCACGGGAGCGCCCCGGTCCCCGCTCAGAGCTCCTGCCGGAAGCGCAGGGACTGGCGCAGGGTCTCCTTGTCCATGTACTTGACCTCGCCCCCCAGCGGGATGCCCTGCGCGAGGCGCGACACGCGGATGGCGGGAAAGCGCCGCCGCACCATCTCGCGCACATAGGCCGCCGTATTTTCCGCCTCCACGGTGGCCCCCAGCGCAAGGATGAGCTCGGCGACCTCGCCCTCGGCGAGGCGGCGGTCCAGCCGCTCCAGGTCCAGCGGCCCCTCCTGCGGGCCGAGCAATCCCCCCAGAATGAGGTACTGCCCGCGGTAGAAGCCGCCCTCGTCCAGGGCGATCATGCTGTCCCACTCGGCCACAAGGCAAAGGGTGTCCGTGCTTCGGCCCGGGTCCGCGCAGATGGCGCAAGGGTCCGTGGCGGAAAGACCGCCGCAGCGCGCGCAAAGGTGCAGATTGTCGCGCAGGTCGTGGATGTTCTGCCCGAGGCGGCGCGTCTCGGCTTCCGGCCACTTGAGCAGGGTCATGGCCGCGCGCATGGCGGACTTCGGCCCGAGCCCCGGCAGGCGCGCCATCTGCTCGACGAGCACCCGCAAGGGCTCGGGAACGCGGGCGGCCATGCCTAGAACATGCCGGGCAGCTTGATGCCCCCGGAAATGGCGCTCATTTCGCGCTCCATGCTTTCGCGGGCGATGCGCGAGGCCTCGTTGACCGCGGCGAGGATGAGGTCCTGGAGCATTTCCACGTCCCCGCCCTCAAGGGCCTTGGGGTCGATGGTGAGTTTGCGCAGCTCCTGCTTGCCGGAAACCTCGGCCTTGACCATGCCGCCGCCGCTGGCCGCCTCATAGGTGCGCTCGGCCATTTCCTGCTGGAGCTTGGCGAGCTTGTTCTGCATGACCTGGGCCTGGCGCAGGATGTCGTTCATGTTGCGCATGGGTTTTCTCCGCGCGCCGCCGGGGCGCGATAATGGTTAAGGTTTGCCGCTTGCGGGAGCGCCCGAAGTACCGGGGGCGCCGGGAGCGGCCATTTCCGTGCAGTGGGCGAGCTCCGCGCCCAAAACCTCGAAGCAGTGCTGAAGCTCGGGACGCTTGGAAAATTCGGCCATGAGCTCGCCCTGGCTGCGGCGCGGCCGCGGGGCCACGATATCGAGCGTCGGCGCCGCCCCGCCGCAATAGGCGGCGAGCGCCGCCTCCAGCGCCGGGCGGTGCTTTTCCACCTGATGCAGGAGCGCACGGGCCGGGGCGCGCAGTTGCAGCGTGCCGTCCTGCCAGTCCACCTCAAGCCCGTGCAGGGCGTGCGCCGGCGGAGCCGGGCGCCCCGCCTCCAGCTCCCGGGCGCAAAAGGCGCAGAAGCTCGCCCAGTCGGGCTGGAAGGTGGCCGGAGCTGCGGTGGCCTTCCCTGCGCGTTCAGCTCCTCCGCTTTGCTCAACTGTTTTGGGCGCGGGTTCGGGCGCCGTTTCCGCAGTCGGTGCCGGTTCCGCAGGCGCAGGCTTCGGGGCAGCCGAAGGCGCCGGCTGCGTGGCTGTTTCCCGTGCAATGTCCTTCGTCGGGGCCTGCTCCCCCACCGGGGCCGTAGGCGGCTTCGGCCGTGCGAGGGCTGCGCCAGGCGCATCCCCGGCCTGCCCCTGCGGCGCGGCCGAAAGACCGTCTAGCCGCTCCAGCGGCAGGAGCCGGGGCAAAAGCGCGAGGTTGAGCAGCAAAAGCTCCAGCGCGGCCGCGGGCTCCGGGCTTTGGGTGATGCCGCGCTGGGCGTCCAGCGTCATCTGCCATGCGGCATGGAGATGCGGGGCGGAAAAGTTTCCCGCCGTTGTCGTGAGCCACGCCGCCTCATCTTCCGGCAGCGACAGCGCCGCAAGGGCCGCGCCGCCGCCCTGCCTGAGCAGGAAGAGGTTGCGCCAGTGGCCCGCAAGCTCCCGCAGGAAGAAGCCGATGTCCACGCCCTGGGTGAGCAGGGCCCGGCTGGTGGCCGCCGCTTCCGCGCAATCCTGCGTGGAGAGCGCGCCGAAAAGCCGGGTGAAGAGCTCCTGCCCGGCGAGGCCCAGCACCTGGCGCGTGGTTTCCGCGTCGAGGCGCGCGCCGCCGAGGGCGAGCGTCTGGTCCAGCAGGGACATGGCGTCGCGCACGCTGCCCGCGGCGCGCCTCGCGATGAGCCGCACGGCCGCGTCCTCGTAGTCGCGCCCCTCCGCGTGAAGGGTGCGGACAAGGTGCGCGGCCAGCGCGTCCTCCCCCAGATGCCGGAACACGAAGTGCTGGCAACGGCTGACGATGGTGACCGGGAACTTGTGCGCTTCGGTGGTGGCGAAGATAAAGACCACGCGCTCCGGCGGCTCCTCCAGCGTCTTTAAGAGGGCGTTGAAGGCGCTGCGCGAGAGCATGTGCGCTTCGTCGATGATGAAGACCTTGTAGCGCCCGTCCATGGGCGCGTAGCCGATATGCTCCCGAAGGGCGCGGGCGTCCTCCACGCTGTTGTTGGAGGCGCCGTCGATTTCGGTCACGTCCACATGGGCGCCCGCCGCTATCTTGCGGCACTGGGCGCACTCGTTGCAGGGCTCGGCAGCCGGGGCGTGTTCACAGTTGAGCGCCTTGGCGAAGATGCGCGCAATGGTCGTCTTGCCCACGCCGCGCGTACCGCTCAAAAGATAGGCCGGGGCCGGGCTGTCGCGTTCAGCGGCGCGCGACAGCGCGGCCACGACCATCTCCTGGCCGGCCACCTCGGCGAATGTCTGCGGACGGTAGCGCGCCGCCAGCGAAAGGTGCTTCATGCCAATCCGCCGGGCTGCCCGGCCCTGCTCAGAACGTGTAATGCGTCAGCCAGTCGGCGTACTTCGGCTCCTCGCCCGTGGCGATGGCGAAGAACTCCTTCTGGAGGCGCTTGGTCACGGGGCCCGCGTGGCCCTCGCCGATTTGGCGGTGGTCCACCTCGCGGATGGGCGTGATTTCCGCGGCAGTGCCCGTGAAGAAGGCCTCGTCGGCGGTATAGAGCTCGTCGCGGGTGAACTGCTCCTCCTTCACCGTGTAGCCGAGGTTGCGCGCCACGGTGATGACGGAATTGCGCGTGATGCCGCCGAGGATGGAGGTGAGCGGCGTCGTCTTGATGATGCCGTCGCGCACGATGAAGATGTTCTCGCCCGTGGCTTCGGAGACAAAGCCGTTGGTGTCGAGCATGACGGCCTCGTCGTAGCCGTCCTCCTTGGCCTCGATCTTGGCGAGGATGGAGTTGATATAGTTGCCCGCGGCCTTGGCCTTGGACATGCTCGTGTTCACATGGCTTCTGGCGAAGCTGCTCGTCTTGATGCAGATGCCCTTCTCCAGTGCCTCGGGGCCGAGATAGGCGCCCCAGGGCCACACGGCGATGATGGTCTGCACCGGGTTGTTGCCCGGATAGACGCCCATCTCGCCGTAGCCCACGAAGGAAAGCGGCCGGATGTAGCCCGCGGGCAGCTTGTTGGCCACCAGCGTCTCGATACAGGCCGCCGCCAGCTGGTCGGCGGTGTAGGGCAGCTTCATGCGCAGGATTTTTGCGGAATTGAGCATCCGCTTGCAGTGGTCGCCCAGGCGAAAGACCGCGGAAGTACCGTCAACGCAGGCATAGGCGCGGATGCCCTCAAAAATGGCGCTCCCGTAGTGCAGGGAATGGGTGAGCACATGAACCTGGGCCTGATCCCAGGGAACCAGCTTGCCGTCGAACCAGATGAATTGCGTTGTCTGCATGGCTGTCCTCGCGCTGGGCGCATTTGGCGCGTGCGGTTGGCGGGCGAAAGCCCGCGCGGCCGCGCAAGGGTATTATGCTACTTAAAAGCGCGGTCCTTGGCAAGCGGAGCGGGGGCGTGGGGCGCGCTTTCCCCGCCGTGCTGCTGCTCCCCGACACGGCAACGAAGGTCCTCACAGTAGGGGCAGGCGTCGGCGGCGCTCAGGCTGGCGAGAATGCCGCAGCCACCGCCGCAGCCCGGCCCGTGGGCCGAGGCCGTGCGCAGGGCCGTGAGCTCAGCCTTAAGGTGCTCGAGGGCCGATATCTGGGCCTCCACATTGGCGATATGCTCGTCCACGAGCCGGTGCACCCAGGCACAGTCGCTGGTGGGATGGTCGCGGAAGGCAAGCAGCTCGCGGATCTCGGCGAGCTTCATGCCGTGGCGGCGGCAGTGCATCACGAAGCGCAGCCGCTCGAGGGCTGCCTCGCCGTAAAGGCGGTAATTGCCCTCGCTGCGCTCGGGCCGGGCGAGCAGGCCCTCCTTCTCATAAAAGCGGATGGTCACCACCGGGCAGCCGGCCAGTTTCGCGAGCTCGCCGATCTTCATCTTCATGTCCGCCTCCCGCGGCGCTGCTCTCGCACCGCGTGGGGATAGTGGGCACGGCGCACACGAAAGTCAATGCGGCGCGCTTGCAAGCGCGGGCGCCCCGTGCGAGAATGCGGGCCGGGAGCGCCCCGCGCCCCCGCGAAGGAGAACGCATGAAAATCGGCCTCATTCGCTGCATGCAGACCGAGGAAATGTGCCCGGCCACGCGCTGCCTCGACGCCATGCGCCGGAAAAAGGACGCCTTTGCGGGCGTCGAGGGCGACCTCGAGCTCGTGGGCGTGACCACCTGCGGCGGCTGCCCGGGCAAGAAGGCCGGGCAGCGCGCGGCCATGATGCTGCGCCGCGGCGCTGAGGCCATAGCGCTCGCCTCCTGCATCACCAAGGGCACGCCCATCGACTACGCCTGCCCTTTTGCCGCCAGGCTCGCACAGGTGGTGCGCGCGGCCGTGGGCGAAGATGTCCCCATCTTTGACTACACCCATGCCCCGGTGAAAAAAAAGCCGTCCGCCGCCGCTTCGGGCTGCCGCGGGCCGCGACTGGAGGCCTGATGCCCGCATCCGCCGTTGCCCCCGCGCCGGGCGAAGCCCAGTCGGCGCTCACGGAACTTTCGCCGGGCGAACTTTCCGCCGCGGTGCGCCTTGCCGACGAAGCCTCCGACGCCATTGCGGCCGCCCCCAAAGATTTCGCCGCGCACGCGCGCACCCTCCACGACCTCAAGCTCGCGCTCGTGGAACTGGCCGACCGCGGGGAGGAACCCGAGCAGGCGGCTGCCGAAAGCCCGGAGGCCGCCGCAGGCGCGGCGCAGGCAGTTGAAAATGCGGAGAAAGTCGCGCCCGGCCTCCCCCATGCCGACCTTGTGTGGGACCTCGCGCGGGCCCTCCCGGATTTCAGCACCCAGGCCCTCTATCAGAAGCGCTCCTCACTGGCGGCCATGGCGGGCATGGCCGTGTTCGGCTGGTTTCTGGGCGGCGTCGCCTCCACGGTGCTCGGCTGGCTGGGCCTTGGCGGCGACATCCTGCGTGCCTTCGGCGTCTGGGCCATGTTCTGGCTTTCGGAATACCTTTCCGCCAATCCGCGCGCCCGCCGCGGCCTTTTGACCGTGCTCGGCATGGGGGCGCTGGGGCGTTTCGCCATGGCGGCCATGTCCGGGATGCTCCGCCTCACCTCATGGGGAAGCATCCGCCAGGCCATCTTCGGGGCCGGGCGCCTGCCCAATATTTTCAAGGTCGGCTGGCTGCTCTTCGGGGCCTTCTTCGTGCTCGTTTTTCTCTCCAAAAAAATCACCTCGCTGGATATGACGGCCTTCCGCCATTCCCTGCGGGAACAGGCCGAGGAAAGGCTGCGCCTCGCCGCCTTTGTGCTCGGCGAGGTGGAGGCCCGCGACGCGGCCCTGGCCGAGCTCAGGGACCAGCTCGACGAAGCCGCGGACGGCGCGGCCCCGCGCCGCGCAGGCGACGCCCTTGCCCGCGACATGCTCGCCATGCTCGACGGCCTCGATGACAACAGGCGCCGCTTCCTCCTCCAGCGGCTTTCGGCCGCGGGCTACACCCCTGAAAGCGCCGATGCGGACTGGCTCATCTGGGAGCCGGACCGCGACGCGGAACTCTATGACACCGTGGGCCTTGTGCGCGAGGGCGACCGCTGCCGCATCCTCCGGCGCGCCATGCGCACGCCCACGGGCATTACGCGCGGCCTCGTGCAGCGCGCGCCCGAAAATGCGGGAGCCCGCCCATGACCGCCAGCGACGCCCGGCCGGAGGTGCGTCCCGGCGCCCATATCCTCGGCATCGACCTCGGCACGAGCAACACCTATCTNTTNGCGAGCCGCGGGGGCGCGCGCCCGGAGGCCGTGGTCGTGCCCGGCGTGAGCGANGCCGCGGGCAGCATGGCNACNGCNGTGCTCTATGAGGACGACAGGCCCNTCCTCATCGGCAACATGGCCGAAAGCGAGTGCTACGCCAATCCGNNGCCNGGGCGCGTCTTGCGCACCCAGTTCAAGCCCGAGCTCGCCCACGGCGACGCCGAGGCCCTGCGCTGGATGACGGACTTTTTGCGCCTGCTCGGCGAGGCNCTCCCGGGCGNCNCGCCCNNAGCNGANACCNGGCTCTATGTGGGCATNCCCTCGCTGACACGGCAGGANTTCAGCCTCAATCTCGGCCGCTGCTTCAGCGCCGCNGGNTGGCCCGCGCCCGTCTTNGTGCGCGAGTCGGANGCGGCGCTCATNTCCTGCCTCCAGTCCGGGGCGCTGGACATCGACGANCTNGAGCGGCGCGCGGTGATCCTCGATTTCGGCGGNGGNACCTGCGACTATACNNTGCTCGACGGCGTGGACGCGCTCGCCAATGGCGGCGACCCGCTCTATGGCGGCCGCCTTTTCGACGACCTCNTCTNNCAGNTCTTTTGCCGCCGCACGCCGGAACTGGCCNNGGCCCTCGAGGGCTCGGCCTATGCCTATTTTTTNCACTGGATAGAATGCAAGACCGAGAAGGAGCGCTTTTCCCGCGCNATGGCCGGGGAGGANNCGCCGCCCGACGCGCCGGAGATGNCCGGGAGCGGGGAGGGCGTGAGNCTGCACGCCGTGTGGTTCGATGCCGCGGGCGCGCGGCGCGACGCCTGGGTGCACGGCTACACCCGCGAAGACTTCATCCGCGACGCGGAAAACTATACGGCCTCGCCGCAGATGCTCGNCATGCTCTCCCAGTATGCGGGCCGNGGCGGNCTGAGCGCNCCNGCGCGCGACCTTCTGGANGGNCGNAGCATCGGCCTTGTCTCGTGGCTCCGCGAGCTTCTGGGCGGCCTNGANGGNCGGCGCGAGGTGGGNCGNGTNTTGCTCACCGGNGGCAGCAGCCGCTGGTTCTTTGTGCGCGACATNGTGGNNGAGCTCTTTCCCGCGGCCTCCTGCGCCATGAGCCGCCGCACCTATGAGGACATNGCCTACGGGCTCGCGCTCTATCCCGTGCTCGCNGCCTCGCGCGAGCGGGTGGAGCGNCTGCTCAAGGANCAGCTCNNCNCNTTNGCNGCCGNGGCNGCCGACGGCNGCCCGGGCNCTNGTGGAAAAAAGCGGCCGGGCGCTNGCGCGCCGCTGCACGCAGCGCATGGTGGAGCGCGACATCATGCCCGCNCTTGAGGCNGCGCAGGGCAAGGGCGCCACNGTGGCGGAGCTCGANGCCGCCTTTGAGACCAATATCCGCGAGGATACGGCCCTCNTGGANATCGTGCGCGAAAAAAGCGACGCCCTGCGCGCGGANCTNCANCGCGACCTCTCCCTGCGCTTCCGGGCNTGGCTTCGGGAAAACGGGGTCCTGCTCGTGCCGCGTTTCGAGGTTCCCGCNCANGCNATCAGCGNGGACTTTTTCAAGGGCATCAGNGTGCGCCTCTCANGGCTGGATTCGCTCAATATCATGCGCTTCACCCTCACCGCNGTTTTGCCCCTGCTGGCGGCCACGGCCACGGCCGGGGCCATCGCGCACACGGGCGAGCCCGTTTCCACGGTGCTCGGCGGCGGCGTGGCCTTCGGCGGGGCGTGGCTGCTCGGCCGGGCCGCGCCCGGNTTTCTGGAAAAGCGCAAGCTGCCGGGCTTTCTCCTCAACGAGAGCAACCGCCGCAAGATNGTGGAGAAAAATTCGGCCTATATCGAAAAGGCCCTCAACGAGGCCTTCGCCGAGGTGCAGGCAGACATTGCCGACGGCATGGAGCGGCGGCTCCGGCANGCCCTGGANTCCATGCTCGGCCGCCTTTCCGTGCTCAACCAGGTGCGCCTGCAGCANTGAATTTTGCNGANGNNNCNTCATGCCGCNGNGTTGGTCTTGCATNTGTGCGNTGTGGATAATGCCGAAATTATCCGTCAAAAACAGCCTTTTTGCTGCTGGCTGCGTCAGAAAAAAATTTCCTCGGTCGAGTACTTAAGTACACTCCCTTCGGAAATTTTTGTCTTCCTTGCCAGCAGCAAAAAAT
>JAAUYU010000029.1 GCA_014804965.1 Desulfovibrio sp.
CCGTCCCCACAGCGCTCTGGGCTGGCAAAGCCCGGACGCTTACCGGACGACACATCAACCCTCAACCACGACAGGAAACACTAACTTATCCTTGGTATCGTGAATGGGGTAGGATCAAGAGTGCGTCATCTTCCCGCAGGTTCAGACTGTTGCCGATTGCCCTTAGGCGAGCAGCTTCCGCTTCGGACAATTCCCTGCCGCACGCCTTGCCGAGATCGATCATCCTCTCCATGCTCATGACGTTTCTCCCATAACCTGATCAAGCATTTGCGCGCAGAGCGCGCGCCAACGTTGCAATTCCGCCCGTGTGCCGAAGGGCATTTCAGGCTGTGCGGCGCGAATGGACATGCGTTTTGAATACAGCCAGTCGGCCACACGGTTGCCCACAGCGGGAAAGTCCAGCGTCATGCCGTTCTTCTCAACGGCTTCCCGCGCTTTGGAGGTGTTATACATATCAAAACGCCGCGACTCGCCGAAATACAGGTTCCGGCAAACATGGATGGGCACGTCCGTGAACACTTCCTGAAAGGAATGCAAAAGCTCTATGGAGTCTCGGTGCCGGTTGATTATCCAGAAAACAACCAGTTCCCGGCGCATTTCCCGCAACGCCTCCTTCATGATGTCGCCGTAGCTCGCCGTACTTGCCTTGGTGCGGGCGGCGGCATTGATGACCACGGCATGTTCAGGGTAAGTCTGCACGGTGTCCAGCAGGTCAGCCCAGCCGTCGGCATCGTCCAGGCTGTTCAGGCGGCAGATCAGGTTCGGCAGGGCAAGTTCCTTGTGCGCCTTGAACACGTCCGGGTTGTCTGTATCTGTGTCCACAAGCAAAATATTCGCGTTTCTGTCGAGCAAATAGTCCACAAGGGCGAAGGAAAAGAGACTCTTGCCGACGCCGCCCTTGCTGCCGCCGACATAGAAAACGCTGGTCTGGATGTTCATGATCAAAGCTCCGTATCGGGCATGTCCGGCGTGTAGTAGGCCGGGGTTTCTTCCTGTGCGCGGGCCGTGGAGGGGGGAGGCGCAACGGGTTTCACGGGTTCAGGCCGAGGCTTGGGCTCGCGTTTTTGCGGAGTCGCCCTTCCGGGAAGTACCGTTGCCCGGATGACGGGCGCGGGAATGACCACATTGCCCTGGGCCATGATTTCCGCCACTTCCTTCACCGAGTATCCCTTCTCAATCGCTTTCAGGATATTGGCGTTGAGCAGCTGTGCGGCTTCCTCCCGCGTCTTGCCGAGATTCCTGTCCGGGAGATCGTCAAGGACTTTCCGCATGGCATTGATGTCTTTCACCGGGATACGCTTGAATTTTCCCATGAGAGTCACCCCCGCCTATCGCATCCGCATACGCGGGCGGTTCTGCCGTTCCCGCTCTATGCGCTGTTTTTCAAGGTCGCCAACAAGGTCTGCAAGCTGCTGTACACTTCGCTGACATCGGCGAACAATCGCTTCAAGGCGCGCAATTCCGTCTGAATCAGCATCTGTTTGTCCTCCTGCCTGTCCAGTCTCGTGCTGATGGCCGTCAGCCGGGCGTTGCAGTTCTCCTCCATCCGTTTCAAACTCTGCATGAGCATCCGTTCTGTTTCGGTCATGAATGGTATCCTCCTGAAGCTGGGGCAAAAGGAGAGCCACCTCGTCGGGGTGCTGATTCCATTTTGCCGGATAGCGTTTGATGTTACAGGCGGCGCGTTTTTCAATGACGCGCTCAAAAGCCGGTTGCAGACGGGCGACCATGCGCCGCGCCGTTTCCTTTTTCTTTTCTTCGGATTCTTCATCCTGGGTGACTTTGGGTGTCCAACCCTTGGCGTAAAAGCCTCCCCTGAAGCGCATCTTCATCCCGCTTTCCGGGGCAATGACGCTGATGTAGTCCCTGCCTTCGCGGTTGATGTCCAAGCCCTGTTCCTTCAGGGCGTTCAGAACATCTTCGCGGTTCCGAACAAGCCCTTGGGAGACTTTCTCCTTGAGAAAAGCATGAATGACCTCTTTGGCCCGGTCGCGGTCGCTTTCCCTGATTTCCTTGCTCCAGCGGGCCATCCGTGCCTTGAACAGGTCGGCCTTTTTCGGAAGCTCATCCCGTGCCCGTGCCGGGTCGTCGGGACGCGCCCAGCCTTCGCGCCAGTTGAACAGGTCGCGGAAAACGTCAAAGTCCTTTTGCCAGCCGGGTGGGCAGGCGTTGAAATCCTTGCCGCTGGAAAGTTCCAGGCGCGGAATGAGGAAATGCAACTCATGGTGCCCGGCGTGGGTATGCCGCACCCAGAGGATATTGCGCTGATCCGCTTCCAGCCCGGCAAAGGCCACCTGCTCAAACGCATCCATGACTTCCTCTTCCTGTGCCTCGCTGATTTTCTCATCAGGATGCCACGACAGAACGCCGGAAGTGAATTTCCATCGCCGTTCTATGCTGTCGATGAGCGCGCGGGTCATGGCCGGGTCGCCGCGCAGCACCTGGGGCGGGGCTGTGTCTCTCCCCGGATAGTCCGGGCGTACAAGATAGCGGCTGGGCTTGTCGCCTTCTCCTGTGCCGTGCGGAAAGACCTTCATCAGCATGGCTGCGCCTCCGGTTCATTTTCCGCTGAAGCGCGTGATGCGAACCCAGCAATACGCCTCTCGATGTCCGCCAGCGCCGCCAGCACCTCCACGGCTTCCGCCGCTCGCTTGTAGGTGTTAGCCCATCTCGCGAGCTGATTGATATTCGCTCCGATGCGAGCCAGTTCCTGCAGTCGCCGTTTCTCTTCCGGCGTTTTGCGCAGACGGATGCCAAGGCAGGTCTGCCGGATATACTCCGACATGCTCATGCCGTGCAGCCCCGCATTGAAGCGGAGGATGTCGCGCTCCTCCGGGAACATACGCACGATGACGGCGGCGGTGCGAACAGACTTGATGCGCTTCACCGCTTTCGCCGCCTTTGGGCTTTTCGGGGTTCAAAGGGGCAGCGCCCCTTGCCAGCCGTGAGGCTATACGCGCAGCGTATAGACGAAACGTAGGCTGGCCCTCGGAGACAAGGCCGGACAAATGACCAGGCATCCGTGCAAAAACAGGGACGCATGATGCGGGCATCGAGAATATGGCGGGTGCGTATCGGGCGTGGAGCAGAGTTGTGTTCAGCGTGTGGCTGGTGGGTATGGCGCGGGCACGGAATAACCATCCGGTTTTCGGGAAGATAGTACGCGGGGAAAGACTGAACGCCATGTAATGGCCGCTCAATCAGTATGTGGCGCATACTATGGTCAGCATGACGCACATGACGGCGCGGGCATCTGAACGCAGGACGGGAGGTAACCTTATAGGTATCGGGATAACTCTGCGGCGCACAAGCCGGGACGGCCTTGCACGTATTGTTATCCCCATGTGTCGGTATGCGGGAAAACCGGGAAAGCCGCGAAACGCTTTTTTGTCTCGCTGTCTTTGTGCTTCTGGCTTGCGAGCTTCCTTTGACTGAGCCCCCGCCGGAGGCTTCCTCGTCCGTCGCCCGCAAGTATCCATAGCCGGAAAGCAAGGGCATCAGGTCAAGGCCCGCGAAGCGGCCCGCCAGGGCTTGGCCTTGACCTGATGCCCGTTTCCGGCACACATGCGGGTGTGACGGACGAAGAGACGGGGAAAAGACGATGCTCATTTTTCCTCCGGTTCGGCGGTGAGCTTCTCCAGAAGCGCGGCAATATCCGCTGCCCTCCACGCCGTTGTGCGCGGGCCGAGTTTGACGGGTTTCGGATAACGACCGCTCTTGCAGCCTGCCCACCACGCGCTGCGGCTGACGGGAATGAGCGCGAGTACCTGCGGCAGACGAAGGAATCCGGTTGAGGGAAGTTGAGACATGATAAACCTCCATGATGTTTCTTTCATGGAAGCCTATCACGGGTTTTGAGAAAGGCTGATTTAAGGCGCTGGAAACGCTTTTTCCGTCAAACCAGAGAAATCCAGATATATTTCTATAGGTCCAGGAAAAAAATAAAATTTCTTCTTGACAACTTTTGGGTTTCAATAGTGTCAAGTTATATCTTATTGAAATTTTTGAAATAAAAAAGGGCTTCCGATATGGAAAGCCCTTGGGGAAATGCTGAAGTCAATATGCTGTGATTATTGAAACTTTCCTTTTTCCGCTCCCGGGCGCCCTCCAGATAAGGGGCCCATTGGAACAAAAAGAGTCTTGTTCAACTATACCAGGCCCGTATTATGTCCATGCCGTCATAACCCAAAGCCCTCATTTGTTCCATTTCTTCCTCACTCCAGCCAGTATTGGCGATGGTTATCTGAGGTTCCTCCCCAACCACATCATCTTCCGCAGGGGCCAGTACAACGTAGGGATTGATAGCGCCTTCTTTCATGAATTTTCCCCCATGCTGACATTATTCTATCGTCCAGTATTGCGTAATGAGTCAAGATAGTCAGCCCATTCATCCATCATGCGGCGTCGTTCCGACAGATATTCGGCCCGATTATAAATGCCACGTATCTTGTTACGAGGATTGTGCGCAAGCTGTTTCTCAATGGCATCCGCAGGATAACCCTGTTCGTTAAGAATGGTGCTGGCCATGGATCTGAAGCCGTGAGCGCACATTTCATCCTTTTCAAAACCCATGCGCCGCAAGGCAGCGATGAATGTTGCATCGCTGATAGCTCTTTCAGAAGATCGCAAGCCGGGGAACATGAGCCGGCCACGACCGGTTATCTGGCGCAGTTCTTCCAGAACAACGCAAGCCTGAGAACTCAAGGGTACAAGGTGATCAAGTCGCATTTTCATGCGACGGGCGGGGATGCGCCACAGCTTTTCCTCCATGTCGATTTCATCCCATTCGCCAAGGCGAACTTCGCCTGGACGCAGAAAGGTCAGTGCAAGGAGCTGCAAGCCGCACTTGGTGACAATGTTTCCCGTGTAGGCGTCAATAGCTCGCAAAAGCCCTCCGACTTCCACCGGGTCGGTGATAGCGGCGCGGGAGGTGGTAACGTGTGGCTTAAGTGCCCCGCGCAAGTCTGCGGCGGCATCCCGTTCAGCTCTGCCCGTGGCGATAGCGTAGCGGAATATCTGCGAACAGCTCTCACGTATACGGTTTGCCTGGTAGCTGGCCCCGCGCGCTTCGATTTTGCGAAGCACAGACAAAAGATCCGGCGGGGTAATTTCGCTGATGGGGTATTTGCCCAGATAGGGGAAAACATTGGCGGAGATGCGCTCAAGCACGGCTTCGGCATAGCGTTCGCTCCATGCCGACTTCTTGTTGGCGTGCCATTCCCGCGCTATGGCCTCGAAACTCTTTTCTCCAATGCGGGAGGACGCCTTTTTCTGAGCGGATGGGTCGATACCCCTTCGCAGCAATTTTTTGGCGTCATTGCATGTCTCCCGCGCTTCCTTAAGAGACAGTTGGGGGTATGTGCCAAGGGTAAGCAGTTTCTCGCGGCCCTGAAAGCGGTATTTCACGCGCCAGCTCTTGGTACCGCTGGGAGCGACGTAAAGAAAAAGGCCATTGCCGTCGAAAAACTTGCGGGCCTTGTCCGCAGGCTTTATGCCACGGATGGCGGTATCGGTAAGGGGCATGGGGTATCACCTCCGGGCAGGTAAAATCTACCCCCGGAAGTACCCCGAAAAAGAGGAGATGTCTATGGACAAAAATAGCCGGGTTCATACTGTCTTCCAAGCCATTTCATTTTATTTTCAATGGCTTTTGGACTGTATTGAACCCGGCTGGTATTCAATCTGGAGCGGGAAACGGGATTTGAACCCGCGACCTTCAGCTTGGGAAGCTGACACTCTACCGCTGAGTTATTCCCGCAAAAAAGCTGGTGGAGCGGGAGACGGGATTTGAACCCGCGACTTCAACCTTGGCAAGGTTGCACTCTACCACTGAGTTACTCCCGCACGGGAACCGCCCTTACGGACGGGGAGAGGGGCAGGCCCTCTGCAGCCATATGCGGCCATATGACCGCCGGGAAAAAACTGGAGGCGGCATCCAGATTTGAACTGGAGATGGAGGTTTTGCAGACCTCTGCCTTACCACTTGGCTATGCCGCCAATCTCAGTGGAGCGGGAGACGGGATTTGAACCCGCGACTTCAACCTTGGCAAGGTTGCACTCTACCACTGAGTTACTCCCGCGCGAAGGACGCAAACCTACGCTTTCCCCGCAGCNCTGTCAAGCGCCGGGCNNNACTTCCCGCCGNGCGGGANTNGCCGCATNNGACGCNNNAAGCNCACGCCNGGCCNCGCCNGNCCGCNCGNNCCGCTGAATACGGNGAACGGTTCTGCGCCACGCAGNGCGCANGNCCGCAACGNCNGCAAAACGCNCCGTGCNNGAAANGCNNNAATATCCGNGNNTAGTCGTCCAAAAGGCCGAGCAGGCGNGCCACGCGCTGCTCATTGAGGCCGGAGTGCGCCNNCACGAGCTCCTCGCTCTGNAGCACGGCTTCCTCNTCCACNCGGGCNAGGGTCATCTGCACNTCGTCGCNCGTGGGATANTGCGGCGTGACGGGNGCCTNCTCAAGGGTGTCGAGCGCGGGCGCGGCGGAGCTNGCGGCAGCCGCGGCGCNNTTCTCGGCCGGAAGCATGGTGTTNACGCGCTCCTGNAAGGTGGGNAAAAAAGCGCCGAGATCGTGNTTACGGCTGCGGAACTGCAATTCCATGGTNNTGCTCCTTCNTCGAAACAGCGGCGGCAGAAATGTCCGCCTGCTGACAGTTCGCCGAAAGAGAAGCAAGAACCATGCCTGCNCNCGCAAGCCNCCTCGNNNGNNTCTGCCCNCCATTAACGCAAAAAGGCCGGGACNTGCCCGGCCTTTCCNCANNTTTTGCCGCTTNCCGNCATCAGCCGCGCGCGGCCGCNAGCTCCTCCAGAAAGCCCTGNGGNACGTCGAANCCCAGGTTCCGNGCCTTGTCCGCGGCTTCCTGCGCCTCGTCGANGCGCCCCTNNTCAAAGAGCGTCAGCGCGAGATTGTTCCACGCCGGGGCGAAGGCNGGCTGCTGGTCGATGATCTCGCGGCAGAGGCGCTCGGCCGTATCNAGCTCGCGCTTCATGAAATAGGCCGTNNCCAGGGCGTTCTTGGCCTGGATGAAATCCGGGTCCCATTTCAGGGCCTTTTGCAGCGCCTGGATGGCCTTGTCCGGCTCGCCGCGCTGGAGGTGCACAAAGGCGATATTGCTCTGCGGAATGGGGAACTTGGCGCGCGAGCCCGCGGCCTCCTCGTTGTAGCGCAGGCAGCCCTCGAGGTCGCCGCGCTCGAGGCAGATGCCGCCGAGCTGCACATAGGCCTCGGCGAGGTGCGGAGAATTGCGCAGGGACGCCAGGAAGGCCTCCTCGGCGGCCACGAAGTCGCGCTTGCTCAGGAAGGCCAGGCCCAGGTTGTAATAGTGGTTGGCGCACTTCTCGTTGACGGCGATCTCCGCCTTGAGGTCGGCGATATATTCGTCGATGTCGTCATAATGGGCTTTCATGGCAAATGTCCTTCCTCTTTGAGAAGATCATGGTACCAGAGGCAGAAATCGAAGATGCCCTGGTACTTTTCGTCCTTGTTGATAATGCCGATGGCGCACTCCACCGCGCCCGCGCGGTAGGCCCTGTCGCGCGAGGCGGCCCCGTGCGCGCGCGAAAATTCGTCGAGCAGGTCCTGGGCCGTGCGCTGGCTGCGCTCGGTGCGGATATCCAGCGGGTCCTTGGGCGCCTGGAAGGGGTCCCAGAGGTCATAGCCCAGGCGGTCCACGAACTTGCGCCGCCGCGGGCTCATTTTTTCATAAATTTCGCGCTTGAGCCGCGCCTGCTCCGCAGTGAGGTCGCGCGGGACCTCCTCGGCGAAGAGGCGCCCCGCCTGGGCGCCGGGCGCAGGCTTGCGGCTGCCGGCGTCGCCCATCTCAGTCGTCCGCCCCGGCCGGGCCGATGCCGAGATATTTTTCGTCATAGCGCGTCAGAAGCGCCATGGAGAGCGGCACATAGACCTCGCCGAGCTCGAAGCGGGACTGCACGGTCTCGCCGATTTCGCGGCTCAGGGCGTCGAGCCGCGAATGGAAGCGCGCGAGCCGCACCGTGGGATAGGTGCGGCCCTTGTCAAAATGCGAGAGCCCGCACACATGGGCCTCCCCGCCGATTTCCGTGGGGATGCCGTAGATGCGGCAGGTGATGGGGCGCGCCGCATAGAGGAGGCAGCGGTCGTCCGGCCCGAGCAGGGGGCAGCGCACCCTGAGCGCCGCGGCCCGGGCCATGATGGCCTCCGGGCTTTCGCCGTCCTTTTCGGCGCGGAACATTTCGCGCTTGTGGCGCGTGAGGCTGCGGTCGATCTCCGAGGCGCGCGCAAGGATGTCCGAGCGCTCGCGGCCATGCCCGAAGGCCGCGTTGAAGGCCGCGTTCACGGCCATGGCCTCCACGAGGGAAAGGTCGAAAAGCGCGTGGCAGCAGTCGCTGCACCCCTCGTGGCAGGTGACGCACTCGGGATACTCGCGGGCGACATGGGCGAAGATGGCGTCCGCCTCGTCCCGCAGTTCCGCATAGCGGGCAAAGATGGGAGTGAGGTCAGGGATCATGGGGAGCTTCCTGGAGCTTCCTGGGCTTCCCGCGCGAGCGGGGCACGGCGCGGGCCCCGGACAGGGGAGCGCCGCCGGGCGTGCGTGTCTGGCGCACATCCGGCGGCGCTCCTGATAAGCTCTCGCCGGATGCGCGCGGAACGCGCCCGGCGCGGGGCCTTACATTTCTTCCACGGTGATGGCGTTGCTGTCGCACACCTCAACACAGGATTCACAGCCGAGGCACTCGTCGGCATTGACGGGAACGGACTTGCCGTCCTCCATCTGATAGACTTCCACGGGGCAAACGTCCACGCACTGGCCACAGCCCACGCACTTGTCGGCATCGACGGTCACATTGTAGCCCATTGTTTCCTCCAAGAAATTCGGTTTCCGCTTTTGCGGGCGGCTTATGCCGCTCGCGAAAGGGATAGCGTCACGGGGGGAACCTGTCAAGTAGCTCCTGCCATTTCCCCCGGCATGGCGCTTATGGCATGAGCCGCGCCTGGTGCAGCCGCCCCTCGCGCACCACCTGGAGCAGCACTTCAGGGGCGAGCCGCTCGCGCCGGAACACATCGAGGAGTTCCCCCGGCGTGGCTGTGCGCCGCCCGGAAGCCGCGGCCACCGCGTCGCCGGGCCTGAGAAAGGACGCCGGACCGTCGGGCGTGACGGCGCTCACCACCGGAGCGCCCTTGCCGCCCTTGACGGCAAAGCCCCAGCGCCGCTCCATGAGGCGCCCCGCCTGGGCATCGTCCAGCGGCACCGGGGTCAGGCTCACGCTCTTGGTGGCGTCCCGGCGGCGCAGGGAGAGGCGCACGGCCTCGCCGGGCATCTGGTTGCGCAGGGCGTTCACAAGGTCGCGCCCGTCGCGCAGGGCCGTATCGTTGAGGGAAAGGAGGATGTCTCCCGGCTGCACCCCGGCACGGGCCGCNGGCGTTCCGGCCAGGGCCTCGCGCACGAGCACGCCCGCGGGCTCGATGCCCAGCGCCTGGGCCGTGCGGCCGTCCACATCCTGCCCGAGCACGCCGAGCCAGAGCGGCGCGCTGCGGCTCCCGGCCATGATGTCCTCGAGCACGCGGCGCGCCTTGCCCGCCGGAATGGCGAAGCCGATGCCCTCGCCGCGGGCGTCCAGCACGGTGTTGATGCCGATGATACGCCCGTCGAGGTCCAGCAGGGGGCCGCCGCTGTTGCCGGGATTGATGGCCGCGTCCGTCTGGATGAGGTCGGTGAGCATCCCGCCTTCGCTGCGGATGGAGCGNCCCAGCGCGGAAATGACGCCCGTGGTGACCGTATGGGTGAAGCCGAAGGGATTGCCGATGGCGATGACCGTCTCGCCGGGCATAAGGTCGCCCGCGTCGGCGAGCCGCGCGGAGGGCAGGCCCGACGCGCCCCGGATTTCCAGCACGGCGAGGTCNAAATCCGGCTCCGCGCCGAGCACGCGCGCCGGAAAGTCGCGGCCGTCCTGCAAATGCACCATGATCTCGTCGCCGCCCGCGACCACATGGGCATTGGTGAGCACGAGGCCGCGGCCGCCGTCCACGATGACGCCGCTGCCGAGGCTCACGCGCTTGCCGCCGCGCCCGCCGCCATTGGGGGCGAGGCGGTCCGGGAGCGGCCCGAAAAAACGCTCCAGCGGCGAGAGGCGCCCGCGCTCGGCCGTCCGCGAACTCGTGATATTGACCACGGCCGGGGCCGCGGCCTGCACCACGCGCACCACCGGGGTCAACCGGGCGCTCCCCGCAGGCACGGCAGCAGCCGGAGCGGCCAGGCCGAGGCCGAGCACAAGCAGAAGAGCAACGCGCAGCAGGGCCCGCATCAGCGCGCCGCCTCCTGCGCGGCCAGAGCCGCGCCCACGGTCTCGAGGAGTACACCCTCGGCCGCCGCCATGGGGAGGTCGATGGTGCCCCCCGCGGCATTGCGGTGTCCGCCTCCGCCGAGCGCCTGCGCCATGACGCGCACATCCACCCAGCCGCGCGAGCGCAGGCTGAACTTGCAGCATTCCTCCCCCTCCCCGCGCCCCTCCTCGCGCAACAGCGCGGCCACCCGCACGCCCTTGATGCGCCGGAACCAGTCCACAAGGCCCTCCATCTCCTCGCGGCTCGCGTGGCACTCGCGCAAATCCTCCCGGAAGACCGGGCACACGGCCACGCGCTCGTCACAGGCGAGACGCACGCGGCCGAGCAGGCGGCTCCAGAGGTGGAGGCGGCCCATGCTCCAGCCGCTGTCGAGCTGCTCGCGCAGCTCCGCAATGCGGCAGCCCCCGCGGGAGAGGAGCGCGCAGAGCTCGAACACGTCCGCGGTGGTGTTGCCGTGGCAGAAGCCGCCCGTATCAGTGATGAGCCCGAGCGCGATGGCATCGGCGAGCTCGCCTGTGAGCGGCAGCTCCAGCGCCAGCGCCACGCAGGCCATGAGCTGCGCCGTGGCCGCGGCGTCGGGCGTCACCCAGTTGGCCACCGTGCCCATGCCCGGTCCGCCGAGGTGATGGTCGATGTTGACGCTGGCGAAGTCGGCCACGCAGTCGGCCAGTTCGCGGCCGAGGCGNCCCGGCGTGTCGCAGTCGAGCAAGAGCGCGCTTTCNGGCGCGAAGGGCAGGTGAGNAAGGCTGGTGTGGAGCCGGGCGGGCAGCGGCAAAAAAGCCAGGGTCGCGGGCTCGCCGGTGGGACTGTAGAGCGTGAACCTGCGGCCCAGGGCTTTCAGCATCCAGCCCGCGGCGGCCATGGAGCCCAGGGCGTCGCCGTCCAGGTTGACATGGGCCGCGACAAGCACATGGTCGAGCCCGCGCACGGCCTCGGCCACGCGCAGGGCGTCGCCGCGCCATTTTTCGGGCACGGCGTCAATCAGCGGCATAAATCTCCACCTCGCTGTCGATCATTTCTTCGGGAGAGACGGCCTCGAGCATGAGGCAGCACTTGTCCATGCGCGAGCGCAAGTGGCTTTCGCTGTTGGAAATGGACACCACGGCAAGCCTGAGGCGCGTGAGGCTCTCTTCCGTCCCGGCCTCGGCCACGGCCACGTTGAAGGTGTTGCGCGCCTTCTGCTTCAGGCTGTTGGCAACGCGGCGCTTGGCCTTGAGGTTGTCATTGCCGTCNAGGCTGAATTCCACGGTCAGCACCGCAACGAACATGGGCATGGTCTTTTCCGTGCACAAAAAGGGGCGGCCTGCGCTCGCCNCGCAAACCGCCCCTGNAACTGCATCGCCACNCTACAAGGTGGCCGCTTCTTCCACGGTCTCGAAGGCCTCGATGATGTCGCCGACCTTGACATCGTTGAAGTTTTCAAGGCCCACGCCGCATTCGTTGCCCTTGACCACCTCGCGCGCGTCATCCTTGAAGCGCTTGAGCGAGGCGATNTTGCCGGTATAGACGACCACGCCGTCCCGCAGNAGGCGCACGCCCGCGTTGCGCGCGATCTTGCCGTCCGACACATAGGAGCCCGCGATGATGCCCACCTTGGGCACGCTGAAGGTCTCGCGCACCTCGGCCTGGCCGAGGTAGACCTCGCGCTGCACCGGGGCNAGCATACCGGCCATGGCGCTCTTGATGTCGTCCACGAGCTTGTAGATGATGTCGTAGAAGCGGATGTCCACGTTCTCGCGCTCGGCCACGTCCTTGATGCGCGCGGCGGGCCGCACGTTGAAGCCGATGATGATGGCGCGCGAGGCCGAGGCGAGCATGATGTCCGACTCGCTGATGGCGCCCGTGCCGCCGTGCACCACNTTGATCTTCACCTTGTCGGTGCTGAGCTTGTTGAGCGCCTCGGTGATGGCCTCGAGGCTGCCCTGCACGTCGGCCTTGAGCACGAGGTTGAGGGTCTGGGCCTCGTGGCTCTCCGCGCTCTGGGAGAGGAAGGACTCCAGCGTGACCCGCGCCTCGGAGCGCAAATCNTGCTCGCGCTGGCGCACGGCGCGCGAATCCGCGATGCGGCGGGCGAGCTTGTCGTCNGCCACCACNAAGAACTCCTCGCCGGCCTCGGGCACGCCCTCGAAGCCCTGCACCTCCACCGGGATGGAGGGNCCGGCCTCCTTGACCTTCTTGCCCTGGTCATTGGTGAGCGCGCGCACGCGGCCCGAGAAGGGGCCGCAGACGAAGTTGTCGCCAAGGCGCAGNGTGCCCTCCTGGATGAGCACGGTGGCCACCGGGCCGCGGCCCTTGTCCAGCCNGGCCTCCACGATATGGCCGCGCGCGGGCTTGTCCGGNTTGGCCTTCAAGTCCATGATTTCCGATTGCAGGGCCACGAGCTCGAGCAGGTCGTCNAGGCCCTCGCGCGTCTTGGCGGACACGCGGGAGACGATGGTGTCCCCGCCCCAGTCCTCGGGCTGGAGGCCGAGCTCGGCGAGCTCGCGCAGCACGCGGTCCGGGTCCGCACCGGGCTTGTCCATCTTGTTGACGGCCACCATGATGGGCACATTGGCCGCGCGCGAGTGGTTGATGGCCTCGCGCGTCTGCTCCATGACGCCGTCGTCGGCCGCCACCACGAGGATGACGAGGTCCGTCACCTGGGCGCCGCGGGCGCGCATGGCCGTGAAGGCCTCGTGGCCCGGCGTGTCGAGGAAGACGATCTCGCCGCGCTTGGTCTTGACGTGGTAGGCGCCGATATGCTGGGTGATGCCGCCGGCCTCGCCGCTCGTCACGTTGGACTTGCGGATGGCGTCGAGCAGCGAGGTCTTGCCGTGGTCCACATGGCCCATGATGGTGACCACCGGCGGCCGGGGCTTGAGGCTTTCGGGCGCGTCGGCCTCCTTGGGCAGGAGGTAGTCGTCCTCGGAGAAGCCCGCCTTTTCCACCTCGTAGCCGAACTCGGCCGCCACGAGGGTGGCGGTGTCGATGTCCAGGGACTGGTTGATGGTGGCCATGACCCCGAGCCCGAAGAGCACCTTGATGATCTCGTTGGCCTTGAGGCCCATCTGGTGCGCCATGTCGGCCACGCGGATGGCCTCGGTGACGCGAATCTTGCGCTTGGCCGCCTTGATGGGCTGGGTGGCCTGCGGCGCGGCCTGCACCTTGCCGCCGCCCTTGCGGCGATTGCGTCCGCGGTTGAGGCGCAGGCCCTCCTCGTCGTCGCCGTGGCGGCCGAAATCGCCCTGCTGGAAGTCCACGGTGCGNCGNCCCTTGAGGCGNTTNTTCTTGCTCTGGCCNTCGCGGCTGTCGGCCTGGCCGGGGGCGGGCTGGCCGAAAGCGGGCGCNCCGGGACGNNGNGCNCCGAAGCCGCCGGGGCGGCCNGNNCCGGANGANCCGGGNCGCTGGCCGTCACGATAGCCGCCGCCGGGCCGCTGGCCGTCGCGGTAGCCNCCNCGCGACCCGGGCGCGCCCTGGGAGGCCGGGCGGGGCTGGCTGCCCGGAGCCGGCCGGGAAATGATGCGCACCTGCGGCGCGGCCTCCTGACGGGCGCCACGCGGGTGGTCGTCGCCATCGGCGTCGGCGTCGGCCTCGCGGCGCGGCGGCAGGGTGGGCGCGGACGAGCCCTCGGGCACGGCCGAGGCGTCGGGCCTGGCGATGCGGGAGAGCTTGGCGCTCTTTTCCGCGGTTTCGGCGCGGGGCGCCTCGCCGGCGGCAGCGGCAGGCGCGGCTTCAGCTGCGGGAGCTTCCGCTTTTTCGGCCGCTTCGGGGGCCGTGGCCGGGGTTTCTTCCGCGGCGGCAGGCGCGGACTCGGCCTTGCTGGCCGGAGCCTCCGCCGGAGTCTCGGGAGCCGCGGGCTTTTCCGCAACCACATCGGCAGGCCTGGGGGCCTCGGGCGCGGCCGCAGCGGCCTCGCCCGGACGGCTGATGACCCTCGCCCCGGCGGGTCGGCGCGGCGCGGCGGCCTTTGCTTCCGGCGCTTCCTCACCTTCGGGCTTTGCGGCGCCCTTGGGCGTTTCCGCCGTTTCCGCCGCAGCGGCCGCTTCGGGAGCCGTTGCAGCGGCCGGGGCGGCCTCGGGGGCCTTGGCGGGCGCGGTCTCAGCTTCCGGCGCGGCCTTTTCCGCAGCGGGGGCTTCGGGAGCTTCAGGCGCGGGCGCTTCCTTCCTGCGGCGGCGGACGATGACATTGGGCTGCACCGTGGTGCGTTCCACCGTGCTTTCCTTGCGGGCGGCGAAGTGCGCGCGCAGGCGGGCGGCCTCCTCCTCGTCCACGGAGCCGGCCATGCTCTTGGCCGAGACGCCGAGCTCGCGCAGGGCCGGGAGCATGTCCCGCGTGGGCACGCCAAGCTCGCTTGCGAGGTCCTTCACCTTGATCTTTATTTCTGCCATATGGCCCCCTTGCTCCTCCCGGCGGCGGCGCGGGCGCGCCGTCCCCTTTGCCGCGTTCCCGGCCTGTACTTCTCGAACCTGCGTCCGCAGGCGGGATCGGGACACAGGTAAAAGCCCCTGCCCGGGCTTTTCTGCGTCTCGTCAATGATCAATGTTCCTTCCGGCGTGAGCACATGGCGGGAAAGCTCCGCCTTGGCGAAGCGGCGGCGGCAGATGACGCACATCCGCACCGGGCCGCAGATCTCGCCCGGCTCAGGCATCCGCGCCGTCCCTGGCCTCGCCTTCCGCGGGCTGCTCTTCGGCGGTTTCCACCGTCAGGCTCACGGCCGAGGGCTCGGGATCGTCCTCCACCACGGGCGCGAGGAAGTTGATGGCCGAGCGCAGGTCGGAAATGCGCCCCTCGCTGATGCCGAGCCTGTCCGAAAGCTCCTCGTCCGTGGCCTCGCGTAAGCTCGCCAGGGACGAATAGCCCGCGGCGAGCAGCGCCTCGATGGAAACCTCGGCCACGCTCGCCACCTGCTCGAGGCCGTGGCCGATGGCATTGGCCTCGTTGTAGCGGCTCTCGGTGAAAATATCGACCTTCCAGCCCAGGAGACGCGCGGCCAGCTTCACGTTCTGGCCCTTGCGGCCGATGGAGTTGGTGAGCTGGTCGTCGGGCACGATGACCTCGAGCAGGTTCTCCTCCTCGTCCACCACGATGCGCGAGACGATGGCCGGCGCAAGGGCGTTGCGCGCATAGGTGGCGATGTCCGGGCTCCAGACCACGATGTCGATGCGCTCGCCGTGGAGCTCCTGCACGATGTTCTGGATACGCGAGCCGCGCACGCCCACGCAGGCGCCCACCGGGTCCACGTCGCGCTCGCGCGAGATGACGGCCACCTTGGCGCGGGAGCCGGGGTCGCGCGCGACGCCCATGATCTGGACCACGCCGTCGTCCACCTCGGGTACCTCGCGCCGGAAGAGCGCGGCCATGTAGTCGCGGTGCGCGCGGGAAATGACCACCTGCGGACCGCGGCCCTCCTTGCGCACGTCGATGATGAGCGCCTGAAGGCGGTCGCCGCGCTTGTAGTGCTCGCGCGGGATCTGCTCCTCGCGGGGCAGGATGGCCTCGGTGCGGCCGAGGTTGACCACCCAGCCGCCCTTGTCGCGCCGCTGCACGATGCCGGAGACGATCTCGCCCACGCGGTCCTTGTATTCCTCGTAGATGATTTCCTGCTCGGCGTCGCGCATGCGCTGGATGATGACCTGCTTGGCCGACTGCGCGGCGATGCGGCCGAGGTCCTCCACCTTGACGCGGAAGCCCATCTCGTCATCGAGCTGCACCGAGGGGTCGTGCTCGCGGGCCTCGGCGAGCGCGATCTGGGTGTCCTCGTTGGCCACGTCGCCGTCCTCGACCACGATTTTGAACTGGTAGACCTCAATGTCGCCGGTGTCGTCATTGTAGGTCACTTCCACGTCCATGTCCTCGCTGAAGCGGCGCAGCACGGACATCCGCACGGCCTCCTCCAGGGTGTCGATGAGCATGTCGCGGTCAAGGCCCTTGTCCTTGCTGATCTGGTCAATGGCCTTCTTGAGCTCAAGATTCATGTCTGCCTCCGGCGGCCGCGCGGGCGCGGCTGGCTTGGCTGGGATGGCGTGCCCGCCCCTTGCCGGGACCTTTTCCTGGCCCCTTTCCGGGTTTGGCGGGTTTCTGGAATACGGGGATACGGGCGGCCCTGCGCACTTCGGCCCAGGGGAGTCGCACGGCGGGCGTACCCTCGGGGCGCACCTCGCCTTCGGCCGAGATGGCGCAGGGCTCGATGGTGAAGCCCTCGGGGTCCACGCCCGTGAGGCGCCCGCGCCAGCGCAGGCGCGGGGCCGAGCCGTCCTCGCCCGCGGGCGTCACCGGCGAGGCCAGGCGCGCCTCCACCATGTCGCCCACATAGGGGGCCATCTGGTCAAGGCTGAAAAAGCGGCGGTCGAGCCCTGGGGAGGAGACTTCCAGCACCCAGGCCTCGGGCACGCAGTCCTCCACGTCCATGGCGAGGCCGAGCTCGCGCGAGATTTCCTCGCACTGCTCGATGCTGGCCGAGCCCGCCTCGGCGAAAGCGGCTTCCGCAGCTGTTTCTGCGGCGTCGGTCCCGTCTGCGGAATGCCGGGGCACATCCACAAAGACGCGCACCTTGGTGCGGCCGCCGGGCAGCACCTCCACGCCCCAGAGCGTGAGCCCGCGGGCCCGGACGAGCGGGCTCACGAGGCGGGTGACGGTTTCCTCAAGATTTTCCGGCATGGCCTTCGCTGGCTCCCTTTACCAAAAGGCTTTGTCTTACTTCTGCGCTAGCGCTGTGCCTCTGCTGCTTCTGTAACGCCGAAATTATCCGTCAAAAACAGCCTTGCTTCAGCCGTTGCGACGAAGGAAGCTACGGATGAAGACAGCAGCAAGTTCCCGCGAAAGTCAATCAACGATGTCGCTGTCGCTATCCGTAAGCAGGCAGAGCCTGCTAACGGCTACCGCTTCGGCGCTTGCGGCGTCAGAGAAAAATTTTCTTGGTCGAGTACTTAAGTACACTCCCTGTGAAAATTTTTATCTTCCTTGCCAGCGCCGAAAAATCTTATTTTTTAGGATTCTTCCGGCACTAGCACCCGTCTTCCGCTTCGCTCCAGACGGGATGAAGGAAAAACTCTCAACTGCCGCAGATAATACAACCGGGCAGTGCCGCCCCGGCTGCGGGACAAAAAAAAGGGGGCCCCTCAAGGCCTCCCCACATGGACGGACACCGCGGATACCGCGCGCGGGCGCACCCGCCTCGTCCCGTCCGAGGACGCAGCGGCCCGCCCCGCAAAAGCCGGAAAAGGGGCGGCACCACTTGAACGCCGCTTGAATACGCAGTTTCGCAATCCCTGTCAAGCCCAAAGACGCCATGCCCGGGATGAACCCGGACATGGCGCCCTTGAGCGAAAAAAACAGCGTCCGCTACAGACGGGTGACATCCTCCCCAGCGGGCGCTTCCTGCGGTGCCTGTTCCGGGGCCGGCGCTGCCTGCGGGGCCTCATCCGGGACGGCTTCGGGCGCGCGCATTTCCGGGGCCGCGGGGCTTTGCGCGGCCTCCGGCGCGGCAGCAGCCCCCTGCGCTTCCGGCTTGGCCGGAGTTTCCGGCGCGGGCGCGGCTTCCTGTGCCGCCTCGGGCACGGCCTGGGGCGCGGTTTCGGGGGCCGCTTCGGGCACAGCCGGGACCTCCTGCACGGGGGCCGCGGGCGTCTCTGGGGCGGCGGCTTCAGGGGCGGGCGCGGCCTCGGACTTTGCGGGCATATCAGGGGGGGCCGGGGCGGCTTCGGGCGCGGCCGCGGCAGGCTGCTCAGGTTCCATCGGCTGCGGCGCGGGCGCAACCGGGGCCGTCTCGATGGGTTCCGGGAGGGGCGCCACCGAGGCCGGGGGCTCTTCGGGCGCGCGCCTGGGCGCAAGCTGCGCCTGGGCGGCCTTCTGGATGGCCGGAAGGTCCGCGAGGTCCAGAGCGGGCACGGTGCCCAGTTCCGGCGCGAGAAGCAGGGTGGCGGGCTGCGCCAGCAACACGCTGATGACACTCGCCGCCACAAGGCCCCCGCCGCCGTGCTCGCCGCGCACGAAGCGGCACATGATGACGGCCCCGAGCAGGCACACGCCGCCGAGCACGGGCAGGCCCGGCATATCGCGCAGGGCCGCGAGGATCTGCCCGTCAAGGCTCACGGGCGAGAGGCCTGCGAGCGCGCCCTGGGTGAGCTCGAAGCTCGCGCCGAGCAGGACGATGCCCGCAGCCAGCAGGAGCAGGGCCGCACAGGCATAGAGGAGATGCCCGGAAAGGCGCGGCAGCGCGAGGATGGCCTTGCCGAGCAGGGGCGCGGCCAGGCAGGCGAGGGCCACGGCCACCACCTGCGCCTGCCCCGCGGGGATGCAGGGCGTGATGACGAGGCCTGTCACGAGCGCGGGCCAGATGAGCGCCGCCCCGCCGGAACGCCGGGACGCGCCGAGGCTGCGCGGCGCTTCGCGCAGCACCCGGAACCAGGAGACGCCGAAAACGGAGAGTATCCACGGTACGAGGCCCACCCCCGCCACGCAGGCGGCGAGCCACCAGCGGCCGGGGAGCGGCCACGGCGTTTGCACGGCGTTTCCGAAGAGCTGGGCGAGATAGCCGCCGTCATCCTCGCCAAGGATGATGGTGCCGAGCCACGCGCCGTGGAGGAGCAGCAGGAGCAGGAAACCCATCACCGCGTCCAGCGCCTGCGCGCGCCTGAAGCCGCCGCGCCAGATGAGGAAGCAGAGGCTCGCCACCAGCGGCACGGCGAGGAAGAAGGGGCCGCCCGCAAGGCCTGCCAGCCCGGCGAGGGCAAAACCCGCGGGGAGCGAACACCAGGCGTGCTCCGTCTGCCAGCCGCGGCAGAAGCAAACGAGGGAAAAAACCATGAGCGCAGAAGCCAGCGCGGCCGGGCCCGTGAAATGCCCGAGCGGCGCGAAGAGTGGCGCGGCAAGGAGCAGGAGGCCGCCCGCCAGCGCGGCCTGGGCGCCGAACGACGCGGCGCGCGCAAGGCCCCAGACGGCCAAAAGGGCGAGCGCCGTGGCGAGCGCCCCGGCCAGCGGGAAGAGCGGGTCGGGTGAGCCCGTGAGCATGACGGGGAGCGGCGCGAGCATCCCCATGAACCAGGTGAAGAGCGGCCAGTGCGCCACGCCGTCCGTGCCGGGCGTGAGCCACGAGCTCTGCGCCATGGAGAGGAAGAAGGCCTCGATATTCCGGGCCTCGGCCGGGCAATAGAGGCCGTTGCCGGAGATCGCGTGCCAGAAGTCGGGCCAGACCTGCGCCGCCAGGATAACGAGGAGGAAGAGCGGCCCGAGACGGCTCAGGAAACGAAAAACGCGCTCACAACGGTCGGGTTTGGCCGCGGTGGCTCCCCCCGCATCTTCCGACCGGGCCAGCGCCGCGGCCACCGTATCCCCGTGGCGTCCGGGGGCGGCTGCATCAGGAACAGCCTCCGCAGGAGCCTCGGACGCAGCGTCGGGGGCTGCTTCCGCCGATGCTTCCGGCTGCGCCACCCCGGCGCCGTCGGCAGGGGCGGCTTCCGTCAGCGGGCTTTCATCCTTGCCGTTGGGGCCGGTGCTGTGCTCGGCGTCGCTCATGGCTGGCTCCTTAAAATAACTTTACAGGGCGGTTCAGGGCTTCCCCAGAAGTACATGGCGGCATTGCCGCCCGTCAAGCTCCACTTCCACGCCGCGGCCCCCGGCGGAAAGGCGCGGTGGCGCAAGGCCCGCGGCATCCGCCCCCGCCGCGTCACGGGCCGAGGCCACGGCGCGCGGCAGGGGCACGCTGATGCTGCGCCTTTTCGCCGAGGCATTGCCCACGGTGAGCCAGTAGCCGCCATCGGGGAGCGCACTCAGCGCAGCGACCCAGCCGTCGCGGCCGCCGTTCACGGCCACGAGCTCGCCGAGGGCGAGCCCGGACGCCTTGCGGGCGAGCAGGAGCCGGCTCACTACGGAAAGAAAGCTCGATGCATCGGCCCCCTGCTCCGCCAGCGGGCCGAAGGACAGCGGCAGCGGGGGCGCGGCACCAACGCGACCCTGCGCGGCGTCCCAGAGCGGTGTCGCGCCCTCGGCGCCCGCGGGCGCGATGGCCCCGGTGAGTTCCTGCGGGCTCACAAACGCGAGGCCCGGCAGGCCGATGCGCCAGCCGAGCAAGAAGAGGCAGGCCTCGCGCAGGGCCCGCTTTTCCTGTGGCGAGGCGGGCACACGGGCTTCGAGGCCCAGGGCGCGCAGGGCGAGCGCCGCGGACGTTTCGCCATGCGCATCACCCGCCGCACCGGGCTCAACGCCGCCCTCGCCCAGGGGCCCGCGCGCGCAGCGGCTTTGCGTTATCCCCGCGTCCAGGGCGGCACGCAGGGTGGCAGCCAGCGGCGCGGCATCGCCCGTGAGCAGGGCTTCGGCCGCGGCACGCGGAGTGGCGGCGTCGCGGTTGAAGTCCACGGGCCCCGCGAGGATGAGCGGCGCAAGGGCCGCGGGCAGGGCGTCGGCCTGCATGGCCCAGCCGCCATAGCGGTGGATCTCGCGGGCGGCCTCGTCCAGCGCATCGAGGCCCGGCGCAAGGGGCGCCCGGTCAGGGACAGCGAGCGCCCCGCTCTCCGGGGCCACGTCGAGACCGAGCAGGGCCTCGAACCTGAGGCCCGTGAGCGTTTGCCCCTCCAGGCCCACCTGGCGGATGCTGGCTGCGGAAAAGATGCGCCGCGCGCGGCCCGTGGGGTCCTGCCAGTGGAGCACCGGGAGTCGCGGGTCCGGCCCGTGGCGGTAGACCCAGCGGCGCAACTGGCCGTCCACGCCGCGCACCTCGCCCGTGGCCGCCCAGCCCGAGGGCGCGGCCCACTCAAGGCGGTCGCGCAACAGCGCGGAAGGCAAGAGGCCCCGCTCCGCAAGGCGCGCCACGGCCGTGGCGTCGAGGGCGCGGCAGTCCCACTCGCCCCTCGCTTCCGGGAGATCGCCCCAGGCCTCGCGGGGCACGGAAATCATGGCATAGATGCCGCCGAAGCGCGGCACCTGCCGGGCCTGGAGGATGAAGTCGGGCCCGAGGCCCGTGGCCGCAGGGGGCAATTCGCCGCCCAGCTGCACGCCCGCGGCCTCGGCCTTTTGGTCAAGGCGGTCGAAGTCTTCCGCTGTGCCCCAGGCGGCATCGGGCGTGAGGGACGCCACGCCGTGGGGCGCCCTCGCCCGCCCTTCGCCGGGGGCGCTTTCCGCTGTCCAGATGTCGGCTCGCTCGCCCACGGGCGCGAGAAAGAGCCCCTCCAAGCCCAATGCCGGGAGCTTTTCGGGGAGGCGCGCCGAAGCGAGGGCCCGGAAGACGGGCTGGGAGGAGGCGAGGCTGTGGGCGTCCACCGAGAGCCAATTGGGCGCCGCGCGCAGGAGCACGGGCACGCGCGTGACTTCGCCGCTGTTGAGCCAGAGGCGTTCCGTGCCCGAGACCTGTGCGGCGAGCTCCGGGGCCGCACCCAGCATGGACTGGCGCTCAAGCCATTGCAGGTAGCCGGGGTCGGCGCGCGGCAGGCTGTTCGCGGCAGGCGGCCTGACTTGCGGGGCGCGCCGGGCGCAGCCCGCGGAGAGAGTGGCGAGAGCGATGCAGACAAGCGCGCAGCACAGGAAAACCAGGGCGGTCCCGGCCGGACGCCCCGCGGCCACGGCTAGGCCTCCCCGTCGGGGCCGGGCTTCTCGGCGGCCGCAGGCGACGCCGCGCCGCCTTCCTCGGCCTTGGCCTCGTTCCAGAGCTCGTCCTTCTCGTCCAGCGAAAGGGCCGCGAAGTCGAGGCCGCGCTCGGCCGCCAGTTCCTCCATGCGGGCAAAGCGCCGCAAAAAGCGCGTGTCCGCCGCGTCCAGCGCGTCATTGGCCTTGATGCCCTTGCGCCGCCCGAGCTCCACGATGGAGAAGATGAGGTCTCCGAGCTCGTGCTTCTGCGCGGCCGCGTCGTCGCCCGCGGCCACGTCCAGCCACTCCAGCCATTCGGATTCCACCTGCTGCTCCACCTCCTCGTCCGTGGGCCAGGTGAAGCCCACGCGCGCGGCCTTGGAGTGGATGCGGTAGGCCTTGGTGAGCGGCGGCAGGCTTGTGGGCAGGCTCGCGAAGAGTCCCTGCGGCGCGCCCGCGGCCTCGTGCTCGGCGCGCTTGATGGCCTCCCAGCGGGCGAGCTGGGCGTCGAGGTCCGGGAAGGTCTCGCCCGCAAAGACGTGCGGATGGCGGCGCACCATCTTGGCGCGGTTCTCGTCCAGCGCCTCGGCGAGGGTGAACTGGCCCCGCTTCTCGAACATCCCGGCCACGAAGAGCAGGAGAAAAGCCACGTCGCCCAGTTCCTCGCGCACGGCGGCCGCGTCGCCCGCGCGCAGGGCCGCCGCGAGCTCGTGGCTTTCCTCGATAATATATTCGGCGAGGCTTTCCGGGGTCTGCTCCCGGTCCCAGGGGCAGCCGTCGGGGCCGGTCAGCCTGTCGATAAGCTCCCTGAGCGCGCCGAGCGCGCCTGAGCCGCGGTCCTTCTCCATAATATTCTCTCCCTCAGATGCCGAGCCGTGCCGCAATCTCCGGCGGCAGCCACTCGCGCAGCTGTCCCACCAGGGCGTGAAAATAGGGCATGACGCGGGAATCGCGCATGAAGGCGTCGTCCTGGAACAGTTTTTCCGCCACGATAAGGATGAGCGCCCAGATGAGGACGCCCTTGGCGAGGCCAAAGAGGCCGCCCGCGAGCCTGTCCGCCCAGGCGGCGAAGGAAAAGGCCACGAGCTTTTTGAGCAGGCGCGCCGCAAGGCCCACCGCGAGCATGACGGCCGCGAACACGAGCACATAGGCCGCCAGCGTGCGCCAGCCCTCGCCGGAAATGAAGGTCAGGTATGGCGAGACGAGGCCGTGGAAGGCCCGCGCGGCCCAGAAGCCGCCCACGAGCGCGGCCACGCCCGCCACTTCGCCCACCAGGCCCACGCGCGCGCCACGCAGGGTGAAAAAGACGAGCGTGAGGACGACGAAGAGATCGAAGATGTCCTGTCCCATAGCCCCGCGACCATAGCAGAAGGCGCCGTTGGCGGCAATGCGCCCTCCACGGGGGCCGCAGGCGTCAGGCCCGGGGGCGGTTGCGCCACGCCACGGGAACGGCTATAGTGCGCCCGCGCGACCTCGCGCCCAAAACCAAGGAGACCCGGGATGAAACCTTGCCTGCGCCTTTCGCTTGCGCTGTGCCTCGCCGTGGCGGTCCTCTGCCTCGCCGGGGCGGCGCCGGCGGCCCAGCCCTCGCAAAAATCCTTTGTCATCGCACCTTTCGCGGTCAACGCGCCGCAAAGCTACAGCTATCTCGCCAAGGCCGTGCCCGGCACCATCCAGGGCAAACTCAACCGGCCCGGCACGCTCGAGGGCAAAAGCCTTCAGGGCAAGGCCCTCTCGGCGGCGGAGGCGCGCAAGGCGCTCAGTTCCTCCGGAGCGGACTATGCCGTTTTCGGCACCATCAACGTCATGGGCAATGACTGCGTGATCGAGCTCAACTGCGTGGACAAGGCGGGCAAGACCTGGAGCCGCACCGCCGAATCCCCGGTAAGCGGGCTCACGGGCGCGGTGCAGAACCTCTCCTCCGCGCTCGGCTCCGAGGTCATGGGCGTGACCGTGGCCGCCAAGCCCGCCTTCATGACGCGCCAGCCCGGCCAGACGGCCCCGGCGGGCGCGCGGCCCACGGGCGACATCGTGGTCAACGAGACGGGCCAGCAGCAGACCTACCTCAATCCGCAGCTGCGCTACCAGGGCGCGGGCACGGGCGACGGCTCCCGCCTGCGCAGCCAGCGCATCAAGGAAAACATGGTGGACATGGCCGTGGCCGACTTCAACGGCGACGGCAAGAACGAGATTGCCTTTCTGGGCGACCACAGCCTCACCATCTATCTCTGGGAGGAAGGCGGGCGCCTCAAGCAGCTCGGCACGACAACGGTCTCGGCGTCCAACCTCAATTTCTCCATGCGCGCCATGGACCTCAACCGGGACGGCGCGGCGGACCTCGTCATCGCCACCTTTGAAGAGGACAGCAACCGGCCCTATTCCTATTTCTATTCCTTCAAGGGCAACAAGCTCAGCCAGTGCGCCGAGCGCATCCCCTATTTCGCGAGCGTACTGCGCACGCCGCCCAACTTCACGCCCACCCTGGTGGGACAGGCCTTCGACAGCATCAAGCTCTTCGCGCCGGGCGTGCACCAGCTCGTCAAGTCGGGCAACCGCTATTCGCTGGGCGCGCGCATCAGCCTGCCTTCCGGGGCCAATGTGTTCAACGTGGCCTGGATTCCGGCGGGGAAGGACAATTCCAGCGACATGCTCGCCATGCTCACTGACGACGAGCGCATCAAGCTCTTCCAGGCCAACGGCACGACGCCCGTGCACACCACCATGGAGCGCTTTTCCGGCTCGGCCACGGGCATGGACTTCTACAAGACCATGCCGGGCCTCGGCACCGACAAGACGGGCCAGCTCCCCGGCAAGATTTACGCGCCCATGCGCATGATCGCGGCGGACCTCGGCCGCACGGGCGAGCATGTGCTCATGCTCAACAAGCCCATTTCCACGGCCTCGCAGTTCTTTGACCGCTACCGCTTCTTCCCGCAGGGCGAGATCCACGCCCTCTACTGGGACGGCGTGGGCCTGGCCCTCAAGTGGAAGACGCGGCGCATCCGCGGCTCCGTGGCCGAGATTGACCTCGCCGACGTGACCAATGACGGCATCATCGACCTTGTGGTCGGCGTCAACACCTCGCCGGAGCTGGGCATCGGCAGCCGCCAGTCCATGATTCTCGCCTATCCGCTGGATGTCTCCCAGATGGACCCCAACACGCCCGCGGACATGAGCGATTTCGAGGTCAATCCCAATCGCTAGGGAACAGCCAAGGAACGCGCAAGGAGGCAACGTGCGTATTCTCGTCATCGGTTCCGGGGGCCGCGAGCACGCGCTCGCCTGGAAGCTCGGCCAGGTGGCCGAAAGCGTGTTCGTGGCGCCGGGCAATGGCGGCACGGAAGGCGGCAACGTGCACAACGTCCCCATTGCCGTGGACGACCTCGACGGCCTGGTGGACTTTTGCAAGCGCGAGCGCATCGACCTCGTGGTGCCGGGGCCGGAGCTTCCGCTCACCCTCGGCGTGACCGACCGCATGACGGCGGCGGGCATCCCCTGCTTTGGGCCCGATGCCTATTGCGCACAGATGGAAGGCAGCAAGAGCTTCGCCAAGGAGGTCATGGCCGCCGCCGGGGTGCCCACGGCGGCCTGCGCGGTGTTCACCGATGCGGAAGCCGCGCGGGAGCATATCCGCAAGAGCAAGGTGCCCCCGGTCATCAAGGCCGACGGCCTCGCCGCGGGCAAGGGCGTGGTGGTGGCGCGCACGCCGGAAGAAGCGCTGGAAGCGGTGGACGCCATGCTCAAGGACAAGACCTTCGGGGCCGCGGGCGCGCGCATCCTCCTTGAGGAGCGGCTCGACGGCGAGGAGGTCTCCCTGCTCTGCCTCTGCGACGGCGAGCGCGCGGCACCGCTCCCCTCCGCGCAGGACCACAAGGCCGCGTGGGACAATGACGAAGGCCCCAACACGGGCGGCATGGGCGCCTACAGCCCGGCCCCGGTGCTCCCGGACGAAAAGCTGGAGGAACTGGCCGACGTGGCCGTGCGCCCGGTGCTCGCCGAGCTTGCGCGCCGCGGCCATCCCTTCCGGGGCGTGCTCTACGCGGGCCTGATGATGACGCCGGACGGCCCCAAGGTGCTGGAATACAATGTCCGCTTCGGCGACCCCGAGTGCCAGCCCCTGCTCATGCGTCTTGAGGGTGACCTGGCGGCGCTGATGCAGGACTGCGTGGCGGGCAGGCTGAACCCGGCCGCCCTTTCCTGGAGCGACAAAACCGCGCTCGGCGTGGTGCTGGCGGCGAAGGGCTATCCCGGAAGCTACCCGAAGGGGCTGCCCATCGACGGCCTGGAGCCGGCCGATGCCCTGCCGGGGGTGAAGGTGTTCCACAGCGGCACGCGGAAGCAGGACGGCAAGACTGTCTCCGCCGGGGGCCGGGTGCTCTGCGTGACGGCGCTCGGAGACGATCTCGCCGATGCGCAGGCGAAAGCCTATGCGGCCATTGATAAAATCACCATGCCGGAGAGCTTTTACCGCCATGACATCGGGGCCAAGGGCCTGAGAAGGCTTGCCGGGAAGAACTGAACAGCCTGAAACTGCGGAGGGAAGCGCGCATGGCGCATGTGGTCATCATCATGGGTTCGCAGTCGGACGAGCCTGTCGTCGCGCCCTGCGCGGACGTGCTGAGCGAGCTGGGCGTCCCCTTCGTGCTCACCGTGAGCTCGGCGCACCGCACGCCCGGCCGCACCGAGGCCCTTGTGGCCGAGGAGGAAGCGGCCGGGGCGGTCGTCTTTATCTGCGCGGCGGGCATGGCCGCGCACCTCGCCGGGGCCGTGGCCGCGCGCACGGTGAAGCCCGTCATCGGCATCCCGGTGAGCGGTTCCTCGCTCGGCGGCATGGATGCCCTCCTCTCCACCGTGCAGATGCCTCCCGGTTTTCCCGTGGCCACCGTGGCCCTCGACAAGGCCGGGGCGCGCAATGCCGCGTGGCTTGCCGCGCAGATTCTGGCGCTTACGGACGCAGCCCTCGCCGCCCGCATTGCACAAGCGCGCGAGAAGATGCGCGAGGCCGTGGCAAAAGCCGGGGACGAGCTGCGGCAGAAGTACGCGGGCAGCTAGGCATCGCGCGGCAGCTTCCCTCTTTCTCGCTCACTCCTCGCCCACGTTCAGGGCCACGCCTACCGGGCAATGGTCGGAGCCGTGGACCTCGCTTTCTATCCAGGCATCCACAATGGCCGGGGCCAGTTCCTCGGACACGAAGAAATAGTCGAGCCGCCACCCCACGTTGCGCGGCCGCGCCTTGGCCTTGTAGGACCACCAGGTGTACATCTCGGGCACGTCGCCGTGGACGTGGCGGAAGGTATCCACATAGCCCAATGCCTTGAAACGCTTCATGAAGTCGCGCTCCACGGGCAGGAAACCCGTGGTCTTTTCATTGTCCTTGGGCCGGGCGAGGTCGATGGGCTCGCAGGCGATGTTGAAATCCCCGCAGACCACCACGGGCTTCGTCTTGCGGCACTTTTGCGCATAGTCCACAAAGGCCTCGAAAAAGCCCATCTTGTAGCCGAGCCGCTTGAAGTTCCCGGTGGGACGGCCGTCCGCGTCCAGTTCCTCGGCGCCGCCGTTGGGGAAATAGCCGTTGAAATAGTGGAACCAGGGAAATTCGAGGTGCAGCAGGCGTCCCTCGCCCTGCCAGGCCGGGTCCGGGATCTCGTATTCCACCTTGAGCGGTTGGATGCGGCTGAACACGGCCACGCCCGAATAGCCCTTGCGCACGGTACAGGGGTCCCACCAGGCCTGCCAGCCAGCAGGCTCGCGCACAGGTTCCGGCACCTGCTCGGGGCTCGCCTTGGTCTCCTGCAGGCCCACCACCTGCGCGTCCGTCTCGCCGAACCAGCGCCAGTCCGGCTTGGCCGAGACCGCGCGTACCCCGTTCACATTCCAGGAAACAAGTTTGACCAGCATGGCGCCTCCCCGGCCAGCATAGCCGCAGGCATGGCGCGAGGGCAAGCGGCATCAGGCGCCCCCGCGGCGTTGCGGCGGCCGCGCTTTTGGGCTAAACTTCCGCCTACGATTGACAGGAAAAATTCCAGATTCCGTCTGGAGCGTAGCGACAGACGGATGCGAGGGCCGGAAGAATCCTAAAAAATAAGATTTTTCGGCGCTTGCAAGGAAGATAAAAATTTCCGAAGGGAGTGTACTCAAGTACTCGACCGAGGAAATTTTTCTCTGACGCAGCAAGCGCCGAAAAGGCTGTTTTTGACGGATAATTTCGGCGTTGCGTAGGTAGCGGAGAAGTCGACGCTGCGCATCGAACACGTACAGACAAGAAGGCATTGCGCCCCGGAAAAGCCCACAACCATGTCGGATGGGGTGCCCGAAGGGCGGCATGGAGGAGCATATGGAGCTTCTGCGCGTGCGGCGCGCCATCCTGAGCGTCACGGACAAGAGTGGCCTTGCGGCCTTCGCGGCCTTCCTCTCCAGCCGCGGCGTGGAACTCGTCTCCACGGGCGGCACGCAAAAAATGCTCGAGGCCGAGGGCCTGCCCGTCACGGCGGTGAGCACGGTGACGGGCTTCCCGGAAATCCTCGGCGGCCGCGTCAAGACCCTGCACCCGAAAATCCACGCGGGCATCCTCGCCAACAAGGACGACCCGCTGCACATGGACACCCTGGCGGAAAAGGGCATCCGGCCCTTTGACCTCGTGTGCGTCAACCTCTACGACTTCGCGGGCGCCGTGGAACGCCGCCTTTCGCTTGAGCAGGCCGTGGAGGAGATTGACATCGGCGGCCCCTGCATGTTGCGCGCCGCAGCCAAGAACTTCCACAGCGTGCTCGTGGTGCCCTCGCCCCAGTGGTACGGGCCGGCCATGGAGGAGCTGGGCAGCCACGACATGTGCGTGGGCCTGGAGTTCCGGCAGCTCATGGCCTCGCGCGCCTTTGAGGCGACCTCGCGCTATGACGCGCTCATCGCCTCATACCTCCGGCCATCGGCCTAAGCGAGGGGTGTCATTCCCAAACCGGAAGGCAATCTCCAGGGGCTCAAGCCCAGCCAGCTCACGGCCCTGAACCGGCTCTTCAACCGCCGCTTCCCGGCCGCGGATGTCTATACTGTTGACCAGGCGCGGGAGCTGGCCCTCCTCTCGCGCTCGCTGGGGCGGCAAATCGGCCTGCTCATCGACCGCAAGGGCCGGGTGCGCATGGTCATCGTGGGCACACCCGGCGGCATCCTCATTCCCGAGCTTCCGCGCGGCCGCGGCGCACAGGTCGCCGGCGAGGAAGCCGCGCCCGAACAGGGGCAGCGGCTCCGGCCCAACCGCCCCGGCCACCCTTCCGCCCGCGCGGCCGTGCGCAGCGCCCCGGCCTCGCGCCTGCGGGGCCTGCGCCTTTTGCACACCCATCTCTCCCCCGAGGGCCTCACGGAAGAGGACCTCATGGACCTCCTCTTTCTCCGGCTCGACGCCATCATCGCGCTTTCGGTGAACCCGGAGGGCGAGCCCGTGCGCTGGCAGGCGGCAACGCTCGCCCCGGAGGGCCCGGCCGCACCCGGCGCACCGCCCTGTCAGGTGGACGAGCCCCGCCCCTGGGACAGGACGGCCGCAGATTTCGCCGCACGCGCCGCGGACATCGAGGCCGCGCTTTCGGCACTCCCCGCGGCCCCGCAGTCCCGTGAGGCCGATATTCCGGCCACGGCGGGGCGCGCCCTGCTCGTCTCCGTGGCGCCCGAGCCCCGCGCCGTGCAGGAGCAGCGCCTCAATGAGCTTGCGGAGCTCGCGCGCACGGCCGGGCTTGCGGTATGCGGCCGCATCATCCAGCGCGTGGCCCGGCCGGACCCGCGCTCCATCCTCGGCAAGGGCAAGCTCGCCGAGCTGGAGGTCATCGCGCTGCGCGAAAATGCGGACATCCTCGTCTTTGACGGCGAGCTTTCCCCGGCGCAGGTACACAATCTCGCGGACATCACCGAGCGCAAGGTCATCGACCGTACCCAGCTCATCCTTGACATCTTCGCCCAGCACGCGGCCTCGCGCGCGGGCCGCCTCCAGGTGGAACTCGCGCAGCTGCGCTATGTGCTGCCGCGCCTCGCCGGGCGCAACCGCGCCCTTGACCGGCTCATGGGCGGCGTGGGCGGCCGCGGCCCCGGCGAGAGCCGCCTCGAGACAGACCGGCGTAAGGTGCGCGAGCGCATGACGCGCCTCACCAAGGAGCTGGAAAAGCTTCGCCGCCGACGCGGGCTCGCGCGGCGCGGGCGCAGGGACATCCCGCAGGCGGCGCTCGTGGGCTACACCAATGCTGGCAAGTCCACCCTGCTCAACACGCTGACGCGCTCCCGCGTGCTTGCGGAAAACCGCCTCTTCGCCACGCTGGACCCGGCGACGCGGCGCCTGCGCGTGCCCGGCGAGCGCGAGGTGGTCATCTCCGACACGGTGGGCTTTATCCGCAACCTGCCGCGCGAGCTCATGGACGCCTTTCGCGCCACGCTGGAGGAACTGGCCGCCGCGGACTTTCTCGTGCATGTGGCCGACGCCTCGCACCCGGACCTGCTCCAGCAGATCGCCTCTGTGGAGACCATCCTCGAGGAGCTGGGGCTCCACGCTGTGCCGCGCGTGCTCGCGCTCAACAAGTGGGACCGCCTCGCCGAACCCGCGCGGGAGGAGCTTCGGGCGGCCTTTCCCGCAGCCATTCCGCTTTCCGCGCGCACGGGCGAGGGGCTTGACGGGCTTTTCCGCTGGCTCGAGCGGGAGCTCGCGCTCAAGCGGGCGCTGCCGCCCTTGCGGGACCCGCTGGACGAGGATGCGGAGGATGACGCAGAGGCGCCCGAGCCACCTTCCGGGCCTGCCTTTCCGCTCCAGTAAGGGCCGCCAGCCGTGAGAGGCCCGGAGAGCCGCGGCTTGCCATCGGGGACGCCGCGACATATGGTACAGCTTCCACACTCGCGCCGCGCCGGGCCAATGGCAAGCAGGGGCGGCCCAGAAAAGGAGTCGCCATGCGTCCCGCATCCTGCGGCATAGCGCCGGAAGGCTGGCCCTTCATCGGCCTTTTCGCATTCACGAGCCTGATTCTCGCCGTCATCGGCTGCCGGCCGGGGGCTCTCCTCTGCTGGCTTTTCACCCTCTTTTCGCTCTACTTCTTCCGCGACCCGGAGCGCGTGGGCCCGGTCTCGCCGGACCTTGCCGTGAGCCCGGCGGACGGCCGCGTCATCCGCATCGAAAAGCGGGCCGACCCCTTCAGCGGCAAGGAAGTCACCTGTATCAGCATCTTCATGAACCTCTTCAGCGTGCATGTGAACCGCGTCCCCGTGGCCTGCGCGGTGGATGAGGTGCGCTACTGGCCGGGCAAGTTCTTCAACGCCTCGCTGGACAAGGCCTCGACAGACAACGAGCGCTGCGGCTGGCGCCTCGCCGACGGGAACGGCCAGGCCTGGACCATGGTCCAGATCGCGGGCCTTGTGGCCCGGCGCATCGTCTGCCGCGCCGAGCGCGGCGACCGCCTTGCCCGCGGCGAGCGCGTGGGCCTGATCCGCTTCGGCTCCAGAGTTGACCTTTACCTGCCCGAAGGCTATGTTCCGGCGGTGCATCTGGGCGACAAGGTCTTTGCGGGCGAAAGCCCCATCGCCCGCCGGGACGGGGAGTGACCGTTCCGTCCGCCCCACAGGGTCAACGCATGGACAAAGCCCAACCCAAAAAGCCCGCCCGCGGGGCCTATCTCCTCCCCAACATGCTCACCACCCTGAGCATGTTCCTGGGCTTTTTGTCCATGGTCTGGGCCGGGCAGGGCCGCTTCGAGCAGGCGGGCATGGCCATCCTCGCCTCAGCGCTCATGGACGGCCTTGACGGCAAGGTGGCGCGCCTCACCAACACGGCGAGCGAGTTCGGCGTGCAGTACGACTCCCTTGCCGACCTCGTGGCCTTCGGGCTCGCCCCGGCCATCCTGCTCTGGCACTGGCAGCTCTGCAATTTCGGGCGCGTGGGCGTGGCCGCGGCCTTCATCTACGCGGCCTGCGGGGCCTTGCGCCTCGCGCGCTTCAACGTGAGCACGGCCGTCACGGGCAAGCGCTTCTTCATGGGCCTGCCCATCCCGGCGGGCGGTTGCACGGTCGTCACCTTCATCTTTTTCGCCGCGCTCTTCCCCGAAGGCCTCAACACGGTGACGCCCTATGCGGCCCTCGTGCTCGCCGTGGCCGTGGGTGTGCTCATGGTGAGCCGGGTGCGCTATTTCTCCTTCAAGGAATATGACATCCTCACCGCGCACCCCGTGCGGAGTATGCTGGCCTTCCTCTTCCTGCTGGCGCTCGTGGTCTCCGCGCCGCGCGTCTTCGGCTTTGTCTACTGCGCCCTCTATATTGCGGGCGGTCTCGTCTATACCTTCTACATCCTCCCGCGCCGCGACCGGAAGCTCATGCGCTCGCTGGCCACGCAGGAGGAGTGACCGCCCGGCACAGCGCGCATGACCGGGAGCACACGGCTCCCCCGGCCGGGGCAAGAAAAACGCGCCCCATCCTACCGCCCTGGAGGCATCCCATGTCCGATCGCGTCTACTTCTTCGACACCACCCTGCGCGATGGCGAACAGTCGCCCGGCGCGACCATGAACTTTCAGGAAAAGCTGCGCCTCGCGCACCAGCTCGAGGTGCTCGGCGTGGACATCATCGAGGCGGGCTTCCCGGCGTCCAGCCCCGGCGATTTCGAGGCCGTGCGCGCCATCGCCGCCCAGGCCGGACCGGACGTGCAGATTGCGGGCCTCGCCCGCTGCGCCGAGAAGGACATCGACCGCTGCTGGGAGGCCGTAAAGGTGGCCGCACGCCCGCGCATCCACACCTTCATCGCCACTTCGCCCCTGCACATGGAGTTCAAGCTGCGCAAGACGCCCGAGGAGGTGCTGGAGCTCGCCCGCGCCTCGGTGGCGCGCTGCGCCTCCTACACGCCCAATGTGGAATTTTCCTGCGAGGATTTTTCCCGCTCGGACCTCGACTTCGTGTGCCGGGTGGTGGAGGCGGCCATCGACGCCGGGGCCACCACCATCAACCTGCCGGACACCGTGGGCTATGCCCAGCCCGAGGAATTTGCCGCCAAGGTGCGCTATGTGATGGAAAATACGCGGGGCAGCGACAAGGCCGTTTTCAGCGTGCACTGCCATGACGACCTCGGCCTTGGGGTGGCCAACACGCTGGCGGCCCTGCATGTGGGCGCGCGCCAGGCCGAGGTGGCGCTCAACGGCATCGGCGAGCGCGCGGGCAACGCGGCCCTCGAGGAAGTCGCCATGGCGCTCCATGTGCGCCACGACTACTACGGCCTTGAGGACAACATCAAGACCGAGCAGCTCTACCCATCGTGCCGCCTGCTCTCCATCATCATCGGCCAGCCCATCCCCATCAACAAGGCCATCACCGGCGCCAACGCCTTCGCGCACGAGTCGGGCATCCACCAGGACGGGATGCTTAAGCACCGCGAAACGTATGAAATCATGACGCCCCAGGCCGTGGGCCGCACCACGACCCACCTTGTCATCGGCAAGCACTCGGGCCGCAACGCGGTGCGCAGCAAGTTCGAGAGCCTGGGCTACAAGCTCGACGACGGGCAGCTGAACCAGGTCTTTGAGGCTGTCAAGGCGCTGGCCGACCGCAAGAAGCAGCTCCACGACGAGGACCTCATGGCGCTGGTGCAGCAGGAGGTCTACCGCATCCCGGACCGCCTCTGCCTCCGCCATGTGAGCGTGCAGAGCTCCGACGCGGGCGGCGTGCCGCCCACGGCCGCGGTGCTCATGGACGTGGCCGGGGAGGAAAAGAGCGGCGCGGGCTTCGGCGCCGGGCCCATCGACGCGCTCTACAATGTCATCGCCGATCTCGCCGGGCGCCAGCCCGAACTCGAGCAATACTCCATCAACGCCATCACCGGCGGCACGGACGCGCTCGGCGAGGTGACGGTGCGCCTGCGCGAGAACGGCCTTTCCGCGGTGGGCCGGGGCAATCATCCGGACATCCTTGTCGCCAGCGCCCGGGCCTTTGTGGACGCGCTCAACAATCTCGCCAAGCGCGAGGCCGAAGGCGAGCGCGTGCACTCGCAACATTCGTAAATCTCCCGAATTTTTGGCCCCCCCGAGGCCATGCAGAAAAAGGAAAAGACCATGCCCAGAACCCTCGCCCAGAAAATCCTCCAGCGCCACACGGACGAGCCCGTGGAGGACGGCGCCATCGTGCAGTGCCGCGTCTCCATGGTGCTTGCCAACGACATCACCGGCCCGCTCGCCATCAAGTCCTTCCGGGGCATGGGCGCCGAGCGCGTCTTTGACCGCGACAAGATCGCGCTCGTCATGGACCACTTCACCCCGCAGAAGGACATCGACTCCGCCAACCAGGTGCTCATCAGCCGCCGTTTCGCCGAGGAGCAGGAGATCACCCACTATTACGAGGGCGGCAACTGCGGCGTGGAGCACACCCTTTTGCCCGAGCTCGGCCTCGTGAACCCCGGCGACCTCGTTATCGGCGCGGACAGCCACACCTGCACCTATGGCGGCATCGGCGCCTTCGCCACGGGCATGGGCTCCACGGACATAGCCGCGGCCATGGCCCTCGGCGAGACCTGGCTCAAGGTGCCTTCCACCATCCGCGTGGAGTATGCGGGCGAAATGTCCCGCTGGATGCGCGCCAAGGACCTGATGCTCCTGCTCATCGGGCGCATCGGCGTGGACGGCGCGCTCTACAAGGCGCTGGAATTCGGCGGCCCGGTCATCGCCGCCCTTGGCGTGGAGGGACGCCTCACCATGGCGAACATGGCCATCGAGGCCGGCGCCAAGGTGGGCCTCTTCCCCGTGGACGCGGTGACGCTCGCCTGGTGCGCGGAGCGCGGCCACACGGTGGCCCCGGACCTCAAGGACGGCCTCGCCGCGGACCCGGACGCGAAGTATGACGAGGTGCTGCACATGGACGTGACGGGCCTCGAGCCCGTGGTGGCCTGTCCGCACCTGCCCTCCAATGTGGTGCCGGTTTCGGACGTGAAGGACGTGCCGGTCCAGCAGGTGGTCATCGGTTCCTGCACCAATGGCCGCATCAGCGACATGCGTGACGCTGCGGAGATCCTGCGCGGCCGCAAGGTGAACAAGAAGGTGCGCTGCATCGTTTTGCCCTCCACGCCGGAAGTGTGGAAGGCCTGCCTCGCCGAGGGCCTCATGGAGGTCTTCATGGACGCGGGCTGCATCGTGGGCCCCTGCACCTGCGGGCCCTGCCTCGGCGGCCACATGGGCATCCTCGGCAGCGGCGAGGCGGCCGTGACCACCACCAACCGCAATTTCAAGGGCCGCATGGGCACCCTGGACTCGCAGCTCTATCTCGCGAGCCCCATCGTGGCCGCGGCCAGCGCCGTGGCGGGCAAGGTCGCCGGGCCCAGGGAAATTGGTCTCAACTGACACGCCGGGACCTGAGGAGAAAACAGTCATGATATACAAGGGCAAAGTCCACAAGGTGGGCGAACATGTGGATACGGACGCCATCATCCCGGCGCGCTTCCTCGTCACCGCGGACCCGGTAAAACTGGGCGAGAACTGCATGGCCGGGCTTGAGGAAGGCTGGGTCAGCCGCGTCAACAAGGGCGACATCCTCGTGGCCGGGCGCAATTTCGGCTGCGGCTCCTCGCGGGAGCACGCGCCCCTCGCCATCCTCGGCGCGGGGATGCCCGTGGTCGTGGGACACAGCTTCGCGCGCATCTTCTACCGCAACGCCTTCAACATGGGGCTGCCGCTCATGGAAGTGGACGACGCCATGGACGCTATCAACGACGGCGACGAAATCAAGATCGACACCGCCACCGGCCGCATCCGCGACCTCACCAACGGCGCGGAGATCGTCTGCCCGCCCCTGCCGGAATCCATGAGCAAAATTCTCGAGAGCGGCGGCCTTGTGGGCTATGTGAAACAGCGGCTCGAGGGGAAATAGGCATGGACGCACGTATCTGCCTCCTGCCGGGTGACGGCATCGGCCCGGAGATCCTCGCCCAGGGCGTGGCCGCGCTCAAGGCCGTGGCAAAGCGCTTCCACCATGAGTTCAGCTTTGTGGACGCGCTCATCGGCGGCGCGGCCGTGGACCAGTGCGGCGAGCCGCTCCCCGCGGAGACCGTGACGAGGTGCCTGGAATCCGCTGCCGTCTACTTCGGCGCCGTGGGCGGCCCCAAGTGGGACAATCTCCCCCGCGCCCGGCGGCCGGAGCGCGGCATCCTCGGCATCCGCAAGGCGCTCGGGCTGTTCGCCAATCTCCGGCCCGCCATGCTCTTCCCCGAGCTTGCCGGGGCCTGCCTGCTCAGGGCGGACATCGCGGCGCGCGGGCTTGACCTCATCGTGGTGCGCGAGCTCACGGGCGACGTCTATTTCGGCGAGCCGCGCGGACGCGAAGTGCGCGACGGCCTGCGCACGGGCTTCGACACCATGCTCTACAACGAGGAGGAAGTCCGCCGCATCGCCAAAGTGGCCTTCGAGACGGCCCTCGGGCGGCGCAAGAAGGTCTGCTCCGTGGAAAAGAGCAATGTGCTCGAGACCTCGCGGCTCTGGCGGGAGGTGGTGGAGGAGACGCACCGGGACTATCCCGGCGTGGAGCTCTCCCACCTCTATGTGGACAACACCGCCATGCAGCTCGTGCGCGACCCCTCGCAGTTCGATGTCATCCTCACGGGCAACCTCTTCGGCGACATCCTCTCGGACGAGGCCGCGGTCATCACCGGCTCGCTCGGGATGCTGCCCTCGGCCTCGCTCGGCGCGGGGGGCCCGGGCCTGTTCGAGCCCATTCACGGCTCCGCGCCGGACATTGCGGGCGAGGACAAGGCCAATCCGCTGGCGACCATCCTCTCCGGGGCCATGCTGCTCCGGCTCGGGCTGCACCTGCCAGCTGAGGCGGACTGCATCGAGGCTGCGGTGCGGCGCACCCTCGCCGACGGCTTCCGCACCGCCGACATCATGGAGCCGGGCAAGACCCTTGTGGGCTGCGCGGCCATGGGCGCGGCCGTGTGCGAGCGCATCACGGGCTGAGATGCGCGTCCTGCTCGGCTGCGTCAACAGCAGCGTCTCGCTGGTGGGCTATGACCTCGCCAGGCGCGCGCCCTTCTGGTACTGCCCGGGCAATGTGCTCCGCGCCTGCGGCGTCTGCGCGCATCAGGGCGCCCTCTGGGTGGCCACGGACAATGTGGTGCAGCGGCTGGACGCCAGGGGCGTCACCCTGCTGCCGTTGCCGGGCCCGCACGAGAACCTCGCCCACAGCGTGAAGCCGCTGGCCTTCGCGGGCGGCGAAGCGCTGGGTGTGGCCGACACGGGCAATTCGCGCGTGCTCGTGCTCGGCGGCATGAAGGCGCTCTTTTCCCTTTCCCCGCTGGAGGGCTGGCTGGAAGCGGCCGCCGCGGATGGCCGGGACGCGGCCAAGGCCCTGCCGCCGGACGCCATCCACCTCAATGACTTCATCAGCTGGCAGGACGGGCTGCTCGTCTCGGCCTTCAACTACCAGCCCTTCGCGAACCTGAAGCGCAACTTCCCCTCGTGGCAGGCCGCGGGCCTGGGCGTGCTCTTCCACCTGCGCCGCCACGAGGGCCGCACCGTCGCGCGCGTGGCGGCCTTGGGCCTCGACTGCCCGCATTCGCTGACGCTGTGGGAGGGCGCGGTCTATTGCTGCTCCTCGGCGCGGGGCATGTTCTTCCGCTATGTGGAGGACGGCCACGGAAACCTGCGCGAGGATGCGCGCTGGCCCGTGACCGAAAGCCACTTCCTGCGCGGGGCCCTGCGCGTGGAGGGCGGCTGGCTCTTGGGCGGCTCCTCCCAGCGTCACCAGGAGGACGGCGGCGGCATGTGCCTCTTTTTGCTCCATGACGACGGCCGCGTGGAGGACCTCCCCCTCGGCGGCCCGGGCGAAATCTATGACATCCTCCCCTGGGACAGGGCCCTCATGCCCGGGATTTGCGCCATGCTTGCCGCCCGCCCCCAGCTGGACCTGCCGGGAGACTTCCCGCCACGCTGCGTGCTGCCGAAGGAATACGCGGACTGAGCCGCCGGGCCAGCCGGCATTTTCCGCATGACAAAAGGCCCCGGAATATTCCGGGGCCCTTGTGCTTCCTGTGCGCGCTGCGGTGCTACAGCACCCGGTAATAGACCGCAGGCTCGCGCAACAGGCCCGCGTCGGCCGCGCGCCTGAGGGCGCCGCTCATGGCGCGGGCCGTGGTTTCGTGGGTCATGAACACGAGCGGCAGACCGCTCGCGCCCTGGCCCGCCTTCTGGATCATCTGGGCCACGCTGATGCCCTCGGCGGCCATGCAGCCGGAAATGTCGCGCAACACGCCGGGCGTGTCCTCCACCATGACGCGCACATAGTAGGGCGAGCGCCAGTCCTCGGGCGGCACGATGGCCGCGCGTTCAAGCTCGCCTTCGGCAAAGCCGGTATTGTTGGGCCGCTCCTCGCGGGCCACGGCCATGAGGTCCGCGAGCACGGCCCCGGCCGTGGGCAGGCTGCCCGCGCCGCGGCCGTGGAAAAAGAGCGGGCCCGCGGCGTTGGCGTCCACGCGCAGGGCATTGTAGGCCCCGCCCACGCGCGCGAGCAGATAGGTATGGTGCACGAGCGCGGGGAAGACCCCGGCCTCCAGACGTACCCCGGTGGGCGCGGACGCGCCGTTCTCCGGCGCGGCGAGGCGCGCCTGGCCGATGAGCTTGATGCGGTAGCCGAATTCCCGCGCAAAGCGGATGTCCAGCGCGGCCATGCCGCGGATGCCGCGCACGGCCAGCGCCGCATAGGGGTAATCCACGCCCCACGCCAGCCGGATGAGCAGCACGAGCTTGTGCGCCGCGTCGTGGCCGTCGATGTCCAGCGTGGGATCGGCCTCGGCGAAGCCCAGTTCCTGCGCCTGGCGCAGGGCCTCGTCGAACTCGACACCGCTGGAGGTCATCTCGGAAAGGATATAGTTGCTCGTGCCGTTGAGGATGCCCATGAGCGACTCGATGCGGTTGCCCACGAGGCTCTCCTTGAGCGCCTCCACCACCGGGATGGCCCCGGCCACGCTCGCCTCGTAGCGCAGGATGCGCCGCTTTTTCCGCGCCAGGCGGAAGAGCGCGAGCCCGTCCTCGGCGAGCAGGGCCTTGTTGGCCGTGACCACATGCTTGCCGTGCGTAAGCGCGGCCGAGATGATGCTGCGCGCGGCGTCGATGCCGCCCATCAGCTCCACGAGCACGTCGATGTCCGGGTCGTTGACAAGACGCGCCGGGTCGGTGGTGAGTTCCGCGCCCGCGGGCAGGGGCACCTCGCGGGCCTTGTGGGCGTCGCGCACGAGCACCGCGCGGATGACCACGTCCCGGCCCGTGCGCCTGCGGATGATGTCCGCATTGTCCTCGAGCAGGCGCGCAAGGCCGCTCCCCACCGTGCCGAACCCGGCCAGTCCCACGCCCAGCGGGCGCGTATCGCTGTTCCTGGTCATAATTTTTCCTATGCGAGCCTGGTATGGAGCCGCAGTTGACAGACCTTCCTTAAATCCGTCTGGAGCGAAGCGGAAGACGGGTGCTGCGACCGAATGGCGGCGCGAAGCGCCGTGCCCGTTGGCGAGCAACGCGAGCCCTACGGGCATCGACAGCAGCGATGGTGCCGGAAGAATCCTCAAAAAGAAGATTTTTTGGCTCCGCCGCCACTCAGGCGCCGGCCCCGGAAAGCAGGCGGCGGATGCCCGCCACGGCCTGCCTCGTGCGGTGCTCATTCTCGATGAGCGCGAAGCGCACATACTCGTCCCCATAGGAGCCGAAGCCCAGCCCCGGCGACACGGCCACATGTGCCTCGTTGAGCAGGAGCTTGGAAAACTCCACCGAGCCCATCTTGCGGAAAGGCTCGGGGATGCGCGCCCAGACGAACATGGTGGCCTTGGGCGGCGCCACTTCCCAGCCGATGCGGTTCAGGCCCTCGATGAGCTTGTCGCGCCGCTCCCGGTAGATGTCGCGCACTTCGCGCACACAGTCGTCCGGCCCGTTGAGCGCCACGGTGGACGCGATCTGGATGGGCTGGAAGATGCCGTAATCAAGATAGCTCTTGATGCGCGCGAGCGCGTGGATGAGCCGGGGATTACCGAGGCAGAAGCCCACGCGCCAGCCGGGCATGGAATAGCTCTTGGACAGGGTGGAGAACTCCACGCCCACGTCGATGGCGCCCGGCACCTGCAGGAAGCTCGGGGCCTCGTAGCCGTCAAAGGTGAGATCGGCATAGGCAAGGTCGTGGATGACCCAGATGTCGTTTTCCTTGGCGAAATCCACCACCTTGCGGAAAAACTCCAGGTCCGTCACCTCGGTGGTGGGATTGTGCGGATAGCAGAGGAAGAGCAGCTTCGGCTTGGGCCAGGCGTGGCGCATGGCCTCGGTGAGGTCCTCGAAAAAGTCCCGCCCCGGCCCGATGGGCACGCTGCGCACGTCCGCCCCGGCGATGATGGGCGCGTATTTATGGATGGGATAGGTGGGGTCCGGCGCCAGCACCACGTCCCCCGGCTGGAGCATGGCGAGGCAGAGGTGCGCGAGCCCCTCCTTGGAGCCCATGGTCACGATGGCCTCGGTGTCCGGGTTGAGCTCCACGCCGTAAAGGCGGCGGTAGCGGTCGCAGATGGCCTTGCGCAGGTTGGGAATGCCCCGGGAGAGCGAATAGCGGTGGTTCACCGGCTTTTGCGCCGCCTCCACGAGCTTGTCCACCACATGCTGCGGCGTGGGGATGTCCGGATTGCCCATGCTGAAATCAACAATGTCGATATTCTGCCGCCGGAGCTTCATCTTGAGGTCGCCCACCACGGCGAACACATAGGGGGGCAGGCGCTGGATGCGTGAAAATTCTTCCATCTGAGGTCTCCGTAGGCCGCCGGGGCTGGCGGGAGGGGGTGGCCGCGCCGGAGAAAGGCGGGGGGCGCAAGCATAGCCGCGCCCGCGGCCGCTGTAAAGGCATTTGGGGCGCGCTCCTACGGCGGGGGGCGGCTTCAAATCCGCAAGAGGTAACAGGCAGGCCACGACGGCAATGAGCAAGTTCCCTATCCGTATATCCTTCAGCGCGAACCATTGGGGTTTATAAAGATAAATATGGATGGTGCACATATCAGAGAGACCTGGAAATAGATATTTGGGATAAAACTTTCTTTATTGGAAGAATAGAGATTTTTCATAAATGGAGAACATATCAATTTTCGCAAAATAACGGTATACAACAGTGTGAAAATCAGGCGCCAGTTTTCGCCCGTCTTGTCAGCGGCCATAAATTTTGAGACACTTTTATCCACTTTTATGGGGGAATATATGGACAGCTTCTTCCAGCTTCTGCGCGAAAACCCCACTATCCCGATTTTCCTGACAATCGGCCTCGGCTTCTGGGCAGGAAAATTCTCCTGGAAGGGCATAAGCCTGGGCTCGGTGACGTCCGTCCTCCTCATCGGGGTTCTCATTGGCCAGATAAACATCCCCATCGGTCCGCCGCTGAAAGACACCTTTTTCCTGCTCTTCCTCTTTGCCATAGGCTACAGGTGCGGCCCGCAGTTTGCCGGCGCCATGAAGGGCTCCGGGCCCAGGCAGGTGCTCTTCGCATTGGTCATCAACCTGCTCTGCTTCGGCGCCGCCGCCATCTGCGCGAAAATCATGCACTACAACGCGGGGATAGCCGCCGGCCTTTATGCCGGCTCCTCAACCATTTCCCCCGTCATCGGCGTGGCCGCCGACGCAATAAACAACCTGCCGGTTCCCGGTCCCACCAAGCGGGCATGGATCGCCCTGATACCCGTCTGCTATGCGGTGACCTATCTTTACGGGACAATCGGCGCCATCTGGATTCTCGGCACGCTCGGTCCCAGGATGCTGGGCGGTCTTGAAAAGGTCAGAAAGCAGACAAAGGAGCTTGAGGACCAGCTCAGCCACTCCACCTTAAGCAAGGACCCCGCCTACATCTGCGGCGCAAATCCCATTTCCTTCCGGGCGCACCAGGTCAATTCGGAGCATTTCAGCGCGCCGCGCACTGTGAGGGAGATTGAGGAGCATTTCGCTGGGCAGGGCAAGCGCATCTTCGTTGAGCGTGTGCGCACCGGTGATGAACGCATTCATGAGGCGTGCCCGGACATGCTGGTCAGCAAGGATGACGCGATTGTCATCTCCGGCCGCCATGAGTTTATCATTCAGGATGAAAGCTGGATCGGCCCCGAGCTCCATGACCCGGACCTCCTGAATTTCTCCGTGCAGAAGACGAAGGTCATGATCACGAAAAAAGCGGCAGGCCTTTCCCTGGACGAGCTGCGCCTAAAGCCCTATATGTATGGCGTCATTATCGAGTCCATCACGAGCGAGGACGGAATCCCGCTCCCGGTGCTCGCCCGGACGACGCTCAATGCGGGCGACATGGTCACGATCCAGGGCCTCCCGCGGGAGGTTGAGCTCGCCGCCAGGGAAATGGGCGTCGAGGAGCGGCCCACCAACCAGACGGACATGGTCTTTCTGTTCGTCGCCCTGGCCATCGGCGCCTTCATAGGGGCCCTGTCCATCCGTATCGGCGGCATACCTGTCGGCCTTTCCACCAGTGGCGGCGCGCTCATTTCCGGCATCTTCTTCGGCTGGCTCAGGACGATGCGCCCCTCGGCGGGCATAATCCCCGAGGCCGCCCTCTGGCTCCTCAACAACCTGGGCCTCAACCTCTTCATCGCGGTCATCGGCATCCAGGCAGGGCCCTCCTTTATCAGCGGCATCAGGGAAGTGGGCTTCATGCTGTTTGTCATGGGCTTCTTCGCAACCACCGTCCCCCTTGTCCTTGCCATCTGGATCGGGGACAAGATATTCAAGTTCCATCCGGCAATAAATCTCGGGTGCTGTGCCGGCGGCCGCAAAACCACGCCCGGCATCGGCGCGGTCACTTCCGCGCTGGGCAGCTCCGTTCCCGCACTTGGCTACACCATCACCTACGCCGTCAGCAATACCATCTCCATCTTCCTCGGCGTGGTCATGGTGCTTTTATTTATGTAAGGGCTTCCGGAAAATCGGATGCCTGAGGGTGTTTTGACGGCGGCCGCCCCTTTGCTGTCCGCGTGCGCGGCGAGTGCTTCTTTGAGCGCGTGGCAGGGGCTATGAGGGTGTGCGCCGGGGCGGCTTTCCCTGTTGCGCCGGGGTTTTCACTTCTTTCAGACAGGTTCGGCACTGGGGACGCGACGGAAAATCCGACACATCGCATCACTTCGTGGCAAACACCAGCAGAGTCCGCATGAAGCTCCCCGCGCCCCTCAGGGGCCTCGCCTGCCTCGCCGCGCCCCATCTCGGCACCTTTTTCTCCTTCAGCGCCATCCAGGCGGCGCAGATCCTCCTGCCGCTCCTGGCGCTGCCCTGGCTCGCACGGGTGCTGGGGCCCGATGCCTTCGGCCTGCTCATGTACATGAGCCTTCTGCCGCCGCTGGTGGCGCTGGTGGTGGACTGGGGCTTCCCGCTCGGCGGCGCGCGCGAGGCCGCCACCTTGCGCGGCGACCGGGCGGCGCTGGCGGAACTTCTGGGCGCGGTCTTTTCCGGCAAGCTGCTGCTGGCCCTCGGCTGCGGGGCGGCCGGACTCGTCCTCTTGCCCGGGCTGCCCCATGCGGCCGACCATCCCGCGGCCTACGGGGCCGCCCTCCTCATGGGCGTGGCCCGCGGCGGGAGCCCCACCTGGTTCTTCCAGGGCGCGGGCTTCGGCATGAAGCGCATGGCCGCCTGTGACGTGGGCTCCTCCTGCGCCGCGCTGGCGCTGACCTTTCTCTGCGTGCGCGGTCCCGCGGACTGGCCGCTCTATCTCTTTTTCACCGCGCTCTGCAAGGGCGCCACCTACGGCTGGCTCTCCCTGGGCCTTGCGCGCGGCTTCGGCGCGCGCCTGGGGCTCGCCCGCGGCCGGGCGGCGCTTGCCCGCACACGCACCCTCTTTGCGAGCTCCGTGGCCTCCACGCTTTCCATCAGCGGCGGCCAGCTCGTGCTCGGCTATTTTCTCAGCGCCGCGGACATGGGCCTGCTCGTGGCCGTGAGCAAGATCGTCCGCGCGCTCGTGGGCCTCGCCAATCCCGCCATCCAGACCCTCTTCCCCGAGCTCTGCGCCCTCAAGGGGCCGCGCACGCCCCGCACCGCGCGCCTTGTCCTCCTCTTCCTCGCCGCGACCACACTGTTCATGCTGCTCGGGGCCGGGCTCGCGTGGCTCACGGCCCCCCTGCTCATCCGCGTGGCCCTCGGGCCCGATTACGCGGCGGCCGTGCATGTGCTCCGGCTCATGCTGCTCCTGGCCCCGCTTTATGCCTGCGACAGGGTGCTCGGCGCGCAGGTGCTCGTGCCGCTGGGCCTCGAGCGGCAGCAGAACCGCGTGCAGTGGGGGGCCGCCCTGCTCGGTCTGCCGCTCGCCGCCTTTCTGGCCCAGTGGCTCGGTGTCACCGGGGGCGCGCTTTTGCCCGTGGCCGTGGAGGGGCTCACCCTGCTGGGGCTCTCCCTGTGCGTGGCGCGCCATTGCCCGGGCGCGCTCATCCCCGGCGCGAGGCTGCCGGGCCGAGGGTGCGGGAAGAGCCACGCAGAGCCTTGAGTTTGCGGTGCTTGTGTTGCATCTGTAATGCCGAAATTCTCCGTCAAAAACAGCCTTTTCGGCGCTGGCTGCGTCAGAGAAAAATTTTCTCGGTCGAGTACCTGAGTACACTCCCGTCGAAAATTTTTATCTTCCTTGCCAGCGCCGAAAAATCTTATTTTTTAGGATTCTTCCGGCACCAGCACCCGTCTTCCGCTTCGCTCCAGACGGAATTAAGGAAGGGCTGTCCACTCCTGGCTCCTGTGTCTTTACAAAAGCCCGTTTTTCCCCTAAACAGGAATGACTCTTGTTTAGTCAAACACCCAATGAGGAGAAAAACACCATGAGCAAGACCGACCAGAACCTGATGGACGCCTTTGCGGGCGAGTCCCAGGCCAACCGCAAATATCTCGCCTTCGCCAAGGTGGCCGAGCAGGAAGGGATGCCGCAAATCGCCAAGCTCTTCCGCGCGGCCGCGGCCTCGGAGACCGTCCATGCCCACACCCACCTCAAGAACGCGGGCAAGATCGGCACCACCATGGAGAACCTCAAGGACGCCATCGGTGGCGAGACCCACGAATTCACCAAGATGTACCCCGAAATGATCAAGGACGCCGAGGCCGAGGGCAACATGGCCGTGGCCCGCTATTTCGGCTATGTCAACAAGGTGGAGGAGGTCCACGCCCAGCTCTACAAGAAGGCCATGGAGAACCCCTCCAAGATTTCCAACGAAGACTACTATGTCTGCAAGTTCTGCGGCTACACGCACCAGGGCCCGGTGGAAACCTGCCCCGTGTGCGGCGCGGGCGCGGCGGCCTTCTTCAAGGTGGAGGACTGCTGCAAGTAGCGGCGTCACCTTTCTGTGACTGCCCTGGCCCGTCCGCCCGCCGGCGGAGGGGCCTTTTTGCGCACAAGTCCGCGCCGCCTAGCTTCCCGCCCCTCCTTCCGGGACGCCCGCTCCTTCCGCCTCCCCTTGCCAAGCGGGCCCGGAAAACATAAAATTACCGTTTGCGCCCGCTTTTTCCCCGCATTTCCCGGCGGGCGCGCCGCAAGCCAAGGGGTGGACGGCCATGCGCCACAAGGGCCCGCACATTTCCATCGCGCCTGACCATGTGGTCAACCGCATCCTCAAGATAAACGCCGACGATTTCGCCGAATGGCCGGAATCGGTCCGCAACCTCGCCATCAGCATCGCCGAGGAGCTCTTCCTCGTCGCCTATAATCCCTTCATCGACGCCGAGCTCGTGCGCGAGAGCGTACGCGGCTCTTTCGAGCGCGAATCCGTGGCGCTGGCCCACTATTACGCCACGGCCATTTCCGAAGGCATCACCATGTTCTGGTCCGCCTACGAGGCGGAGACGGCCTTTCGCGAAAAGCTGCTGGACGCGCTCGCCGACATCTTCCCGCCCGAATGCATCCGGAGCGAGCCCGCGGACCTTGTGGAAAACGCCACCGACGCCACGGACCTGCGCATGGAGTTGCCCCTGCTCGTGGTGGAGCCGGACAACGCCGAGCAGGTGGCCGCGCTCGTGCGGCTCGCCAATGACATGAAGTTCGCGCTCATCCCGCGCGGCGGCGGCTCGGGCATGACGGGCGGCGCCGTGCCCGCGCGCAAGCGGGCCGTGGTCGTGAGCATGACGCGGCTCACGCGCATCGGGCCCATCGACCTTGAGGCCATGACCGTCACCTGTGAGGTGGGCGCGCTCACCCAGCAGGTCATCGACGCCGTGGCCGCGGCGGGCGCGGTGTTCACCGTGGACCCGGCCTCCAAGCAGGCCTCGTCCATCGGCGGCAATGTGTCCGAAAACGCGGGCGGCCCCAGCGCCTTTGAATACGGCACCACCCTCGACAACCTCCTCTGGTGGAAAATGGTCACGCCCACGGGCGAGATCATCACCGTGGAGCGCGAGAACCACCCCCGCCACAAGATCCTCCCCGACGAGACGGCCGTCTTTGCCGTCAAGGACGTGAGCGGCGGCGTGCGCAACGTGGTGCACCTGCGCGGCGACGAGATCCGCCTGCCCGGCCTCGGCAAGGACGTGACCAACAAGGCCCTGGGGGGCCTTCCCGGGATGCAGAAGGAAGGCGTGGACGGCATCATCACCGAGGCCTGCTTCATCATCCACAAGAAGCCGCTCCACTCGCGCGTCATGGTGCTGGAATTTTTCGGCCGCTCCATGCACCCGGCGGCACTGGTGGTGCGCGACCTCGTGGCCCTGCGCAACCGCATCCGCGAGGAGGGGGACTACGCGCATCTTTCGGCGCTGGAGGAATTCAACGCCAAGTATGTGCAGGCCATCGAGTACAAGCGCAAGTCGAAGAAGTTCGAGGGGCTGCCCATCTCGGTCATCGTCCTCCAGGTGGACGGCGACGACCCCTATCTCCTCGACAAGTGCGTGGCCGACATCGTGAACGTGGCCGAGGCGCAGGACAACGTGGACATCATCGTGGCGCGCGACGCGAAAGAGGCCGACCTCTTCTGGGAGGACCGCCACCGCCTTTCGGTCATCGCCCGCCGCACCTCGGGCTTCAAGCTCAACGAGGATGTGGTCATCCCCATGCAGCGCATCCCGGATTTCGCGCTCTTCCTCGAGCAGCTGAATCTCGAGTACGCGGCACGGGCCTATCGCCACGCCCTGCAGGAGGTCGGGCGGCTCCCCGGCTTCCCCATGGAGGACAAGGCCTTCAACGAGGAGTTTTCCCGGGCCGCCAGCGCCGCCTCGGGCGACGTTTCGGCCACCGAGCTCTCGGACAACGAGCTCTGGGCGCGCGGAGAGGCCTACCTCGACGGCTTTGCCCGGGCCTATCCGCACCTTGCCAAAAATATCGAGGCCATCCGCGCCCACATGGAGGCGAGCCGCATCATCATTGCGAGCCACATGCACGCGGGCGACGGCAACTGCCATGTGAACATCCCGGTCAATTCCAACGACGCGCGGATGCTCGAGGAAGCCGAGGAGGCCGCGGCCCGCGTCATGGCCGAGTGCCAGGAAATGGGCGGCGAGGTCTCGGGCGAGCACGGCATCGGCATCACGAAGATCTCGTTTTTCGCGCCGGAGAAGATGGAGGCCCTGCGCCGCTTCAAGGAGCGCGTGGACCCGCGCGACGTCATGAACCCGGCCAAGCTCGTGCACCGCGAGCTCCCCGTCAGGCCCTTCACCTTTTCCTTCAACCGCCTCATCAACGACATCCGCGAGAGCGGCCTCCCCGACAAGGAGACCCTCATCAGCCTGCTCTCGGCCGTGCAGATGTGCACGCGCTGCGGCAAGTGCAAGCTCGTCTGCGCCATGAGCTATCCCGAGCGCTCCATGCAGTACCACCCGCGCAACAAGAACATGGTGCTCGGGATGCTGCTGGAGGCCGTGTATTATTCGCAGATCAACACCGGCCGCATCGACGAGCGCCTCCTGCGCGAGCTGCGCGGCCTCGTGGAGCACTGCACGGCCTGCGGGCGCTGCACCGCCAACTGCCCCATGAAGATCCCCTCCGGGGAGGTGGCGCTCTCCCTGCGCGGCATGCTGGACCACGAGGGCGCGGGCGGCCACCCCATCAAGGAGCGAGCCCTCAACTGGCTCGTGCGCGACATCCCGGCGCGCGTGCCCAAGGCCGCCAAGCTGGCCTCCGTGGGCCAGAAGATGCAGAACCGGGTGCTCGACTTCGTGCCCCAGGCCTGGCAGCGGCGGATGCAGAACCCGCTCTTTTCCGGGCGCGGACCGAAAACGGGCTATACCAACCTCTATGAGGCGCTGAAGCTCAACCGCGGCTCGGTCTTCGTGCCCGCGGACGAGGATGCGGCCCCGGCGGTGGAAGAGGTCGCGGTGGAGGCGGCCGCCGTAACGCTGGCGGAAGCCGCGGGGCAGAACGTGACCGTGGCAGCGGTGGCGGAAAACTCCCCCGACACTTCGCCCGAAGCCGGGGGCGCCGGCGCGGAAGCCGCCCCCGGGAGCCTCCCCGGCGCGGGCCGCGAGCTCGCGCTCTATTTCCCCGGTTGCGGCGGCGCGCTCTTCTATGACCGCATCGGCATGTCCTCCATCATGCTCATGCTCAAGGCGGGTATTGCCGTGGCCGTGCCGCCGCGGCACCTCTGCTGCGGCTTTCCCCTGCTGGCCGCGGGCATGGACACGGCCTTCGAGGACAATCTCGCCCAGAACCGCCAGTATCTCGCCTCCATGCTGCGCAGCCTCGCCCGGCAGGGCTTCAACTGCCGCTGGCTGGTCACGGCCTGCGGCTCCTGCCGCGACGGGCTCGAGCGGCTGGGGCTCACCGAGATGTTCCCCGGCCTTGAGCATCGCGACGTGAGCCAGCTCGTGCTGCCGCGCCTCCCCGAGCTTCAGGCGCAGCAGGAGGGCACGGACACGGCCCCGGAAAACGCTGACGCGGACGCGAATGTGCTCTATCACGCCTCCTGCCACTGCGAATGGGCGGACGTCAACAAAATCAAGGGCCAGCGCCAGCTGGTCAAGGCCCTCAAGGACTTCTCGGGCCGGGACGTGACCATGAGCCCGGGCTGCTGCGGCGAGTCCGGCATGGGCGCCATGACCTCGCCCGAGATCTACAACCTCCTGCGCCAGCGCAAGCGCGGGCGCCTGGAAGAGGCCTTTGCGGAGGGCGTGGACGGCCCGGTCATCGTGGGCTGCCCCTCGTGCAAGATCGGCATCGGCCGCACCCTGCTCGCCATGCGCGACAAGCGGCCCGTGCTCCATGTGGCGGAATGGCTCGCCGGGCTCATGGACGGGGAGGACCGCCGCCAGAGCTTCCGCAAGCGCGTCAATGAAAGCCGGGGCGAGATCCGCGCCGTCAGGCTGTGAGGCCGCCCGGAGCCCCTGGCCCTGACGGCGGCCGCCTGCGGTCGGCTGTCCTCCTGCTGGTGTGGCTGGGGCTGGGCCTCGGCCTCGCGCCCTTTGCCTGGGCCTTCGGCTTCTGTTTTCCGCGTGGCGATGACTTCGACGAAGTCACCCGCGCCATGTTCCTCTTCGACCTTCCCGGCGGCCTCTACGAAGTGGGACGCGAATGGCTCAGCTGGAGCGGCCGCTACACCTACCACTTCCTCGCGGTCTTTCTCGGCAAGGCCGGGGAGCTGCGCCTTGTCTGCGGCCTTGTCTGCGCCGCGGTGCTCGCGCTGCACGGCGCGGCCATCTACGGCCTGGCGAGGCTGGCCGGGCTTCCCCGCCGCCACGCCGCGCCGCTGGCCACACTCGCGCTGCTCGCCCTCTGCGCGGCCACAGGCTATCTCCCCGGCTTCTACCTGCTCACCGAGGCCCTGACCACGGGCCTGCAATCGGCCGCGGCGCTCCTGTTTTTCTGGAGCCTCTGCGCCCTGTGGGCGCGCTGCGCCGCCGCGCCGCCTGACGAAGCTCGCATCCGTGCCGCGCGGCGCACGGCCTGCCTCACGGGCGTGCTGGCCGCGGGCGTTTTCGAGCACGCGGCGCTGGCCGTACTTGCCGGGGCGGCCGTGGCCCTGCTGCTCGCCTGGCTCCGGGAGGGGCGCCCGAAAGCTCCGTTGCACGCAGCGCGCCTGAAGAACTTCCTTCTGGTGGGCGTCTGGTGCCTTGGCGGCGCTGTATTCTCCTTTCTCGCGCCGGGGAACTTCGCGCGCCGGGCCGCGCGCGGCGTGGATGCGGACCAGGTGCGCGCCCAGCTTGCCGCCATCCCGGCGGACTGGCTCGGCGCGCTGAAGAGCTTTGCGCTGAGCCCGTGGCCGCTCATGGCGCTGGGGCTCGCCCTGCTGGTCGCGCTCTTACGCGAGCGCGGCCGCCCCGGCCAAAACGAGGGCCTTGAGCGGCGCGAGGCGCTCCTGCTCGGCGCTCTTGCCGCCGCCGCTTTTTGCCTTTTCAGTCTGGCCGTCACCTCGCTGCACGCGCTGAGCGACGTGCCGCTCCACGCCAGCCCCAAGCTCGGCGCGAGCCTCGGCCTCTATGCGGCCTTTGCCCTCGGCCTCGGCAGCTTCGCCCTGCTGCGCGCACTGCCGTGGCGCCCCTGCCGCGGGCGCGGCCCGGCCCTCGTCCTCGGCGCGGGCCTGCTCGCGCTCGGCTGCATGAGCGACAATTTCCAGCGCACGCTCGAGAACGCCGTCAACGGCGACATGGCCCTCTATGCCGAAGCCATGCAAAGGCGCGACACTTGGCTGCGCCATGCCGGGGCAAGCTCGCCCAGGCAGGGAAAGCTGCGTTTCGGCCTCATCGGGGAAATCCTCTCTCCCGGCTCGCGCACGCGCGCCCCCGTGCCGGGCGCACCCGTCACCACCGTCGCCCGCTGGGAGCGCCCGGTCTTTCCCGTGCTCGGCACGGACGGCCTGCACACCAAGGCCACCCGCTGGCCCAATACCTGGGCGGCCTGGATGTACGGCGTGGAGGCCGTGGCAGTGGCGACACCCGACCCCGAGGCTGCCCTGGCCGCCCTTGGCGGGCCCCTCTTGCGCGTTGACGGCCGCGAGGGTTCCGTGGAATTGCGCCTGCCCCCGGAAGCGCGCGCCCTCGGCCTTGCGGGCGCGTGGCGCGTCAACGCGCAGGGCGGCCCCAACCCCACCTTTGCGCTCGACTGGCTGGTGCTGGAAAGCGAAAAGCCGCTCCCCACAAGGCTGGCCCTGCTTGTGCCGAGCCCGCTTTCCCCGGAGCGCATGGCCTCGGCCACGGTGCAGGCGTGGCTGCTTCGCGAACTTGCGCAGCTGCCCGCAGCTCTTTCCGGCACGCCTGCCCGCTGGCCCCTCCGTTGGGCCACAAGAACGCTTGCCTTCACCACCCCCGGCCGCCGCGTGCGGGGCACACCGGGCTCGCGCTTTTGCTACGCCTTTCCCCTCGGCCCGGCGGCGCCGCTGGCGACCGGGAAGCCCGCACCTGGCGACTGGCCCGCGCTCATCTTCCTGAAGCTCAATGGCAACGCCTTGCTGCGGCTCGCCCCCACCCACCTCGACACCGCCCCGGAAAGCGGATAGGTTCAGGCATGTTCGATTTTGATATTTCCCACGCCCTGCGCCTGCTCGCCATCGCCTTTGTGCCCGCGCTGCTCGGCATCATCCTCCACGAAGTGGCCCACGGCTGGGTGGCCGAGCGCTGCGGTGACCCCACGGCGCGGCAGCTCGGGCGGCTCACCCTCAATCCCCTGCCGCATATCGACCCCGCGGGCCTCGCCGTTTTCGGGCTCACCAGCCTTTCCGGGGCCTTCGTGTTCGGCTGGGCCAAGCCCGTGCCCGTGGACCCGCGCAATTTCCGCAATCCCCACCGGGACATGATGCTCGTGGCCCTGGCCGGGCCCATGACCAATTTCCTTCTCGCCGTGGCCTTCGGCCTCGGGCTCTGGGCGGCAGTGCATGTGCTGCCTTTTGCCGAATGGCGCGGCAACAGCGCCTACATTTTCGCGCTCTCCTCGCTCCAGGCCGGGGTGGTTATCAATTTCGGCCTGGGCTGGCTCAACCTCCTGCCCATCCCGCCGCTGGACGGCAGCAAGATACTGGCCTATTTTCTCCCCGCGCATCTCGCCTGGCGCTTCATGGACCTCGGGCGTTACGGCTTCGTCATCCTGCTGGTCCTGCTCGTGAGCGGGCTGCTCGGCAAGCTGCTCGGGCCGCTCGTGAGCGGCAGCAGCCTGGGCCTGCTTTCCCTGCTCGGCTTCTAGGGCCAAAATTCCAAAAACTCACCGCACAAAGGACGCACCATGAGCGAAAAACCGCGCACCGTCTCGGGCATGCGGCCCACCGGGCCGCTCCATCTGGGCCACTATTTCGGTGTGCTCAGGAACTGGATCGACCTGCAGGAGCGCGAACAGGCCTTCTTTTTCGTGGCCGACTGGCACGCGCTGACGAGCGACTACGCCGACCCCTCGGCCATCCGCCGCAATATCGACGAAATGGTCAAGGACTGGGTGGCCGCGGGCCTCGACCCGGAAAAATGCGTCATCTTCCGCCAGTCGGACGTGAAGGAGCACGCCGAGCTCTCGCTTTTGCTTTCCATGATAACGCCCGTCTCCTGGCTGGAGCGCAATCCCACCTACAAGGAACAGCAGCAGCAGATCAGCAGCAAGGACCTCGGCAACGCGGGCTTTCTCTGCTATCCGGTGCTCATGGCCGCGGACATCCTCATGTACCGCCCCCACGGCGTGCCCGTGGGCGAGGACCAGCTGCCCCACATGGAGCTCACGCGCGAGATCGCGCGCCGCTTCAACTACCTCTATGGCGACACCTTCCCGGAGCCGCAGGCCCTGCTCACGCCCGCGGCCAAGTGCCCCGGCCTCGACGGCCGCAAGATGTCCAAGAGCTACGGCAACGGCATCTCGCTTTCGGAGCCGATGGACAGCATCAGGAACAAGGTGCGCGGCATGTTCACGGACAAGGCGCGGCTGCGCAAGTCCGACCCCGGCGACCCGGACATCTGCAACCTCTTCCCCTACCATGTGCTGCTCTCAAGCCCGGAAGAGCAGATGGAGATTCGCCGCGGTTGCACCTCGGCGACGCTCGGCTGCGTGGACTGCAAGAAGATCTTCCTCAAGAACCTCGCGGCCTTCCTGGAGCCATTGCAGGAGCGGCGGGCGAAGCTCGACGACAAGGCAGTGGCGGAAATACTTGCCACGGGCGGCGAGCGCGCGCGGGCTTTCGCGGCCACGACCATGAGCGCCGTGCGGGAAAAGATGGGGCTCTAGGGCGTGCGCTACGCGGGCATCGACTACGGCCTCGCCCGCACGGGCCTCGCCGTTTCCGACCCCGAAGGGCGCGTGGCCTTTCCGCTCGCCACCTTCCGCCTCAAGGACTATGCCGGGCGCTCGGCCCTGCTGGACGCGCTGGCCGGGCGCATCCGCGAGGAGGGGGCCGGGGCCGTGGTCATGGGGCTTCCCCTGCTCATGGACGGCGGCGAAAGCCTGACCACGCGCCAGGTGCGCAATGTGACCGAGCGCCTCAAGCGCAGGCTTGAACTCCCTGTCTATTATATGCCGGAACTGCTTTCCTCCGAGGAAGCCGCGCAGGACCTGCGCGAGGCCGGGCTTTCGCGGGAAAAGGCCCGCGCCGTGCTCGACAGGCAGGCCGCGGCGCGCATCCTCGCGTCCTTCCTGGCCGAGCCCGAGGAAAAGCGGAGGCTTGCATGAAGACCCTGCTCCGGCTCTTCATCATCTTTCTCATCGTGGCCGCCGTGGCCGTGTTCTGGGTGTGGCGCGAGGCGCAGGACTTTCTCGGCACGCCCGCGGGGAAACCGGGCGAGCAGGTCATCTTCGACGTGGCCCCCGGCGCGCACCTGAACAAAATCGCCGAGGAGCTGGCGCAGCGCGGCCTCATCACCAATGCACGCAACTTCGTCCTGCTCGCGCGCTGGAAAAAGCAGGAAAACCGCCTCCAGGCCGGGCGCTTCGCCCTCGAGGGCGGATGGAAGCCCGAGCAGGTGCTGGAGGCGCTCGTCAACGGCAAGCCCGTGCTTCAGCGCGTCACCGTGCCCGAGGGGCTGACGTGGTGGCAGACCGGGCGCCTGCTCGAAAACGAGGGCCTTGTCCGCTTCGAGGACTTCCGCGAGGCCGTGACGGACCCGGCATTTCTCAGGCATTACGGCATCCCTTTCGCCACGGCCGAGGGCTTTCTCATGCCGGACACCTATTTGCTCAAGCCGCCGGACCCGAGCGCGGAGGCCGCCGGGGGCGAAACGGCTGCGGCGGCCGCGAAGGCCCAGGCGCGCGCCGTGGCCGGGCGGATGATCGACAATTTCTGGCGGAAGGCCGCGCCACTCTGGCCGGAGGGCGCGGGACGCGAGGGCGTGGCCGCGCGGCCCCCGGTGCCGGAACTCCAGAAATGGGTGACGCTGGCCTCTATCGTGGAAAAGGAGACCGGCATCCCGGAAGAGCGGGCGCGCGTGGCCGGCGTGTATGAAAACCGCCTCGGCCGCGGGATGCTCCTCCAGGCGGACCCGACGGTCATCTACGGCCTCGGGCCCTCCTTTGACGGCAATTTGCGCCGAAGCCAGCTCGACGATGCGGCCAATCCCTACAATACCTACCAGCGGCCGGGGCTGCCGCCCGGACCCATCGCCTCCTTCGGCACGGCGGCGCTTGGCGCGGCCATCCGGCCGGAACAGCACGGTTTTCTCTACTTCGTGGCAAAGACCGACGGCGGCGAGCACCAGTTCTCCGCCACGCTCCAGGAACACAACCGCGCCGTGCACGAGTATTTGCGCCAACGGCGCGCCGCAAGGCGAGGCACGCCATGAACTACCTCATCATGGAGGATTTTTCCGGCCAGCCCGTGCCCTTCATCTTTCCGCGCCGCGTGGACCATGCGGACATGCGCGACCAGCTCCCCTACGGGCAGGCGCTTTCCTGCGGCACGGTAGAACTGGGACCGCAGGGCTTTGTCTGCTCGGGCGGCAATGCCGAACTGGGGCTCAGGGCGCGCCCTGCCGAGGACGCGGCCGTCATTATGGAAGCCTTTGGGGCAAAATGAAGCGCCCTTTCCCGCCCGGCCTGCTTGTGGCGGCCCCGGCAAGCTCCGCGGGCAAGACCGTGGCGACCCTGGGCCTCATCCGCGCGCTGCGCGGGGTCGGCCTTGAGGTCCGCGCCGCCAAGACCGGGCCGGACTTCATCGATACGGCCTTCCTCGCCGCAGCCAGCGACGCGCCCGCAGCCAATCTCGACGCCTGGATGTGCGCGCCGGGCCGCAAACGGAGGCCGCGGAGGCTCCCCGCAGGCCTCGGGCGCCTGCGGGGGAGGCTCCTGGCGGAGGACGGGGCACGGAGGCCCGACCTCTGGGTGGTCGAGGGGGCAATGGGCCTCTATGACGGCGGACCGGACGGCAGCGGCGGCGCGGCCGAGCTCGCGGCCCTGCTGGACCTGCCCGTGCTTTTGCTGCTCAATGTGCGCGGCATGGGGCAATCGGTGGCGGCGCTGGCCGAGGGCTTTTTGCGCCACACGCCGCGGGCCGGAAGGCCGCGCTTTCTGGGCCTCATCTGCACCCAGTCCGGCGGAGCAGGCCATGAAAAGCTGCTGCGCGAGGCGCTGGCCCCGGTGCTTCGCAAGGAAAAGCTGCCCCTGCTGGGCTTTTTGCCCCGGGCCGACGCTCCCGTGATCCCTTCCCGGCACCTGGGCCTCGTGGAGGCGGCCGAAGCGCTGGCGTGTCTGGACCTTGATAGCCTCGGGCGCTGGTTTGCCGCCCATTGCGATGTGGCGGCCCTGCTCCGGGCGCTGGGCCTCGCCATGCCTTGCAAGGCAGCCGCCCCGGAAGCTATTCCGGCCGCGGCTCCGGCCTTCTTTCCCCGGCGCGCCGGCCGGAGTGGCCGGGCATTCCGCCCGCGCATCGGCATCGCCCGGGACGCGGCCTTCAGCTTCTGCTATGCGGACCTCCCGGCCCTGCTGGCTGAGCTCGGCGCGGAACCTGTGTTCTTTTCCCCGCTCGTCGATACGGCTCCCCCGGAGGGCTGCGCGGGCCTCTATTTTCCCGGCGGCTATCCCGAGCTCCATGCGGAGGCGCTGGCCGCCAATGCGCCCATGCTCGCGGCCCTGCGCGCCCTGGCTGCCTGTGGGCTTCCCATCTATGGCGAATGCGGCGGCTATATCTACCTCATGCGCGAGCTGGAACTTGAGGGCCGCCATAAGCTCGCCGGGCTTTTGCCGCTCGCCTGCCGGATGGACGGGCGCCTTGCGGCCCTCGGCTATCGCGAGGCAAGGCCGCTCCCCGGCTGGCTCCCGGAGGCCCGCGAAAAAGAAAAGCCCCCAATCCTTGTGCGCGGCCACGAATTCCACTATGCGCGCCTGAGCTCCCCCGACCTGCCCCCAGGCAGCGAACCGCTCTGGCGCGTGACCGACGCCGCCGGAAACGTGCGGCCGCCCGAAGGCTGCCGCGTGGGCCGCGTGGCCGGGTCGTGGCTGCATCTCTTTCCCGAAGGCAGCCGCCGCTTCTGGAAAGCGTGGCTTGAGCTCACGCGCGAAGCCGCCCACCCCGACACGTCACCCTCCGCACTTGGCCCGCGCCCGGAGTTGCCATGCCCGTAATCCTCGACCCCGCCGCCACGCCCGAGGCCATCGAGGCCCGCTCCTTCGCCATCATCGACGCCGAGCTTCCCGAGCCCCGCCCCTTTGCCGGCCCGCTCTGGGAGGTGGCGCGCCGCTGCATCCACGCCCTCGGAGATACGGCCATCCTGCCGGACCTGCGCCTCGGCGAGCGCGCCCTTGAACGCGGCGTGGCCGCCCTGCGCGCCGGGTGCCCCGTCTTTACGGACACGCGTATGGCCGCGGCCGGGCTCCCGGCGCGGCGCATGGACCGGCTCGGCGTCGAGGTGGTGCCGCTCATGGGCCTTGACGGCGTGGGCGAAAAGGCCCGCGCGCAGGGCATCACGCGGGCGGCCGCGGGCATCCGCATGATCGCTGACCGCCTCAGTGGGGCCATCGTGCTCATCGGCAATGCGCCCACGGCGCTTTTGGCCCTGCTGGAAGAACTGGAGGGGAAGGACCCCGAGGCCGCCCCGGCGCTCATCGTGGGGATGCCGGTGGGCTTTGTGAACGCCGCGCAATCCAAGGAATTACTGGCGCAAAGCCCCTGGCCGCACTTCACCCTGCTCGGGCGCAAGGGCGGCTCGGCCGTGGCCGCGGCCTCTGTGAACGCCCTGGCCGAGCTGGCGCTGCGGATGGGGGCAGAAACGGGAGGGAGCGGCGCTCAGTCGAGGTATCCGGCCTCGCGCTGATGCTTGAGGGCGAGGAGGACCACAGTCTGGCCCCTCACCTCATACACCAGCACATAGCCCGACACCCCGAAGGGGATGAGCAATTCGCGATAGTCGGGCTCAAGGTCATCGGCGAGCCGTCCCGCATGGGGGAACTCTTGCAGGATGTCCGTGGCGGCGAGGATGGCGTCGAGGGCCTTCTGCGCCGCGCCTGCGTCCACCGCGGCCAGAAAATCGTGGACGCGCGTGAGGCCGTCGAGCGCATTGGCCGTCCAGTGGACTAGATATGGCATACGGGGGGCGCGGCCTCGCGGTCCTCTCCGAGCCGGGCGGCCCAGTCCTTCACTTCCGCCTGGGTGACGTGCAGCCCGGTGCGCAGGTAGTGCTCATGCGCGGCCCTGCATTCCTGGCGCAGGGCTTCGCGTTGTTCTTCCCGCTCCACAAAGGCGGCGACTGCCTGCACCAGCAGGGCATTGGCGGAACGCTGGCGCGCCGCGGCGAGGTGCTGCACGCGGGCCTTGAGCTCGGCGGGCAGGCGGAGACTGATGGGGCTCATCGGGGGATGCGTCTGCATGGCAGGTCCTCTTGTGGAGTCATCCTAGCTCGTGCCGGCTACAGGGTCAATGCGGGCGGCTGGGGCTCCCATGTCAAGAAAACTTTGACTTTCCGCGCCGCCCGGTTTATGAGCGGCAGTTGCTCCCTTGCGGGAGGCTTCGCCACAGGCCACGGAAACCATGACGCAGCAGCACGCACGCTCCCTGCCGCCCTTGCCGCAACTTGACGGCGTGGTGGTGCTGGACAAGCCCACCGGGCCCACGTCGGCCCGCTGCGTGGCCGCGCTCAAGCGCCTGGGGCAGAAGAAGATCGGCCATGCGGGCACGCTGGACCCGCTGGCCTCGGGCGTGTTGCTTATCCTGCTCGGGCAGGCGACCAAGCTCTCGTCCTTCCTCATGGAGGGCGGCGGCAAGGTCTACCGGGGCTGCTTGCGCCTCGGCCAGACCACGGACACCTGGGACAGCCAGGGCGAGGTCCTTTCCGAGGCGCCGTGGCAGGCGGTGGACGCGGAGGCCGTGGCGCGGGACGTGGCCTCGTGGACGGCCCTCAGCGAGCAGCCTGTGCCGCCCTATTCGGCGGCCAAGCACGAGGGGCAGCCCCTCTACCGGCTGGCGCGCCGGGGCAGGACGGCCCCGGCCAAGACCAAGGCCGTGAAAATTTCACAGGCGGCAGTGCTTGAGGTGGACCTGCCGTTTGTGCGCTTCCGGGTCGCGTGCGGCTCCGGCACCTATGTTCGCTCCCTGGCCCACAGCTTGGGGATGCGCTTGGGCTGCGGGGCCGTGCTCACGGAACTGGTCCGGGAGTACAGCCACCCCTTCGGGCTCGATGAAGCCACGGGGCTCGACGCCCTTATGGCCGACCCTGCCCTCCTGGCGGAGCGGGTGCGGCCCCTGGCCGACGCGCTCCCCGCCTGGCCCCGCCTCCGGCTCACGCCGGAGCAGGAACGGCGCGTGCGCAACGGCATGGCGCTCCCCGTGAGCGCGGTAGCCGCAAGCGGCGGGGGCGCCGGGGACGCCGCCCATGCCCTGCTCTGCGCGGCGGACGGCGCGGCGCTGGCACTTGCGCGGCGCGACATGACGCCGCTGGGCGAGGCATGGGCCGTCATCCGGGGGCTCTGGTAAGCCGGGGCACTGGAAGTCTGCAGGGGGAGGCGCATCATCAACCCTTCCTGAAAGGAGAACTGCTGTGGTCATGGATGCCGAACAGAAAAAGGCTGTCATTGACGCCCACGCCAAGCACGAGGGCGACACCGGCTCCCCTGAGGTGCAGGTGGCCCTGCTCACCGCGCGCATCGAGGGCCTCACCGGGCACTTCAAGGTGCACAAGAAGGACTTCCATTCGCGCACGGGCCTGCTCAAGCTGGTGGGCCATCGGCGCAAGATACTCAATTACCTGAAGAAAAAGGATATTCAGCGCTACCGCGCGCTTATCGAAAAACTGGGCTTGCGCAAGTAGGCTTTCGTTTTTATCATGGAAAAGATTGCCAAGGGGGGGCGCAAGGCTCCCCCTTGGCGTATCAGACCGGCCCCGCTTGCGTGAGGCCGGGCTTCCGCTTTTCCCGCCCGGAAGAAGGCGCCCACGGGCGCATCGGCGGGAAGGACGCCCCGAAAGGGGCCTAAACGCAGAAGGGGGGTCCGGGAAAATCAGGCAGGGCGCGGCCGAAGGTGCCAGCACGGCTGCCCGCTTTTCCCGGAATCCCCTTCACCCATGAGGAATGTATGGCACAGGATATTTTTGAGCCCACGCGGGTCACGGCCGAGGTGGGCGGCAAGGAAGTCATCCTTGAATGCGGCCGCCTCGCCAACCAGGCGGACGGCGCGGTGTGGGTGCAGTGCGGCGGCACGGTGGTGCTCGTCACCGTGTGCTCGCAGCCGCTCGAGTTCGACAAGGGCTTTTTCCCGCTGACCGTGGAATATTCGGAAAAAATGTACGCCGCCGGGCGCATCCCCGGGAGCTTCTTCCGGCGCGAGATCGGCCGCCCCTCCGAGCGCGAGACCCTGGTCTCCCGGCTCATCGACAGGCCCATCCGGCCGCTCTTCCCCAAGGGCCTCAACGAGGACGTGCAGGTGCTCGCCACCGTCATCTCCGCGGACCAGGAGAACGATTCCGACGTGCTCGCCATCACGGGCGCGTCGGCCGCGCTCATGATCTCGCGCCTGCCCTTCGCCGGGCCCGTAGCTGGGGGCCGCATCGGCCGCATCAACGGCCGCTTCGTGCTCAACCCCACCATTTCCGAGCAGGCGGCGAGCGACATCAACCTCGTGTTCGCGGCCTCGCGCGACGCGCTCACCATGGTGGAAGGCGAGGCGCACTTCGTGCCCGAGGACGACATCATCGAGGCGCTGGAATGGGGCCGCAAGGAGATCCAGCCGCTCATCGACGCGCAGTACAGGCTCGCCGAGCTTTGCGGCAAGCCCAAGATGGACTTCACCCCGCATGAGGACGACCCGAAGCTCGTCGCGCGCGTGGAGGAGCTGGCCCTTGCCGCCGGCCTCGACGACGCCCTGCGCGTGCCCGAAAAGCTGGCCCGCAAGGAGGCGCGCAAGGCCGTCAAGACCGCAGTGCTCACGGCGCTTGCCGACGACCCGGACTGGGCGGAAAACGAGGCCGCGCTCAAGGCCGTGCCCGACATGCTGGGCGACCTCGAGAAGCGCCTCGTGCGTGGGCGCATCGTCAAGGAAGGCACGCGCATCGACGGCCGCGACGTGAAAAGCGTGCGGCCCATCCAGATCCAGACCGGCGTTCTCCCCCGCGCCCACGGCTCGGCGCTGTTCCGGCGCGGCGAGACCAAGTCCATGGTGGTGACCACGCTCGGCTCCTCCACGGACGAGCAGCGCATGGATTCGCTCACGGGCGACGTGACCAAGCGCTTCATGCTCCACTACAACTTCCCGCCCTATTGCGTGGGCGAGGTCAAGCCCGTGCGCCTCTCGCGCCGGGAAATCGGCCACGGCGCCCTCGCCGAGCGCTCGCTTCGGCCCATCCTGCCCCCGGATACGGACTTCCCCTTCACCCTGCGCGTGGTGGCCGAGACCATGGAATCCAACGGCTCCTCGTCCATGGCTGCGGTGTGCGGCGGCTCGCTCGCCCTCATGGACGCGGGCGTGCCCGTGTCCGCGCCGGTGGCCGGCGTTGCCATGGGCCTCATCAAGGAGGGCGACCGCTTCATCGTGCTCACCGACATCCTCGGCGACGAGGACGCGCTCGGCGACATGGACTTCAAGATCGCGGGCACGGCCGATGGCGTGACCGGCGTGCAGATGGACATCAAGATCACGGGCCTCACCACGGACATCATGCGCGCGGCCATGCGCCAGGCGCGCGAGGGGCGCCTGCACATCCTCGGCGAAATGGCCAAGGCCATCGCCGAGCCGCGCAAGGAGCTCTCACGCTATGCGCCGCAGCACGCCGAGATCTTCGTGAACCCCGACATCATCCGGCTCATCATCGGGCCCGGCGGCAAGAACATCAAGGCCATCACCACGGCCACGGGCGCCTCGGTGGACATCGAGGACTCGGGCCGCGTCTCCATCTTCGCGCCTACGGCCGAGGCGCTGGAAAAGGCGCGGGAAATGGTCTCCTACTATGACCAGCGTCCGGACCTCGGCAAGAACTACCTCGCCAAGGTGCGCAAGGTCATGGACATCGGCGCCATCGTGGAGGTGCTCCCCAATGTGGAGGCGCTGGTCCATGTGTCGCAGCTCGACATCGGCCGCGTGGAGCAGCCTGGCGACGTAGCGCGCATCGGCGAGGACATGCTCGTCAAGGTCATCGAGATCAATGGCGACCGCATCCGCGCCAGCCGCAAGGCCGTGCTCCTCGAGGAGCAGGGCCATCCCTGGAACCCGGAGGAGACCGCGCGCCCGCCGCGCCGCGAAGGCGGCGACCGGAATCGCGGCCCGCGCCGCCAGGGCTAGCCCTTTTGCGTAACTGATGCCGCTCCTCACGGCCCGGAGAACCGCTCCGGGCCTGAGGAGTGGCCGGAGGACAGGCATGTTCGGAAAAAAGAAGAAGCCCAAGGCCCCATCGGCCACTGAGGCCGGGACGCCCGCGGAGCACGAGCAGCCCAAAAAGCGCCCCGGCGCGGACCGCGTCCACGCCGAGGGCTTGGGCGATGCCTGGGTGGCGCTCACCGGGCTCAATCCCGCGGCCATCATGCCGCAGGTGGTGGCCACCGTGCTCAAGGAGGGCGGCACGCGCCCGCCGTGGCAGTGGAGGCGCGGCGGCCGCGAGCATGTGCTCATGGCCTGGCCCGAGGACCAGCCCGTACGCGCGGCCGTGCTCGTGGAGGGGGAGGAGGGCGGCAAACTCACTCCCGTGACCGCCGTGCCCCTGCTGGAGGGCCTGCCCAACGACCTCGAGGTGGAGGCCGTGCAGCCCCGTGCCGAGGGGCTGGGCGCGGATGTGGCCGTGACCATGATGGAGGGCGAGAACCCCATGTGGTTCTTCGACCCGCTCTATGGCCGCGACAAGGACGACCTCACGCCCGGCATCACGCATACTTTCTGGCTGGCGGGGCTCGCGCTCGGCATCCGCAAGGCGCTCCTCGACGAGCTCACCATCACCCAGGGCCCGCAGTACGAAGCCCACGCGGCCGCATGGCTGGAGGAGCATCCCGGCGCCTCGCGCCTCGACGTGCCGCCGCTCAAGATACCCATGACGGGCAAGCGCGCCATCATGCCGGGGCGCCGCTTCGGCGAGTACCAGGTGCGCAACGTGGTGGAGCGCGTGGAGGACTTCCGCCTGGAAAAGATGGACGTCAAGGCCCTCTACCTCAACTTCCCCTTTGAGGACCGCGCGCCGCTCAGGCTCGCGCTCTATGCGTCCAAGTTCGTGCTCGGCGACTATGTGCCCGAGGAGGGCGATGAGATCGAGGCCTATGTCTGGCTCGAGGGCCGCATCATCGACCTCGAACAGCCAGCGGCGCCGGGCGCTGACGACGCGGCCGCGGCAGCCCGTGGTCCCGCGCCGGGGACCACGCCGCATCAGTAGTTTCCGCAGCCTTTTTCGGAGGCGCGCGCCATGAGCCTGCCCCTGATCTGGTTCTTGCTGGGCACAGCCTTTCTGGCGGTGGAGCTCGTCAATCCCACCCTGGTTCTGGGATTCTTCGGCATCGGGGCCTGGGTCACGGCCTGCGCCGCCCTTGTGGGTCTCGGGCTTGCATGGCAGATTGTGCTCTTCATCGTGGCCTCGCTGCTGGCGCTGCGCCTGCTCCGGCGGCGCTTCCGCCATGTGTTCGGCGGCCGCGCCGAAGCCGCCACGGACCCGCATGACTACGGGGGCACGGGCGACGCCGCGCCGCCGCACCCGCTGGCCGGGCATACGGGCCGGGTGAGCAAGCCCGTCCGGCCGGACGGCCGCGGCGAGGTGCGTATCGACGGCAGCTTCTGGCGCGCCGTCGCGTCGGTTTACATTCCCGAAGGCCGCGAGGTGCGCGTCCTCGGCGCGGAGCCGGAGGATTCGCTCGTCCTGCGCGTGGAACCGCTCGCGCAGGCTGACAGCGGCACCCAATGGCCCGATAAGGCTCATCAAAAGGACTGATTTATGGACGCCCTCCTCGGTTATGGCTGGCTCGTGCTGCTGGCGGCGCTCGTCATCGTCGTGCTCGTCAAGAGCGCGGTGGTGGTGCCCAACCAGTCGGCCTATGTGGTGGAGCGGCTGGGCAAGTTCCACAAGGTGCTCTATGCGGGCTTCCACCTGCTCGTGCCCTTCGTGGACGTGGTGGCCTACCGCCGCAGCCTCAAGGAGCAGGTGCTGGACGTGCCCAAGCAGACCTGCATCACGCGCGACAACGTGACCGTGGACATCGACGGCGTGCTTTACCTTCAGGTCATCACTCCGGAAAAATCGGCCTACGGCATCTCCGACTACGAATGGGGCGCCATCCAGCTGGCGCAGACCTCGCTGCGCTCGGTCATCGGCACCCTGGTACTGGACAAGACCTTTGAGGAGCGCACGCGCATCAACCAGGAAGTGGTGGAGGCGCTGGACTCGGCCACCGCGCCCTGGGGCGTCAAGGTGCTGCGCTACGAGATCCGCGACATCACGCCGCCGCGCAATGTCATGGAGGCCATGGAAAAGCAGATGCGCGCCGAGCGGGAAAAGCGGGCTGCCATCGCACTTTCCGAGGGCGACATGCAGTCGCGCATCAATCTCGCCGAAGGCCAAAAGCAGGCGGCCATCGCCCAGTCCGAAGGCCAGAAGCAGGCGCTCATCAACCAGGCCGACGGCGAGGCCGCGCAGATCCGCAAGGTGGCCGAAGCCACGGCCGAGGCGCTCGACATCGTGGGGCGCGAGCTCGGCGGGGATGCCGTGGCGGCCGCGCAACTGCGCGTGGCCGAGGCCTGGATCGCGGAGTTCGGGCGCCTCGCGCAGAAGGGCAACAGCCTCATCATCCCGACAAATCTGGCGGATGCGGCGGGCATGGTGGCGGCGGTGACGAAGATCATCAGGCCGCACGAGGGACTCGGCGCACTGGCGGCCAAGGGGGCCGCAGGGCGGGCGGCCGGTGCGGAGGAAGCCGCGGCCCCGGCTGCTCCCGGCGCGGACAGTGGGACCGGCGCCCGTGCCTGAGCCCCGGCCCTCCCGGACAGGCGCCCGCGCGGGCGCTCGCCCCAAGGCAGCCCCCACTGTCCCCTGGTATGTCGGGGAGCACAGGGACGCCCTCTTCTACCTGCTCATCGCGGTGTTTTTTCTGGAGCTTGTGGTGGGCGGCGTGGCTTTCTTCTACGGCATCATGCACGCAGCGCCGGAAACTGCGGGCGGCCCGCCCGTGGCGCGCTTTCCGTGGCTCGCCTGGTGCCTCGCGGCCGTACTCACCCCGGTGGGCCTTCTGCTCATCGTCCATCTTGCCGGGACCTGGCTCTCGCGTACGCTCACACGCGAGGAAGCGCAGGCGGCCGCTCCTGACGCCTCAGAGGCCGAGGCCGGCCCGGCTCAGGAAAATCTCCCCGAAGGCCTGCGCCGCTTTTACGCCATGGTGCGCAACGCGCCGACCCTGGTGGTCCTGTTGGGCATTTTGCTGCTCGGGGCCGTGCTTTTCTTCGCCGAGGGCGCGCTCTCGGCCCTCGGCCGCGCGGGCGTGGCGCTCATCCCCTATATCCCGTGGATAGCGGGAAGCGCAGCCGCGCTCCTCGCCGTGTGCTTCCTGGGCCATGCCTGGTTCGTCTACCGGCAGCGCCGCATGGAACAGGAATACGCCTACCGCCGCGAAGTGCTGGAACGCACGGGCATGGTGCTCATGGACAAGTCCTGCGTGGCCCTGCCGCCGGCGGGCACGGATGGCCCGGGCGCGCCGGGTCTGGCCGCCGCTCCTGCCGCCCTCCCGGAAGTGATGGATGTGGAGGCGAGTCGGACAGTCCCTCAGGGCGATGAGCCCGACTAGCCATTAAAGCTCCGCTTCAGGTATCTTTTTGACGCAAAAGGCGGCGCAGCCCAAGCCGGGATGCGCCGCCTTGTCGTAGAGCTGAAAAATCGTGCCTCTGTTTTATCGGTTCCAGCCCGGCCCCGTGATGTGGCCAAGGTCAAACATAGAAGCCGGAAACGGGAAGAGCCCCCGGGCTTTTCTTCCATCTCCTGTACGCCCGGGCACCCAAGGCCCGCAAGGCGCATATTCCCGCCAGGAGAAAAAAGGCTTCTGTGGGTTCGACATACCTGCTGATCATATGATGTCCCACAGCAGCGGCCAAGAGCGCCATAATGTGGATCGCCACCATAATGCCAAGTGGCCACCGGACTTTGGGCACCATTCCTATGGCCCCCAGGGAAAGGACGAGTGCTCCGATATTTATGGCAAAGGAGGCAGGCGGCCAGGGGGAGAGCTGCCAAATATCCTTGTAATATCCCAATCCGCCGAGAAAATTCTGCCATCCATTGACAAATATCTCTGTCCTGTGCCGCTGCCACAGGCCCGAATTGAGCTCCTTGCCGAAAATAATCCTCTGGCGCAGGTTAAGCCCTGCCAGGCCTTTTTCATTTTTGAAATGTGCCCACACCTCCCTCAAGGGCCCGTAGGAGAGATTGTCCCCGATTCTCCTTCGTCTCCAGGGCGGAGAGTCGTTGGGGTCAAGGGTAATTTTTGGATACGGCGCTTCACCGTTGACGAGTTTATGGAGAAATTCCTCTTTATGTTCCCCAAACCAGAGCGTGAATTTTCTTGCCCTTTCCGTCGGCATATACTGGGCATCCTCAGCTTCCGCAAAACGACAAAAAGCAGAATAGTGCATGTTGGGATGTGTATGCAAAAAAAGCTGGCCGCCGGTGATGCTCAGCCATCCGATATAGCCATAGGCAATCAGGAGCGGACTGAAGGCAAGCGTTGGTTTCAGGAGTGCCCGAACGCCTTTTTTGGCCCCCGTAACGAGTTGCCAGAGAAATATCAGCGAGCAGATCCCCGTCAAAGAAAGCGTCTGAGGGCGGAGAAGAAAGGCACACGACGCGCAAAGGCATGCCAGGGCGAAAAAAAGACTTTGTCGTGAGCATCTTGGTGCAAACAACATAAATGCGGCACAGGACCAGGTAAAGGCACTTGAGAGAGGCTCGGTCATAATCATTTCGGGGTCGGCCGGCGGCGCGAGCCAAAGGGCGGCAGCGAGGGCAACGAAGGAAAAACCCGGGGAAAACCAGCGACAGAGTGAAAGGTAGAATATAGCAAGGGCAATGGCCAGCGCTCCTCTCTGAAAACGGGCGAGCGCCTCGAATCTTTTGGCGACTCCAGCCTCGGCGGCGATGTCATAGATAGGTTCTTCCGGTCCTGCCAGCCAATCAATGCGGGGCTTTACCGCCTTCTCCATGAAAGCATCAAGAAATTTCTGTCGGTGCGGATACAGGAAGAGGTAGAGAACTGCAGGATAGCCAATAGACCTGTGGGAAAGCCAAGGGTCGGTCCAGCCCTTAAATCCCACATAGGTGTGCGTATCACCTGTCCAAAAATACGCATCGCCATGCCAGTTATGACGGCTTTGCAAAGGCATGCAGTAGACGAGAAGAAACAGGCACCCCGCCAGAATAACATGCAGCCAGGGGGAGTCGATTCTATTGGCGCTCAGGAAATGATGAATCATCGAGATATTCCTCCAGCGGAGAAGACAGCATAAGTCTTATAATTTTCCTACTTCACGATTTTGTAGCAAACGACCTCAACCCTATGCTGACCACAAAGAAAAGACAATCTCCTGCTATGGTGATAATGCGGCAGAGCATGATCGCCAGAAGCAGATCCGGTTCCGGGATCGGGATGCCCCGTAGAAGAAGCAGCATCGCGCATTCGCGAATCCCCAGGCCAGCCGGTGCGCCAGGCGTCACGAAGCCGGCAAACCACGCCACGATATAGGAAGTTGCGATAACGAAAATTTCCATGAAATACATCGGGCTAGCAGTCAGGAGCGCCAGCATGGCGGCAAAAATACACCCGAAAGAGCCCAGATAGAGGATGCAGCAAACCATTGCGGAAGAAAGCGGGCTACCCAGAATGCGCCCGGCAGTATAGGGCACCGCCAGACAGCAAAAGATAAACATCCAAAAAAGCCAAGGCGCCGTCAGGCCGGGAAAGAAGTAATGTACGATGTAGGGCGGGCAGAAGACGCAGATTGCCCCGCTGGCAAGAATGGCAAGTTCCCAGACGATGGAGCGCATGGTCTTGCCAAGGGGCAGATTTTCCGCCATGCCAAGCGCCTGCCTGCCTGCCAGATGAAAAATATTGCCGGGTATATATTTGCACAGCTGGGAAAATCCATATATCCACGTCGCTTTTTGAAAGGGCACGCTGACGCCGAGATAGGCCAGGCAACGATACCAAATTAGCACCAGAAAAATATTACTGACTCCGGCAAAGATAGATAAAGCCAGGAGGGGGAACCATACTTCCGCAAGCAATTCCGGAAAATCGATCTGGTCCAGATACGCCTGTAACCGGAAAATCATAAAAAAGACGGCAATGATTGCAAGGATGCTACCGCAGGCATGTAAAACTCGCTTGAAAGAAACGGACATACATCGTCACCATGCTCTGTGGAGCCCATGAAAAGCGAAAAAAATTCGATTCACCTCTCTCATCCCTGGCGTGTTGCTCCCTGACCTCCCCCGTGCTTCCCCCATCTGCCGGACAGCTGCCTCAATCCCGTCCGGAAGCGGGGCCTGAGGAAGCCGGCCCTTGGGTGTGGCGGCTCCATAAATGGGGAATAAACTTTCTGGAGGTGCTGTTCAGGGTGGTGCGGATATCTTCAAGCAGACGCCTGTTGGATGCCAGCAGGCTGGAAATGACGGCCATCAGCCATGTGCCGACACCTGCAGACAGCAGCACGGCCCCCAGGATGAGGGACTGGATGTGGCCGTTCCCCGCACCGGAAAAATAATAGATGAGAAATCGCATGCTGATGAACATGCCGCAGAGGAAGAGCAGACTGCCAATGGTCATAAAGAACAGAAAGGGACGATAGAGCACAAAGATCCGCAGAATGGTAAAAATATTCCTCATGATGTAGGAGGAAATGCTCTTTACCAAGCGTGACGGACGCAATTCCTCATTCACGCGGACAGGAACCGAAGTAATGGGAATACCCAGCTGGCCTGCCTGAATGATGGTTTCCAGAGTATAGGTATATTTGTTATAGACGATTAGCTGTAAAGCAGCCGATCGGCTCATGGCCCGGAAACCACTCGGCGCGTCGGGAATTTCGGTGCCTGAGGCTATACGCACCACAAAGCTGCCGAGCCGCTGCAGAAATTTCTTTACCGCCGAAAAATGCCGAATCTCCGCGATAGGCCGTGCCCCGACGACGATCTCCGCCCTACATTCCAAAATCGGCTTGACCAAGGCCGGTATATCATCGGCAGCATACTGATTGTCTGCGTCTGTATTGACAATGACATCAGCACCCAGGGCCAGGCAGGCATTGATCCCCGTCATGAAGGCGCGCGCAAGGCCCTGGTTTTGGGGATGGCTCACAATGTAGTCCACACCGCAGAGCTTGGCGACTTCTTCAGTTCTATCAGTGCTTCCATCATCGATGACGAGCCATTCGACAGAGTCGAAGCCCGGCACCGTGCGCGGTAGTGCTGCCAGAGCGACGGCCAGAGTCTCTGCCTCATTAAAACAGGGTATCTGGATGATGAGCTTCATATTTCACGCGCCGTAAGTCTCGTACTTGGCGGCATTTTATCGTAGAGCCCCCTGTTTTTCAATGTGTTTAAGCGAGCCGGCCCCGGGACTCCTGAGACCGAAACACCGGGGCCGATGCCCCGAAGGGTGACGCATCGGCCCCGGATATAGGACATCTGGCAGCACGAATGCCTGCGGCCAGAAGTGGGCGCAGGAAAACATACCTGTCGGGACCTGGCTGTGCCGGGGGATGCGTCAGCCGTGGCCCCGGACAGGCCCTCATGCCTTCTTTAATGTCACGACAGCACCGTTCCCCACAGACAACAGGCAGACAGGGCGGCCAAAAGCAGAAGACATTCCATTTGTCCCACATATCTGTTCAAGACCAGATGTCCCAACGCCACCGCCAGGAGAGGCAGAAAATGTATCCCGTCATGATGGTCAGCGGCCAATGGATTTGACCCCTCCCCCAAAAAGAGGTCCATTGAAAAGTTAGTGTTCCTGGCATAGGAGCACTGCATGAAACGTAGTCGATTCAGCGAAGAGCAGATCATCGGGATCTTGCGCCAGGCAGAGGCCGGTATACGCGTAGTGGATTTATGCCGTAAGCACGGCATTTCGGATGCCACCTTCTACAAGTGGCGAGCAAAGTATGGCGGCATGGATGTTTCGGATGC
>JAAUYU010000030.1 GCA_014804965.1 Desulfovibrio sp.
ACCGCGCGAGCAGCACCCAGGCGGGCCCGTGGGCGTCGAGGTGGCTCGCCACATAGTTGGCGCGCTCGCTGCCGCCGCAGAAAATGTCGATGCGGTTGCGCTTGATGGCCCCGCCCACATCCTGCGCGAAGCCGATGCCGCGCAGGGGCACGGTGCCCTGCTTCTCGTCCGGGATATTGACGCCGTAGGCCACCACGGCACCCAGGGGAATATAGCCGCGATCCGTGGCGAGGGAAAGCCAGTCGTCCACGGTGTGTCCCATGGCGCCCGTGGGCCCGCGGCCGCCGAACTTGAAAAAGACATAGCTCGGATTGTCGTTGAGTATCTCGCGCACCCTGTCGGGATTGTTGCGGAACCACTCCCGCTGCTCGAAGATGTCGCCGCGTTTCAAAAGGCCCTTTTCGCGCATGATGCGGCCCGAGCTCTTGTACTTGTGGCCGTTCTGGCCCGCATAGTTGATATAGGCTTCGGTGCCGTCGTCAAAGACGAGCTTGCCCGAGCCCTGTATCTCGAGAAAGAACACGTCCACCGGGTCCTTGGCCCAGGCGAGCTCCAGGCCGCGCCCGGCGAGCACCTGCCCTTCCTCGATGGTGCGCCGGTCATAATAGCGGCCGCGCTTCGCGCGCACCTTGGCGAGGTCCGGGGGCAGGGCGTAGATGGCCTGCTCGTAGCCGGGCTTTTTCGTGCGGCTGGCGGCCACGCGCGGCTCGTAATAGCCCGAATAGTCGATGCCTTTCGGCACGGGCACCCAGCGGAAATTCTCGGCGAGGAGCTGCGGGTCCGCGTCGAGGCGCGGCAACAGCTGCTGCAGGCGGGTGAGCGTGCGCGAAAGCTCGCCCCAGGTCACCTCAAGGCCGGGGCGGCGGATGGCGTACGCCCCCTGCGGCTTCGAGTTGACATAGAGGAGAGACTTGCGCACGGTAGGCCCCATGTCCTTCCAGCTCGTAAGCTCCTGATTGGCCGGGGAGAGCCTTGCGAGAAAAGTCTCCGCGCTTTCCTGGGCGGTCACGGGCGGGGCGGAAGGACGCGCGGGCGGCGGGGCCTTGTGCCCGCAGGCCGCCAGAAACATGCACAACAGGAGGGCCAGCCCGACGGCCGACACGCTGCCACGGGCGCGCCCGCAAGGAAGCGAACCATGCCCGATTTTCCCACTCCCGAAACCTGGTTTCCCCATCGTGTGTCCTACGGTGAAACGGATTGCATGGGCGTACTTTACTACGCCGAATACCTGCACATTTTTGAGCGCGCGCGCAGCGCCTATATCCGCGAGCGCGGCATGAGCTACGCCGATGTGGAGAAAAAAGGNGTCATCCTGCCCGTGCGCGAGGCCGAATGCCGCTACCGCTCGCCCGCGCGCTATGACGAGCTCGTGCTGGTGCGCACGGGCGTCAGCGAATGGGGGCGCGCCTCCCTGCGTTTTGTATACGAGATGTGGAACGAGGACAAGACGCGCCTTCTCGCCACGGGCATGACCCAGCACGCGCTCGTGGACGCCACGGGGCGCCCCATCAGGATGCCGGAGTGGTTCCGCCNNCTGGGCGACGCCTGAGCAGNCCGGCCTCAGCGCTTTCGCCACGCGAACCAGATGCCCGTCAGCGCCAGCGCCTCGCCCACGGCCACGCTGACGTCCCGGTCCGGTACGGCCCCGGCGAACACGAGGCACGCGCCCGCGGCGCAAAGGAGGACCGCGCCCCGGGTGAGGCCCGCTCNGCCCCTGNGCANGCNGGCNAGNACNGCCAGTTGCAGGGCAATCCCCGCGAGGATGAGCGCAGGGGCGAGCCACGGCANNGGCGGNCCNGGAACCACGAACACCCTTCCGGCTTCAGTGACGGCCGCTGGCGTGAGCGGGGCGGNGGCGAAGGCGAGCATGNCCCACCTTAAAAAGAAAGGTCNCCCGCAGCAAGTGCCGGGAGAGGCGCCGGGNCNGNCCGGAGCGCAAAAAATGNCCGGCCGCGATTGCCATCTCCGGGAACGTGCCTATTTTCAACTCCGGCCCNCGGAATTTCGCGCGAAGCCNCGCGCCGCGGGGCCAAAGGAGCACCCATGAGCGCCCTGACCCCCCGCGAGATCGTGGCGGAACTNGACAAGTTCGTCATCGGCCAGGAACAGGCCAAGCGCATGGTGGCCGTGGCCGTGCGCAACCGCTGGCGCAGGCAGCATCTTNCGCCCGAGNTGCGCGACGAGATCGCGCCGAAAAACATCATCATGATGGGGCCCACGGGCGTGGGCAAGACCGAGATCGCCCGGCGCCTCGCGCGNCTNTCCGGCGCGCCCTTCCTCAAGGTGGAGGCCACCAAGTTCACCGANGTGGGCTATGTGGGCCGCGACGTGGAATCCATGGTGCGCGACCTCATGGAAATCGGCATCAACCTCATGCGCGAGGAGGAGAACGCCCGCGTGCGCGCCGCCGCCGAGGCCGCGGCCGAGTCCCGCCTCATGGACCTNNTCCTGCCCCATTCCTTCGGCCAGGAAGAGCGCAGCAAAACCCGNGAAAAACTCCTCCAGCAGTTCCGGCTCGGCTACCTCGACGACCGCGAGGTGGAGATGGAAGTCACCGAGCAGGGCGGNCGGGGCATCGACATCTTCGCCATCCCNGGCATGGACCAGATGGGCGGCCAGGTCAAGGACATGTTCAGCAAGGCCTTCCCGCCCAAGCGCAGCCGCAANAAGCTCAAGCTGCGCACGGCCTTCANCNTCCTCGTNCAGGAGGAATCNGCCAAACTCGTGGACCAGGAGGCNCTCACCGAAAAGGCCCGCGAGCGCGTGGAGCAGNCCGGCATCATCTTCATCGACGANATCGACAAGATNGCNAGCTCCTCCCAGAACCGCACCTCGGACATCTCGCGCGAGGGCGTGCAGCGCGACCTNCTGCCCATCGTGGAGGGNAGCGTGGTCAACACCAAGCACGGCATGGTNAAGACGGACCACATNCTCTTTATNGCGGCNGGNGCNTTCCACTTCAGCAAGCCCTCGGACATGATCCCCGAGCTNCAGGGNCGNTTTCCCCTGCGGGCNGNNCTCCAGCCGCTNGGGCGCGAGGAATTNCTGCGCATCCTCACCGAGCCGCACAATGCCCTCGTCAAGCAGTACGAGGCCCTGCTCGGGACCGAGCGCGTGAAGCTNACCTTCACGCANGACGGCCTTGAGGAAGTNGCCGCCTTCGCCGAGGAGGCCAACGCCCGCGCGGAAAATATCGGCGCGCGCCGCCTCTANACCATCATGGAAAAGATTCTGGCCGACATCTCCTTCGCCGCGCCGGAAATGGCGGGCGCGGAAGTTGTGGTGGACCGCGCCTATGTGAGCGAGCATCTGCGCGACGTGCGCGACGACCAGGACCTGAGCCGCTATATTCTGTAATCCCCAAGGAGCCGCATGTTCTTTCTCTGGCCCCTCATNCCCTATTTCTACCTGCTCATCCGCCTCATCATCCCGGCCCGCATGGGCAGGGCGGCGAAGGTCGGCTGCGCCGTCCTTTTGCTCATCGTCACCCAGGCCTTCGCCATCAACAGGTTCCTCATCGGCAACCTGGCCTCGCCGGAGCTGCCCCGATGGCTGCTCATGGTCCAGGGCTGGCTGCTCGCCGCGTCGCTGCTGCTTTTTGCGCTGGTGCTCCTGCGCGACATCCTCCTGCTTCTGCGTTGGCTCTGGCGCATTTTCACGCGCCGCAGGAGCGCAACCCCGACTCCGGGAACGGGCTCACCGGCCTCGCCCTCACGGCGGGAGCTCGTGCGCGCGGGCTGCGGCGGCCTTTTGCTCGCGCGGCCTGCCGAGCGCGTGGCCCTGGCCGCGGCCGTGCTCGGCCCCACGGCCTTCGGCGTGGGCGAGGCCGTGGCCGTGCCCGCCCTGCGCGAGGAGGAGGCACGCCTGCGGCGGCTGCCCCGCGAGCACGACGGCCTGCGCGTGGCCCAGATAAGCGACCTGCACATGAGCTCGCTCCTCAAGCGGGACTGGGTGGCCGCGGTAGTGGACCTTGTGCTCGCGCAAAAGCCGGACCTCATCGTGCTCACCGGCGACATGGTGGATGGGCCGCCCGAGCTGCGCATGGAGAGCGCGCGGGAGCTTGCACGCCTCGCCGCGCCGCTGGGCGTGTTCGCCTGCGTGGGCAACCATGAATATTACAGCGGTTATGCGGCCTGGGTGCGCGTGTTCGGCGAGCTCGGGCTTCACATGCTGCTCAACGGCCACGCCGTGCTCAGGCCCGGCGGCCGGGAACTGGTGCTCGCGGGGGTGACCGACCCCGTGGCGCGCACCTTCGGCCTGCCCGGCCCGGACATGGAGGCGGCACTGACGGGCGCTCCGGCCGGGGCGCCGTGCATCCTCCTCGAACACAGGCCCGGCTTCGCGCCCATCCGCGCGCGGCAGGGGGTGGACTTCCAGCTTTCCGGGCATACCCACGGGGGCCAGGCGCCGGGGTTGCGCGAAATCGTCAGCGCCTTCAACAAGGGCTATGTGCGCGGCTGGTTCGACGTGGACGGGATGCCGCTCTACGTGAGCCCCGGGGCTGGCCTCTGGGGGGGCTTCCCCATCCGTATCGCCACGCCCTCGGAAGTGGCGGTCTTTACCCTGCGCAGCGGCGCGGCCGCCTGAGCGCAGGGCAGCAGTTTTTCGCGGCCGCTCCCCCGTGAGAGGGCGAGCGGCCCTCCATGACAAAGCGGGCCGACCGCACCCAAGGGGGTGCGGCCCTGGACCCACGGGAGCGTCCATGCAACAGCTTGTCCTCATCCTCCTCCTTGTCTTTTCCCTGCTTCTTCCCGGCGCGCCCACGCAGGCGCGGGACACGTCCCCGCAGGCATCCGCGCCCAAGGCCGCGGCCGCGCAGAACGCAACGGCCGAAGCGCCTTCCCGTGAGGATACCATCCTCACCCGGCTCCCCAACGGGCTTCTGGTCTATATCCTGCGCGACCAGCGCTTCCCGCTCGTCTGCACGCGGCTCTATGTGCGCGCGGGCTCGGCCAATGAGGAGCCCGGCCAGGCGGGCATCAGCCACGTCCTTGAGCACATGGTATTTAAAGGCACGGAGCACCGGCCCAAGGGCCAGGTGGCGAAAGATGTGGAGGCCCTCGGCGGCTATCTCAACGCGGCCACGAGCTTTGACAAGACGTGGTATCTCACGGACATGCCCCCCAAGCACTGGCGCGTGGGCATGGAGGTGGTGAAGGAAATGGCCTTCCAGCCCACGCTGGACGCGGCCGAGCTTGAGGCTGAAAAGGGCGTCGTCATCTCCGAGCTCCAGCGCGGCGAGGATTCGCCCCAGCGCAAGCTTTATGAAAATCTCCAGACCGCGGCGCTCAGCCACACCCCCTACGGGCGGCCCATCATCGGCTTTGCCGACACCATCCGGGCACTCACCGTGGCGGACCTGCGCGCCTACATCGCCCGCTGGTACCAGCCGGACAACATGATGCTGCTCGTGGCGGGCGACATCGAGCCCAAGGCCGTGCTCGCCCACGCGCAGGAGCTTTTCGGCGGCCTTGCCAACAGCTCGGACCTCGCCGTGCCCCCGCCGCTCAACCTCGCCACCGCGCCCGGCGGCCCGGAGGTGGAGGTCGTGCGCGGGCCGTGGAACAAGGTCTATCTCGGCATGGCCTTTCCCGCGCCCGGCCTGCGCGACCTGCGCTCCGTGGACCTCGACGTGCTCTGCTACCTCCTCGGGGGCGACGGCACCTCCCCCTTCTACCGCAAATACAAGTACGAGCGCCAGCTCGTGGACAGCATCAGCGTGGGCAACATGAGCCTTGCGCGCGCGGGCCTGCTCACCGTCACGGCGCAGCTCGACGCCGACAAGGTGGAGACCTTCTGGAACGAGCTCACCCGCGACCTCGCGGCGCTCACGGCCAAGGACTTCACGCCCGAGGCCGTGGCCCGCGCCAAGTTCAACCTTGAGGACAGCATGGACCGCGCCGGCGAGACGCTCAACGGCCTCGCCTCCTGGAAGGGCACCATCCAGTTCGACCTCGGCGGCGAACAGGCGGAGCGCAACCTGCGCTTCACCCAGCGCAATGTGGATACGGCCCAGCTGCAAAACGCCATCGGCCTCTGGTTCGACCCGGCTCTCGCGCGGGTGCGCGTGCTCGCGCCCGAGTCCACCCCGGCGGACCTCGCGGCGCGCCTTGAGGCCACCCTGCACAAGAACTGGGCTGCCCCCAAGGCGGCAGCCGCCGCCATTGCCAAGCCGGACGGCGGCAAGGCGCGGGAGACCATCGACCTCGGCGGCGGCCGCAGGGTCATCCTCATTCCGGACACCACGGTGCCCTATGTGTCTCTGGACCTGCTCTTCACGGGCGGCAACGCCCTGCTCGCCCCGGACCAGCAGGGCCTCGCGGACCTCACCGCGCGCCTGCTCGCCGACGGCTGCGCGGGCCTTGACGCGCAGGGCGTGGAGCGCTGGCTCGCCGAGCGGGCCGCCTCCGCCGGGGCCTCGGCAGGGCTGCAAAGTTTCGGTATCGCGCTCACCGGGCCCTCGCGCTTCAATGCCGACTATTTCGGCTTTTTGCGCGACATGATCACAAGCCCGCGCTTCGAGCCGCAGGAGCTCAGGCGCGAGGTGGAGAACATGCAATCGGCCATCCGCCAGCGCGCGGACAGGCCGCTTTCCTACATGTTCGCAAAGGTCAATCCCTTCCTCTTCCCGCACGGGCAGGCCTACGGCTATGACAGCCTCGGCACGCCCGAGCTCCTCGCGGGCTATGACGACGCCGCGGTGCGCGACTTCTGGCAGCGCCAGGGCGCCCAGCCCTGGGTGCTTTCCGTGGCGGGCACTTTCGACCGCGAGGCCGTTCTCGCCTTCGCCAAAAGCCTGCCCGTGCCCACGGGCATCGCCAGAACGGCCCCGCGGCCCGAGTGGGGGAAGGAGAAAAATCTCGCCCTGACGCTGCCGGGGCGCAACCAGGCGCATTTGCTCCAGATATTCCCCACCGTGCCGCTGACGCACCCGGACGCACCGGCGCTGCTCCTTTTGCAATCCGTGCTTTCCGGGCAGAGCGGGCTTCTGTTCACCAAACTCCGGGACGAGCAGGGCCTCGGCTATACGGTGACGGCCTTCAATCGCAACATGCCCGAGGCGGCCTTCATGGCCTTCTATATCGGGACGACGCCGGACAAGCTCGGAGCGGCGCGCAAGGGCTTTGCCGAGGTCATAGGCGGCATCCGCGAGCAGCCGCTTCCCGAGGAGGTGCTGCGGAGAGGGGCGAACAGCCTTCTGGGCGACTACCTGCGCGAGCGCCAGAGCCTCGCCTCACGCGCCGGGGAGGCCGCCACGGACGCCCTCCTCCACTATCCCGAGGACTTCCAGAAAACGCTTCTGGACAAGGCGGCAACACTGAGCCCCGCGGATGTGCAGGCCGTGGCCCGCAAGTACCTTGTCCCGGCCGACGCCTATGACGTGACCCTGCTGCCCTGAGCGGGCGCGACGCTACGCCGCAGGGGCGGCGTCCTGCATGATATGCGGGGCGCCGCCCTTTACTTTTGCCCCCGGCTTGCGTATTTAGAAAAAATTAACTGGTGAACCGCTTTGCGTTCCCACCCACAAGCCAGCAAGGAAGTTCCATGAGCAAGGACGATACCGCCGCCCCCTCCCGCATCCGCTATCGCTATGAAATGGCGCCCGAGTCCCGTCTCCAGACGGCGCACGGCGTCTGGGGGGGCATCAATTCGCAGGGCGAGATCGAGATGAATTTTTACCATGAAAGCGACGCCCTGCCCGCCTGCTCGGAACAGATCCTCGCCCCGGACGGCTCCCTCGGCCATGAAATCGTCCCCGGCAATGACGACGTGCGCGACATCACGCGCCACATCCACAGCCGCATCCTCCTCAACTACCACACGGCCCGCGCCGTGCTCGAATGGCTGGAGGACCGCGTCAATGCCCTTGAGGAGGAAGGCGGCGGCGAAATGTACAGCCCGGACGCGGGCCTGGAACAGTAGCCGCACCGGGCCGCCATGCAGCCGCGCTCCTACCACGTCATCACCTTCGGCTGCCAGATGAATGTCCACGACTCCGCGTGGCTGGGCGCCGCGCTGGAGGCGCGGGGCTTTGCCCCCGCGGAGCTCGCGGACGCCGAGGTGGTCATCATCAACACCTGCTCGGTGCGCGAAAAGCCGGAGCAGAAGGTCATGAGCGCCCTCGGGCGCGTGCGCCAGGCGACCGGGGGGGACGGGCGCGTGCTCGTGGCCGTGACGGGCTGCGTGGCGCAGCAGCTGGGCGCGGAGCTCTTTGACCGCTCGCCTCAGGTGAGGCTTGTGGCGGGGAGTGACGGCATCACCGAGGCCCCCGGCGCCATCGAGCGCCTGCTGGCGGAGCCGGAGGCGCGGCTCACGCTCTGCGCCTTCACCGAGGACTTTCCCGAAAAGGAGGCGGCGCCCAGGCGTTGCGCGGACGCCTCGGCCCTTGTCACCATCATGCAGGGCTGCGACAATTTTTGCGCCTATTGCATTGTGCCTTTCACGCGCGGGCGCCAGAAATCCCGCGCCACTTCCGCCATCCTTGAGGAATGCCGGCAGCGCCTCGCCGAGGGCGCCATCGAGATCACCCTGCTCGGCCAAAACGTCAACGCCTTTGGCCGCGACAAGACAGGCGACGGCACGAGCTTTTTCCGCCTACTTGAGCAGGTGGCCGCGCTCCCCGGCCTGCGCCGCCTGCGCTATGTGACGCCGCACCCCAAGGACATGGGGCCCGAGGATGTGGCCGCTTTCGGGAGCTTGCCGACACTCTGCCCGCGGCTGCACCTGCCCCTGCAGGCGGGCTCGGACGCGGTGCTCAGGAGGATGCGCCGCCGCTATGACAGCGCGGGCTTCCTGCGCCTTGTGGAGGATTTGCGCGCCGCACGGCCGGACCTTGCCCTCTCCACGGACCTCATCGTGGGCTTCCCCGGCGAGACGGAGAGCGACTTTCAGGCCACGCTGGACATGATGGAGGCCTGCGGCTTCATGTCCAGCTTTTCCTTCTGCTATTCGGACAGGCCGGGGGCAGCGGCAACGCGCTTTCCCGACAAGGTCCCGCCGGAGGTGCAGCACGAGCGGCTGCAACGCCTCCAGGCCCTTCAGGACCGCCTCGGGCGGCGCTGGCTCGATGCCCGCGTGGGCGTGGAAACCACCCTGCTCATGGAGGGCAAAAGCCCGCGCCAGGAGGCCGCGCCCGCAAAGGACGGGGGCGGCCCACCCCGTGAAGAGGACTGGCAGGGCCGCGACCCCTACGGCGTGCCCGTGCATGTGCCGCTCCCTGCCGGGGCGGACCACACGGGAAGCCTCATTCCCGTGCAAATCGTGGCCGCCAAGCGCCACAGCCTTGTGGGGCGTGTGGCCCCTGCCTCGCGCTGACGCCCGTAGCGTCGTTCCCACTCCCTCCCATTGGCGGGCGCCGGACGCGCGTCTCTCCTGGTGCAAAACCGCAGGCATCGCCCTGCGTGCAGCCCGCCGCCAAAATCGCCCGAGGCTTTCCGCTCAATTCCAAGCGCCCGGCGAACCATCCGGCAGAGGAAAATCTGTACTCCAGAAAATTTCTAGAGAATTTCTAACTACAAGTGTTCCCACATCCTTTCCACGCCGCCCCCCGGATACCCGCGTCCCGCGCCCTCTAAAGGTTTTGCCCCCTCATTCCGATAGGCTGGCATAAGGGATGGGAACTGCCATGCTGGACTATCGCCGCTTCAAGGAAATCAACGATCTCTTCGCTTCCGGCCAGACGGAGAAGGCGCGTCACCTGCTCATGGAAATGCAATCCCGCTGCATTGCCCTGCGCGATGAGATGAGTATGCTCAAGATCCGTCTGCAAAGTCTCGAGGATGTTCTCTATCTCGCGCAAAACCTCTTTGAGGAACAGGGCTTCTACTGGCTCCACACAAGCGGCGTGCGCCAGGGCCCCTTCTGCCCCCGCTGCTATGAGACCGAAGGCGGCCTCATCCGCCTCGACAAGCGCAAACACAGGCTGGAATGCCCCTATTGCCGCGCCACCTATGACCATCATCCCGACCTTGACGCCGTGGCCTCTTCCGGCATGAAGGGCGGTGCCGCCAAAATCCTGCATTTCGCGCGCTGAAGGCGCGGTTCGCTCATACCCTCACAAGCCGATTCAGCTCCCCGTGAGGCAAGCCTGTTTCAATTCTGGACAAGGGCAGCGCGGCAGCGCCGCTGGCTGTATCTCCGAAATGGCGAACAGGCAGGCCTTGCCGCTGATTTCGACCCTGCCGTTTCCTTCCAGCTTACAGTACAGGATGCCTCCGCGCCGGGACGCCTGCAACGCAATGACCGCATCTTTGCCCAGTTCGCCGGCCCAGTAGGGCGCAATCTGGCAGTGCGCCGAACCGCATACGGGATCTTCCACAATGCCCAGCTTGGGAAAAAAGCTGCGGGAAGCGCAGTCCGTCCCATCGCCGGGCGCCGTGGCATGTTGCCCGCGGCCTTCCAGGTGCTTCAATAAATTTTGGTCCGGCTGTAAGCCGCGCACCTGCGCTTCGCTGACAAAAACACACACTAGGTCCGCACCCAGCAGGGCCTTAAGGGGCTTCGCCCCAAAGGCCTCGCACATGGCCGCGGTTACGGGGATTTCCCGCTGAGGAATGAGAGGGAAATCCATGGTATAGAGTTCCCCATCCCGGCGCACGGGCAAGACACCCTCTCCGGTGATGAACTCCACCTTTTCCGCCGTCCTTTCGAGAAAATTCAGCACCACAAAAGCCGACGCCAGGGTGGCGTGGCCGCAAAGGCCCACTTCCGTCTCCGGTGTGAACCAGCGCAGGTGATATGCCTTCCCGGCCGGCACAAGAAAGGCCGTTTCGGAAAGGTTGTTTTCCATGGCCATGTTGCGCATCCAGCCATCCTCGGGCCACGCGGGCAGGATGCACACGGCGGCGGGATTGCCGCTGAAAGGCTCGTCGGTGAACGCGTCTACGATATATTGCTGCATGGCAGTAGGAAGGCTGTAGGGGAAATGAGGAGAATCATCGCTTTACCGCACCCAAGTGCACCAGCTTGGCGCTCGGGCCTCACTTTGTCAATGCCACAGAGGCGGGCCGCCAAATCGGGGAAAAATCAACGCGCTATCCCACACCGGCCAGGGTGAAGCCGCAGGTATTCCTGCCAAACGGTCTCATAACATCCAGGCGCAATGTTTGGGTGCGCCCCGGAAAAAGGCCTCCCCACGGAGCCTCTTGCAGAAAGAAGCAACCGAGTGTATAGAAATATACATATTAATGACCTGTTATACCCTGATCCTGGTCGCAGCCAATGCTTGTGCAGCGATGCCCGCTTTCAGAAAGCAAAACTGGCAAGGGGGGCGCCTCGTCATTGACGGCGTGATGGGTCAGCATTTTGTATTCCGCTGCAGTGAGGAGGGAGCATGGTTCACATCACATAGTGGTGTATACGGTAAATTTTGGAAAATTTCTCTGGTGTAGTGGATGAAAGTATAAAGGAGCCATTCATGGTCGCGGAACAATCGACAACCGAACTACGAATTGAAAAACCTATCGAAAATATTGATAAACGTACGATTTTTGCTGCAGTGCGTAACAATTTTTTACGTTACCATCTTGATAAACGTTCTCCGAAGTTGTGTGACGCCACCACAACATGTGGACAGGATGGGCAAGACGAAAAACCAAGTTCACTTGCCCCCTCCATTATCACCAGGACAGGAGTGCTCGAAACTTTCACTGGGATGCCCCTTGAAGTAAACTGGGGCATCACCAAGATGTGCAATTACAAATGCTCCTATTGTTTTGGGCAGGACGCACTGGATAACTCCAGATTCACCTCCTTGGCCTACCTCAAAAAGGCAGTGGATCACATCGCAGAACTCAACCGCGATACGGTCAGGTTCACCTTTGGTGGTGGTGAGCCGACCACCCATCCGGGCCTCGGTGAGCTTATCGAGCATATCCATCACTCCTTCGCAAACCGCCTTCAGTCAGTTCTCGTGATTTCCAACGGTTCTCGAAATCCGAAACTTTACGACAGACTAGTCGAAAATGAGGAAATCGACAGGCTGCGGTTTAATATTTCCCTACATACGGAGTTCATGGAACTGGACCACATTACTTCCCTTATAGAATGTTTATCCCACAAAGCACTTCTTTCTTTAAACCTTATGTTTCATCCATTGAAAAGGGATTTTGTCAGAGCAGTCCATCAGAAATTATGTGAACTCAGACTGGCTTATCCTTTTACTCTTCATGTAATTTTTCTGCTACGCAAACCGAGATTTGACACAATGGATGAACGCTATCTTCTCCAAGATTTTGAATGGCAAAAACAAGCTACGGAAGAATTTGGAAGAGCGGCACAAAATGGCCCGGACATGACGTTTCTCACGCAACGAGGATACAGTGGCGACCTTTTCTGGAATTATGCCGATCCTGCACGTCCCTACCAAAAAATGGCGGGCAAAGACAGGGATACCCTGCTGGCAGAAGGCAATTTTAATTTTAAGGGAATGCACTGCATTCACGGGAGCTCTCTCTTGTGCATAGGCCCCGATGGTACCGCATCGGGCGCAAGATGCCCTGAGGCACGAAAAACCTACAATATTTTTCAGGAAAACCCCTTTACGCATAGGGATTTCATCAGACCTGTGCGTTGCTCTTCGGCAAATTGCGGCTGCGCCACCAATGATCAGCTCCCGAAGTTCGCTTCCGAGGAGGAGGCGCACGACTTCGCCGAAATGTATAGGTTCAGGCAGGCGGAGCGGATGACGCGATAAGGGGCGGCCACTGTATAATATGTCATTTTCATAGATAAGGGAGAAGTCCACCAGGCTCCTATGCGGCAGAGTATGGGAATCTTGGACGCACCCTTCCAATGAGGATGCGTCGAACATAAAACATCTCCGATTGGTTATTCTCCCGGGACCCAGATCCTTGGTAGCCCGTAGCAGGCGCTGCTGTAAATTTGCGATGCTCCACATTGGGGCTGCTTGTGCATCTCACTTCCCTTGGCCACAGGGGCCAAACCTGTCCATAACAGCTACCACCCGAGTTCTTGCAAACCCGGGGATGGAGACGCGACATCCGCCGGGGCTCGCCGCAGGCACTCCGCAGGGACGACGCGCCCGCGGCGGCCAGTCGGATTTCGCAGGCCCTGCAGACGTGCACCGCATCGTCCGCTTCTGCTTGCACCAAGTCACGACCACGCTTTTCCCCAGTCCTTAAACGCGAACCGCCCCCGGAAGGCGGTGGGCCTTTCGGGGGCGGTGGAAGAATTTGGCAGCTTCCTACTTTCCCGCGCGAAGATGCGCAGTATCATCGGCGAGGAAGAGCTTAACTGCCGAGTTCGGAATGGGATCGGGTGTACCCTCTACTCC
>JAAUYU010000031.1 GCA_014804965.1 Desulfovibrio sp.
CGAAAACTATCCGGTTAATATTGTTAACAGAATTGGCGATTTTTTTCAGGTCCTGCTTGAAGTTGTCGAAGGTATATCTGTACTTTATCTTCTTTTCCCTCAGTGTTGGAGTGTAATTTCCGCAGTATTTGCAGTTCAACGTACACACTGAAGTCGTCCAGACAACAAGCATGGGAAGATGGAGTGCGCCTTCGCGTTCCCAGCTGGCCGCCTCGGCAGCGAAGGCCTCTGTCCAGCGCGCCCGGTTTTCCGGCGAAGGGTCCTCACGGGGCACCTTGAAGCCCCTGGCCTCCAGTTTTAAATAGACTTCCCTTGCCACAAGCCTTTTTTGCAGCATATCCACAATGTTCTCCTTTTGCCGGGGCCTTGCCGGCGGCGGTTCAACCCTGATGATTGGCGAAGGGGCGCTTGCCCTCATGTTCTCGTTTGAATTTCTTGATGAGCAGGCCCTCGCAGGCGCGCGGGTCCTCGTCTTCCGTGATGCGCCAGGCCACGAGCAGCTCGCCGGGAGTGTCGATTTGCCAGATGTCGCAGCCGCCGCGATGCGCGCTGCTCTTTCCCCGGGACCAGTTCACGAAGTAGGGCCTCAGGCGGCTCCTGAGGGTCGCATTCTTGTCCTTGGCGCCGGCCTTGCCGATATAGACGACCGCTGTGTCGTCGTTCCATTGCCCCCGCAGCGTCGCCACATCCCTGGGGGTGAGCCTGTTGGCGGCAAAACCGGGGTTGTCAGCATTAAAGCCGGGCATCCGCGTGTCCGGCGACAGGATGAGGTAGACGCCCCGCTTTTCCGGTATTTCCGCGCATTTGCTTTCCACCAGCGCCCTGATGGGAAGAAATCCCTCAAAGTCGCACGGGAAATCCGGGGAAATTTTTTCAAATTCCACCTTTTTGATCCAGTCGCCCATGGTTCCTCACCGTGGTTCGTGGTTTCGTCTCCCTCGGACTTGGCAAAAGGGAGCACGTCATCGGAAAGCCGCTTTAGATTTGAGAGATAATTATATCATTGGCCCGCCGGAGCGTAAACCTTTCGGCAAAAAATTTGCGGGAAAAAGCACGTTTCCCAACTTACTGCGGTGCCACGAAATAGCGCCAGATGAGCGTGACGAGCAAAAGCCCCAGCGAGACAAGGAGGAAACGGCGCACCGCTTTTGCACCCACGCGGATGGCCGTGCGGCTGCCGAACCAGTTGCCGAGCATGGAGCAGGCCGTCATGAGCGCGGCCAGCGGCCAGAACACCGAGCCGTGCCAGATGAAGGCCACCACGGCGCCGCCGTTGGAGCCCAGGTTGAGCACCTTGGCTGTAGCCGAGGCCTGCATGAGGCCGATATTCAGCACCCAGTGGAGGGCGAGGATGAGGAAGCTGCCCGTGCCGGGGCCGAAAAAGCCGTCATAGACACCGATGGCGAGGCACACGAGCGGCGTGAGCAGCCAGAGGCGCGGCCCGGAAAGAGTGGCCGGCGCGCCCTCGCGCTCGCGTCGCGGGGCCAGCGTGAGTAGCATCCCCACGGGCAAAAGCCCCACCAGTATCTTGCCGAGCACGGCGGAGCTCACCGTGAGGGCCAGCAATGAGCCGAGCCATGCCCCCAGCAGGCAAAAGGCCAAGCCCGTCAAGGCCAGCCGCCAGAGCACGAGACGGCTGCGCGCAAAGGTCCCCAGGGCCACGGCCGTGCCCATGAAGGAGCTCACCTTGTTGGTGCCGAGCGCGAGATGCGGGGGCACGCCCGTGAGCAGGAGCGCAGGCACGGTGAGCAGCCCGCCACCCCCGGCGATGGCGTCGATGAAGCCGCCCACGAGCGCCGCGCCGCCGCAGGCCACGGCCGTGCCTAGGGTGAGGGCGGGCATCCTACCACTCCTTGAAGATGACCCAGGCCGCGAGCACGATGAGGCCGAAGCCGAGCAAATGGTTCCAGCGCAGGGACTCCCCCAGCCAGAGGGTGGAAAAGAGCATGAAGACCGTGAGGGAGATGACCTCCTGGATGGTCTTGAGCTCCGCGGCGGAAAAATGGCCGTAACCGATGCGGTTGGCGGGCACCTGGAGCACATATTCAAAAAAGGCCAGGCCCCAGCTCGTGAGGATGACGATGGGCAGCGCCAGGCCCTTGTAGCGCAGGTGCCCGTACCAGGCGAAGGTCATGAAGACATTGGAGAGGATGAGCAGCCCGATGGTGAGGGCCGGGACCGGGATATTCATGGCGTTGGCGTCTCGCGCGGTGCGCCGTCGGTGTGGTGCGGGTCTCGCCATAGTGAGGGACCCCGCAGCCTGAGGCTGCGGGGTCCTTCCTGTGAAACTCCGGGCCAGGCCCGTGGCGAAATTTCTGGAGCCCTTGACCAGGATTGAACTGGTGACCTCATCCTTACCAAGGATGCACTCTACCGACTGAGCTACAAGGGCGAACCGGAGTAAGCTCATACTCCATGCGGCCAGCCGGGTCAAGAAGTTTTTGCACCGGGCGCCGTGCGCTGTGACCGCGGACGCCAAGGGAAGAAGTCACGGAAACGACGCCGAGGACAGATATTCCTTAAATCCGTCTGAAGCGGAGCGGAGACGGCTGCCCCCACCGGATGGCGGCGCGAAGCGCCGTGCCCGTTGGCGGGCAAAGCTCCCTGGGGGCGTTCCTCAGCGGCGCAGGAACGCGGGCAGGGCGAAATAGGCCCGCGCCGCGAGGTCAAAGCAGCTTCCGGGCAGGTAGCTCGCCGCCCAGAACAGGCGGTACTTGGGCGAGCTTGCGCGCCAGGGGCGCACCACCTCGCGGGCCTCGTCGTTGCGCCCTTCCCGCCAGAGGGCCACGGCCTTCTGGAAGGCCGCCCGCCGCGTGAGCAGGGCCACCAGGTCCGCGTGTTCCGCGTCATAGCCGGGATAGAGGGCACGGTGCTTTTCAAGGATGCGCAGGGTCTCGTCCGCAAACTGGCCGAACTTGCGGAAGGTGGTGTTGCCGCCGTGCACCCGCCAGACGGTGAGCGGCTCGTCGATATAGTCCAGTTCCCAGTCGTGGGCGACGCGGTAGAAAAGGTCGGCCTCCTCGCAGACATTGAGGCTTTCGTCGAACCACGCCGCCGCGCCCTGTCCGTCTTCCCCCGCTGGGACCACGCTCTCAAGCGCCTCGCGCCGCAGCATGGCCGAGGACATGGAGATCCACTGCCGCGCCATGAGATCCGCAAAAACCATCCCCCGTCCGGGCGCGCTTTGCGCGAACACGCGCGAAAGCACCCGGCCCTTCTCCACGATTTCCGTATCCGTACACACGAGGCCCACGCGGGGCCTGGCCTCCAGAAGCGCCACCTGCTTTTCGAGCTTGGTGGGGCGCCAGAGGTCGTCGCAATCGAGAAAGGCCACATGGCGGCCGCGGGCCTCGGCCAGCGCAAGATTGCGCGCCGCGCCCAGGGGCACGGTCTCCTTGCCCCGGAAATAGTGCAGTTGCGGGCCAAAAGCCTTGGCAAGCTCCGCGCTCCCGTCCGTGGAGCCATTGTCCCAGAAGATGATCTCGAAATCCTGAAAGGTCTGGCGGCGCAGGCTTTCCAGCGCTTCGGCGAGCTCCGGGGCGCCGTTGAGGCAGTTCATGATCACGGAAACGGCGGGCTTCATGCTTCTCCCGTCCTGGCTCATGAGCGGAACACCCAGAGCTTGCAGATGAAGTATACGGCCACGGGCACGGCGGCGATGGCCACCCACATGGCCACGGCATAGCTCATGCCCGCGGCCATGAGCAGCCAGATGATGCCGGAATTGAGCGCCAGGCCAAGGGCCTGTGTGGCCGCGAAGCGCGGCAGCATGGTGCGGTGGCTGCCCTCGGCCCGGAAGGTCCAGAGGCATTGCCCGAGATAGGAGACCACAAAGGCCACCAGATAGGCCAGGGCATTGCCCGCCAGCACGGGGAAGCCGAGCAGGTTCACAAAGAAGAGGCCGCAGCCGAAATAGACCAGCGAGGCCGCGCCGCCCACGATGCAAAAGCGCATCCAGCGACGCGCCAAAAAGGCGCGCACGAAGGCGCACAGATCATCCCAGGTGGGGGAACGGAGCTCGGGCAGGGGCATGGCGGCTTTCCGGTAGGTGGCGCTGCGGGCGCAGGATCAGAGGGTTTTTTCCACGATATAGCGCGGCCTGTGCCGCACCTCCGTGAAAATCTTGGCAATGTATTCGCCCATGATGGCGAGGCAGAACAACTGCACCGAACCCAAAAGCAGGGTGACGATGATGAGCGAGGTCCAGCCCTGCACGGTCTCGCCCATGGCGTATTTCCAGAGCGTCACGCCGCAGAGCAGGAAGGCGAAGCCCATGCAGACGAGGCTCATGAGTCCGGCCACGCGCAGGGGCGCCGCGCTGCACGAGGTGATGCCCCGCCAGGCGAAGGCCAGCATCTTGCGCAGAGGATACTTGCTCTCCCCGGCCTCGCGCGCCTTGCGCGCATAGCTCACCGTGGCCGTCCTGAAGCCCAGCGTGGGAAAGAGCCCGCGCAGGAAGAGCGACTGCTCGCCGTACCCTTCCAGCACCTTGAGCACCGGGCGTGCCACCAGGCGGTAATCTGCATGGTCCGGGATGATGGAGACATTGAGCCTGCGCATGAGGGCGTAGAAAAAGTGGGCCGTTTCCCGCTTGAAGGGCGTGTCCGTGCTGCGGCTGGCGCGTACGCCATAAACGATGTCGCAGCCTTCGGCATAACGGGCCAGCATCTCGGGAATGACGGAAATATCGTCCTGCAGGTCCGCGTCGAGGCTGATGACGGAGTCCGCGCCCCACTCGCGCGCGGTCGCCATGCCCGCCCAGACGGCGTTCTGGTGCCCGGCGTTGCCCGCGAACTTGACGCCGCGGCAGCAGGGGTCCTCCGCATGGCGGCGCTCGATGAGCTCCCAGGTGCCGTCGCGGCTGCCGTCATCCACATAGAGGGCATAACTTTCAGGCTGGATCAGACCGCGCGCCTTGCAGTCGGCGAGCAGGCGCGAGAGCTCGTCCATGGTGCGCGGCAGGGTCTCCTGCTCATTATAGCACGGCACCACCAGGGCCAACAGCGGCGCGGGCCGGGGCGCGGGATTGGGGACGGACTCGGTCATGCTCGCTCCAGCGCCCGGGCGAGCGCAGCGCAGACGCTCTCCACATCTTCGGCGGAAAGGCCCGGATGCAGGGGCAGGGTCACGAGCTCGGCATAGAGCTCTTCCGTGGCCGGAAGATGCTCGCGGCCGCCGCCGAAAAGCGTCAGGAGGTGGTTGGGCTTGTAGTGCACCCCGGTGGGGATGCCCTCGGCCGTGAGCGCCGCCACCACGGCGTCCTTGCGCCCGTCAAGGATGCGCACGGGCATGATGTGCGGCACGATGAAGTCCCTGGGGTCCGTGACGAGCAGGGCCACGCCGGGGAGCCCCTGAAGCCGCTCCCGGTAGAGCCGCGCAAGCTCCCGCCGGGCGGGGATGAATTCGCTTTCCAGCCGGGCAAGCTGGGTGCGGCCGATGGCAGCCATGATGTTGCTCATGTGGTAGCGCCAGCCGGGCAGCTTCACGTCCGGGTCCCACGAGCGGGCGCCGGAAAAGCGCTTTGCCGTGTCGCCCTCCACCGAGAGCAGGCGCGCGTCCGCGGCAATGCGCGCCGACTCCCGGTCAAAGGCCACGAGGCAGCCGCCCTCGCCGCAGGTGATGTTCTTGATGCCGTCGAAGCTGAAGCAGACAAGGTCCCCGAAGGAGCCGATCTTGCGGCCGTGGTGGCGGCAGCCGAAGGCGTGGGCCGCATCCTCCACCACGCGCAGGCCGTGGCTGCGGGCGAAGGCGTAGGTTTCATCCAAGTGCCAGGGATTGCTCGCATAATCCACGGGCATGACGGCAATGGTGCGCGGGGTGAGACGCCGCTCGGCATCGGCCATGTCCAGGGTGCCCGTCTCGGGCAGCACGTCGCAGGCCACGGGCACGCAGCCCGCGGCCAGCACGGCCTGGAAAGAGGCCACGAAGGTGAGGGAGGGCACGAGCACCTCGGGCGCGTCCGCCGTGGCCGCCACGCCCTGCAACGCTGCAAATACAGCGAGATGCAAGGCCGCCGTGCCCGAATTGACGCTCACCACCTGCCAGGGCTCGACACCCAGAAAGGCGGCGACCTCCTCCTCGAAGCGCCGGGTCTCCGCACCCATGCCGAGGTAGCCGTCCTCCTCGATGATGCGGGCCACGGCGCGGGCCTCGGCGTCGCCCACGATGGAGCGTGAAAGGCGCATTGCCATGTGTCCTCCCCGCGGCGGAGCCGGCGCACCGCGCGCACCGCCGCAACGTGCTTCCTCCCATATCCCCTAATGCCGTGGCAGGCAAGCGGGCCTCCGCGGCCAAAATTCTGTTTGACAGGGTCTTTGCCGCCTCATAAATATGGAGGATATACCTACATGCGCGGGAACAGCCGTTCCCCTGCGGGCGGCCCGCCCGGGCCGCTCAGACTGATGACAAACCCCGCTTTGCGTGGTTTGCGCCGTCCTAGCCGCGAAGCGGCTTGACGGAAAGGCACGAAAATCGCTCGCTTAACGGCGCAGCTAAGCTGCGACCTACTCGCAATTTTCGAGCTGCTGACTTTGTCAGCAGCCTCGGCGGCTTGTCCGGGAGGTACCATGCGTCGCCTGCTTGCCCTGATTCTGCCCATTCCCCTGCTCCTTTCCGGCCTTGTCGGCTGCGCCAGCCGCTACGGCGAACAAAAAACCACGGTCAACTACTATCCCGGCTGCTACCGCCCCATCCAGGACCTGCGCGACCGCGAACATGACGTGGCCAAGGGCGCGGGCGGCGGCGCCGCCGTGGGCGCCCTCGGCGGGGCGCTCCTCGGGCTGCTGCTCAGCGGCGGCAAGTGGCAGGGCGCGGTGGCGGGCGCGGCCACGGGCGCGGCCGCGGGCGGCATCGTGGGCGCGAGCAGCGCCCAGGCCCAGCACGAGCGCGACGACAACAAGCGCCTCGCCGCCTATCTCCAGAACATCGACGGCGACATTTCCGACCTCGACATCACGAGCGCAGCCGCGCGCACATCGCTCCAGTGCTATGACCAGCAGTTCGCCCTGCTCATCAAGGACATCAAGGCCAGGACCATCGACCGCGAGACGGCGGCCAGGCGCTTCGCCGAGATTTCGTCCGGCCGCGAGGAGGCCATCGCCCTCCTCGGCGATGCCGTGACTCACGCCCGCAACCTCGACCAGCAGTATGAGCAGGCCTTCGCCAGCGAGGAACAGGCCGTCACGCAAAACCCGGCCAGGCAGAAGCAGAAGACGCAGGCCATCAAGGTGGCCCGCCAGAAAAAGCAGACCCTCACGCAAAAGACCGCGGCCCTTGACCGGGAAAAGAGCGAGGCCAACCAGGTCACCAGCCGCCAGACCCAGGAAATCAACGAAGCCCTTGCGGACATCCGGGCCTAGCGCCGGAGCATGAGCCATGAGTGAGAATGCCCGCGAAAAATCCGGCTCCCGGCTGCCCCTCGTGCTGAGCCTGCTCCTGCTGGCGGCGCTTGCCTGGGCCTGCTGGAGCATCTGGGCAGCATACGAGGCGCGTCTCGCCGCGGACGCGGAATTGCGCGACCGCCTCGCCTCCCTCACCCAGGAGCGCGACGCCCTTTCAGCGCTGCTCGCGCTTCCGCCCTGCGAGGCCAAGGCGAAGCTCAACCCCACGGCCCCGGCTCCGGAGGTGCCCGCGACGTCCCGGCCCCCGGAGGTGCCCGCCACCTCCGCCCCGCAGACTTCCGGGCCGTCGGGCAAGGCGCCCGTGGCCGCCTCCCCGGCGGATGTGGAGGATGCCTGCGTCTTTCTCGTCAGTGTGGACAAGAATGGCCGCGGGGCCACGGGTTCCGGCTTCTTTGTGGCGCCCGGCCGCGTGGCCACCAACAGGCATGTGGTGGAGCACGCCGACGGCGGCCTGCTCGTGACGAGCAAGGCCCTCGGGCGGCCGGTGGCCGGGCGCGTCATCGCCACGAGCGGCAAGGCGCAGGGCGACTATGCGCTCGTGGCCGTGGACCTGCCCGCCGGGGCGCATCCCGCGGCGCTCGTCTTTGCGGACCCGGCCCGGCGCACGGACAAGGTGGGGGCCTGGGGCTTTCCCGACATCGTGGGCAAGAGCGACCCGGCCTACAAGCGCCTGCTCACGGGCAAGGATTTCAAGGCCATGCCCGAGCTTTCCTACAGCGAGGGCGTGGTGAGCGCCGTGCTGGACCGCACGCCGCCGCTCATCGTGCACACCGCGCCCATCTCGCCCGGCAACAGCGGCGGCCCGCTCGTCAACGAGCGCGGTGACGTGGTGGGCATCAACACCATGATCACCCTGGATGAAGGCAGCTACCGCCAGGCTTCCATCGCGCTCGCCGCCGCAGACCTCATCCGCTTTCTCGCGGCGCAGGGCGTTCAGGTGGAGACGCGCCGCGCCGCCACGGAGGCCCCATGAGCGGGACCCGCATCGCCTCCACGGCCCGCGCCGACATGCACGAGCTGGCCTATCAGGGCATCGCGCCCAGCGCCAGCTTTCCGCAGATCCGCGACATGCTCCTGCACAAGTTCGGCGACGAATATGTGCTGCTCTTCGCGCGCCCGGCGGAAAACAGGGCCGACGGGACCATCGACTGGTATTCCCCGGTACAGGGCGAGCCGCGCCCCCTCGCGGAACTTGCGCCGGAGAAACAGGCCGCCGCGCGCGAGCGCCTTGCCCACATGGGCGGCGAGATAGGCCGCTACGCTGAGGAACTCATCCACTCGCAGGACCCGCTTAAGGTCACGCGGGGCAATATCCTGAGGCTCGCGCTCTGCTATCCCGACGACTCGGCGCTCTATGTGGTGGGCGACCAGCCCGTCTTTACCTGCTGGGGCTTCGGACCGGGCACGCCCGGCGTGGAGCCCGCCAGCCTCACGCGCCTCGCCGTGCCCAGGGCGGCTGCTGCACAGGCCCCGGAAGAAATGGCCGAAACAGCTCCGCCCGTGCCGCCGGTCCCCCCGCCCGCGGGGAAGAGGCGCAGCGGCTGCCTCCCGTGGCTGTTGCCGCTGGCGCTTGCCTGCGCCCTCGCCTTCCTGCTCTTCACGAGCTTCGCGGGGCTCCCCGCGCCCGGCGGCACGGCTTTCTTTCACTTACCTGGGCCGGACTTCCTCAAGGCGCCCGAGGGGCCGCAAAAGGAAATTGAGGAGCGTGGCGCGGAAATCGAGAGCCTGCATCGGCGCGTCACGGAGCACGCGGACCTTTGCCGCAAGGCGGAGCCCGCGCCCCCGGCTCAGGAAGCCCCCGCGCAGGCCGAGCAACTGGTCATCCCCGAAAATGCCAGCGATCCCGCCTTCATGGCTGGCCGCTGGCGCTGCGACACCGGGCTTGCCAACAAGCGCACGGGCGAGGGCGTGGTGTTCGAGTTCGGCTTTGACGCGAGCGGCAAGGGCCAGGGCATCATCCATGAAAAGCGGGACCGCTGCACGGGCGACGCCACGGCGCACTTCCGCGACGGGGTGCTCCACATCGACCTCGGGCCGCAGCGCTGCCAGAACTCCGCGAGCAGCTATGCGGCCGTGAGCATCGACTGCCGCACCACGCCGGGCGGCGCGAGCCAGTGCGTGGGGACCAATGACGACGGCACCCGCTGGGACGCCGATTTCCGCCGGGTGCGCTGAGCGCCCGTACCGTAAGCCGCGGACGGCCCGCCGCCCGCCGGAGCAGACATGCGTATCGTCCTTTGCCTTGCGCTTTTGCTTGCCCTGTGCCTCGGCGAGGCCGCGGCCGTCGGCGCCGCCGACACCCTGACCAATATCCGCCCCGGTGCCACGGCCCCCCAGCTTACGCCCCGGCTCCTTTTGCCGGGCACGGTGGTGCGCCTGCCCGACGGGCGGCAGACCCGCATCGTTGAGGTCAGACCGGACGGCCTCGTCACCGACCTCGGCGTGACGCTCACGCCCGAGGGCACGGTGCAGGGCGCCTCCGAAGCTGCCCCGGTCACCGTGGTGGAGGAGGCAGTCACCCCGGCCGCGCCTGAAACCGCCCCCGCCACGCCGGAAGCAGCGGTCATCACGCCTGAAACGAACCTCCCGGACACGGCCCTGCCTGCGCCCGAGCCGCAGAAGGAAGAAAGCGCGCAGGCCCCGGAGGCGCCGAAAATCGCCATTCCTGAGGCACAGGCGCCTGCGCCGGAGCAGACAACGCCCCCCACGCCACAGACCACGCCCGTCGCTCCTGCCACTCCCGAGGCCGCGCCGCACCAGCTGACCATCGTCGAGCTGTTGCCCATGACGCCCGCCAAGGAAGAGGCAAAAAAGGAAAACCCGCCCAAGGCCGAGGAAAAGAAGGCCAGCCCTGTCAAGGAAGAGAAGCCCAAGGCCGAGAAGCCCAAGCCGGAAAAAGCCAAGGCCGAGAAGCCCAAGGAACCCGCCAAGCCCAAGGAGAGCAAGAAAAAGCCCGCCGTGGGCGAGGAGCTGCGCATCCCGCCCGAGGCCGTCGCCACGGGCAATCTCGACTTTCTGGAGGGCTGCTGGCAGGGCACCCGGCCGGAATACTATTCCAAGCGCATCATCAAGGAATGTTTCTGCTTCGGGACCGGTGGCGGCGCGGGCAAGCGCCGCGTCATCGACTCCATCGGCGGCCGCATGTGCATCGGCTCCTCCAAGGCCAGGCTCTCCAAGGAGGGCGTGCTCTCGGTCACGTCCTCGGGCGCGGCCTGCACCGACGGCGAGCGCTGGGGCCAGGCCGAGATGGTCTGCAAGGGCACGGGCCAGCACGCGCCCTGCACCTGGGTTTTCAAGGACGCCCAGGGCGGCCGCCAATCCTATGAGATACCCTTTGTCCGCGTGGAAAGCTGCGGGAGGTAGCGCATGTTCCCCATGCCCCAGTATCGCAACCCCGTGAGCCTCATCCCCGGCGGCTGCCCGCAGTTGCTGGACTTTGCCGCCGGGCTTTCCGAGCTCGACAGCGTGCGCTACAGCTTTGAGGAGATCCCCGAGAAGGGGCCCGACGGCGAGACCCGCGTTCACCTGCACGCCTTCCGCAAGAATGCCGAGGGCGAATTCGTGGACGAGCTCGACCCCTCGCGCACCGTGGGCGGCTACAGTTACGAGCTCACCGGGCGCAAGGCCATCCTCCCCTGGCTCGGCCAGTGGATACCCGTGCCCTTCCTGCGCACGCGCGAGCAGANCTGGCCCGGCACGGANGANTGCCGCTTCGAGTACGGCCCCACCAACTGGGCGCGGGTGCGCCTTTCCCTGAGCGACGAGACNCCGGACACNCTGCGCGTGGTCNTNGCCTTCGACATGGGCGTGGAGNANAAGNCCGNCGANGTCTANGCCGCNCTCANCCCGGACGATGTGGACGNCAACGCNCATTTCCGCCTCGCCTGGCGCTTCCGCGACAATGCCTGGTTCATGGACCTCGCCTGGGTGGAGGAATGGCTGCGCGACGCCTGGCAGNCCTGGCGCANGCGCGAGGGCCGNCCNCCNGTNGACGAGGAGCGCAAGTTCGCNCACCTCGCNGCCTACCTNACCATGCTGGAGGCGCTGGAGCGCGCCATCCGCGCCACNNANGTCTATGTCATCCGGCCGGACGCCAAGAACTGCGTGGACGTGGACCTCGTGCTCGACATCGGCAATTCGCGCACCACGGGCATCCTNGTGGAGACGCACACCCAGAGCGCCACCAACCTCAACGACAGCTACCTGCTCCAGCTNAGGGACATGGACGAGCCGGACAAGGTCACNACAGANCCCTTTGAGACGCGGGTGGAATTTTCCGANATCAGCTTCGGCAACGACGCCCTNAGCCTGCGCTCAGGGCAGNCGCACCCCGGCNTTNGCCTGGCCCTCGCCCGTGCGCATCGGGCCNGAGGCCGCGCGNCTGGCCACGCTTTCGCGNTGCGAGCAGGGCTCCACGGGNATGTCCAGCCCCAAGCGCTATCTCTGGGACGAGCGCAACTGGAAGCGCACCTGGCGCTTCAACACCAAGAGCGAAAAGGCCCCCTATGTGACCCGCGGGCCGCTCGCCCAGCNCATCAATTCCAGCGGCACNCCGCTCTGCTGCATGGACGACAAGGANTTCAAAAAGCGCGCNTTCCGCGNGCAGGAGCNNGAAAGCGCCTTCGAGTCGCTCTTCACCCGCTCCTCNCTNATGATGTTCCTNCTNGTGGAGATCATCCAGCAGGCGCTNNTNACCATCAANTCNCCGGGNCAGCGCTGCCGCCGCGAGGCNTCGGCCGAGCCGAGGCGNCTNNGGCAGGTCATCTTCACCGTGCCCGGCGGGATGCCCNTCGCCGAGCAGCACATCTACAAGCGCTGGGCCCGCTGGGCCGTGCATGTGCTNTGGGAGGCGCTGGGCTGGGGNCAGTACTATGTGNNNAACCCGGCGCGCCGCCGCGGCNNNGANGCCGTGGACTACCGCACCAACCCGGTCATCCGNTGCGACTGGGACGAGGCCACCTGCACCCAGCTCGTCTTTATCTACAACGAGATNACNCGCAAGTTNCAGGGCGACGCNCNGCTTTTCTGCGANATCATGGGCCGNCCGCGCTTCTTCCCGCANCGNGNCGGCGAGGCCCCCAGCGTGCGCGTGGCCACCATCGACATCGGCGGNGGCACCACGGACCTTTCCATCACCACCTTCGAGCTCGCCAGCGACGAGGGNGCNACGCCGCGCATGGCCCCGCACCCCGAGTTCCACGACGGCTTCAACCTCGCCGGGGACGACATCCTCCGCGCCGTGGTGGCCGANCATGTGCTCGAGGCCATTGGCGCNGCCATGGCCGAGGCCGGGGTGCCCAACACCCGCGCCGCCCTGGCCGCGCTCTTCGGNCGCGACACCATGGACACGAGCAAGGACAGCCTCAGCGGGCGCATCCAGTTCATCCGNCAGGTGGCCGTGCCNGCGGCCCTGCGCGTGCTTTCCGTCTATGAAGAGGCGGATGTGCGCGGCNCGGGCNCAGGCNCNGTGTTCNGCCTCGGCGACTGNTTCGCNAAACCTGCGGAAGAGGCCGNGCCCGAGCGGCAAAAGGCNTCNCGCCCCGGNGCNGCGCCCGCNGCCGACGNNCCCCAGCNAGAGCGCGCCCGTCTTCANCGAGGGCCTCGCGCCCATGCCNAGCGCCGCGGCCCTCGCCTACCTCACGGANACGGTGNNNAAGCTCGGCGGCTCGCCCGACTTNGACCCGCTNGCCATNCCCNTCCGGGTGGACCCGCGCCGCGTGGACGACACCGTGCGCACCGCCCTCAGGGAGGTGCTCGCCAATCTCTGCGAGGTCATCCACCTCTATGACTGCGACGTGCTCCTGCTTACGGGCAGGCCCAGCCGCTGGCCGGGCATTGCGGAACTCATCTGCTCCATGCTGCCCGTGCCGCCGAGCCGCATCTTCCCCATGGGCGACTACCGCGTGGGTGGCTGGTATCCCTTCTCCGACGCGCTCGGCAACATGACCGACCCCAAGACCACCGTGGTGGTCGGGGCCATTCTCTGCGCGCTCGCCGAGGGCCAGCTCGAGGGCTTCTCCTTTGACCCGCACGGCCTCACGCTCACCTCCACGGCCCGCTATATCGGCGAAATGGAGCTCAACGGCCAGATCCGCGCAAGCAAAGTCTGGTTCACCGTGGACCCGGAGCGGCGCATCGTGGAGCCGCCCGTGGCCGAGGTCAGCTTCAGCGGACCGCTCGCTGTGGGCTTCCGCCAGCTCGAGGCCGAGCGCTGGACCACCACGCGCTATTATTTCCTCGAATTCGCCGATGAGGACGCGCGCCGGGAAAACGCCCACCGCCTGCCCTTCACCGTCAAGCTGCGCCTGGAGCTCCCCGAGGAGGAGGACGCCGCCTCGCCGGGCGCGGATGCGCAGGGCGGCGAAGGGGAGTTCACCATCGAGGAGATCCGCGACCGCAATGGCGACACCCTGCCCAACAGGGTGCTCGATATGCGCCTCCAGACCTTGCCCCGCGACGAGGGCTTCTGGATGGACACCGGCATCGTCTACGGCGACTGAGACCGCATCCCCCTGCCTGGGCGCGGGCGCGCCGCCCGGCCCGCCAAAGGAGCCTCATGATGGAACTTGATGTCTACTGCGCCGATCTCGCCCAGGCCTGCACCGACGCCGGGGCCTGGGCCGCGCGCAACGGCGAGCTTGTGCGCGGCGAGCAGGAGGGCCTCCAGCGGGAGCTGCGCCGCGCGGCCAGGGTGTTCCGGCGCTGCTCGCGCGCCGCCCGGCGCAAGATGTGCGCCGGGGTTTTCGGGCCGAGCCAGGCGGGCAAGTCCTACCTCATCTCCGCGCTGGCGCGCGACGCCGGGCACTCGCTGCTTGCCGTGTTCGGCGACGCCACCAAAGACTTCATCAGCGAGATCAATCCCGAGGGCGGCAAGGAGTCCACGGGCCTTGTCACCCGCTTCACCATGACGCAGCCCACGGACCTGCCGCCCGGGCATCCGGTGCAGATCCGCCTGCTTTCGGAAACGGACCTCGTCAAGATCATCGCCAACACCTACTACGCCGACTGCGAGCACAAGGAAGCCCCGCAATCCGACATCGAAGCCACGCTCAAGCGCCTGAAAGAGCGCGCGCAGACGCTTCCTGCGGGCAGCGGCTCCCCCTCGGCGGACCTCGACGCGCTGGAGGACCTGCGCGAATATCTCGTCAAGGATTTCCGCGCCAAGGCCCGCGTGCAGGAGCTGGAGCGCTCCTACTGGGACCAGGCGCTGGCCCTCGGCCCGGTGCTCGACCTCGAGGGCCGCGTGGAGCTCTACGGGCTCATCTGGGACGAGGTGGAGGAATTCAACGACCTCCTGCGCCAGCTGCTCAAGGCGCTGGATTCGCTGGGCTATGCCGAGCGCGCCTTCCTCACGCTGGACGCGCTCATCCCGCGCGACACGAGCATCATCGATGTGGCGACGCTCGCCGGGCTCGGCGACCCGGCCAGGGCCCAGGCCGACGGCACGCTCGATGTGGTCACGCCCGCGGGCGTCCACGCATCCCTCCCGCGCGCCGTGGTGACGGCGCTCACGGCCGAGCTCACCATCGTCATGCGCGAAAAGCCCGCGCCCTATTTCGACCACACCGACCTTCTGGACTTCCCCGGCTACCGCTCGCGCTACAAGCTCGACGACGTGCGCCGCGAGCTCAAGAAGGAAGGGATGCTCAAGGAACTCTTCCTGCGCGGCAAGGTGGCCTATCTCTTCCAGCGCTATTGCGCCGAGCGCGAGCTCACGAGCATGTTGCTCTGCATCGGCCCCAGCAACCAGGAGGTGCAGGACCTCCCCGGCGTCATCGACGAATGGGTGCGCACCACCCACGGCGAGCGCCCGGAGGACCGCGTGGGAAAACAGCCTTCGCTCTTCTTCATCCTCACCAAGTTCGACATGGAGTTTGAGGACAAGAAGGGCGCGCCCTCGCTGGAAAGCCGCTGGGACAACCGCCTCCACGCCTCCCTGCTGGACTTTTTCGGCAAGCAGCATGACTGGCCCGTGCACTGGACGCCCGAGCGCGGCTTCGACAACCTCTTCCTTTTGCGCAATCCCAATTTCCGCTTTGACGCGGTGATGGAATACGAGGGCGATCAGGAAAAGGGCATCCGCCCCGAGAGGCAGGACTATGTGGAGCGCCTGCACTCGGCCTTTTTGCAAAGCCCCCTGGTGGCGGCCCACTTCAAGGACCCGGCCCGCGCCTGGGACGAGGCCATGAAGTTCAATGACGGCGGCATCACCTATATCCGCGAAAGCCTGAGCCCGCTCTGCAACCCGGACATCAAGCGCGAGCAGCTGCTCCAGAACGTGCAGGACACGCGCGAGGCCGTGGCGCGCAGGCTCGCGGCTTTCTACCGCACGGACGACCGCGAGGAGATCCGCAAGCAGAAGCTCCTCCTCATCCGCAACCTCTTCAACCGCCTCGGGCAGCTCGAGGCCCAGCAGGGCCGCATGGGCCAGCTTCTGCACAGCCTCACCATCAGCGACGCGGACATCGCCGACATGCACCCCGAGGCCACGCGCCGCTTCCTCGAGCTCGCGGACGCGGTGCCCGAAGCCGCCCCGCAGGCGGAGGAGGCCCCGGTCCCCGAGCTCGACATGGACACTGTCGACGTGGGCTCGTGGAACCCCTTTGCCGAGGCTCCGGCGGAAACGCCGGCGACAGCAGCCGCCGGGGCGCCCGCCCCGGCCCCCAAGGACGCACCGGCGCGGGACGAGGCCGCCTTTTTCGCCGACTATGTGGAAAGCCGCTGGATCGAGCGGCTGCACCAGCTGGCCGACGACCCGGCGGCCCAGCGCTACTTTCTCCTGTCGGGGAAGGAGTTTTCCGACCTCGTGAACGAGCTCTCCACCGGGGCGGCCCGCCTCGCCCTGCGCGACGGCATGGCCCGGGCCTTCCGCAAGGCCGCGGCCTATGCCAATACCAGCCGGGAGAGCATCGCCAGGAAGGAGGCGGGCATAGCCGCGGGCATCCTCAACAGCTATGTGGACTGGCTCGGTCTCGACCCGCGCAGGAATGACGAAAAGGCGCGCACCCTGGCCCTTCCCGGCGCCAAGAGCACGGTGGTCTTCACGCCGCCGCCCGAGGCCGGGGAGCTGCCGAAGCTCGGCGAGACGCGCTCCGTCTGGTCGCGGCGCTGGCTGGGGGACTGGCTCAATGCGCTGGCCGCGCTCATCATGGGCAATGTGGACTTTGACGGCGAGCAGACCCTCAATGTGGAGGAAAACTTGGCCCTCGGCAGCATCCTGCGCAAACTCTCCGCGGAAGCTGCTCCCGGCGCGCCCAAAAGCGACGCAGCCACGGCCTGATCACCGACAACACGGGCGCTTCGCGCCCAGCATGACGCCATGAAGATCAGCTACAGCGACGACACGCAAAAAGGCCCCGGCCACGGCACACTCACCTTCAGCGAGACGCTCTTCCCTGACGGTCCGTATTCCATGGCCGTGCTCCGCGCCTCGGACCACGCCTATCTGGCCGCCGGGCCCGGCGGGGGGACCGTCTGGGTGGGCGAGACGCGCTTCATGCCCGTGCGGACGGAGACGACGCCCGAGGGGGCCATCACCGTGCCCATCGGGCCGGAGGTGGTGGACGCCCTGGATCCGCTGGAAAAGTATCTTGTCACCCTCAAGCCGGAACAGGGCGACGAGCTCAAGGCGCGCCTTCAGGTGGAGGACGGCATCACCTACAGCCCCGACTCCCGGCTGGACAATACCGGGATGCGCGCCTCCGACGACGCCAGGCCGATGATGGTGGCCCCCCCGCCGGCCGCGCCGGAACCCGCGCCCGAGCCCGCGCCCGCCACGCCTGCGGCCGCGGAAGCGCCTGCGGCCGAAAAAGCCGGGGAAACGCCGCTCAGCCTCTCGCCCGAGCCGTCTGCGCCAGCCCCGGCGCCCCGGCGCAAGCTCAGCCCCGTGCTCATCGTGGCGCTTGTGGCGGCGCTGCTCGCCGGGGGCCTCGCCACATGGAAATTCTTTGACAGCAAGGCGCAGGAGGAGGAAGCGGCCCTTTCAGGCAAGTCCGGCGCGGCGCCCGCGTCCGAGACCGAGCTCCCTCCCACGCAGAAATCGGCGGAGGAGCAGGTGCGCGCCTTTTTCAGCGGCCCGGACGTGACGGCAAAGGCCGCGCTCGCCCTGGCGGCCCAGCTCCCCAAGGCCACGCCCGCGGAGCAGGACGCCCTCTACCGCCTCTACTATTTTGCGGCGGAAAGCGATGCCCCGGCGGCCTTCATGCCCTACGCCACCTGCCTTGACCCGGCGGAGCCCAGGTGGGGCTCCATCGAAAAGGACGCGGCGGCGGCCTATGCCGCCTATGCCAAGGCCGCGGCCAGCGATCCCAAGGTCGCCAAGGCCGCGCTGGAGGCGCAGACGCGCCTGCGCGGCTGGCTTGAGCGCGAGGCAGCGGCGGGCAATGCCCAGGCGCGGGCCTGGCTGCAGGAACTGCCCTAGGGCACTTCCCCTGACCACGAACACGCGGGCGCAAGGCCCGCGTGGAGGCATACCATGATGAAGTCTTCCCGTTTTGCGCTTGCGGCCCTGCTCCTGCCCCTGGCCATCCTCTCCGGCCTCGTCCTCGCCGCCGCGCCCTGCGGGGCCGCCCAGCCCCTGCTCCAGGAGGGCAAAAAGAGCGTGTTCCAGCGCGTGGTCACGCATCCTGGGGCCAAACTTTATGCCGGGCCCGAGGCCGGGGCCGCCACCCTGCGCGAGAGCGTCCCCACCTTCACGGCGCTGTATATCTATGACCGTCAGGGCGACCGCCTGCAGGTGGGCGCGGGCAGCGACAAGGCCGACGGCTGGATCGACAAGTCGCTGGTCACCGAATGGCCGCAGGCCATCACCATGGTGCTCACGGACAGGACGGGCCGCGACCCGGTGCTCTTTTTTCGCAACCATGAGGGCCTTGAGCAGGCCTGCCGCGCCGAGGACCTCAAGGGCCTGCTCGAGGGCTACCGCAAGGACCTCGCCTCCGGCAAGGAGCTTGGCGCGGACTATCCCGTCATCGCCACCGAGCCCGCGGCAACAGCCGTGGCCGAGAAAAATTTCTATCTGCTCCCGGTGATGTCCATCGACGACCAGTTTTACGGGCAGCACGGCCCCAGGCTCATCGAGGTGGCCTCCATCGATCCCGGCATCGGCGGCGCGGCCTCCGGCGGGGAGGCCGAGGGGCAGAAAGCCGCAGGAGCGGCGGACGGCGCGGACTTCCGCACGGGCTTCGCCTTTGTCATCGACACTACCATTTCCATGAAGCCCTATATCGACGAGACCCTCAGGCTCGTGCAGGGCCTTTATGACGAACTCGAAAAAAGCCCCTATGCGGACAAGATGGCCTTCGCCGTGGTGGCCTTCCGCAGCAGCACCAAGCGCACGCCGGGCCTGGGCTATACCGCGAAGATCATCTGCGACTTCACCTCGGTGAAGGACCGCAAGCGCCTCGAGGAGGCCCTCAAGCAGGTGGACGAGGCCACGGTGTCGAGCCACGGCATCAATGAGGACGCCTTCGCGGGCGTCAAGGCAGCCGTGGACGGGCTTTCGTGGCAAAACTACGGCAGCCGCGTCATGCTGATGATCACCGACGCCGGGCCCTTGGGCGCGGGTGACCCGGACTCGGCCACGGGCTTCTCGCCCGAGGCGCTCGCCGACTATCTCAAGAGCAACCGCATCTACCTGACCGCGCTCCATGTCAAGAACCCGCGCACAGCCCAGAACCAGCCCTATGCCGCGGAGGCCTACCGCACCCTCACGCGCCAGAGCGACAACCAGGCGAGCTATATCCCCATCGACGCGGCCACGCCCGCCAAGGGCGCCAAGGCTTTTGAGAGCGCGGCACGGGTGCTCGCGCAGTCCTACGGCAAGGTGCTCGCGGCCACGGCCGAGGGCAAGCTGCTCGCGCCTTCGCGCATCAGCAAGCCCCAGGCCAAGCTCACCCCCGAGGAGGAGGCGCGGCGCATCGCCGAAAGCACGGGCTATGCCATGCAGCTCCAGTTTTTCGGCAACCGCAAGGGCGCCACGGCCCCGCAGGTGGTGGACGCCTGGATAGCCGACGCGGACCTCGCCAAGCTGGCCGCCAATCCGGGCGACGCGCCGGTGCTCGCCGTGGAGCCCGCGGTGCTGCTCACCAAGGGGCAGCTGAGCAATCTCTACAAGCAGCTCAAGCTGCTCCTCGCCGGGAGCGAGAAGGCCTTCCTCAACGGCGACGCTGACCTCTTCGGGCAGATCCTCTCCGCCGCGGCGCAGATGAGCCGCGACCCCAACCAGTTCTCCCTGCACCCGGACCGCAACCTCGCCGAAAACGGACTTCTGGACGAGGTGCTCGCCGACTTGCCCTACAAGAGTGTTATCGGCTCCATGACACGCAAGGACTGGGAGGACATGTCCACCGGGCAGCGGGATGCCTTCGTCCGCCGCATCAAGGGTCTGCTCGCGCGCTACGAGGCCTATGACAAGGACGCCACGCACTGGGAGAGCTTCGGCGCGACGAACCCCAATGACCGGGTGTACCGCGTGCCCTTGAGTATGCTGCCGTAGTGAGTACACCCCCGGAGCTGGAAACCCGCGCCGGCGATGCAGGAGGGAATATGGGCGTTTCACGCAGAAACTTCATTAAAAGCAGCCTCATCACCGCCGGCCTTATCTCCAGCGGGGAAATGGTCATGGATGAAGCCCTTGCCGGTGAAAAATCCCTTTTCCCCAGCCATGAAGCCATCGGCGTCGGCCAGGGGATCCATCCGGGCCGGGTGGTCTGGATGCACGATCCCGAGGCGGTGCACTGGAGCGGCATGGATTTCTGGTGGAAGCCGGAAAACTTTGACCAGGGCCGCATCCTCCAAATGACGCGCAACGGCATCATGCGCCTCACCGGGGAGGACAGCCCCCAAAAGGCCTGGGACGCGCTTTTTGCCTGGCGCAACGCCAAAAACGGCAGGGCGGGCGGCTACAGGCCAGGCCAGAAGATCGCCGTCAAGGTCAACATGAACGGCGCCGGGGAAAACAATGACGACCCCCACGGCCAGTTCGGGGTGAGCTACGGCAACCCGCTCCTGCTGCAAACCCTGCTCCGCTCGCTGGTCCGCGACGGCGGGGTGAGGCCGGAGGACATCGTCATCTACGACACCTGCAGGATCTTTCCCGACCATATGCAGGCCCTGTGTACCGAAGGCGACCTCAAGGGCGTGCAGTTCTGCTATCGCGACCTCGGCGGCCCCAAAGACGCCGTTCCCGACAAAAAGGCCCGCATCCGGTGGGCGGGCAACGTGAGCGGCGAGCCGACGTATTTCCCCACCTGCCTCACCGGGGCGGATTACCTCATCAATCTCGGCAATCTCAAGGGCCATTCCTGGGGCCTCACCCTTGGCGGCAAGAACCATTTCGGCAGCTTTATCAATGACGACCGCAGGACCACCCCGGCGGCGGCGGGGCTGCACCCCAACATCATCAACGGCAAAATGGGCGGCTATTCCGTCCTCGCGGACCTCATGGCCCGCAAGGAGATCGGCGGCAAGACCATGCTCGTGATGCTGGACGGCCTCATCACCGCGCCCAGCGAGACCGTGACGATTTCGCCGGAAAATTCCGTCTGGACCATGCCGCCTTTCAACGGCCACCAGGCCTCAAGCCTCTTTTTCTCGCAGGACCCTGTGGCCATTGACTCGGTGGGCGCGGATTTTCTCGTCAATGAGCCGAATATGCAGCGCCATAACAGCAATATGCGCGGCAAGCCGCAAATGGAAAATTACCTCCATGAGGCGGCGCTGCTGCCGCATCCGCCCTCGCAGACCAACTATACGGACGGCGCGGGCAGCAATCCGGGCAGTCTCGGCGTGCATGAACACTGGAACAATGCCGAAGAAAAACTCTATGGCCGGAACCGCGGCCTCAAGGAAGGCATAGAGCTCATCAAAAATTAGCCTGCCTTTTTTCGGGGGACGCACAGGGAAGCGCCATTGCCGGTGACGTGGGCCATGCCCGGCTGTGGGCCTGTTTCGTTACTTGCAGTCCGGCCACAAGTGAAGTCGCGTTTTCCGCCGGGGATGCGCGACTTCATTTTTACTGCGGGAGTTTCCTGTTTTTTTCGCGCAGCCGGGGCTGGCGAGCCGCGGGAAATGGCCCGGCGACAGGCAGGATTCGGAAGTTTACTGGCGGAAAGGTGGCGGGACGATCCTGCCTCAGCGGTCGCGGCGCCCGGTCTGGGGCTGAAGGTATTGCGGCAGCACAAAGAGGCGGTAGGTCTTGGCCGGGGATAGTGCCTTGGGCCGCACTGCCCGGCCCTCGATGGAGAGCGGCTCGTCGGAGAGCCCGAAAGGCTGGAGCGAGCCGGGCTTTTCCGCTAGGGCGGCGAAGCCCTCGCCCGTGAGCGGGATGACGGGCAGGCTCTTGGTGGCATTGCCGGCAAACAGGGCCGCGCCGCCCGTGGCCGCGCGCGAGCGCGCCACCGTGGCGTTGAGCAGGCTGGGAAGCGGCATGTCCGTGGCGCGCAGCGCCTCGAGAAAATCATTGCCCGTGCGGCCCACAAAGGTGAAGAGCGAGGCGCCGTCCCCCGCCACGAGCAGGCTCACGGGCATGGTGCCGCCGTGGATGCCCATATAGGCGGGCCGCCCCCCGGCGGGCATGACCACCCAGCCGTCGTCGCCGTCCCCGGCGGCCGGTTCAGGCGCGGCGCAAGCGGGGGCAAGGCCCGCAAGCGTCAGGATCAGGACGATGGCCACGGCCAAGACCGACGAAAACCTGCATCGTTTCATGCTTTCACCGACCGACAAATGGCGTTGCGCGGGGGCCTGTCGCAGGGCGGCGCGGGCCGTCCTACAGCCGCAGACACTGATGCCCGGCCCACCCGCGCAGGATTGATTTCTAGTGAGCGGGCCCCGGCATGTCAAGCGGACCTTCTTGCAATCTTGGCCTTTTTTTTGCATTCTTATTCGGGAACGCCGTTGTCGGCGCATCAAGATGTTTTCTCCCGTTTAGAGGCTTTTTATGAATAAAGTTCTTGCACAAGATGAAGTGGATGCCCTGCTTCGGGGCATGAATATCGGCGACATCGAGACCGAGCAGGACGTGCCCGGGGACGACTCGGGCGTCGTCGCCTTTGACCTCGCCAACCAGGACCGCATCATCCGCGGGCGTATGCCCGTTCTTGAAATCGTCAATGACCGTTTTGCACGGCTCTGCACCAACGCGCTCTCCAACGTGGTGCGCAAGCGCGTGGAGCTGAACCCCATTTCCATCGACATGACCAAGTTCGGCGAGTTCATGCGCTCGCTACCCGTGCCCACCTCCATCAACATTTTCAAGATGGACCCGCTGCGCGGCAACGCTATCATGATCGTGGACTCGCGCCTCGTTTTCGCGCTGGTGGAGAGCGTTTTCGGCGGGGCCGGCTCCCAGCCCAAGATCGAGGGCCGCGAATTTACGCGCATCGAGCAGGCCGTGGTGGACAAGATCGTCAAGATCGCCCTCGACAATATGGAGGAATCCTGGCGGCCCGTCCACGACGTGAAGCTGGAGCTCGTGCGCAGCGAGATCAACCCCCAGTTCGCGGCCATCGTACCGCCGAGCGACGTGGTGGTGGTCATCACCTTCGAGGTGGAGCTCGACACTTCCATCGGCTCCATGATCGTCTGCCTGCCCTACGCCACCATCGAGCCCATCCGCTCCAAGCTGCACGCCAGCTTCCAGACCGAGCGCCTGGAAGTTGACCACGCCTGGGTGGCGCGCCTCAAGGAGCGCCTGCTGGAGACCCCGGTGGAGCTCAAGGTGCATTTCGGCGACACCACCATTACCGGCAACCAGCTCATGCGGATGCAGGTGGGGGACGTGCTCGTGCTCGACACCGACGTGGAGGACCTGCTCACCTGCACCGTGGCGGGCGTCAAGAAATACCAGGGCATCGCGGGCACGGTGAAGGCCATGAAATCCTTCCAGATCATCAAGGAGAACGAGCCGCAGTACACATGAGGCGGAGCGTGAAGGGGCTTGTGGTGGTCGGCCAGCACTCTCGGCGGTGAAGGGCGCGCCGCTCACTCCTGAGTGGGCAGTTCCTGGAGCCGCGCGGCGCTCCAGTCGCGGCAGGCTGCGGCAAGCTCCGCGAGCGCCAGCGATTCCGCTTCTTTAAGCACCGCGGCCTCCTCCTCTGTCGCCCAGCGCCGGGCCTCAGCCCGGTCGCGCGGAAAAATCCCGGCCCGCAAAGAGATAACGCCCTGCAGGACGCGCAGGAAGGCCTTGGCAAGACTGTGCCGGACGCTTTTTGCCGCCGCTGGGGAAAGCCGGAGCGCGAGCAGGAGCGCCTGCGTGGCCTCGTGGCAGAGCGCGGCTAGGGCCGTGCGCACGCCCAGAACGATGTCGGCCTGAGTGATGGGCGGCAGGAGCGGCGCAAGCTCGCCGTACCAGGCGTCCATATCCTGCGCGAAGCCAAAAAGCTCGAACCGGGGCCACGCGGCCAGCTCCGGCGCGCCCGCCACAAAGCCCGCGGCCTTTTCGCCTTCAGGGAGCGCGTCCAGCACTTCCCGAAGGCGTGGAAAATCCGCCGCATCCAGCCTGTCAAGGATGACGCAGAGGTCGATGTCGCTTGCTTCCGTGGCCTCGCCGCGGCGGTAGCTGCCTTGCAGGCCCACGAAGCACAGCCTCGGGCCGAAGGCCTGTTTCAGGCCAACCACGGCGGCGGGCATCCATGTGGCGGGGTCTATCACGGTTTCCTCCGGTGCGGTCAGACGGCGCGGGGCTAGAAATTGGCCGGCTGGCCCGCAGCGGCCTCGGCCAGTTCGCGCAGGGCGGCAAGGCTCGACTCTGCCTCTTCCGGCGTGAGGGAGTGGAGCGCAAAGCCCGCATGGACGATGACATAATCGCCCACCTTGGGCGGCTCGGGCAAAAGCATGGTGGAGGCGGAGAGAAAGGTGGAGCTTTCGCCCACGCGCACGCGGGCCATGTCCGACGGCTCAAGGGCGACGATCTGGGCGGGGATGGCAAGGCACATGGAAAAACCTCCTCGGGCTTCGGTCTCAGGCGGAGAAAATAAGCATGTCCCGCCCCATGCACAAGGGGCGGCAATGTGTTTGCGCCCCGTCTTCGCTCCCTCGCTCGACTTGGTTTGAGCGTGGCTCCTGGGCGCCCGGGCTGAAAAATCGGCAGCGCCCCGCTGACAAAAAGGACGGGGCCGAAGCCCCGCCCTTCCCATCAATGACGGCCGTTCTTGCCCTTCTTCTTGTCGGGGTAGAGGATGTAGTTCCAGTACAGGACATAGAGCGGAAGCACCACGAACATCATGATGTACGCCCAGTTCTTGGTGTACAGGAAGTAGCTGTAAAAGGTGGGGAATTCCATGTGCTTCTCCTTGTCCCGGGCCTAGTGCTCTTCGCCCTTGAAGTCGGGGTGTTCGTAAAGCACGGGCATGTTGTAGACGATGAAGCGGTAGGCGGTGACGATCATGGTCACCACGAAGATGGAGATGCAGATTTCCCAGATGCTCGGGAAATAGCGCTCCGCCGAGGGAAGTTGCCAGTTGAAGGCNATCATGGAGACATTGAAGCGGTTGAGCACGATGCCGGCCACGGCGAGCACCGAGGTGATGCGGCACAGGCCCACATTGCCGTCGCGCGCGCCCTTGGCGTAGAGCAGGGCGGGCAGAAGCACGAAGCCGAACATCTCCACCATCCACCACGCGCCCCAGCCCGTGCCGAGCCACGGCAGGTTGGCCTGGACGAGCATGTCGATGAACTTGAGCATGAAGTAGGCGAAGAGGATGAACGACGCCGCGCGGGCGAAGCTCAGCACAACGCCGTCGGCCTCGCGCAGGTGGGTGGCGTCCATGTACTGGTGCACGCCCTTGTGCGCGAAGAGGCCCTCGAAGATGACCATGCTCGCGCCCGCGGCCATGGAGCTCACGAAGAAGAACATGGGCATGAAGGGCGAATACCAGAGCGGGTGCAGCTTGCCGGGCGCGATGAGGTAGAGCGAGCCCAGCGAGGACTGGTGCAGGGTGGAGAGGGTCACGCCGAAGATGGTCAAAAGGATGGTCACGCGGATGACGATCTTGCGGCAGGTCAGNAGCCACGGGAACTTCTGCGCGAGCCATTCCATGGGCGCCACGGAGAACTCGATGAAGAGCACCGTGAGGTAGGTCGCCACGCACAGGCCCACTTCAAAGAGCACCGAGGTGGTGCCGGGGAAGAAGAACATGTAGGGCAGCCGCAGCGGATGGCCCAGGTCATAGAGCAGGGCCACGACCACGAAGGCGTAGCCGAGGAAGGCCGTGGTCACGGCCGGGCGCACCGCCGAGTGGAAGTGCTTCATGCCCATGACNTAGCAGGCCACGGTGGTGAAGTAGCCGCCCGCCGCGAGGCACACGCCGCAGAGCAGGTCAAAGCCGATCCACAGGCCCCAGGGCTGGGCNTCGGTGAGGTTGGTCACCGAGCCGATGCCCACGGTGAAGCGGATGACCGTGATGACNAAGCCCACGGCCAGGATGATCCANGTGATGATGTTGCCCGGCGTTCTGGAGAGCAGGGGCTCGAGATTGAAGAGCTTGTCCTTGGTGGGAATGATGATGCCGTGGGTGTCCATCTACTTCTCCTCCCCATGCCCGTCGCCGGAGTTCTGGGCCTCGCGCGCCTTGAGCGCCTCGGTCATGGCCTGGCGCGCGCGCTCGGCCGCGCCTTCGCCCTCGGTCTCGCCGATCTTGCGCACGGCGGCGTCCACGGCGGCGGCGAGGTCGTCCTTGGCATCCTTGATGATCTTTTCCTGCTCAAGTTTGGCCATGGCCTCGCGGCGCTTGGTCATGGCCCAGGCCCCGCCGAAGAGCACGGGCCAGAAGGCCACGATCATGGGCACGGCGCCGAGGGCCCCGTAGGTGAGCTGGCCCATGGGCTGGGAGCCGAGGTGNGTGTCGAGCCCGAGCTGCTTGANCTCGGTNCCCGCGCCCTGCGGGTCNTCNNCNGGNACCGGCGCGCCGCCCGCNNNGGGCGCNAGCACCATCCAGGCCGTGCCGCCCGCGTCGTACTCGCCATAGAGATAGTCCACATAGCGGCCCGGGTTTTCGGCCATGCGCGCGCGGGCGATCTTGATGAGGTCGCTCCTGCGGCCGAAGGTGATGGCGTCCACCGGGCAGGCTTCCACACAGCCGGGGAGCTTGCCTTCCTTGAGCCTCGGCTCGCAGAAGGTGCATTTCTGCACCAGCGGGTCCCANGCGAGGTCATACTGGAAGCCGGGCACATAGAAGGGACAGGCCACCATGCAGTANCGGCAGCCCACGCACTGCGAGCCGTCATAGACCACGGCGCCGTTGGGNAGCTTGCTGAAGCACNNGGCGAAGCAGGCCGAGGCGCAGGCCGGGTCATTGCAGTGGAAGCACTGGAGCTTGCGGAAGTAGGGCTTGCCGTTGACTTCGTACTTGTTGACCACGGTCCATTCATAGGCCGTGGTGTGGCGCTTCTTTTCCGTCACCGAAAGGTCGGTGAAGGGCACTTTCGGCTCGGGNAGGTGGTTCACCTNNTGNCAGGCGGCCTCGCAGCGGCGGCAGCCGATGCAGCGCGTGGTGTCGTGCAGCACGCCCCAGCTGTCGGGATANTAGGGGAAGCTCGCCGGGGAGGCCTCGGCGACCTTTGCCGAACCCAGCGCCGANACCACGCCGGCGCTGCCGAGAATGGTGAGGAATTTTCTGCGGTTCATGGTTCCCCCTAGTTGGCCTGGTTGGCGGCGCGCTCAGGGGCGCGGAGCTTGTGGCAGGTTGTGCAGTCGGTATTGCGCGGCCGCGCCACCTTCATGTCCTTGTGGCAGCTCATGCACTGGAGGTGGAAGGCCGCCATGAGCGCCGGACGCTGGGGGGTGGCGGGGTCGATGGTCGGGCTGTGGCAGCTCGCGCACTTGGGCGGCGTGGCCGAAGCGGGGCTGTTGTGGTGGCAGGTNACGCAGAGCGTGGCCGGCTCGGTATGGAAGGCCGAGGCCAGCTTGTTCTCCTTGATGCGCTCCATGAGCGAGATGACGTGGTGCTTGTGGTTGAACACGCAGGGCTCGTACTTGCCCGCGAGCGAGTCGATGACCACCTTCTGCGGGGCCATGGTGGCCTTCCAGTAGGTGACCATCTTGCGCGCAAGCTCGGTCTCCGTGGCGAGCTGCTCGTTGCGGCGCTCGGGGAGCTTGCCCGCGATGCCCTGCTGCATATCCTCGGCNGTCATGGACTTGGTGACGGTGTGGCAGACGGTGCACCAGGCCTCGTTGCGGACATTCTTGACGAGGGTGGTGTGGCAGCCCGCGCAGTCGCGCTGGGTGATCTGCTTTGAGTGGCAGCTCACGCAGCTTGCGGGCGTGTTGTCCTTGCGGGGCGCGATCTTCGTGGCGTGCATGGCGTCATAGAGCGTGATGTGGGCGCCCTCGAGCTTGCCCTCCTGCGTGTGGCAGGTGGTACAGGCCACGGCGTCGCCCGTGTGGTGGCAGACGATGCAGTCTTTCCCGGTGCGGGCCATCCATTTTTCATGCACCACATGGTTGAAGGTCACGGGCTGCATGGCCGCGGCCTTGGGATTGGCCTTGGCGCCCACGGGGAAGATGACGATGGCCGAGGGCGCGCCGCTGTCCGTGGGCTCCAGGGCGGCGGGAGCCGCTCCGGGAGCCGGGGGACATGCCGCGAACGCCAGGAGCGTGACCGCCAGCAGAAAAAGAGTTGTGCCGTTTCTCATGCGCTTTTCCTTTTGCAACAGAGACCACGATATGCACCGCCCGCGACGCCGCGCCGCGGACGCACCCCGGAAGGAATTTCGTATCAGGTCAACGGTAGCCCACAGAANGGATTACGTCAAGGCGGCGNCGCAAAGCGGCGCGCTTGCTCCCGAAGGGNNGGANCGCGGCGTTTTANGCGCCTTNCNGGCCTTCNAGGAAGCGGCNCGCGCGGGCGAGNAGCGGCNCCTCCGCGCCNTCGNAGGGGAGGAATACGGCCTCNGGCCGGGCGCGNAACCAGGTGAGCTGGCGCTTNGCATAGGCGCGNGTATTGGCGAGCCAGCGGGCGCGGCANTNGNNAAGGGTCGTNCGGCCCTCGAGATNGTCNAGAAGTTCNGCGCAGCCGATGCCCGACCAGCCCGGNAGNCGCACGCCGNCCACCGCGCCGGGCGCGCGGGCGAGGGCNGCNCGGGCNTCCTCCACNGCCCCGGCCNCCAGCATGGCATCGAGNCNNCGGGNAAGGCGCGGNNNGAGCCANNCNAGCGAAGCGTCGAGCACAAAGAGCGGGCCCGCGCANAGNGGNNCGCTCATGGCGTGGCNGTGCCACCAGCTGAAGGTCTTGCCCGTNCCNTCCAGCACCTCNAGGGCNCGGAGGATGCGCTGCCTGTCGCGCGGGTGGATGCGGGCNGCATAGGNCGGGTCNGNNCGNGNNAGCTCCGCNTGCAGGGCTTCNGGCCCCGANGCGGCNAGGCGNNCNGNGAGNNNCCGNGTCACNTCNGCNGGNATGGCCGGGATGGCGGCCATNCCNCNNAGCANNGCCTGNAAATAGAGGCCCGTGCCGCCCACGAGCAGGGGNACGCGGCCGCGTNCCGCCACTTCACGGGCTTTGGCGGCNGCCANGTCNGCCCAGCGGCCCGCGCTNATCTTTTCCGGCGTGGGCAANAATCCGTANAGNTGNTGCGGNGCCTGCGNGCGCTCCTCCGGNGAGGGCTGGGCCGTGATGAGCGGAAAATCGGCATAGACCTGGCGCGAGTCCGCATTGATGATCTCGCCGCCGAGCTTNNCGTGCNANNNNGAGGGCGAGCGCCGTCTTGCCGGAGCCCGTGGGCCCGGCNAGGCAGATGACNGGAGTGGGGCNGGGCATCCTCAGTGGCCNGCTCCGGGAGCNGGCTCCGCGTCCTGTCNTCGNGNCNGNNGCNNNCCCNTTGAAGCCGCCGTGCGGCGCGCCGAGGCAGGGCGTGCCGGGCCGCACCGCGCCTNTCTGGTACTTTTCCTCAAGGGCCACGCGCACNTTNTCCGGNACCAGNCCCTTGACGTCNGCNCCCTGGCTGGCCGCGGACTTGATGATGGTGGAGCTGATGTANAGCCACTGGTANTCGGTCATCATGAAGACCGTCTGGATATGCGGNCGNAGGCGGCGGTTCATGAGCGCCAGCTGGAACTCNTACTCGAAGTCNGACACGGCGCGCAGGCCNCGCAANATGGCGCAAACCCCGGCGGCGAGGGCGTAATCCACGGTGAGGCCCGTGAANGGNGCCACGCTGACGCCCTNGAGNTGGCGCGTGGCCTCGGNCGCCAGCGCCACGCGCTCNTCGAGGGTGAAGAGCGGGTTCTTGGGCGTGGTCTCGGCCACGGCNACGATGANGCGGTCAAAGACCTCGAGGCCGCGGCGGATGAGGCTCAGGTGGCCGTTGGTGAGCGGGTCGAAAGTGCCGGGATAGAGCGCGATTTTCATGCCGGGGCCTCCGGGGCTCTCCAGATGTGGATGACGGTCTGGCCGAAGCGGCGCACGGCCAGCGGTTCAAGGCCCGGCACGGAGGGAAGCTCAAGGCCCTCCTCCACTTCCGCCGTGACGAGCGCGCCCGGCGCGAGCCACGCCCCCGCCGCCAGCAGGTCGAGCGCGGGTTGCGCCAGGGTCTTGCGGTAGGGCGGGTCCAGAAAAACGAGGTCAAAGGGCGCCCCCGCCACCGTCAGGGCCGGGCGGCGCAAAAAGCGGATGACATCCTCGCTGATGACGCGCGCGCGGCCCGCGAGGCCCAGGGCCGCCACATTGGCCTCAAGGGCGCGCAGCGAGGCCTTGCCGTTCTCCACGAGGCACGCTTCGGGCGCGCCGCGGCTCAGGGCCTCGAAGGCGAGGCTGCCGCTGCCCGCGAACAGGTCCAGCACGCGGGCCTGCGCCATGTCCGCGCCGCGCGCTTCGAGCATGGAAAAGAGCGCCTCGCGCGTGCGGCCCATGGCCGGGCGGCACCCCTCGCCCGCGGGCGTGGCGAGCCTGCGGCCCTTGAAAGTCCCGGCGATGACGCGCATGCCTAGACCCGCGAAAGCAGCCGCGAGAGCTCGTCGTCCAGCCGGGCCAGCGCTTCCCCGAGCTCCGCCTGTTCGTCCGGCGGGGCATCGGCGCCCGCGGCCGCCTTTTCCCTGAGCAGGGCCAGCTTGCGCTCCAGGTTCCCCGTGAGGGCCGCCAGATCCACGGCTGGCCGCGCCGTCTCCTCATGGCGTTCCACCCCGGCCACTCGGCGCCCCTCGAGCGTCAGCTGCTCGAGATAGTCCGGCACGAGCGGCGTGATGCCGAAGCGTTCTTTAATGAGGGCGCCGAGCGTCGCCTGGGCCCTGGGCTCGCCGTGGACGAGCACCACCTGCGGGCGTCGGCCATCAGGCTCCCCCGCCAGCGGCGCGAGCCAGTCCAGAAGCTGGCTTTGCCCCGCATGGCCGGAAAAGCCGTTGATGGTGAAGATGCGCGCGGCCGAGGCCACCTCCTCGCCGAAAAGGCGCAGGCTGGCCGCNTTTTCCACAAGCCTCCGCCCCGGCGTNCCCTGCGCCTGGTAGCCCACAAAGACCACGCTGGCCCCNGGGCGCCAGAGATTGTGGCGCAGGTGGTGNCGGATGCGGCCCGCATTGCACATGCCGCTCGCGGAAATGACGATGGCCGGNCCGTCGAGGGCGTTGATGCGCATGGATTCCTGCGCGCTGAGTGTGTAGTTGACGCGCGCCATGAAGGCCGCGGCGTCGGCGTCGTGATAGAGNGCNCGNGCGGCCTCGTCAAAAAGCTCGCCGTGGCGGGTGAATATCTCCGTGGCGCGGATGGCGAGCGGGCTGTCGAGAAAGATGGGCATGTCCTCCGGGAGCTTCCCNGCGCGCCAGACATTGAGCAGGCAATAGAGCACTTCCTGCGAGCGNTCCACCGCAAAGGCCGGGATGATGACCTTTTCGCCGTGGCCGTGGGCCCAGGCGATGGCGGCTGGCNAGCTCNGCCTCGCTCTCGCCCTCGTTTTTNTGGTTGCGNTCGCCGTAGGTGGATTCCATGAANACATANTCNGCCGGGGGCGGCGTTTCCGGGTCGCGCACGATGAGCGCGTCGGGGCGGCCGATNTCGCCGGAAAAGATGAGGCTGGTGCCGGCCCCATTTTCCTCCACCTCAAGGCGCACGCTNCCNGANCCGAGGATGTGCCCGGCGTCGTGGANNACNGCGNGCACGCCCGGCGCGGGCTCAAAGNNCGCGTGATAGTNCACCGNGCGGAGCAGGCGCGCNGCCNNNCGGGCNTCNTCCACNGTATAGAGCGGCGCGGGCGGATGCTTGAGGCCCCGGCGGCGGTATTTTTTGGCCTCGCGCTCGGCTTCCATCTCCTGGATATGGGCGCTGTCCTCCAGCATGACCTCGAGCAGGTCCGCCGTGGCCGTGGTGCAGTAGATGGGGCCNTTGAAGCCGTNGGCNGCGAGCGCGGGCANAAGGCCCGCATGGTCCATGTGGGCGTGGGTGAGGATGACGAAATCGAGGCTTTCGGGCCTGTAGGGCGCGAGATTNCGGTTGCGCTCCTCGATGGCGCGGTTGCCCTGGTGCATNCCGCAGTCGATGCAGAAGCGCGAGCCCNCCGNCTCGATCATGTGGCAGGAGCCCGTGACCGTGCGCGCCGCGCCGAGAAAGCGNATNTTCATCGTGCCTCCCTTGCTCGGGGCGCGNNGNNNGCGCCCGCGGGCACAGTACCNGCGGAAGNGGCTGAAATCAAGGGAGATGGGCAAAGGAAAGCGCGNCGCCGGGATGGCGCGGCATGGNGCGGAGGCCCGCGTCTAGACGCGGTAGGTGACGATATTGTCGTAATAGTCGAAGCCNATCTGGGCGAGGGAGATGGTCCTGTCCACGATNTGGAAATTGGCCATTTCCATCATGGGGCGGGGCTTGGCGCGCTGCGGGTCGGCGAGGTGGTAGTGCGCCTCGTCCGCGCCGAGGGCCGTGCCCGCCATCTGTAGACAGACGACTTCTATGGGTGTAACCATGCAGGCCTCCGGAAGGAGCTTCGGCCCNGNGAATACCCTTGCGGNCACTCTAGCGCATTTCGCGCGNAAAGGAAAGGAGGGANCCATGCCNGGGANCGGAAACGCCGCCCTTGNGGTACGCCCCTACACGGCGGCGGACCTTGAGGCCATGCGNGAGATATGGAACGGGGTGGTGGACGCGGGACAGGCATTNCCNCAGGAGGANCGCCTCACCCCGGACACGGCNGCCGTGTTCTTCGCCGGGCAGAGCGGCACCTGCGTGGCCGTGGACGAGNNCGGCCGGNTGCTGGGCCTCTTCATCCTTCACCCCAACAANGTNGGGCGCTGCGGGCATATCGCCAACGCGAGCTATGCCGTGGCGCCCGGNGCCCGCGGGCGCGGCGTGGGCAGGGCGCTCGTCGAGGCGAGCNTCGCNGAGGCCGGGCGGCTCGGNTTCCGCATCCTCCAGTTCAACGCCGTGGCNGTGGACAACACCNNGGCGCGNCGGCTGTATGAAAAGCTNGGCTTCACGCAGCTCGGCATCATTCCGGGGGGCTTTCGCCGCCCGGACGGGAGCTATGTGGACATTGCCCTCTACTGGCACGCGGTGGGCGATGCGGAGGCGTGAACCGGGTTGGCTNGGGCGCGCGGTTGAGTTGAGTACGGCNGCGGGTTAGCATGGCGGGGCGNAGACGCGGGGACCGCCCGCTCCCCAAGGAGGCCCCATGAACCTTGACGCCATTGCCGCCAAATATGCGCCCATCGCCTGCAAGGGCATCCTGCTCGCCGTGGGCATGAGCGGCTCGGTGATTTTAGGCGTGGCCATTGGCTATCCGGCCATGTCGCCCTTTGCCGCCTTCGGGGCCATGATGGCCATGCACATCACCCCGCGCCACGGCGTGGTCGCCAAGGTGGGCGGGGCGCTGGCGGGCTGCCTCTTCCTGCTGCTGGCCGCCTCCGTGAGCGAGGTCATAGGCCCCTATCCTGTGCTCGCGCTGGTCTTTCTCTTCGGCCTGAGCTGGCTTGCGGCGCTGCCCAAGGCGGACCTCGCCTATCTGGGCTTTGTGGCCAAGTTCGCGGCCATCGCCGTCCTGTTGAGCTTTTTTGATTTCACGCCCTCGCTTGCCATGGGCCTCTATTTTTGCGGCGGCATCCTCCTCGGGCTGCTCCTGAGCCTTGCGGAAATGGCCTTCGAGCAGGAGAACGAGGAACGCCCGCTGGCGCAGCTCCGCGCGCTTTTGCATGGCGACATCAACGACCCCTGGCTCTCCCTCGTCATCCCGGTGACGGTGGTCGTGTCCTCGCTCATTGCCAAGAATTTCTCCTACGCCAACCCGGCCTGGGTGGGCCTCACGGTCATCTTTGTGGCCAATGCGGACGACTCCCTCGAACTGAAGCGCATCCTCGCCCGCGTCGTGGGGACCATTGCGGGTGCCTTTTTGGCCTACCTGCTCCTGCGCTACATCCATCTGCCCCTGCAACTGGCCCTGGTGGTGGGGCTACTCGCGTTCTTTATGCCTTTTTCCATAAAGCATTACACCATCTTCAGCCTGATCATCACCTGCATCGTGCTCGTGCTCATCGACATCGTGATGCTGGACCATGGCGGCGACATGCGGCTCTTGTTCTGGCGCTGCATCGACACGGTGTTCGGCTGCGTCTGCGTGTTTTTCGCCAACCTCATCCTGAAGTACCTCTATTGGCGCAGGAAGCGTCACGCGAGGAAGGACGCCGCGGCAGGCGCGGCCCCCAGCGCATAAGGGAAAGATTCGGAAAGGCTCAGGACCAGCGGATGCCCAGCAGCCGCGCGGCCAGGGGCGTGATGTCCGTCTGCCGGGCGGGCAAGGGGGCGTCTTCCGGCGCGCCCACCAGCCAGAAGGGTACGCGCCGTGCCGCATCCGTGGCGTCGCTGTGGCTTGCGTCCGCGTCCATGCCGTGATCGCTCGTAATGAGGACGCGGGCCCCCCAGGCGAGCCATGCAGGCACATGGAGGGCGAGCAGGGCATCGGCGCCCCGCACGGCCTCGCGGTAGGCGCGCGAGTCCGCGCCGTGGGCGTGACCCGCGAAATCGATGCCCATGCTGTGCACGAGGAGCAGGTCGGGCGTGAACCTCTGGCGCAGGGCCTCGGCGTCGCGGAAGAGCTCGGCGTCGGGATAGGCGTCCTCGCTGTAAAAGAGGCCGTGCTGGATAGGCAGGGCCGCGTCGTCGCAGAGGCGGTCCCGTCCGGGCGCGAAGGGCGCGGCGTTTATGAGTTCGCTCATCCAGTGGTAGGCGGCGGCCGCCGTACCAAGCCCGGCGCCGCGGGCGCGGCCAAAGAGCGTGAGTTCGGGCGCGAGGCGGGCATCCTCGTTGCGGACGATGCCCGTTTCCATCGGCGTCTTGCCGGTGAGCAGGGTGGCGTAAATGGGCCTTGAGAGCGGCGGAAGCTCGGCCGTGAGCTCCGCGTGGCGCGCCTTGCCCGCCTGGGTGAGGGCGGCGAGAAAGCTCATGTGCGTGGCCGCGGCTGCCGCGGCAAGGCCGTCCAGCAGCACGAAGATGAGGCGGCTCACCAGTCGCCCCCCTCGCCGTAATGGGGCAGGTCCTCCTGCCGGGGGAAGTGCAGCTCCGGCGCGAGGGCGCGCAAGGCCGTCAGGGTGACGCCCTCCACGGTGAAGGTGTCGCGCAGCCAGCGGCAGAAGCGGAAAATCTTGTCCAGTGCCGCGCGGGCCGCGGCCTCGTCCGGCACATGGGGCGAGCCGCCGGGGAGCATTTCCGACGAATGCCAGAAAAGCCCCAGCACCTTGCCGCCGCGCCGCACATGGAGCCGCGTGGCGAGCCGCATGGCGCGGGCTCCGTGCCAGAAGGGATTGGCGCTCAAGGCCCCGAAAAAGTGGAAGCGGTCCAGAAGCTGCGGCCTTTTGCGCGCAATGCCATGCCAGAGACGCTCCATGCCCGGCACAAGCGGCACTTGCGTGATGGGCGCCTCGAGCAGGGGGCGGCCGGGCGCACCCTTCACCCAGTAGGGGTCCGGCGGGGCGAGGAAGTGGTCCGGTCCGTTGCGGAACACGCGCAAGGGGCAGACCGAGCTGTCCACGAGGATGCCCTCCTCGGCGAGCAGGGGGCGGACCTCGGCCTTGAGGTCCCAGCGGCCCATGCGGAAGCTCGTGAGCGGCGCACCCTGAAAGTCGCGCCCCGCGGTGAGCAGGGTGCGCAGGCGACGGCGCAGGAGCTCCCGCGGGAGGAGGTGGGTGCGCGTTGGCTCGCCCGGTGCGGCGTCCGCCTCAAGGGGCGGGGTGCTCCAGTGGTGGAGATGGGCCCCGATCTCGGCGCCGTGCCGGTCGCGCATTTCGGCGAGCACCGCGCGCGCCGGGCCGGATGCAAAGACCGTCCAGGCGCAGAAGAGCGTCAGGGGAAAGCCCAGCTCGTCCGTGAGCGGCGCGAGCTTGCGCAAAAGTTCCACATTGCGGACGCCGCAATCCCGGCTTGCATAGCAGCCGGAAAAAAGGCCCTCCTCCTCCACATCGAGGCTGATGACCACGCGCAAAGGCGGCCTCACGTTGGCGGAAATGGTGGATGTGTTCCCGGCAGGCATGTGCCCACCCTAGCGCGCTGCGCCCGCCAGGGCAATGCCCCGCCGCTTTGCAAGCGCGCCCGGATGGCGTAGGGTAGGGATGCCCTGCCGCACACGCAGGCCACCGGAGACGCCATGCCAGAACCCTGTTCCGTCCTCTTCCTCATGGAAGACCTCTGTTTCGGGGGCACGCAGCGCCAGACCATCGAGCTGGCGCGCCGCCTTGACCGTGAGCGTTTCGCGCCTTCCATGCTCATGCTCACGGGCCCCACGGACCTCGACGCCGTGGCCGCGGGGGCGGGCATCGGGCTCAACTATCTCGGGACGGGCCGCAGCGTGGCGCGGCTTTTCTTTCTCCGCCTGGGTTCGGCCCTGAAGCGCCAGGCCCCGGACATCCTCGTGCCCTGCACGGCGCTCCCCAATATCTGGGGGCCCATCTGGGGCCGCATTATCGGCATCCCGGCCATCATCGGCACCTGCCGGGGCGGCGGTTCCATCAGCCGCCAGCACGAGCGGCTGCTCTGGCGGCTGTGCGACCACCATGTCTGCAATTCGCGGGCTCTCGTGGAGGGCCTGCGCAAGCTGGGCGAGCCCGCGGGCCGCATCAGCTATATCCCCAACGGGGTGGATACGGAGCGCTTCCGCCCCGGCGCGGAACCGCCTTCGGCGCGGCCGCCGCTCATCCTCTGCGTGGGGCGGCTCGCGCAGGACAAGGGGCATCTCACCCTCCTGCGCGCCTTCGCCGTCGTGGCGCGCCAGGTCCCGGAGGCGCGCCTGCGCCTTGTGGGCGACGGCCCGCAGGAGGCGCAGATCAGGATGCTCGCCGGGACCTTCGGCCTCGAGGATCGGGTGGAATTCGTGCCCGGAAGCCCCGATGTGCGCGAGCATTACGCGGAGGCGCGCATCTTCGCCCTGGCCTCGATGCGCGAGGGCCAGCCCAATGTCATCCTCGAGGCCATGAGCTGCGGACTTCCCGTCTGTGCCACGGCGGTGGGGGGCATCCCGGGCCTCGTGGAAAACGGCGTCACCGGGCTGCTCTCGCCCGCTGGCTATGCCGAGGCGCTGGCCGCGTCGCTCTTGCGCCTTCTGGCAGACCCGCCGCTTGGCGACGCCCTCGGCCGCGCCGGGCGCGCGCGGGTGGAGCGCGACTTTTCCTTCGCCACCATGGTGGCGGCCCATGAGGAGCTTTTTGACCGCCTGCACCGCAGCAGGCGCGGCGAGCGGGAGGACATGGACGCATGAACCTGTCACGCAGTTTTTCCCTGGCGGCCCTCGTCTGCCTGTTCGTTTTTCTGGGCGCAGGCGCGGCCCCCGCGGCGGAGAAAGCCGCCCCCAAGACCATTAAAAGCGGCTCCGGCGAAGTGACCGAGCTCTGGACGGGCAAGGTGCTCACGGCCACCTTTCGTGCGGGCATGTGCTTCCGCACCGACGGCCGGGCGCGCGGGGTGCTCATCCTCCGCCATTCCAACGGCCAGGAGGACACCTATCACCTTTACGGGCACATCCGCGCCAATGCCTTTGAGCTCACGCACGGCTCGGGCCACTCCTTCACCGGCAGGCTCACGGGCCCGGCGAGCATGGAGGGCCGCGTGAAGCTGAAAAACGGCCTTTCCCTCAACCTCGAGGGCAAGCGCGAGCAGGATGTGCCGCTCTTGGCCGAGGACTGCGCCCCGCTGCCACGCTGACATCAGCCCCTACCGCGTCCCCCGGAGGAGCCATGACCGTTGCCTTTTTCATCCTCGGACTTGTCCAGTGCGCGCTGCTCTACCTGCTCACGGGCACGGGTGCGAAGCTCGCGCGCAAGGCGCAGCAGGAACGGGAGGAAGCCCGCTACGCGCCAAAGGACGGCTGGCCGCGGGCGGCCATGATCATCCCCGCGGCAGGCAATGACCCGCGCATGGAGGCGGCCTTGCGCAGTCTCATGGAGCAGGACTATCCGGGCCTCATGCACGTCCTCGTCACCGCCGGAGAAGATGACCCGGCGGCAAACGTCATCCGCCGCCTCAAGGAAGACTATCCCTCCCTGCGCCATGTGATCGCGGGGGAGGCCCAGGGCTGCGGCCAGAAAAACTGGAACAGCCTCGCGGGTGTCGCCGCCGTGGGCGACGCGGCGGACATCTATCTTTTCTGCGACAGCACGCACATGGCGGACCCGGAATTCGCGCGCTGCCTCGCCGGGCCGCTGGCGCGCCACGAGGCCGCCTTCAGCACCGGCTATCACGAGGTGGAGCCGCGCGACCACGGCCTCGTCACCCTGGGCTATGCCCTGAGCGTCCTGCTCATGCGGCTTTTGCAGGGCGTAGCCGCCTTCACCCAGCCCTGGGGAGGCGCCATGGGCATGACCCGCGCGGCTTTCGAGCGCTACGGCGTGGCGAGGCTCTGGGCCTCCACCGTGGTGGACGACTGCTCGCTCGGGGCCATGCTCGTGGCGCGCGGTGTGCATGTGCGGCTCTGCGCGGCCGCGCTTCTGCGCACCACGGCCCACGGCCACACCTTCGGCACCTGGCGCGCGTGGATGGACAGGCAGGTGCTCTTCCTCAAGTTCTGTATGCCGGGCCAGTGGCTTTTGCTCGGCGTGCTCGCCGTGCTCATGCTGGCCCCGACCGTGTGGGCCGCCTTCACCATCTGTCGCGACCTTCTGGGCCGCGGCGGCGGCACCGGGCCCTTCCTCGCGCTCCTCTGGCTGTTGCTGCTTTCCGGCACGCTTTCGTCCTGGCGCAGGCTCGTGCCCGTGCGCGTGCCGCTGGGCCGCTGGATAGTCGCGTTTTTCCTGGCGTCCGGGCTGTTCGGCTGGGTGTATGCGGCGAGCATCCCGGCGCGGACCATCGTCTGGCGGCACATGGTCTACCTCGTGGGCCGCGGCGGCGTGCTCCTCGGGATGCGGCGGCGCGGGTAGTGAGCTTGCGCTCTNNNGCCACNNCCTTTTTGACAGNAGCNNGCCGANGCCGTACATTGGGCCGTCGGGGNGAGCCCCCGGAAGGCGCCGTGGGCCGCAAGNCCGTCCGNCNCCCNCNGCAGGAGCCGGAGTTTTCCATGATCGTCACGTCCGACCTTTTTCGCGTCAGCCTGAGGCAGGTGGTGCGCCAGCGCGGTTTCGGGGTCATCCTCTCCATCGCGCTCGGCATCACGGCCTTCATCGTGCTTTCCGTGCTGGGCCGCGAGATNCGCTACAAGGTCGGGCAGGACATGGTGCTCATGGGCGGCGTCAACGTCATCCAGATATATATGGATGACGCGGCCTATCCCGGCCAGCCCCGCCGCGAGTTCTATCCCGAGACNGTGGAGGCGCTGCGCGAGCTTCCGGGCGTGGGCATGGTGAGCCGCAATTTGCGCGGCGGCCGCGTCTTTGAGCTCAGGACCGAGGGCGAGCGCAAGATTCGCATGGATTTCATCGGCGTGGACCAGTATTTCGCCGATGTCTATTCCCTCACCCTGGTGGCCGGGCGGCTCTTCGACACCTCGGACATCGAGCGCCACCGCCGCGTGGCCATGCTCGGGCGCGAGGCCTCGCTCATGCTCTACAAGACGCCGGAAGAGGCCGTGGGCAAGCTCCTCATCCTCGGCAAGGATGTCTTTGAGGTGGTGGGCGTGGTGAGCGGCGTCATGCTCGGGAGCTGGGGCCGCGGCGGCTTTTTGCCCTATACGGTCATGGTGGACCGCAACTGGGTGGGCGGCAAGGTGGACAGGCTCTTCATCCGCGCCATCGGCTGGGAGGACGTGTCGCCGCTCGTCAAGCTCATCCCCAAGGTGGTGCGCGAGCATCAGGCCGCGCCGCACATGGTCATCCGCACCCAGGAGGAGCAGCTCGCCCGCATCCAGACCACCTTCATGTGGGTGGAGGCGCTGCTCTGGCTCGGCATCGTGGCCTCGCTCATGCTCGGCGGCTTCGGCATCTGGTACGGCACCTTCGCGGCGGTGCGCGCGCGCACGCGCGAAGTGGGCCTGAAAAAGGCCATGGGCGGCTCGGACGCGGACATCCTGGCCCAGTTCCTCGCCGAGGCCCTGTGCAAGTCGCTGGCGGGCGGCGTGCTCGGCATCCTTCTGGGCGTCATCCTCGTGGAGATCGGCTCCTGGTCGCTGGGCACGGGCATTTCCTATCCGCTCCTGCTCGCGAGCAGCATCGGCAGCATCCTCTTCTCCGCCCTCATCGGCGTGGCGGGCGGCCTCTATCCCGCCATCCAGGCGAGCCGCATGGACGTGGTCTCGGCCCTGCGCTTTGAATGAAAAGGTGAAGCATGGCACCAGTCATCATCGCCAAGGATTTGTACAAGTGCTACGCGGGCTTCGCGCCCGTGCTGCGCGGCGCGAGCCTCGAGGTGGAGGCCGGGGAGATGGTCGCCATCATGGGGCCCTCGGGCTGCGGCAAGTCCACCATGCTCCATATCCTCGGGCTGCTCCACGCGCCGGACGCGGGCTCGCTCGAGATTCTCGGCACGGACGTGCTCAAGCTCACCCGCGAGCAGACGGCNGCCTTCCGCCGCGGGAACCTGGGCTTTGTCATGCAGTCGAGCAACCTTTTCGAGCATTCCACGGTGTTCGAGAACGTGGAATTTCCGCTCATCTATGAAAAGGTGCCCCCGCAGGAGCGCTGGGAGCGCGTCATCCGCGCGCTGGAGCTGGTGCGNCTTTCCGCCCGCGTGCATTACCGCAGCAACCGCCTTTCCGGCGGCGAGCAGCAGCGCGTGGCCATTGCGCGCGCCATGGTCAACAATCCGCGCATCCTCCTCGCCGACGAGCCCACGGGCGCGCTCGACGCCAAGACGAGCCGCCTCATCATGGACAATTTCCGCGCGCTCTGCCATTCGGGCGGCGTGTCCATGGTCATGGTCACGCACGACCCCAAGATGGCCGAGTTCTGCGACAGCGTCTACACGCTGGAGGACGGCATCCTCCACTGCCGCAAGCACGAGCTCGCGGACCTCAAGGAAGGCGGCACCAAAAGCCTGCTCGCCGCGCCGGACCCGGTGGTGCGCGGGGCGCTCGTGGCCGAGCGCTTCCCCGAGCCCTCGGGCCAGTGCCTCATGGAGATCGCCCACCACCTCCACGCGGCGGGCCTGCTCTCGCGCATCTACGCCATCAGGGGGAGCGGNCTTCTGGGCAATCCNGCGGGCTANGCCCTGCCGCTCGCCGTGCGCCGNATCGGCNTCTGGCACGCNCCGGCGGCGCTGGGGGCGCTCGTGCGCCGGGCGCGNGCCTCGCANTCCCTGTGGTCNCTGTGGCGGCTCATGCCNCATTCCCGCTGGGGGCGNGGCTTTTTCGCGCAGGTNTGGGCCTTTGCCTGCGGCACCNTGCTCGCGCGCTGGGGCCTNCAGGAGCGCATCGAATTTCTCTACGCCTCCGGGGCCGGGGCGCAGGCCACGGCCAGCNTGGTGGCNGCGCGGCTCTTGCGGCTGCCCTTCGCCTTTTCCGTGCGCGCGCAGGACCTCGCCCTNAACGGNGCGGACTGGGCCNTCAAGGCGAAGGAGGCGGTCTTTGTGCGCTGCGANACCGAGGCCGTGGTCAAGGCCCTGCGCGAGCGCCTGCCGGACCTGCCCGCGGACAAGATCGTCCTNTTGCGCGACCCGCTGACCCTCACNCCGCCCGAGGAGGAGGTGGANGCCATNCCCACGCCGGGAGGANGCGCCGCCGAGGCCGTCAAGCCNCTGGANCTGCTCGCCGTNGGCACGCTCGCGCNGCGCAAGGGCTATGACNTGCTCATCNGGGCCTGCGCGCNCCTCGNNANGGCCGGGGTGGATTTCCGCCTCACCATCGTCGGGCAGGGGCCGGAGCGNCTCNGCCTGCGCTGGCTNTCGTGGCGNCTGGGGCTTCGGCGGCGCGTGCGCTTTGCCGGGGANGTGGCCCACGAAAAGATGGCCGAGACCTACCGCCATGCCGACATCTTTGTCTCGCCGGGCGTCAAAACGCGCAAGGGCGANGTGGACGGNCTGCCCTCGGCCCTCACCGAGGCCATGGCCNTNGGNCTNGCCGTGGTGGTGAGCGATTTGCCGGGCCAGCTNGANGCGGTGAAGAACGGNGTCACGGGCCTTGTGGTGCCGCAGGACGANGTGCCGGCGCTGGCCCAGGCCCTGGANCGCCTGGCNAAGGACCCGGAAGNGCGNAAGCGCCTNGGCGCGGCGGCGCGGCAGAGCATCCACGCCCTGCTNGACGNGCAGGCCANNGAGGAGACGCTGAAGCGGCTCTTCATCGAGGCNGCNCGCTCGGCCGCGCGGGNNCGGGCCGGNGAGGCGTCNNGNGAGNNNGNCGNCCCGCANAGCGGGGAAGCCCCGGCGGNGCAGGCTTCCGGCAAGGACGCGCCCAAACCACAAGCGAAAAAGTGATGGATTTTTCGGGGACGGCCATCCTGGTGGTCGGCGACGTGATGCTCGACCGCTACCTCGTGGGCGATGTCACGCGCATCTCGCCGGAAGCGCCCGTGCCCGTGGTGCGCCTTGAGAAACGCTGGAGCGTGCCCGGAGGCGCGGGCAATGTGGCCCGCAATCTCTCCCGGCTGGGCGTTACGGCGCGCCTCACGGGCCTTGTGGGCGACGACGCCGAAGGGCGCAGCCTCACCGAGGCCGTGGCCGCCGAGGGCATTGAGGCCGCGCTTGCCGTCTCGCGGGAGCGCGCCACCACGAGCAAGACGCGGGTGCTCGGGCACGGGCAGCAGCTGCTGCGCCTCGACGCGGAGCGCGTGGGACCGCTTTCGGAAGCCGAGCTGGCCCCCCTGCGCGAGGCCGTAGCCCGGCTGCTCCCCGGCTCCGGCGCCATCATCATTTCCGATTACGGCAAGGGCGTTTTTTTGCGCCGGGAGGATGGCGACAGCCTCTGCGCCGTCATCATGGACATGGCGCGGGAGGCCCGCATCCCGGTGCTCGTTGACCCCAAGGGGGCGGACTGGGCGCGCTATGCCGGGGCGGCCTGCGTGACGCCCAACATGGCGGAATTTCGCCTCGCCTGCGGGCTTGCCGCCGGGGCGCGCCCCGAGGCCGCCGAGAGGCGCGAGCTCGCCGAGGGCCTCTGCCGCCAGTACGGCTTTGCGCGCCTCTTGCTCACCCGCGGGGCCAGGGGCATGACCCTCTATGCGCCCGGCGAGGCGCCGGTGAACATCCGCGCGGTGGTACGCGAAGTGGCCGACGTCTCCGGCGCGGGGGATACGGTCATCGCCACCCTGGCCGCCTGCGTGGCCGGGGGCCTTGGCTGGGCGGACAGTGCGGCCGTGGCCAATGCGGCCGCCGGGGTGGCCGTGGGCAAGGCCGGGACGGCGCCGGTGTCCGTGGCCGAGCTCAACGAGGCCCTGCGGCAGGGGCGGGACAATCCCAAGCTCTACAGCGTGCCCGCGCTCGCCCGCAAGCTCGAGGAATGGCGGCGCAAGGGTGAGCGCATCGTCTTCACCAACGGCTGCTTTGACCTCATCCACCCGGGGCATGTGGCGCTGCTCCGGCAGGCCGCGGCCCTGGGCGACCGCCTGGTGGTGGGACTCAACGCCGACGCCTCGGTGAAGCGCCTCAAGGGGCCGGAGCGCCCCATCCAGGACGAGATGAGCCGCGCCCTGGTGCTGGCCGCGCTGCAAATGGTGGACGCGGTGGTGCTGTTCGGCGAGGACACGCCGGAGCGCCTCATCCGCGCGGTCTCACCGGATGTGCTCGTCAAGGGCAGCGACTACCGCGTGGAGGATGTGGTGGGCGCGGATTTTGTGCTCGGCCGCGGCGGCGAAGTGCGCCTTGTGGACCTCGTGGACGGGTGCAGCACCACGGGCCTTGTGCGCAAGATGCAGCCGGGCGCGGCTGGCCGGGCGCCCGGGGGCGATCATGCCTGAGCCGTACTCGCGTCATATCCTTGCCGCGGACATCGGCGGGACCAACTGCCGCCTTGCGCGCTTTGCGCTGACGCCGCAAGGGGAACTCATGAAGGAGCGCTCCGTCTGGCTGGAAAGTCCCGGCCTGGCCACCACGGAGCATCTCATGGCCGCGCTGGAGCGCGAGCTCGCGCTGCATCCCGCCGCGGCCGACGCCACGGTGCTCGCCATCGGCGGCCCTGTGCATGACGGCCTCACCGGCCGCCTGACCAACGGCAGCCTCGAGGTGGACCTGCGGCCGCTGGCCGCGCGCGGCGGCCCGCCCGTGCGCGTCATCAACGACTTTGTGGCCCAGGCCTGCGCCTGCCTTACGGATTTGGGGGAGGGGGCGCGCAGGCTCTGGCCCTGCGCCGATGCGTCAAAAGACCGGCCAGCGCCGCTCCGCGCGCCCAGGGCGGTCATCGGCGCGGGCACGGGCCTTGGCGTGGCCGTGCTCTATCCGCTGGATATGGCCCTGCCGGGAGCCGACGGCTGGCTCGTGGCCCCTTCCGAGGGCGGCCATGCGGCCTTTCCTTTTGTGGGCGACGAGGAAAACGCCTTTCACGATTTTTTGCGCAAGAAGCTCAAGCTCAACGCGGCGCGAGGGGACGATGTGCTCTCCGGCCGCGGCCTCGCCATCTTGCACGAATTTCTCACCGGCGAGCGCCTCAGCCCCGGTGAGGTGGGCCGCAGGGCGCTTTCGTCCGCCACCGGCACACTGTGCTGGTACGCCCGCTTTTACGGGCGCGCCTGCCGCAACCTCATGCTTTCCACCCTCTGCACCGGCGGCCTCTGGATCGCCGGGGGCATCGCCGCGCACAATCCGCTCTGCATAGGCTGCGCCGAGTTTTGCGACGAGCTCCGCGCGGCGCCCGGCTTCTCCGGCTGGCTCGGGGAAATCCCGGTGCGCCTGCTGGAGGACGTGGAGAGCGGCCTCTGGGGCGCGGCCCAATATGGCCGGATGCTGCTTGGGCAACTGAACGGAGCCAGCTAATGGGCAACGGTATATCAAAGAGAAATGCCCCGCGGGGAGGGCCGATTCCACTTTCCGTCTGGAGCGAAGCGGAAGACGGGTGCTGGTGCCGGAAGAATCCTAAAAAATAAGATTTTTTGTTGCTGGCAAGGAAGAAAAAAATTTCCGAAGGGAGTGTACTCAAGTACTCGACCGAGGAAATTTTTTTCTGACGCAGCCAGCAACAAAAAGGCTGTTTTTGACGGATAATTTCGGCATTTAGAAGGCAACGCGCAACGTATCCCACTTCGCTGCCCGCGAGCGACCAAAATCAGTCGGCAAAGCCCTACTTCCGCACAGCCCGCACGAAACAACTGAAGGCAAACCAGGCGCAGGCCACAAGCACCACGGTGGCGCCGCTGGCCGTGGCTATCCATTCCTGAGCGGACAGCAGCAGGCCAGCCGCGCCGGAGCTCACCCCCACCACGAGGGACCACCAGAACATGCCGCCCGCGCTGCGCGCGAGATTGCGCGCAGTGGCCGCGGGCACGACGAGCAGGGCCGTCATCAAAAGCACGCCCACGGCGCGCACCGAGAACATCACCACCAGCGCCAAGAGACCCGCAAAAAGATAGTGCCAGAAGGCGGTGTGGATGCCTACAACCTTGGCCGTCACCGGGCTCAGGGCCATGACGAGCAGGCGGTTCCAGCCCGCGACCTCGAACAGCAGCAAGAGGCCGAGCAGCAGGGCCAATGCCGCCATTTCGCCGTCGCCCACGGTGAGGATGTCGCCGTAGAGGAATTGGCCCATCTGGCGCGCAAGGCCGCTTGCCCGGCTCACCACGGCGAGGCCGAAGGCCACCACCGCAGAAAAGATGATGCCGATGGCCGTATCGGCCGAGAGGCCGCTTGTGCGCTGCACGGCCATGACGGCCACGCCCACGAGCACGCCGAAGACAAGCATGGCCGTATCGGGCGGCGCGCCGAGGATAAGCCCCAGCGCCACGCCCGCGAAGGCCGAATGGCCCACGGCGTCCGAAAAAAAGGCCATGCGGAAGAGCGTCACCTGCACGCCGAGCATGGAGGTCATGGGCGTGAGCAGAAGCAGCGCCAGGAGCGCCCGGCGCATGAAGCGGGGCTCGAGGCACTCAAAGGGCAGCACGGAGAGGGCGTCGCAGGCGCCCCCAAGCAAGCCGGCAAGCACGCTCATCACGACGCCTTCCTGTCCGCGAGCCCGACGGGGAGCCGCCCCCGGTGGCCCGGTGCGGAGAGCGCGCCGCACTGCGGGCAGGTCGGGCCCTCGAGGTCGCACTGGTCGGGATAGAGGTGGATGGGCACGCCGAAAAGCGAGAGCAACAGCGGCGCGGTGAGCGTCTCGCGTGGCGAGCCCTCGGCGAGGACGCGCTTTTTCAGGCAGATGACGTGCGTGGCATAATGGGCGGCCAGCGGCAGGTTGTGGCTCACCATGATGAGGGTGAAGCCGCGGGCGCGCCGGGCCGCGTCCAGCACTTCCCAGAACAGGCGCTCGCCGTGCACGTCCACCCCGGCCTCGGCCTCGTCGAGCACGAGCAGGTCCGGCTCGTGGCCGAGGGCCGCCGCCAGGAGCACCCGGCGCAATTCCCCGCCGGAGAGGTCGCCGAGGCGCTGGCGCGCCAGCCCGGCGGCGTCCACGCTGGCGAGCAGGGCAAGGGCGCGCTCGCGCGCCGCGCGGGAAACGCCCAGCCAGAGCGGGCGGCGCTGGCCGCCGAGCGCGAGAAATTCCAGCACACTCAGCGGCAGCCCGCGCTCCACCACCAGTTGTTGCGGCACATGAGCCATGCGGCGGCCGCCTTCAATAACGATGCGGCCCGCATAGGCCGTCTCGCCGAGCAGGCAGTGGAGCAGGGTGGTCTTGCCCGCGCCGTTGGGCCCCACGAGCACCGTGGCGCCGCCCGCCGGGGCGACGGCGTCAATGCCCTCGAGAATGTCCCGGCCCCCGGCGCGCACGCGCACATCCTCGAAGCGCACTTCCGGGGCGCTGGGGCAGACGGTGGTCTCCGCGTCAGGGAGCATCGAAATACCGCCGCAGGGTCTTGATATTGGCGGCCATGACGCGCTCATAATAGTCCGGGGCCGCGTCCGCCGGACCGGAAGCCACGGGGTCCAGCAGGGCGAAAGGCACGCCGCTCTCCGAGGAGAGCAGCTCCACCGCCCGGTCCGGGGCCGGGGGCTCCCCGGCGATGAGCACGGGAGCCTCGGCCTTCAGGCGGCGCGCCAGGCTATGAAGCCGGGAGGCGGAAAGCGCCGAGCCCTCGTCGCCCGCCCGCAGCACGTCCAGTGTGTCGAGCCCGGCCTCATGGGCGAGATAGGCGAGGTCGTCATGCTGGAGCACGATGCCCTTGTGGGGCGCGGCCTTGCCGACGGCCGCCAGCTGCGCCGAAAGCCCCTCCAGACGCTGGGCCGCCTTCTCCGCATTGCCCGCAAAGGCGTCGGCGTGGGCCGGGTCCATCCGGCCGAGGCCCGCGGCAATGGCGCGCACCATGAGCGCGGCCTGGGCCGGGCCTGCGAAGATATGGGGATTGACGCCGGGCTCCCCGTGTCCGTGCCCGTCATGCGCGCTGTGCCCGTGGCCGTCGTCCCCGGCCGGGGCGGGCAGGGGATGGGTGCCGCGGCTCGCGTCGATGACCGCGTGCTCCTTGTCAAGGCTGCGCAGGGGCTGCGCCAGGAATGCCTCCAGCCCCAGGCCGTTGATGACGATGGCCCTGGCCGTGGCGAGGCGCCCGAGATCCGCGGGGCTCGGCGTGAAGTCATGCGGGCAGCCCGTTTGCGCGGGCACGAACAACTCCACGCGCACGCCNGGCACNNCCTCGCAGACGGNGCGGGTGAAGAGCCACACCGGGAAGGTCGTGGCCATGACCGTGAACTCGCCTGCCGTNCCTTGGACNNCGGNGGCCNCNGCGGCGCGGGGNGCGGAAGCGNGCGCGGGCAAAAGCAGGCAGGCGAGCAGCAGGGCCCAGGCCCGGAGGGANAAAAGCCNGCNNGTTTTCATGCGTTGATGCCGTCCTTTGCCTGCCACCCCGAAAGGGCGGAGGCGATGAAGTCGCAAATGGNNGCCTGNTCTTCCTTGCCGTTGCCGGAAACCCGGAGCGGCGCGCCGAAACGGTANCGGATGGGCATNCCGGGCTTCACGGGCCCNAGCTCCTTGATTTTCNNNCCNTGGCCCCAGGCGTCGGTCTTGAGGGCCANNGGCACGAGCGGGGCCTTNGCCTTGCGCGCCAGCTTGACNGCGATNCTGTTGAAATGCCGCTCGTCAAAGGTGAGCGAGCGCGTGCTCTGCGGAAAGATGACGAGCGANACGCCGCGCGAAAGCCGCTCCACGCCGCCGTCCAGCACGGCCGCGAGGTCCTCGCGCGGGTTCGTCCTTCCCACCACGATGGGGTCGCGCGAGCGCATGATGGGCCCGAAAAAGGGCATCGTCACGAGGCTCTCCTTGACCACGAAGGTCACGGGNCGCCGGGGCCGGATGATGCCNGGNAGCATGAAGGTCTCAAGGGTGCTCATGTGGTTGGCCACGAAGATGCAGGCCTCCTCCGTGGCGGTGATGGCGTCCATGCCGTCGATNTCCACCGGGCAGCCCANGCGCTCCATGANGTCGGTCACCCAGTCGCTGGCATAGGCCCAGGCCGCGTCGTCGCAACGCCCCTGCGCGGCCCTGCGGGAGAGCCAGGCCACGGGCCCGAGAAANAGGCGNGNNTAGAAGGCGGGGAAGGGCGCCAGGCGCGTNANAAGGCCCGGCGTCACGCGCGGGCCGCGGTAAGAGTCNCCCGTGCCGAACTTGTTGGGGATNACGCCCTCGNNGAAGGGCGGAAAGGGCGCGGGNGCCACGGGAAAGGNGGGCGCCNGGCCCGCGCTCCCCCGTGTCGGGAATNTGCGTCATGCGGAACCGTCCGGTTTTTTGCGGTTGTGGATCTTTTGCCACCACTGGGCGAGNCGCGGCTCCGCGCCGTTGTCGCGCGGCTGGTAGTAGCGNCGNCCGGCNAGCTCCGGCGGCAGGTANGNCTGCTCCACNAAGGAGTCGGGATAATTGTGCGGATACNTGTATTCCTTGCCGTAGCCCCATTCCTTTTGCAGGGGCGTNGTCGCGTTGCGCAAATGCAGGGGCACGGGGAGCGGCCCTGACTGGCGCACCTCGCGCGCGGCGTTGAGGTAGGCGGCATAGGCGGAATTGCTNTTTTTGGCGAGCGCGAGATAGACCGTGGTCTCGGCNAGCGGNATGAAGCCCTCGGGCATNCCGGTGAATTCCACGGCCTGCTGGCAGGCCACGGCCAGNGGCAGGGCCGCGGGGTCGGCGAGGCCCACGTCCTCNGAGGCGGAGAGGATGAGGCGGCGGCAGATGAANCGCGGGTCCTCCCCGCCTTCCAGNAGGCAGGCNAGGTAGTAGAGGGCCGCGTCCACGTCGCTGCCGCGGATGGACTTGATGAGCGCCGAGGCGAGCTCATAATGGCTGTCGCCGTCCTTGTCGTGGCGCACGAGNATNTCNGGNAGCGCCGCGCGCACGGCNTCGGNCCCGCGCTGGTCCNCNGGGAGGGCNGCCACATATTCCACNAGGTTGAGCAGGGTGCGNGCGTCGCCATTGGCCGAGCCNGCCANAANGTCCAGCACGTCCTCNCCNAGCTCGAGCGCCAGCGAAAGCGCGCCGCGNCGCGCNAGNTCNCNGAGCTCGTGGCGGCCCAGCGGCCGCAGCCGGAGCACNTGCAGNCGCGAGAGNAGCTGCCGCGTGACGCTNAAGGAAGGGTTCTCGGTGGTGGTGGCGAGCAGGGTGAGCTCGCCCGATTCCACGAGCGGCAGGAAAAAGTCCTGCTGGGCCTTGGAAAAGCGGTGCANNTCGTCCAGCACGAGNATNTCCACCCCGGCNAGNGAGCGGCGCAAATGCTGGAGCCCGGCCTCGGGCGCGGAAAGGCGCAAATATTTCTTGCCCGTGGANTTGGCGAGGAGCAGNGCCANNGTGGANTTGCCGCAGCCCGGNGGCCCGNAAAAGAGCAGGCTCGGCAGGCGNTTGGCCTGCATGAGCGANGNNANNCGCCCGGCGAGGTGCGACTGGCCGAGAAACTNNGCCATNTCGTCCGGGCGCAGGCGNTCGGGGAGGGGNCGTTCCACNCTCATGGNAGGGGCCCGTCCGNGCCGNCNNTGCTTTTNGNCGCGTGNAAATCCGGGGCGCCCGGCAACTGCGAGGCCCACCAGTGCAAGCCCAGAACGAGCGCCGCCGCGGTTTCGCAGCGNAGGATGCGGCCGCCNAGGCTCACGGGCGTGAAGGCCGCTTCGCGCAAGGCCGCAAGCTCCCGCGGGGAGAAGCCGCCCTCGGGCCCGATGACATAGACTGTTGTGCCCGCCTGCCCGGCCATGCCCGGTTCGAGCATGGCCACACCCTCCTGCCGCNCCCACGGGAGCAGNCGGTGGTCNGCCNCGGCGGCGANGCCGATGACCGCGCCGANGCCGTCNAGNGCGCGCACCTCNGGGAGCCACGGNTTGCCGCANTGNTTGGCCCCGGCNATCATCTGGCCNAGNCNGTTTNTGGCCGCGCTTTCCGGGAGCCNCCCCTGGCTGTANTCCCCCTGCCAGAGCCAGACNNCGGAAGCGCCCAGCTCCACCGCNTTTTCCATGAAAAAGCCGCGGCGCACNGCCTTGCTGAAGGCNAGCGCCATGACCGCCCGNGAAGCGGGNNGNGGCTGGAAGCGCCAGCCGAGNAGCNNAANGCGCGCCTCNTTCCGGCCNGNNTCGANNANNCGGCAGNTNCCGATGCGGCCCGCAGCCGTCCANNAGCAGGGCCGCGTCNCCGGGCNNGAGCCTNAGCACGCGCACATGGGCNGCCTCCTGCCCGTCGAGCCGNACTNNCGNCTGGCCCGGAGACGAACNCNCGGNGGCCTNNCCGNCGGGGGCGGCNTCGGGCCANNGCTCCGGCGNGAGATAGAAGCGCGGCACCCCGCCGAACATNTCCACGTCGCGCGGGGCCTCGTCGCGACCGCTCANGCNGCCGCGCCTCACGCCACCGCCTCCCGGNCCTGNCGCTCCTCACAGGCGAGGCGCGACTTGCGCACCGCCNGGAANCCGTCGAGCAGNGAGACCATCCTGCCGTAATTCTTGCGGANNTCGCGNCCNGCNGCCGTGAGNCCGCTTTCCGGCNCGTCNATATAGGTGCGCGTGAGGTAGCGGTCGTGGAGNATGGTCTCCACNCAGGCGATGATGTCGTCCACGAGGTCGGGGAAGAAGTTGACGATCTCGAACTGGAGCTCGTTCAANAGNGCCAGCGCCTCGCGCGTCATCTGGCGGTAGGTGATGCGCTCCCCCTTGTACATGCGGCGGCAGATGTCCTCGAGGATGCGCACGCGCCGCGCCTGCTGGATATAGCTGAAGCGNGTGCAGACCTCCTGNTAGAGGTCGTGCACGGTGTCGAAGATGTCCACGTTTTTCGGCGAATANAGGTAGCCCGAGAGCACCTTGCNCACCTTGGCGAAAAANTCGTCGCTGTAGCCGATGATGCGGCGCTGGTGCTTGCCGAGCCAGCTGTAGAGGAACTTGAGGCGCTTTTCATNNGTGTCCGTGTTCTCCACGANCTCGGTGCGCTTGTAGATGGTGCGGCCCGTGTATTCGCCGCGCACGATGTCGTTGAGCCGGAGGAACATGTTGCTCGCGTCCTTGATGATGTTNAGGCCGCGCAGCGCCTCGCCCGTGAGCGGNTGNAGCACCTCCTGCGCCGCCACGGAGAGCGCGCGGTCCTGNCGNACGTTGTTGGCGTCGAANCGGTGCTGNNNGTAGGTGACGCGCAGGATGACCACGCGCCGGCNTGNNGTCNAGGAAGAAGCCGTCNCGNCCNATGGCCTCGATGGCCTCCTCCTGGTCCTCGTCCACGCTGACGAGNGCGATCTTCTCCACCAGCGGNTANCGGCGNTTCTCCCCGTCNGAGGTGNAGGTGGTGAGGGTGCGGTCGCTCTGGCCGAGCACGCGCANNANGAAGCGCTCGCCCATCTTGTGCAGCTTGCGCGCGAAGAGCGCGCTNGAGGTGCGCCGCTCCGANACGATGGGAAAGCCNTAGAGCTCCATGAGNTACTGNTAGACGAACATNCGGTTGCGCTCNTACATCTGGCTGTCGCCATAGACNAACTTGCCGATGCGGATGCCGAANCGCTTGAGCTCGCTGTCGATGTCCGACGGGAAGGACGCGAACACNCCNGCGAGGTGGAAAAGCCTGTCCGCATCCCAGGCGATGACCTGCGCCCGGTCCATCTGGAGCAGATAGGGGAGCAGGGCCGGGTAGGATTCGAGCAGGCCCGTGTCCACGGANCGGAANTCCTGCNNGAAGGCGTCCTGCTGGGCGCGGGGCANNCGCGCGGNGAGNGTCTGGATNTTCTGCTCCATGACCTGCTGCTCCAGCGGGCAGGAGGCCCCGCCCTCGCCGAGGAGCACGGGATGGAGCTTGTCGAACTGGAAGATCTCGGAAAAATAGTCGAGCTCGCGCGCAAAGGCCACCAGGGCGAAGCCCGGCAGGTCNTTGTANTCNAACATGTCGTTGTCGAAGGAGGGCANAAGCTCGCGGCCCTCCACCAGCGGATAGTCCTTGAGTTCCTGATAGGGGCGCACGAGGCAGTGACGGATGTGGACGGCGTCGAGAAAGCGCTTGAGCGCGCCAAGGTCGCGCAGGGCGATGGCATCGGAAAGGGTGGCGGCGTCAAGCCAGGGGTGGCCGTCCTTGCTGAAAACATCTTGCCAGCGAATCATGACGCGGTATCCGTTGTTTCTTGGTATTCTTCAATCCTACCAGATTTCTGAAAAAAGTTCCAGCCCCGCGGGAAGGGCGCCGCATCATCGCTCAAGGCCGGGAAAGCGGTTGCGGCCGGGCGGCCGCTTTGCTACAAAAGNTCAAGCGCCGCCCCGCCCCGGTGGCCCCCTCCCGCCACTCCAACAAAGCCGCGCCATGAACGCCACTTCTCTTGAACAGCAAGTCCTCAGCATTATCTGCAGCGTTTTTGACGCCTATTCCGCCGTGCTCTTCCTGCCCGAGGAGGACGACGACGCCTGCCATCTGGCGGCCTCCTTCAGCCTCGGGGACAGCATCATTCCCTCCGCTGTCATCAGGCCCGGCGCNGGCCTCGTGGGCTGGATCATCCGCAGCCGNGACACCATCCTGCTGCCCAATTTCGACCAGCGNCCCAGCAATCTCGGCTATTATGCCGACGGCGCGGAAGCGGGCATCAAGGCCTTCATGGGCTGCGCCGTGCCCACGGGCGGCGTGCTCTGCGTGGACAGCAAGCGGCAGTATTCCTTCTCCGACAAGGACCTGAAGCTCCTCCAGCTCTTCGCGGAGCTCATTTCCCGGCTTGAGGCCAATCTCGGCGGGGACGACCTCGCGGGCGACATCCCCCGCTATTTCGCGGAGCTCGGCGTCATCCAGGACCTCCGCTTCCGCTACAAGCGCTGGCCCGTCTTTCTCGAGAATTTCCTGCTCACCATGCGCGACGCCACGGGCTTTGAATATTGCGCCTTCGCGTCNCTGACCCCNTCGGGCGAGGAATATTGCGTGGAGGCCGAATCAAGGCCGCTCGCGCTCAGGGACGGGGGCCCNGCGCTGCGCCCGCTGGGCACGGGCCTCGTGGGCTGGGCTTTCCGCGACGAGCAGCCCGTCTTTGTGGAAAACGACGCCGCCGCGGCCGCCTCGGCGCTCTTCGGCCGGGTGGAGGGCGCGCCCGANTTNCAGACCGCCATCTGNATGCCGGTGATGGTCAACAAGAGCGCNCGCGGNGTGCTCTGCCTCGCGCGCAAGGGCGCGGGCGNCATCGACGAGGGCCTGCGCAGCTTTNTNCGNCAGGCCGTGGACCATCTCGCCCTNTTCCTGGAAAATCTCTATCTCCGCACGCGGCTCAAGGCCTTCCTGCCCAAGGCCACGGTGGAGAGCGACGGCGCGCATGTCTTTGANCCCGACCTTGCGCCGCCGTCCTCCCGCGAAGACCGCTGACCATGCTCCCNCGCCGTCTTTTGCGGCTCTTCGCCACCGACATCGCCATGGACCTCGGCACGGCCAACACCCTGNTGGCCACNANNAAGCACGGCGTGGTNGTCAACGAGCCCTCGGTGGTGGCGCTGGACGCGCGCACCGGGGCNGTNCTCGCCGTGGGCGCGCAGGCNCGCAACTATGTGGGNNGNACCCCNGCGGCCATCCGCGCCGTNNGGCCCATGCAGAACGGCGTCATCGCCGATTTTGACGTCACCCGCGCCATGATCGCCCATTTTGTGCGCAAGGCCATCGACGGCTGGCGNCTGGTCNGGCCGTCCATGGTCATCTGNGTGCCCTCGGGCGTGACCCAGGTGGAAAAGCGCGCGGTCATCGACGCGGCGCAGCTCGCNGGGGCGGAGGACATCGCCCTCATCGAGGAGCCCATGGCCGCGGCNCTCGGNGCGGANCTNCCCATCCGCGAGCCCGTGGGCAACATGGTGCTGGACATCGGCGGCGGCACGAGCGAGGTGGCCGTCATCTCTCTCGGGGGCGTGGCCGCGGCGCAGTCCGTGCGCGTGGCCGGGGACGCCATGACCCACGCGGTGCAGCGCTATCTGCGCGAGGTGTTCCGGCTCGAAGTGGGCGAGAACACCGCCGAGAACGTCAAGATCTTTCTGGGCTCGGCTTGGCCGCAGGCGGAGGCCCCGGTGCTCGAGGTGTCCGGCAAGGACCTCGTGCAGGGGCGCCCCCGCGCCGTCACGGTGAGCGAGGGCCATATCCGCGAGGCGCTCAGCGAGCCCGTGCAGGCCATCCGCGATACGGTGCTCCGCGCGCTGGAAATGACCCCGCCGGAGCTCGCCGCGGACGTGAGCCGCAACGGCCTTTTGCTGGCGGGCGGCGGGGCGCTCCTCAAGGGGCTGGACCAGTATCTCTCCCGCGAGACGCGCCTGCGCGTCTTTGTGGACGCGGACCCCCTCACCACGGTGCTCCGCGGCACGGCACGCGCCATGGCCGACCGCAAGGGCCATGCGTCCGTCTTTATCAACTGAAAAACCGGGAACAGGGCATGAAGGAAATCGCCGGCCGCGACGCGGCCGCAGTGCTGGAGGCATGTGTGCGCCTCGTGCGCGAGAGCGGCGACATGATACGCGCGCGCTGGGCCGCGCCGAGCCGCATCAGGCACAAGGGCGCCATCGACCTCGTGACGGACACGGACCTCGCCGTGGAGGCTTTTCTCAAGGAGGGGCTTGCGCGGATCCTGCCGGGCGCGGACTTCCTTGCGGAGGAAAGCAGCGCCCCCGAGGGCCCGGCGGCGGACGCGCCGCCCTGCTGGATCATCGACCCGGTGGACGGCACCACCAACTTCGTGCACCGCATCTCGCAGGTGAGCACCTCGGTGGCCCTGTGGGCGGACGGGGCGGTGCAGCTCGGCGTGGTCAACGGGCCCATGCTCGGCACAGCGGGCGAATGTTTTTCGGCCCTGCGCGGGGGCGGGGCCTTTCTCAACGGCGAGCCTGTGGCGGTGTCCCGCGCGGAAGCGCTCACGGACGCCCTCGCCTGCACGGGCTTCCCCTATGAGCTCGAAGGGCGGCTGGACCTCGTGCTGGAGCGCCTGCGCCGGGTGCTTCCGGCCACGCAGGGGATGCGCCGCCTGGGCTCGGCCGCCCTGGACCTGGCCTTCGTGGCCTGTGGCAGGCTGGACGTGTTTTATGAGGACTGGCTCAAGCCCTGGGATCTGGCCGCGGGCTGGCTCCTGGTGGAGGAGGCTGGTGGCTGCGTGAGCGGCCTCGACGGCGCGCCCTTCCGCTTCGGCGAGGCGCTGCTGGCCACCAACGGCCGCATGCATCCGGCAATGGTGGACCTGCTGGGGCCGACGCTGAAGCCGCTTTAGTAGGTCTCTTCCTCCACGAGCCAGCCCATACGCACGGCACGGAGCAGGAGGGGCGAGAGCAGGGGCGGCTCCTGTTCGGCAAGTCCGGCCAGCTCCTCCGCATCCACAAGGGGGATGCCTTCCGGCGCGAGCACGCCGGGCCGCGCCAGTTCCCGCGCCGTGGCCGTGGGGATGCGCGCCGTGAAGATGTTGAGGAAGGCCATGCCCGTCTCCGGTGAGGCCGCCACGCGCCGGAGCCTCCGGGGGGCGAGGCTTTCGAGCTTCCAGTCTGCGGCGAGCAGGCGGCGGCAGCAGTCCTCCACGGCTTCCAGCGCATGGGGGAGGGCCCGCGAGGAAAAATCCCAGCCGTCCGTGCCCGTCCTGAGGAGCGCGCGGCCAGCATTGTCCCGCAGGATGAGGGCCACGGCCCGGTGGCGCAGGCCCTGGCGCAGGATGGCCGCCTCGGCCAGCAGGCAGAGGGGGCGGTCGGCCTCGTCCACCACTTCCCGGAGCGCCGGGCCGGGGGATTGCGGCAGTTCGGCTGAAAGAGGCAAAGGGGAGCGGAGCGGCATGGATTCTCCTGAAAACGGGGCGCAATCGGCGGCGGAAACGGGCGCGCCGTCCCCGGCGGCCGGGCTTCTCGCGCGGCGCCTCGACGCGGGCTGCGCCCGCGCCATGTGGGAGCTGGAGCGGCGCTGCTTCAGCCTCCCGTGGAGCGAGGACCAGTGCCGCGCGGCCTTCGGGCAGGCGGCTTTCGCGGCCTTCGGCCTCTGGAACGCGCAGCGGCTTGTGGCCTATATCTCGCTCTATCTCGTGGGCGCGCCCGCGCCTTTATCCTACGCCCCTTGCGGGGAACTGGAAATACTCAATCTTGCGGTGGAGCCCGCCGCCCGCCGCCGGGGCTGCGGCCGCCGCCTGCTGCTGCTGGCCTTGCAAGCCGGGCGCAAAATGGGTATGCAAAAGGCCTTGCTCGAAGTGCGGGAGCACAACGGGGCGGCCCTGGCCCTGTACCGCGCCTGCGGCTTCGCCCTGGCGGGGCGCCGCCGCCGTTATTATGCCGATACGGGCGAGGACGCCCTTGTGCTTGAGCGTCCCCTTGCGGAACCACCAGGCCGCGCCGACACCTGAGCGCGCCGCCACCATCCGGTCACAAAGGAGAGCCCCATGCAGAAGATCATCGCCGCCAACTGGAAGATGCACAAGATCCGCCCCGAGGCGGCGCAGACCGCCGCGGAGCTGGCCCTGGCCCTCAAGGGGGGCACGCCCCTCGATCGCCTCGCCGTGGTGTTCGCCCCCTTCACCGACCTTGCCGTGGTGGCCGATGCCGTGGCCGGGATGAAAAACCTCGAGGTGGGCGCGCAGAACTTCTACCCCGAGGAGCAGGGCGCCTTCACTGGCGAGATCTCCCCGGCCATGGTGCGGGACGCCGGAGGCCAGTGGCTGCTCACCGGTCATTCCGAGCGCCGTCATATTTTTGACGAATCCGACGCCCTCGTGGCCCGCAAGACGGCCTATGGCCTCGAAAAGGGATTCAAGGTCATGCTCTGCGTGGGCGAGACGCTGGAGGAGCGCGAGGCCGGGCACCTGCACGATGTGCTCGAGCGCCAGCTCAAGACCGCCCTCGAGCCCATGAGTGCCACCCTGCGCGCGAAACTCCCGCAGGCCTTCGCCATCGCCTACGAGCCCGTGTGGGCCATCGGCACGGGCAAGGTGGCTGGCCCGGCGGAAGTGCTGGACGCGCACCTCGTCACGCGCAACATCCTCACCAATATCCTCGGCGTGGCCGCGCAGGACCTGCCCATCCTCTACGGGGGCAGCGTCAAGCCGGACAATGCGGGCGCGCTCATTAACCTTGACAATGTGGATGGTCTTCTGGTAGGAGGCGCTTCCTTGGAAGCCAAGAGCTTTCTCCAGATTCTGGGCGCGTGACCCGCGAAAGCGCGGTATAGACGCGCCTCACGGCATGGCCCCGGCCCGTCATGGCACTGGCCGGTCATGCCGTGGGCCGGGAGGAATTTGTGCAGACCCTTATTCTCACGCTCCACATCATTGTCTGCGTCCTGCTTGTCATCCTCATCCTGCTCCAGTCGGGCAAGGAGGGCATGGGCGTCATCTTCGGCGGCGGCGGTAACACCTCGGTCTTCGGCAGCAGCGGGGCCGGGGGCATTCTCGCCAAGCTCACGACGCTCATGGCCATCATCTTTGTCATCACGTCCCTGAGCTACACCTATGTGACAAGCGCCCGGCCCAGCAACGAATCCACCATCCTCAACGTGAAGATCGAGGAACCCGAGGCCCCGGCGGCAGCCCACAAGGACGCGACGTCCGCGCCTGAAGCGGTGGCCCCCAAGGCTGGGGCACCAGATGCGCCTGCACCCGCGCAGCAGGAGAAGGCGCCCGCCGCTCCGGCGGGTGCTCCCGCCAATGCGGACGCGCCGCAAAAGCCCTAATACTCTCACTGGGCTTGATGCAATGGGCGCACTCCCGGAGAGACCACGAGCAGCCATCTGAAGTATGGGTGCAGGATGCCGCACTGCTCCTGCGACTCCTTTGCCTCACCTTCCCAGTTTTGGCATCATCGTTACATAAAAAGTGGCTGTTGTCGGCACTCCAAAGCGGGGGAGTTGGGAAAGGCAAAAAACACTTCCCGGGGCCGTTCATGGCAAATGGTAACAAGAATATCGCTCCAGACCCTCTCCAAGTGCTGGTATTTATACCAGCCTATGAGGAAGAAGCAAAAATTGGCGAAATTGTCCGCAAAGCGAAAAAATACGTCAAGGACGTTCTCGTCATAAATGATGCTTCAAAAGATTCCACAGCAAAGAAAGCGCGTGAAGCGGGCGCAATCGTCATTACCCATCCCTACAATCTGGGCTATGGTGGGGCCATCCAGACAGGCTGCAAATACGCCTGCGACAAGGGCTATGATGTTTTGATACATCTTGATGCGGACGGCCAGCACGATCCGGATGATATTCCTCGCTTCCTTCAAGCGATTAATAACTTTGATATATGTATTGGTAGTCGGTTTATGAGAGATGTGGGGGGCGGATATAAAGTACCACTTTTGCGGAAGATTGGCAATAAGTTATTTAGTTATTCAGCACAGCTTATCACTGGCCAGACAATTACCGACAGCACCAGCGGTTATAGAGCGCTTTCGCATAAAGCCATAGAATTTTGCGCCTCAGAAAGATGTCCCGGTGAATTTTACGATGCGGATATGTTGATTGCCGCATCGCAAAATGGTTGTACTCTTACCAATATTCCTGTCCGAATGTATGCCAATGATGAAAATAAAAGTATGCATAAGGGAATTTTCAAATCAATTTATTATATTATGCGTATGAGCGTTGGTATTCTTTGTACCGCTCTTCAAAGGAAATAATATGACCCTTTTTCACTCTATCCTCGTAATATGTGCGGCGGTAGTATTTCTTGTTATTGTGATAAGATGTATTATCACTAACTTGTTGCTGATTAAATATGCGCTACTGTGGCTTGCGATAGGACTGTTTATGTTGCTCAGTCCTTTGTTGTATGATTTTATAGATTTTTTACACGAGCGATTCAGCTTCCCCACTGCGAGCAGTATGCTTGCGGCATGTGCACTCTTCTTTCTTTTCCTTCTTCTGCTCCAATTGACAGTGTCAATTTCGCGCGCCTCCAGGGAAAGGATGATCGCAGCACGAGAAATGGCACTTCTCGCGCACCGGCTTGAAATTCTGGAAAAATCCTCAACCGCTGGAGACGCCAAGAATGACTAGGCTTTTGCCCTGGCTTCTCCTGGCTATGTGCGTATTTTTTGGTACTGCCAGCACCATACTCATGCGCCTTGGCGGTTCCGGCTTGGATTTTTTTTCCAAAAACATATTCGCGCTCAATCAAAAATCCCTCCTTTGGCTTTTGGGTCTCATTCTGGGTTGGGTGGCAGGGCTTGGCTATGCCGTGAGTCTGAGCAGATTGCAGGTGACCCAGGCATCGGCTGTCTACTTCCCACTGCTCTATATATCTATAATTTTATCCGGCGTTTTCTTTTTAAATGAAGATATTTCAAACCTCAAAAAATTGGGGATTTTATTTATCTTTATTGGCCTCATATTTTGTGCAAGAGAATAAGCTATGATTGTGTATTCAGAATCACCCAAATATTATTCATTGGAATAGACTGATGGCATTTGTTAAACGGAATTTGCGATAATGGTTTTTGTTCTGCGTATGAGTGCTTGCTCGGATGATCTTTATCTGCGATAGTCAGAGTTGAGGCTATGAGTTATTTTTTTTGCATTAAAATGAATACTATTGCTGCAAATTTGCTATATTTGGTGAAGACCAGATCAACCACCAAATCCTGTGCAGCCGTGACTGACTGCCGCGCAATGAGTATAGTATTATGATGCAGCTCGCATACTTCCGTATAATTCTTTGTAATTGAGTATGATTAGAATTTAGGTTTGATCGAGAATGGTTTGAGAAATGTTCCGTGTGGCCTATTTTATAATTGTATTATTAGCAAGGTTTCATCATAATTATTTCTAAAGGCAGAAGGAATGAATATAATGGGGAGCATATTATTTACAAAAGAATCTATGTTACGTTTTTTATTAGCCTCTTTTTTATTAATATTTTGTTTTATAATTTTCACAAGTAACGGCCCTAAATGGAAAGTAGCTCCTGATACTTATGGATATATTAAGCAGGAAATTATAAATCCATGGCATGGCTCTCGCTCACCGGGGTTGTCTATTTTCTGGAATGTTTTAGGAGTGCGAGATGTGTTTAGAAATAATATTACACAACGGATTATTAATAATAGCGATATAGAAAGATCATCCAAGAATTTCCCACGTGTCAGTGAAGCATTAACTCGAGTAGCCTACGTACAGGCTTTCATTTTGGCCTTTTCGTTTGCGTTGCTTTTTCTCGCACTCAATGGGTTTGTCCCTAAATCAACATCCATTTTGGTTTGCCTTTTTTGCATTTGCTTTTCCCCGCTACGACCTACTAATGCGATACTTACTGATTCTTTGGCTACCTCCCTAAGTATTATATTTGTTGCGCTAACCTTGTTTTGGTTTTCTAAGAAAAGATTAATCCTATTGTTTTTATTATGCAGTGTTTCTGTCTATGCAGTACTTCTGAGGCCAGATTTTGGATTTTTATCATTGGGTGCATTGATTTTGTGTATCATAAATGTCATATGTGGTGCTCTTCATAAAAGGAAAAGACAGATTTTATATTCTTTCTTTATAATAGGTTTTCTTTGCGTAGGAACCCTCCTTTGGCCAATTTGGTTAAGCATAAAAGGCGGTGTTCTCGTCAGTGGTCAGTATGAACACTTGGCAAAGAGAGCGTTTGCTATCCACCTGTTGGAAGAGGGTGATGAAAATCTATTCAGTGACGCTGCATCGAAAACGCTTGTAACAGAATTGATAAAGAACAAATTTGACTTTGATCAAAGCTTGAATGAAAAATATTTCTCACAAAAGGAAAGAGCACAATACAGCTTTCCTTATGTCTTCGTTTATGTGATGCATCCTTATTCAGATGTTTTTTATCAAAAACTTGCTCTTAAATATTTTAAGTGGAAGTCACTGCCTGAAATGTTGGAACAAACGAATAATATTTGCAATCCTATTATTCGAAAACATTTTTATAAGTATTTGCAATTAGTAAAAAGCAATTTTCTCAGTAGCATGAATTTCTATCCTGATCTAGTTTTTCCATATTTTAAAAATAACCTAAGTCCAGTAATCTCTTGCACATGGCTAGACAATTTTTTTTTACAAGTAAATAAACTTTTTATTTTTGGGTATAATGTCAATTTTTACCTTTTTATTCTTTCTTATGTTATAGTTTTTTTAGGATTCATTGTGTGCAAAAGCAATAACCTCCGATATGCAATTATATTTATATCATTTCTATATGCATCACATATGTTGATTATTTCTTTTAACCATGGTATATATCTAAGATACCCTTCAATGAGTCAAATTACATTGCTAATACCCACACTCCTCTCGATATATATACTAGCAAAAAGAATGATCATCGTTACAAAAAGAGTGATTACACAACGCAGGAAATCTCTCTTTAAAAAATGATACTGATAATTTTTCTAGAGATTAATTTATTATACAAGATTTGTGATTTTATTCGTATGTAAAGTTAGTAGAGGACAGGATATTTACTGAATAATTACCCTTGTAGCATAAAGCATATGTAAATATTGAATATTTTTGTAATATACAAGTGAAATTGTTTGCCCTTTCAGTGTAACTAGCTCATATTAGGGCTTAATGTAATAAAATATGGTGGGAAGTATGATCAAGATAATTTGTACATATTCTCTTCTACCCCTCCGCTAACAGTATTGCGCAAAAATTCATGTCTTCAAGTTCGCTCAGATTTTTTCCAACCCTATCTACATAATATGTTTTGACGGCTGAGGGCCTGTTATTTTTTATGCGCCATAAACCATGCTCGGGGGAGGCATGATGCCAGACAACGACGATTTTGCAGAAAATCCTTTCCGCAAGCTCAATGCGGCGCGCTTTCCGGCCAAAAGAGGCGCGGGCGAAGGTGCAAAGGCGCGGTCGGGCCCGCAGGGGCGCAAGGAATCCGCTCCCAAGGCTGCCGCGAAGGATGACGCCGACAGCGAGGACGCGGCGCTCTTCATGGCGGCCATGCGCCGGGTGAAGCCCGCGGAGAACGACCCCAGCGGGGGCTTTCGTCTGGGGGAGACCTGCGGCCTCGGCGAGGTGGCGAGCCCCAAAAAACGAAAGCGCGCCCGCGAAAAGCGGGCGACGGAGGCTGCCACGGCCGCTGCCGCGCCAGCCCCGCAAGCTGAACCGCGGGCGGAGCCTGCGGCCAAGCAGGAACAGGACGAGGACGCGGCCGCCTTTTTGCAGGCCATGGGCGACGCCCGGCCGCTCACGGGCCGCGGGCGCGAGGTCGTCCCCACCGCCGAGACGGCAACACCGCCGCCCGGCAGCGAGCTTAGTTTCCGCGAGCTCATGGAAGGCACGCTGGAGTTTGCCATCTCCCACTCCGACGAATATCTGGAGGGGCATGTGGTGGGCCTCGACCCGCTCATCATGGGGCGCCTGCGCGCCGGCGGCCTCAGCCCCGAGGCGCATCTCGACCTGCACGGGCTCAATTCCGCCCAGGCATTCGAGGCCCTCAGGGACTTCATGCGCGGCGCATGGTACAAGAGCCTGCGCGTGGTGCTCGTCGTGCCCGGGCGCGGGCTCAATTCGCCACTGGGGCAGCCGGTCCTGCGCGAGAAGCTCCAGCTCTGGCTCACGCAGGAACCCTTCAAGCGCGTGGTGCTCGCCTTTTGCACGGCGCGCCCGCATGACGGCGGGCCAGGCAGCGTTTATGTGCTTTTGCGCAAGTTCCGCAAAAAGGGCCGCATCTTCTGGGAGCGCATCCCCATGGACCCGGACCTGGCGTAGCGGGGCGGGGTGGATGCGGATTGATGTTGCGGAGCAGCGCGCTGCTCCTGATTCGCAATGCCGAAATTATCCGTCAAAAACAGCCTTTTTGCTTCTGGCTGCGTCAGAGAAAAATTTCCTCGGTCGAGTACTTAAGTACACTCCCTTCGGAAATTTTTATCTTCCTTGCCAGCAGCAAAAAATCTTATTTTTTAGGATTCTTCCGGCACCAGCACCCGTCTTCCGCTTCGCTCCAGACGGAGAGTGGTAGGGTTTCAGCCCTGGCGTGAAGGGTTTTCAAGAATCGGCGCCCGCCTCCCATACCCGCCCACGCGCCCGCTTCCTCCGTCTTGCTGGCATTCTTCTTGCTATCCCCCTCACGACACCCGGCCGCGGGGCGCCACCGGCGAGCGCGCGGCCATGAAAGGGGGAGCGGATGTTCGGAGCCCAGAAAGACCCAAGCAGAACAGAAGAAGCGACGCCAAAGCGCGTAAAAAAGCAGCGCGAAGAGGGCAATGTCCCCAAGTCTGCGGAGCTCGGCAAGGCCGTGAGCCTTGTGGGCGGCATGATGGCGCTCTCGGTCTGGATCGGCCCCATGAGCGAGGCCATCAAGAACGTGTTTCGCCGTTTTCTCGTCCATTCCTGGGAATTCGACCCCAATCCCCAGAACGTCTATGTTTTGACACAGGAGCTGATGATCGAGCTCTGCAAGATCATCATGCCCATCCTGCTTTTCCTGGCCTTTCTAGGCTTTCTCGCCCAGCGCCTCCAGGTGGGCAAGCTCTGGACCACCAAGGTCTTCAAGTTCAAGTGGCAGCGCTTCAACATCCTCAAGGGCATCAAGCAGATGATGCTCTCGCCGCAGACGGCGCTGCGCACCATCAAGAGCCTGCTTTTCGCCATCATCCTCTGCATCATCCCCGGCTGGATCATCTGGCAGGAGCATGAAAACTTCCTGCCCATGTACTACGCCACCACCGAAGGCGTGGCGTCCTATATGCTCGAGATGGCCTTCAAGCTCGCCTGCTACGCCATCCTGCCCGTGCTTGCCATTACGGCCTTCGACGTCTGGCAGACGCGCTTCGCCTACAAGGAAGGCATGAAGATGACCAAGGACGAGGTCAAGGACGAGCGCAAGCAGGCCGACGGCGACCCGGTCATCAAGAACAAGCAGCGCCAGAAGATGATGCAGATGGTGATGAAGCGCATGCTCCAGGACGTGCCCAAGGCCGACGTGGTCGTCACCAACCCGACCCACATTGCTGTGGCCCTGCGTTACAATGCCGACGAGTTCCCGGCGCCCGTCGTCCTCGCCAAGGGCGCGGACCACCTCGCCGAGAAAATCAAGGCCGTGGCCCGTGAGCACAACGTGCCCATCCGCGAAAATGTACCTTTGGCACGAGCTTTGTATAAAGCAGTGGAAATCGGTGACATGATCCCCGAAGAGCTGTACAAGGCCGTGGCCACCCTGCTCGCCAGTATCTGGAAACTCAAGCCCAGAGCGGCCGCGTAGCGGGAAGGCAGGGAAAAGGGGGATCGAGCCGGAAATCCGGATGGGAGCGTCAAAACAATGGCAACGACCGCACTTCCTCAATTTGATTACAGCCGCTTTTCCAAGCATGGCGAGCTCGCCCTGGCGGCGGGCGTGGTGGTCATCCTCTTCGTCATGCTCGTGCCGCTGCCGACATTTTTCATGGATATCATGCTCTGCGTGAGCATATCCATTTCCCTGCTCGTCCTCGTGACGACCATGTTCATGAACTCGCCGCTCGAGTTCACCATCTTCCCCTCGCTGCTGCTCATCACCACCCTGCTCAGGCTGGCGCTCAACGTGGCCTCCACGCGCCTCATCCTGCTCAACGGTGATGCGGGCGTCGAGGCCGCGGGCAGCGTCATCCGCTCTTTCGGCGAATTCGTCGTGGGCGGCAGCTACGTTGTGGGCGGCGTCATCTTCATGATCATGTTCATCCTCAACAAGTCGGTCATCACCGCGGGCACCACGCGCATCGCCGAAGTGGCGGCGCGCTTCACCCTGGACGCCATGCCCGGCAAGCAGATGGCCATCGAGGCCGACCTCAACGCCGGCCTTATCGACGAGGAAGAAGCCAATGACCGCCGCCATGCCCTGCGCAAGGAGGCGGACTTCTACGGCGCCATGGACGGTGCCTGTAAGTTTGTTTCCGGCGACGTGAACGCGGGCATGATGATCACCATGGTCAACATCGTGGGCGGCATCATCATCGGCGTGGTCCAGAAAGACATGGACTGGAGCGCCGCGCTCACCACCTATTCGCTCCTGACCATCGGCGACGGCCTGGTGTCCACCATCCCGTCGATCATCGTGTCCACGGCCACCGGCCTGCTCGTTTCCCGCGCGGCTTCCGAAGCCAAGATGGGCGAAGAGTTCCTCGCGCAGCTCACCTTCAACAGCCAGGCGCTCAAGATGGTCTCCGGCGTNCTCGTGGTNTTCGCCCTGGTGCCCGGNCTNCCGGCCATCCCCTTCCTCGTGCTNGCGGTNCTGCTCTTCCTCGTGTCCCGCGTNNCCGNCAAGGACGAGAGCGANGAAGGCGCNGANGGCAACAAGAAGAACGCCAAGGCCAAGGGCAAGAGCGGCGGCGCGGCCCCGGCCANTGCCGACACCCCCGAGGAAGTGCAGGCGCTNCTNCCNCTCGACACCCTGGAGCTCGAAGTGGGCTACGGCCTCATCCCCCTGGTGGACGAGGAGCAGAGCGGCAACATCCTCTCGCGCATCCGCTCCATCCGGCGGCAGTTCGCCCTNGACATGGGCGTGGTCATCCCCTCGCTNCACCTGCGCGACAACCTCCAGCTCAAGCCCGGCCAGTATTCCCTGCTCATCAAGGGCAACCAGGTGGCTTCGGCGGAGATCCTTGTGGACCACTTCCTCGCCATGGACCCGGGCAACGTGACCACCCACATCAGCGGCATCGAGACGCGCGAGCCGGCCTTCAACCTGCCCGCCATCTGGATTCCGGAAAGCCAGCGCGAAGAGGCCATGCTCGCGGGCTACACCGTGGTGGACCCGGCGACGGTCATCGCCACGCACCTCACCGAAGTGTTCAAGCGCCACCTCGCCGACTTCCTCGACCGGCAGGCCGTGCAGGGGCTGCTCGACACGGTGGCCAAGCACTCGCCCAAGGCCGTGGAGGACCTCGTGCCCGGCACCATCAGCCTGGGCGGCGTGCAGAAGGTGCTGCAGCTCCTCGTGCGGGAAAACGTGAGCATCCGCGACATGCTCACCATCGTGGAGACCCTGGGCGACTTCGGCGGCGGCGTGAAGAACCCCGAAATGCTGGCCGAGTATGTGCGCGAAAAGCTCTCCCGCTCCATCGTGCGCCCCTACCTCGACAGCCAGGGCGTGCTGCCGGTGCTCACCCTCAACGGCAATGCCGAGCGCATGGTGCAGGAGGGCATCCGCCAGACCGACAACGGCGCCACCTTCCTGTCGCTCAACCCGGCGGCGGCCCAGCGCCTCATGCAGAACATCGGCGCGGCCGTGGAGAACGCGGTCAACACCGACGGCCAGCCCGTCATCCTGGCGAGCCCCATGGTCCGGCCGCACCTCGCGCAGCTCATCACGCGCTTCATGCCCACGGTGCCGGTCATCTCCCAGGCCGAGATTCCGGCGGACATCCGGCTCCAGTCCGTGGGCACGGTGGGCGCCGAGTAGGCAGAAGCCCCAATCCTGAAAAACTGACGCTCCCGAAACCCGCCAGCCGCATCCCGGCTGGCGGGTTTTTGACATCCCGGAGTTTGGAACGCGGAGAAGGGGCGGGGCGGGCGCGGCGGAATCCGCGTCAGAAAAGCGCCAGACCCCAGGGGGNNAGGCCCGGCGAAAATCCCGTTTTACACTGGCGCTTTTTTTGCATATTTTAAGCGTGCGGCTGTCAGCCCGGCAGCCGTCACACGGGGCGCGGCTTTCCGCGCGGCAAAGGAAGCGGACCATGCAGGTAAAAACATTCACCGGCGCGACATCCCAGGAAGTGCTTGCGCGGGTCAAGGCCGAAATGGGGCCGGATGCCGTTATCCTCGGCAACCGCACCTACCGGAAGAATGGCGTGGTCTGCCATGAAATCACCGCCGGGCTGGAGCGTCCGGGGCCGGGCGCGGCCCCCGCGGCGACAGGGGGCGAAACGCCGCCCAGCGGCTGGAGCGAATGGCACAAGGAGTGGATGCAGATCAAGGATCAGCTCTACGCCCTGATGAAGCCGGCCATCCAGCTCGAGCGGCTTACCCCGCGCCAGCGCGTGGCCCTGGAATATCTCCAGCGCGAGGGCGTGGCCGATTCCGTGGCCGTGGGCCTCTACAACCGCCTGCTGGCGGACCCCGGGGCCTCGGTGCTGGAATGCCTCGCCGGCATGGTGCCCGTGCGCCCGTGGGGCGCGGCGGAATGGCCGCAGCGGCTGCACCTGCTCACAGGCCCCTTCGGCGCGGGCAAGACCACCACGGCGCTCCGCTTCGCGCTCCAGCTTCGGGCGCATGACGCGGGCCTCACTGTGGCCTTCATCAATGCCGACTGCCTGCGCGGCAACGGGCGCCTGGTGCTCCGGCACTGGGCCGAGCTTTCCGGCTTCGCCTACCTGGAGGCGCCGGACCGCGAAAGCATGGCCCGCGCGCTCACGCAAACGTCCGGGGCCGATGCCGTGTTCATCGACGTGCCGGGCATGACCGCGGGCGAAACGCTCGCCGAATGGCGGGCGGCCATGGGCCTCGACGCCGTGGCCGCGGACGAGGCGGCGAGCCATCTGGTGATGGCGCCCTTCTGCGACGCCATCCAGACCAAGGAATTTCTCGGGCGTTACCACGCCGAGGGCCCGGCGAGCCTCGTCTGGGCCAAGCTGGACGAAGCCGTGAGCTTCGGGACCATCGTCAATGTGGGCGCCGGGGCCAAGCTCCCCGTCTCCGCGCTGTCCTACGGCGCGGAGCTCAAGGAGAGCCTTTCCCCGGCCACGGAGCCGCTCATCTGGCGGCTGGTATTCAAGCGGCAGATTCCCGGCCAGGCGGCCCCTACCCCCCGGCGGGAAAAGGCGGCCCCGGCCGCCGGGCGCAGCCCCGGCAGGCTCGCGGGGCGCACTGCCTAGGCACGTTCACAACGCGATCACGCGGAGCACACAGATGAGCGACACGCTACCCCTGGTCATGTCCGTCACTTCCGGCAAGGGCGGCGTCGGCAAGACGAACCTTTCGGTCAACCTGGCCTGCTGCCTCGCCCGCATGGGCAAGCGCGTGGTCCTCGTGGATGCGGACCTGGGGCTCGCCAATGTGGACGTGGTCCTCGGGCTCACGCCGCAGAAAAATCTCTTCCACCTTTTCCACGAGGGCGCTTCCTTACGCGACGTGCTCTTTGAAACGCCCTACGGCTTCAGCATCCTGCCCGCCTCCTCGGGCGTGGGCGAGATGCTGGCCCTTTCCACGGGCCAGAAGCTGGAGCTTCTGGAAAGCGTGGGCGAGCTGGAGGACGAGGTGGACTGCCTGCTCGTGGATACCGGGGCTGGCATCAGCGACAATGTGCTCTATTTCAACCTCGCCGCGCAGGAGCGCCTTGTGGTGCTCACGCCGGAGCCCACGTCGCTCACCGATGCCTATGCGCTCATCAAGGTGCTCAAGCAGACGCACGGGGTGGAGCATTTCAAGGTCTGCGTCAACATGGCGCAGGACACCAGGAGCGCCAAGGAAATCTTCTCCCGGCTCTACCAGGCCTGCGACCANTTCCTCGGCGGCGTCTCGCTGGACCTNGCGGGCATCATCCCNCGNGANACGGCGGTGCGCGAGGCCGTGGTCGCGNCANANGCCCCTCTGCGTGGGCGAGCTGGCGCAGCGTCCGGCGGCGCAGGCCGTGGAGCGCCTGGCNNAGACGGTGGCCNGCTGGGAGCCGCCGCGCCAGACCGACGGNAACATCAAGTTTTTCTGGAAAAAACTCCTGTTCGGCTANGGCCGGACGCNNGATNATTCCGCCGNNCCCCTGCCGGGCGGGCAGAAGGGGGGCGGCAACCTCAAAGGCGGGTGGCACCCGCCGGGAGACGAAGAGGCACAACGCGGGAAGGATGCGATGAAAAGCGGCACTGCGCACGCCGAAGTTGTCCAGCCCTGGGAATCGCTGGAAACGGGCGCGACGGAATGGGGGGACTTTTCGCCCCATGAGCAGGAACAGATCGTGCGNCACTATGCGCCCAAGATCCGCTTCCTTGCGCTCAGGCTCAAGGCCAAGCTGCCCAAGAGCGTNGAGCTNGGCGAGCTCATCAGCTCGGGCACGCTNGGCCTCATGGAGGCGCTCGGCAAGTTCCGGCCCCAGCTCGGCATCCGCTTCGAGACCTATGCGGAAAACCGCATCCGCGGNGCCATGCTGGACGAGCTGAGAAGGCTCGACTGGTTCCCGCGCTCGCTGCGCCAGCGNGTGCGCGTGCTCGACGAGGCCATGCGCANNGTGGAGCACGAGCACGGCCGCCAGGCCACCGAGGAGGAGCTNCAGCGCATCACCGGNCTNGANCTNCGGGAGGTGCGCCAGGGNCTCGAGGCNCTGCAGAACCAGCTCTGGCTNTCGCTGGACGCCATTCAGGACAGCGTCTCGGGNGACNCCGTGGAAAACGGCGGCGAGCCCTACAGCGACACCGCCATGCGCGAGCTCGCCGAGCGCGTGGCCCCGCTCATCGAGCGCTTGACGCCAAGGGAAAAGTTGGTACTGTCGCTCTACTATACGGATGANCTGAACATGCGGGAGACCGCCGAGGTGATGGGCATCACCGANGGCCGCGTCTCGCAGCTCCACACGCAGGCCCTGAANCGCCTGCGGCGGGAGTTCGTCAGCCGCTACGGCGAATCCGAAGACCTCTGAACCGCGGGGGAAGAGCCATGCCCTACAATCCCAATATGCGCGTCCTCATCGTGGACGATTTTTCCACCATGCGCCGCATCGTGCGNAACATCCTGCGCCAGCTCGGCTTCAACAACGTGGTGGAGGCCGATGACGGCACCACCGCCTGGGAGACCCTCAACCGCGAAAAGATCGATTTCATCGTCTCCGACTGGAACATGCCCAAGATGACGGGCATCGAGCTTCTGCGCAAGGTGCGCGCGAGCGAGCAGTTTGCGGACACGCCCTTCCTCATGGTCACGGCCGAGGCCCAGCAGGAAAACATCATCGAGGCGGCGCAGGCGAAGGTCTCCAACTATATCGTCAAGCCGTTCACGGCGGACACGCTCAAGCAGAAGATCGACAAGATCTTCCCCTAGGGCCGGAGCAGGGGGGGGCAGCATGACGCGCCCGCCCCCGGGGTGACGTGGTGGCAGAGACCAAGGTGAAACAGGCGGCCCCGCTCGACGTGGAGGTGGGGGCCTCGGGAGGCCAGCTCAACAAGGTGGAGCTGGACCTTGACGACGCGCCCTTCCTTCAGGAGGAAAAGCCCGAAACCGCGCCCGCGCCCCGCGGCGAGACCGCCCCGGCCGAGCCAGTGGACGGAGCAGCCGACGCCGGCAAGGGGAAGGGCAGGAAGAAGCTCCTCATCCTCGCCGCTGCGGGCGGCGTCATCCTGCTCGTGGCAGCCGCGGCCGTGTGGTGGTTCATGTTCCGCACGCCTCCCCCGCCGCCGCCCGAGCCGCCCAAGCCGGACGTGGTGGTGGTGCCTTCGGCCCCGGCCGCGCAGTCCAATCCCGACATCGTCAAGGAATTCGCGCCTTTCGTTGTTCCCACGCAGGAGGGAGAGGGCGGTACGCGCTTCCTTGTCTGCAAGTTTTCCGCCATCATCAAGGACCCGGCCTTGAGCCGCGAAATCGACCAGCGGATGCTCTCCCTGCGCGACGCCATCTATTTCTACCTGCGCAGCAAGGACGACGCCTTCCTCAGGGACGCGCGCAACGGCCAGCAGATCAAGTCCGACCTTCTGGGCGTGCTCAACGACTATATGGCGCAGGGCAAGATCGAGGACATCCTCTTCGAGAGCTACCTGAACCAGTAGGGCCCGGTAGCCCAGTTGCTTTACCACCCTTCCTTAATTCCGTCTTGAGCGGAGCGAAAGACGGGTGCTGGTGCCGGAAGAATCCTAAAAAATAAGATTTTTAGGTTCCGGCAAGGAAGATAAAAATTTTCGCAGGGAGTGTACTCAGGTACTCGACCCAGAAAATTTTTCTCTGACGCAGCCGGAACCTAAAAGGCTGTTTTTGACGGATAATTTCGGCATTAGGGAAACTGCAAGCCACGCAGCAGAGCGTCACCAACGCAAAGGCAAGGCTCTGTCCCAACACGCCGCCGTCGCGCGGAGGGCCCCCATGAGCATCGACACCACCATGGCCGTGCTCTACGCCCAGAGCGGGCTCTCCACCTCCGTGGCCAGCGCCGCGGCCGTGGCGCCCCAGGCGGCCGTGGCCATGTCGCGGGTGCTCGCCGCCGAGCAGGCGCGCATGGAGCGCCAGCAGGTCGAAAAGAGCGAAAAGACCGACGGGCCGGACATCCAGCCCGACGGGCATCACGGTTCCTCCTGGTTCGGCAGCCGCCGCTGGCGCGGCAGGCGCATGTCGCCCGCGCAGGGAGAGGAAGTGGAGGCCCGGCCCTCGGCGTCGCCGCTGGTGGGCAATCTGCTCAATGTCAAGGTTTAGGGTTTTCGTGCGCGGCCACGGAACAGGGGATGGCTTCCATGCCCAATGACCTCGTTTTCCTCATCTTTATCGGGGCCTGCACCCTGCTGGAACTCTTCGTGCTCGGCGGGGCCGTGGTCTTTTATCTCCGGCTGCGCCGCTCCGAGGGCCTGCTCAACTCCCTGCAGGACAACCAGCAGAGCCTGCTCGCGCGCATCGAGATGAACGCCCGCCTCGAGCGGGAAATCGTCGCCACCTTCGCCCAGCGCCAGGCAGAATTGCGGGAGCTGGACGAAAAGCTCTCCGACCGCGTGACCGAGCTCAAGCGCCTGCTGGAGCAGGCCGAGGGCATTTCGCGCTCGCCGCAATTTTTGCGCGAGATCATCCTCAACGGCCGCCGCAAGGGCCTCTCCAGCCGCCAGATCGCGCGCAACGCGGGCCTGAGCGTGGACGAGGTGGAGCTCATCCTCGCGCAGGAGCCNTGAGCCGCATGGCCGCTGCCAAGGTTGCCAAGACCAATGCCGCCCGCCTCNTGGACAGGCTGGGCATTNCCTACACATTGCACCGCGTGGAGGTGGACGAGAGCGANCTTTCCGCCGCCACGGTGGCCGCGCGNCTNGGCGTGGACCCGGCGCGGGNGTTCAAGACNCTTGTGGCGCGCGCGGACGGCCCGGGCGTNGTCATGGCCTGCNTCCCGGCCGTGGCCGAGCTCTCGCCCAAGGCGCTGGCGCAGGCCTGCGGNGGNCGCCATGCCGCCCTCGTGCCNCTNGCCGAGGTGCGNCCGCTCACGGGCTATGTGCGCGGCGGCTGCTCCCCGCTGGGCGCGAAGAANGCCTATCCCGTGTTTATNGATGAAAGCGCGCTCTTGTGGGAGCGCATCTTCCTGAGCGCGGGCNTGCGCGGCGTGCAGCTCGAGCTCGCGCCCGAAGACGCGGCCCGGGCCTGCGGCGCGGTGTTCGCCGNCCTNACCCGGCCCTGACCGGCGGGCCNGTTCTGNGGGCGNCNTGCCAGNGCCCGCGCCCTACCAGCGCTCGCGGTGGATGCGCNCGGGCATGAAGCGGTCCGCCTCGGCNAAGGGCTGGNCCGGGTGCCCCGCGCACACAAGGCCCACCGGGACCACATGCTCNGGGATNCCGAGGATGCGGCGCACNTTGGCCTCGCGCCCGGCATCGGGGTGCAGGGCGCACCANACCGTGCCTATCTCGAGGCCGCGCGCNGCGATGAGCANGTTCTCGATGGCGGCNGCGCANTCCTGCACCATGCGGCCCCCCGCCTTGTCCTCGTTGAGGTCGCCGCAGACCACGATGACCACGGGCGCNTGNGCGGCCATCTTCACATAGGGCGTGGCNTCGGAAAGCTCGGCCGCGCNNGTCTCCGCNTCNCGCACCACCACAAAGGCCCAGGGCCGCTCGTTCTTGGCGCTGGGGGCCAGCATGGCGGCCTTGAGCANGGTTTCCACGTCNGCGTCGCTCACGGNCNCGNCGGTATATTTGCGGATGCTGCGGCGGGTNAAGAGGGCTTCAANCACNTCCATGACNGGCTCCTTTGGTGGACGGCNGCNGCCCGGNCGGCNGCGGCCTGTTGCGCCNCGATTATGCGCCNCTNCCGCGGAAAGTAAAGGGCNGCNNNCCCTTGCNGGCCNGGGCNGCGNGATGCTAGGNTAACGNGNGAGGAGTGCGCGCATGGAAGTTNCCTTTCTTTCCGAAATCGTCATCATCTTCCTGCTTTCCATCGGCGTCACCCTNNTCTGCAACCGGCTGCGCCTTCCGGCCACGGTGGGCTTCCTCATCACGGGCGTGCTCTGCGGGCCCACCGCCTTCGGCTTCGTCACCGACCATGAGGCCATCGACCAGGTGGCGGAAGTGGGCGTCGCCATGCTGCTCTTCACCATCGGCATGGAGCTTTCCGGCGACGCCTTGAGCCGCCTNAAGCGCCCGGTCTTTCTCGGCGGCAGCCTCCAGATAGGGCTCACCATCGCCGCCGTGGCCGGNCTGGCCCTCGCCTACGGCACCAACTGGCAGACNGGCGTGTTCTGGGGCTGCCTCGTGGCGCTCTCCTCCTCGGCCATCGTGCTCCGCATCCTGCAGGAGCGCGGCACCAGCAGCACNCCCACGGGCAGGCTCTCGCTNGCCATCCTCGTNTTNCAGGACATCATGGTCGCGCCCATGCTGCTCTGCGTGCCGNTGCTGGCGGGGACGCTCGACCTTTCNCTCAAGGANGCGGCNCTTTCCGTCCTCAAGGTGGCGCTCATTCTCGGCGGGGTGCTCNTGGTGGCGCATTTCGGCCTCAACCGCCTCATGGANGCGGTGATGCGCACGCGCACCCGNGAGATANTNCTGCTCACCACNCTNGGCNTCTGCCTNGGCATGGCCCTGCTCACGAGCTATCTCGGGCTCTCNCTCTCGCTGGGCGCCTTCCTTGCCGGGCTNNTGCTCGCGCGCTCCCAGTACAGCATGAGCGTNATCGCCGGCATCCTGCCCTACCGCGATGTCTTCATGAGCCTNTTCTTCATCTCCGTGGGCATGATGCTCAACGTGGGCTATTTTGCCGGGCATTTCGTCACCATCATCGTGGGCGCGCTGCTCTTNGTGCTCATCAAGTGCGTGCTCACCCTGCCCGCGGTGCTNGTGCAGGGNTATCCGCTGCGNGCGGCCATNATCACCGGCCTTTCCCTCGCGCAGGTGGGCGANTTCTCCTTTGTGCTNGCNGCGCAGGGGCTGGCGGCCGGNCTNTTCGANATGNNCGCCTACCAGAATTTCCTCGCCGTGAGCGTGCTCACCATGATGCTCACGCCCGGGCTCATCGCCGTGGCGCCCNCNGTGGCNGATGCCGTGGCGCGNCTCNGGGGCCGGAACCTGCCCNCCGTGNCTGAAGCGGACGGNGAAAAGGNCGGCGAGCTGGAGGACCACCTNATCATCGTGGGCTTCGGCATCAGCGGCAAGCACCTCGCCCATGTGGCGCACGAGTCNGGNATCCCNTACACCATCCTTGAAATGAATCCCGAGACCGTGCGCCGCTACCGCGNCAAGGAGCCCATTGCCCAGGGCGACGCCACCCAGCCCGTGGTGCTGGAGCACCTGGGCGTGGAAAAAGCGCGCGTGCTCGCCATCATCATCTCGGACCCGGCGGCCGTGCGCGCCATCACCATCGAGGCGCGCAAGATGAATCCCAACCTCTACATCGTGGCGCGCACCCGCTTCGTCACCGANGTGGCGCCNCTNCACAGCCTGGGNGCCAANGANGTCATCGCCGAGGANTTCGAGACCTCCATCGAGGTNTTCAGCCANGTGCTCGCCCAGTANCTCGTGCCCCGGCAGGANATCGACGCCTTCGCCGCGCACCTGCGCGAGGCCAANTACCGCATGATNCGGCGCATGAGCAACANCGTGGNCTCGCTCNCCGACGTGGCGGGGCGCCTNCCGGACATGGGNGTGCAGGCCATGCGCGTGGGGCCCGGCNGTCCCCCCTCTGCGGTCAGGAGCTGAAGGATTGCGGGCTCAGGCCCAACTACGGGGTCACGGTGGTGGCCATCCTGCGCCATGAAGAGGTTGAGGCCGCGCCGGGGCCGCATTTCCGCTTCGAGGTGGACGACGTGGTCTACATCTTTGGCCGCAAGGATAAGCTTCTGGCGGTCAAGCCCGTCTTTTCCGGGCCCGTGCGCGGCCACGAGGAGGGGGGAGCGCAGACGGCGATTGCGTGAACCGCGGCGCTCTTTATGGCTTCGACGAGTTGGGGTAGGTGCGCGGCCGAGAAAACCCTGCGGGATTTCATAAACGCGGCTGGCGCGCGGTAGGCGCAAAATCCGTGTCAAAAGGAAGTGGAATTTTCTCCACCCTTGCTCGCTGGGATACGACGGCAGCGTCAGCTTTTGCCGGGGAAATTTGAGCCCGATAGGTCAAATGGGGGTATGTACCCAAGCAGGAATTTTACCCCGCATTGAGTTCCTCTTTCTTTTTCTCGATTTTTTCCCGCAGTTCCTCCTCGCTCAACGGCTGTTTTTTCCAGGCATGGGTAGCCGAGTGAAATTGCCCGGACAGGGAATCGTCGTCTTGGACCATTTCACTCCATGCAGCATCCAACTTTTGTAAGTACCCGGATGCAGTGGCGAGCGTCGTTTCATCGAGGACCATTGACTTCCCCAGTGCGGCAATGGCATCCAATTTATGGGCAAGGGGCATCCATTGGTCAAGGAGCTCCTGCGGCACAGGGCCGTCGTCAATAGTGTGATTTGCCAGTATCTTGTCGATCTGATGTTCGATATTTTCTTTTAATACCTTGTTTTCCGGCAGCAGTTCGCCGGAAAAATCATGGTCGAAGCTGATATTTTTATTCACCGGGAAGTCCGGCCCGACGTGGTACATATTGAAAAAAGTCGTCAGCTTTGCCTCAAGTTGGGCACTATCCATGCCGCCAGTTTGCGAACGTGCATTTTTATAGGCCACTTTCGCCTCCTCGGAAATGGAGACAGTATCAAAGCTGCGGGCCGGACTCGGCACGGAGCGCTGATTCCGTGAGGGGGAAGAATATGCAGTGGCAATGCCCGAAAGTGAATACCCGCTGGAAATCTGCATGACATATCTCGCAAGCCTGAAGATTTTGCTGGCAGGTCAAAGCCAAGCAAAGGGTATGCCTTAAGAGTGATGAAAATTACTTCTTTGAAATCAATTGGATAAGAAAATAAACTCTATTTGTTGACAGAAATTTTTGCCGGGCGCTTTTGGGCAAGACCGCTCCTTGGAAGCAAATTTTTATGCGGGGCTTTGATCCGGCACCGCAAAGGGCCACTCCTCCACCGTCAGCGGCACGCTCTCGCTAATTTCGGTGAGTGCCGCGCGCACGGCGCTCTCCTGCTGCGGGGAATACATCACCTTGAGCAGGGCCGTGCGCCGCTCCAGCGTAGTGAAGAAGGCAAGGTTTTCGTAGGCTTCGAGGAGAAAGCGGAAGAGCGCCACATCCGCCGGAGCCAGGCGCACGAGCAGGCGGCCGCTGTGCCTTGGCGCGGCGGCGCAGGGGCGCGCCGTCATACCGCCCAGGCGGCCCAGCGGGCCAGGATGACGAGGCCGATGCCCACGGCGATGGTGACGAAGTAGTTTTTCGTCTTCCAGGCCACGAAAAAGGTGGGGAGGGAAACCATCAGGAAGAGATTGCTCGTGGAGAGGTCGAAACGGCCGTCATAGATGAAGATGTCCGGGCAGACCAGCGCCGCCATGACGGCCACGGGCACAAAGTCCAGCCAGCGGCGCAGGAGCGGCGGCAGCGAATCCCCGCGCAGGAAGGTCACGGGCAACACCTTGGGGAGCACCGTCACAAGGGTGGCCGCGCCCACGCAGAGGAGCAGCGCCTCGTGTTCCCCGGCCCAGGCAAGCCAGTCGCTCATGCCGCGTCTCCCTCCGCGGGGCGCTCCTTGCGCAGGGAGAGCACCAGGCCAAGGGTCGCGCCCAGCACGGTCGCCACGGCCACGTTCCACTGGCTCATGCCATTCGCCTTGAGCGCCACGGAGAGCGCGCCCGTGAACACGGCCACCAGCACATGCAGGCGGCTGGAGCACTGGGGCACGAGCAGGGCGAGGAACATGGCGGTAATGGCGTAGTCCAGCCCCAGCGGGCGCACGTCGTTGACGAGGTTGCCGCAAAAAGCGCCGATGGTGCAGCCCGCTACCCAGGAGAGATGGGTGGTGGAATTGCAGATGTACATGGTGGCGGCATTGAGCGGCCAGCCCTCCTGCAGGGCCGTGATGTGCACGGCGAAGGTCTCGTCCGTGAGGCCGAGCCCCAAGAGGAAGCGCTTGGTGCGCGAGAGGCGCGAAAGCCACGGGGATTCCGCGGCGGACATGAGCAGGTAACGCAAATTGACGATGCCCACGGCCGCGGCTGTGGAGAGGATGCCCGCGCCCCCGCCCCACAGGCTCGCGAACACGAATTGCCCTGAGCCGGAAAACATGAGCACGGCCATGGCCACGGCCAGCCCTGCGGGGATGCCGTTTTTCACGGCAAGCACGCCAAACGCGAAGCCCACGGGCACATAGCCGAGGGTGATAGGGAGCGCGCGCCTGAGTCCCTCGGCCCAGGCCGGGCCGGGCTTGCGCACGCTGACTTCTGCTGGCATCGGGCTATCCTTGCCGGAAGCGGGGCCACGGGGCGGCGGGCGACAGCCCGCGCACCCGCCAAAGCCGCCGGGCCGCTTCAGGCCCTGGCTTTCGGCGTGTCCTCGGGCTCATCCACCTTGCGGGCGATCCAGACGGTGAGGATGATGCCGAGCACCAGGCCCACGCCCACGCCCACCAGAAAGACCTCGAGCGCGCCGTCCACAAAGAGCGCGTCCATGCGGAAACAGAGGAAGATGACGAGCAGGGCGATGATGCTCATGACGATGAGGAAAAGTTTACGTCTCATGGCAGGCCTCCGGGGAGGAGAATACGGTGTTTACGCCGAAGTTTCAAAGGCTTTCTGGCAGGCACCGAGCCCGGCGCAGCCGATTTGCCTTTAGGGGGGCTTTGAGATACCTGAACCGGGGGCGTCCCTCTTTTGCATGAGCCCGGGGACGGGCGTCCTCCCCCCGCCGGGAACAAGGGGACGTGGCGAAGGCCTGCCCTCACGATTCCGGCTCCCGACATGCGGCCCATACCCTACAGCGGACGGCCATGCAATTCTCCTGAAGGAGCAGCGATGAACCAGCATTTTCCCATGACGCTTAAAATCATCGATCCTGATATTTATGATTCCTCGATTATGGAGACCTTTCCGGCTAGCGAGGCGGCCATAGAGCTCTCCGCGAAGAATTGTACGTTTCTCGCGGGGCTCATCAGACGGTACCACCCAAAAACGCTCCTTGAGGTGGGCGTATCTGCCGGCGGTTCCTCAGCGCTTTTTTTGCATATTCTCGACAAATTGCACTTGGATAGCGAACTGGTATCAGTCGACTTGAGAGAGCAGTGGACCATCAATGCAAAATTTGCCACAGGCTGGGCCGCGAAGAAGCTTTACCCGGACAAGAAGAACTGGCATTTGTATACGGGAAAATTTCTTCCCGAAATCATTGAAGACCTGGATGTAGAATTTGATTTTTGCTTTCTCGATACCGTCCACAAACTCCCGGGAGAATGTTTGGATTATCTGGTCGTGCTCCCATTTATGCGCGAAGGCGGCATTATTGCGATGCATGATACGTCATTATATTACCAAGTAGAAAATGCCTTTGCAACGCGTGTTCTTTTTGATGCTGCTGTGGGTCATAAAATCATCCCGCCCCAGAATACCCAGAGTGATGCAAATATAGCCGCATTTCAAATATCTCAAGATACATATAAATATATTATAAATATTTTTTCAGCCCTTTCTTTTCCTTGGGACTACATCGTCGATAAGAGACAGATTCAAATTTATTATGATTTCTTCCGCAAATATTATGGAAGAGAGGCTGCAGAATATTTTTTAAGAATCTCAAAATGGAACAATGCACATTTTCTTAAAAAATTCCGGGAGAAAGTCGCCTGCAAACCCGGGCATCGGGTATGATTTTACCCACCGCTTTCACGGAGAAAAAAGCCAGCTCTGCCGGCAGCCTGTGCCGGTCCAGTGATGGCGGCCTACGGCCTGGAGACGCCCGCCTCTGATGACGCCCACGCCCGGCATGCGGCCACAGGTATGGATGGAGCATTTTTATTGGAACAAGGTGCTCATGCCGCGCAAGAGGTTGCCGAAAAGGCCGTCCATGCCGGTGATGAACTCCTCGATCTTGTTGGCCATGACCACCAGCAAAAGGCCCACGAAAAAGAAGCCCACGCCGATCTTGATGGGGAAGCCGAACTCCATGATATGGATCTGCGGCGAGGTGCGCGCCACGAGGCCCAGGGCCACTTCCACCAGGAAGAGCGCCACCATGACCGGCGCGGCGATCTGGAGCGCCAGCGCGAAGACCTGGCTTGAGAGCTCCAGCACCTCCCAGAGCAGGTTCTCGCCGATGAAGAGCGCGCCGGGCGGCACGATGGCGAAGGACTGCGCAAAGCCCTTGATCATGTAGAGGTGCCCGTCGAGGGCGAGGAAGGTGAGCAGGCTCACCATCCAGAGGAAGAAGGCCGTGGCGCCCGTCTGGTTGCCGGTGATGGGGTCCGCGAAGTTGATCATGGTGAAGCCCATCTGGAAGCCCAGAAGCTCGCCGCCGGACTGGATGCCCATGAACAGAAAATTGACGGCCATGCCGAGCATGAGGCCCATGAACACCTCGCCGAGCGCCATGATGGCGAGGTCGAAGGGGTGCTCCGGCATGAGCGAGCCGGACAGCGAGAGATGCGGCCACACGGCCACGGTAAAGACCATGGTCACGGCCGCCTTGACCGACACCGGGATATTGTTGGTCGAAAAGACGGGCAGCATGAACATGACGATGCTCACGCGCATGATGGTGAGCAAAAAGCTCAGCACCGCAGTAGGATCGTAACTGAAGATGTCCATGCGGCTTGCCATGCAATTCGGCTGCCACGCCGGGCGGCGCTGACGGCCGTTCCGGCCCCGACCCGGGCCCCCACCTATTTGTGCAGGCGTTCTTCCACGATTTCCTTGACGATCTTGTCGAGGCCCGCGAGGTCCGGCTTGGAGACCTGCCTGTCCGCGCCCACCTTGATGCCCTTGGCGCGCAGCGCGTCCGTGATGAGCGAGGAGAAGAGCACCACGGGCAGCTTGTGCAGGGCCGGGTTCTCGCGGATCTTGGTGGTGAGGGCGTGGCCGTCCATTTCGGGCATTTCGATGTCCGAGATAACGAGGTCCACGATTTCGGAGAGGTCCTCCTTGCCCCCTTCCTGCCCGGACTGCGACTGCGCGAGGTTGTTCAGGTATTCCCAGGCCTCGCGGCCGTTGCTCGCGGTGGTCACCTGATAGCCCGACTTCTCGAGGAAGGACTTGACGATCTTGCGCAGCGAGCTCGAGTCGTCCGCGAGGAGCAGGCGCACCTGCTCGGGCATCTCCACCTTGGCGGGTTCCGGCTCCATGCGCGACATGTCGAGCGAGTGGTCGAGGCTCGCGAGAATCTTCTCCATGTCGAGGATGAAGAGCACGCGCTCGCCGATGCGCAAAATGCCGGTGATGCTGTCGCGCGAGAAGGTCTGCACATATTTGTTGGGCGGCTCGATGCGCTCCCAGTCGAGGCGGTGGATGCTCATCACCGANGAGACGAGGAAGGCCGCCTTGACGCCGGAAAATTCCGTCACCAGCACCTTGTCGCTCTGGGTGACGGCCATCTCCTTGCCGAGCCAGGTGGCGAGGTTGATGAGCGGCAGCACCTTGCCGCGCAGGTTGAAGGAGCCCATCACCGCCGGGTCGTGCGTGCCGGGCATGGCCGTGACCTGCGGCAGGCGGATGATTTCCAGCACCTTGGCCACGTTGATGGCATAGTGCCCGGTATAGGTGCTCCCGTCCTCCTGGCGCTCGTCCAGGAGAAATTCCACCACTTCCAGCTCATTGGTGCTCAGGAGGGGATTCATGCTCATGATCTGCCTCGTCTGGCGGGCGCCGCGTCGCGCGGCGGCTCGAGCCTGGGGCAAAAGGAAACCATGGGGCACACGTCGCAGCCGGGCTTGCGCGCGCGGCAGACCTCGCGGCCGAACCAGACCATGCGGTGGTTCACGTCGCCCCATTCCTCACGCGGAAACACGGCCATGAGGTCGCGCTCCACGGCCACCGGGTCCGTGGCGGAGGTCAGGCCCAGGCGGTGGCTGATGCGCTTCACATGCGTGTCCACGGCAAGGCCCTCGTTGATGCCGAAGCCCCCGAACAGCACCACATTGGCGGTCTTGCGCGCCACGCCGGGGAGCGTGACGAGCGCTTCCAGCGTGTCCGGCACCTTGCCCGCGAATTCGTCGCGCACGCGCGCGGCCGCGCCGATGAGGTTCTTCGCCTTGTTGTGGTAAAAGCCCGTGGGATGGATGACCTCCTCAAGCTCGGCAAGCGGCGCCCCGGCCAGTTCCGCGGGGCCGGGCCAGCGCCGGAAAAGCTCCGGCGTGACGGTGTTCACCCGCGCGTCCGTGCATTGCGCGGCGAGCACCGTGGCCACGAGCAGCTCCCACGGGTTGTGGTAGACCAGGTGGGAGGCGGGCTCGGGATAGCGGGCGGCCAGCGCCGCCAGCACGCGCTGCGCCTGTTCGCGTCGTTTCTGGAGTGTCATTTCACAAGTATGCCACAGGCCACGCCGCCCCGCAAGGCGCGCCGGGGCCGCAGGCTGCCTCCCATACCCTCACATCGGCAGGATTGGCCGGAGGATAAGGGCCCGCCGCAAACTTGACGCCCCCGCGCCGGGAAGGGGATTGACGCGGGGCGCTATCGGCCGCATATCTCTGTTTCCCAGGACGCCACGCCGGGCGGCCGCATTTGCCATGCGGGCCCGGCTCTGCTAGGATACACCGCTTCCCGGAGGCGGCTTTCGCACCGGGAAATCCATTCACCACATCTGGAGTCGATCATGGCCAAGAAGCCGGCCCTAAGCCCCGAGGCCGCCCGCGCCGAGGCCCTTTCCACCGCGCTCACCACCATCGAGCGCAAGTACGGCAAGGGCGCGGTGATGAAACTTTCCGACGACGTGCAGGTGGAGGTCCCCGTCATCCCCACGGGCTCCATCGGGCTGGACCTCGCCCTCGGGGTGGGGGGCATCCCGCGCGGCCGCGTGACCGAGATTTTCGGGCCCGAATCCTCGGGCAAGACCACGCTCACCCTGCACATCATCGCCGAATGCCAGAAGATGGGNGGCACCTGCGCCTTCATCGACGCCGAGCACGCGCTGGACGTGGTCTATGCCCGCCGCCTCGGCGTGAACACGGACGAACTGCTCATCTCCCAGCCGGACTACGGCGAGCAGGCGCTGGACATCGCCGACATGCTCGTGCGCTCGGGCGCGGTGGACCTCGTGGTTATCGACTCCGTGGCCGCGCTCATCCCGCAGGCCGAGCTTGAGGGCGACATGGGCGAGACCCAGGTGGGCGGCCACGCGCGCCTCATGTCCCACGCCATGCGCCGNCTCACNGGCACCATCCACAAGTCGCGCACNTCGGTCATCTTCATCAACCAGATNCGCATGAAGATCGGCACCATGGGCTACGGCAGCCCGGAGACCACCACCGGCGGCAATGCCCTCAAGTTCTATTCCTCGGTGCGCATCGACATCCGCCGGATGCAGACCCTGAAGGACAAGGAGGAGGCCTTCGGCTCGCGCACCAAGGTCAAGGTGGTGAAGAACAAGGTGGCGCCGCCCTTCCGCATCGCCATGTTCGACATCCTCTACGGGCAGGGCATTTCCCGCTCGGGCGAGCTCCTCGACCTCGGCATCGAGGCCAAGATCATCGAGCAGAGCGGCTCGTGGTTTGCCTTCGGCGCGGAAAAGCTCGGCCAGGGGCGGGAAAAGGTGCGCGCCCTGCTGGACGAGGACCAGGACCTGCGCGCCGCCGTAGAGGCCAAGGTGGTGGAATTCCTCGGGCTGCATCCCAAGGAATTCAAGCCCAGCGCCGAGGACATGGACGAGGGCGTCGAGCCCGAATTTGAAGAGTAGTTTTGCGTTCTACCCCGCCCCGCACGGGGCAAGCACGGATGGAGCCCACATGCTGACCGCACAGGAAATCCGCCGCCGTTTTCTCGAATTCTTCCGCAAGCACGGCCACACGGTCGTGGCCTCGGGCCCGCTCATCCCGCCGGAAGACCCGAGCCTGCTCTTCACCAACGCGGGCATGGTGCAGTTCAAGGGCCTCTTCCTCGGNGAGGAAAAGGCCGCCTACACCCGCGCGGCCTCCTGCCAGAAGTGCCTGCGCGTCTCGGGCAAGCACAACGACCTCGAAAACGTGGGCCGCACCGCGCGCCACCACACCTTTTTCGAGATGCTCGGCAATTTCTCCTTCGGCGACTATTTCAAGCGCGAGGCCATCACCTGGGCCTGGGAATTCGTCACCAATGACCTCGCNCTCCCGCGNGAGCGCCTCTGGGTGACGGTNTTCCGGGAGGACGACGAGGCCGCGGCCATCTGGAAGGANGTGGCNGGCCTCCCGGACGNNCGCATCGTGCGNATGGGCGAGAAGGANAATTTCTGGACCATGGGCGANACCGGNCCCTGCGGCCCCTGCTCGGAAATCTANATCGACCAGGGNGAGGACATGGCNTGCGGGCCGGANTGCGGCATCGGCAAGTGCGATTGCGACCGCTTCCTCGAAATCTGGAACCTCGTCNTCACCCAGTTCGACCAGGCGAAAGACGGCAGCCGNACNCTNCTCGCCGCGCCCAATATCGACACGGGCATGGGNCTCGAGCGCATCGCGGCCGTGTGCCAGGGCAAGCGCTCCAACTTCGACTGCGACCTCTTTCAGGANATCATCCAGTTCGCGGCNAANCGCGCGGGCGTNACCTACAGCGNNAGCGCNCCGGACACCAANGANGTGGACACGGCCCTGCGCGTCATTGCGGACCATGCCCGCGCCGCNGCCTTCCTCATCNCCGAGGGNGTNCTCCCCTCCAACGAGAGCCGNGGCTATGTGCTCCGCCGCCTCATCCGNCGGGCNCTNCGCTTCGCCACNCTCATGGGCGTGGAGGAGCCCTTCCTGCACGCCGTGGCGCGCAAGGTCACGGAAGTNATGGGCGANGCCTATCCNGAGCTNACCCGCCANGCGGACTTCATCGAGCGCGCCGTNCACGAGGANGAGCGNCGCTTCGCNCTGACCCTCGGCAANGGCCTGCGCCTNCTGGAGGACGAGCTCAGGCGGCTNGANGCCAGGGGCGAGCGCACCATCCCCGGCGAGGTCTGCTTCCGCNTNTACGACACCTACGGNTTCCCGCTNGANATCGTCAACGACGTGGCGGAAAANCGCGGCTTTGCCGTGGATGCNGAGGGNTTNGCNGCCCATATGCGCGAGCAGCGNGAGCGNGCCCGCGCCAACCAGAAGGCCGAGGGCCTNTTCGGCCACGGCAGCGANAACGANATCGCGGCCTCGCTCAAGAGCCTNGGCGAGCGGTTCNAGACCANCTTTGTGGGCTATGNCNCNCTNGANGCNNAAAGNCCCATTCTCGCGCTGCTGGANTCGGGCGGNGCNCCCGCCGAGAGCGTGGGCGAGGGGGGCACGGGCTTCCTCGTGGCGGAGNNNACNCCGTTCTATGCCGAGTCCGGCGGNCAGGCCNCGGANGCGGGCGTCATCACCACNCCCACGGGCGAGGCCCGCGTCACNGNCGTGCTCAAGGCCGGGCGCTGCATCGTGCANCANATTNCGGTCACGCGCGGCGAGATCCATGCGGACCAGGAGGCGCTCTTGCGCGTGGACGCGGACCAGCGCCTCGCCACGGCCCGCAACCACACCTGCACCCATTTGCTCCATGCGGCCCTCAGGCGCGTGCTCGGCGAGCATGTGAAGCAGTCCGGTTCCCTGGTGGACGGCCAGCGGCTGCGCTTTGACTTTTCGCACCTCGCGGCGCTCACGCCCGAGGAGCTGGCCGCCGTGGAGCGCGACGTCAACCGCGTCATCATGGCCGACCTTCCGGTGACGGCGCGCGAAATGCCGCGCGACGAGGCCCTTGCGGCCGGGGCCATGGCCCTCTTCAGCGAAAAATACGGCGACGTGGTGCGCGTGCTCACCGTGGGCGCCGAGGGCGCGGCGCCCGAATCCGTGGAGCTGTGCGGCGGCACGCATCTTTCGCGCACGGGCGAGGCCGGGCTCTTCCTCATTGTGGCGGAAAGCGGCGTGGCCGCGGGCGTGCGCCGCATCGAGGCCGTCACGGGCTGGAACGCCTACGGGGAGGCCATTCGCCAGCGCGCCGAGCTTGCGGCCGTGGCCGCGGCGCTCAAGGCAAGCCCCCTGCAGGCGGCGGAGCGCCTCCATGCCGTACAGGACGAGCTCAAGAAGCTGCGCCGCGCGGTGGAGAAGGGCGCCTCGGCCAGCGTGGACGGCGCGGAACTGGCGCGACGCGCCGAGAAGGTGGGGGATGTCACGCTGGTGGCGCAAAGGCTGGACGGCGTTCCGGTCAAGGCGCTGCGCGACCTCATGGACGACGTGCGCTCGCGCCTCGCAAGCCCCGCCGTGGCCTGCCTCGCGGGTGTGGCTGACGGCAAGGTGAGCCTTTTGCTCTATGTTTCCAAGGACTTGCACGGCCGCCTCACCGCGCCGGCCCTCATTAAAGAGGTGGCCGCGCCCTGCGGCGGCTCCGGCGGTGGCCGGCCCGACCGCGCGCAGGCCGGCGGCACCAAGCCCGAGGGGCTGGACGAGGCCTTCGCGGCCCTGCGCGCCATGGTGGAGGGCAACAAGTGATCGGCATCTCCAAGCTCTACTGCGGCCAGGTGGAACCGTCGGACGCCCTGCGCTACGGGCGCCAGTCGGGCAAGCTGCCCTCGCATCTGCTCCAGTTCTCCAAGGACAAGAAGCCCGTGGTGGTCTGGAACATGACGAAGCGCTGCAACCTCAAATGCGTCCACTGTTATGCCCAGGCCGTGGATCCGCAGCAAGGGAAGGACGACATCAGCACGGAGCAGGCCAAGGCCATGATCGACGACCTCGCGGCCTACGGCGCGCCGGTGATGCTCTTTTCCGGCGGCGAGCCGCTGGTGCGCCAGGACCTCGTGGAACTGGCGAGCCACGCCACGAAGCGCGGGATGCGCGCGGTCATCTCCACCAACGGCACGCTCATCACGCCGCAAAAGGCGCGCGAGCTCAAGCAGGTTGGCCTCTCCTACGTGGGCATTTCGCTTGACGGCATGGAGGAGGTCCATGACCGCTTCCGCGGCGTGCCCGGCGCCTTCCGCAAGGCGCTCGAGGGCATTGCCAACTGCCAGGCCGAGGGCCTCAAGGTGGGCCTGCGCTTCACCATCAACAAGCGCAACGCGGGCGAGATTCCGGGCATTTTCCGGCTCCTGCGCGACCTCGAGGTGCCGCGGGCCTGTTTCTACCACCTCGTTTATTCGGGGCGCGGCTCGGAGCTCATCAAGGAGGACCTCGACCACGCCGAGACGCGCGCCGTGCTCGACCTCATCATGGACGAGACGCGGGCGCTTTTCGAGGCGGGCAAGCCGCGCGAGATCCTCACTGTGGACAACCACGCCGACGGCCCCTATGTGTGGATGCGCCTCCAGAAGGAGGACCCGAAGCGCGCGGCCGAGGTGTTTGAGCTTCTGCAATACAACGAGGGCAACAGCTCGGGCCGGGGCATCGGCTGCATCTCGTGGGACGGCAAGGTCCACGCGGACCAGTTCTGGCGCGGCCATGTGTTCGGCAATGTGCTCGAGCGGCCCTTCTCCGAGATTTGGGACGACCCGGAAATCGAGCTTCTGCACCGCCTCAAGGACAAGAAGGCCCATGTGGGGGGGCGCTGCGCCAAATGCCGCCACCTCAACATCTGCGGCGGCAATTTCCGCGCGCGCGCCGAGGCCTATCACGGCGACATCTGGGCCGAGGACCCGGCCTGTTACCTGACGGACGAGGAAATCGGCCTGTAATCCGGCAAACTTTCGAGGCATCCCATGACCAGCTTCCATCGCGGCCGGCGCCTGCGCCAGACAGCGCAACTGCGCGCCCTCGTGCGCGAGACACCGCCCCTTTTGCGTGAAGACCTCATCATGCCCTACTTTGTGGTGGAGACGGACGATGCCTCCTTCCGCAAGGAGATTTCCGCCATGCCCGGCCAGTTCCAGCTCTCGCTTCCCGAGCTGGAAAAACAGGTGGGGCGCGCCGTGGACAACGGGCTCATGTCCGTGCTGCTCTTCGGCATCCCGAAGGTCAAGGACGAGCGGGCGAGCGGCGCCTGGGCCGAGGACGGCATCGTGCAGCAGGCCGTGCGCCGCCTGCGTGAGCGCTTCCCCGAGCTTGTCATCATCACCGATGTCTGCCTCTGCGAATACATGAGCCACGGGCATTGCGGCATCCTTAAGCCCGACGGCGTGGTGGAAAATGACGCCACCCTGCCGCTCCTCGCGCGCACCGCGGTGAGCCACGCCCGCGCGGGCGCGGACATCGTGGCCCCGTCGGACATGATGGACGGCCGCATCGCCGCCATCCGCGCGGCCCTTGACGAGGCGGGCTTCACGGCCACGCCCGTCATGTCCTATGCGGTGAAGTACGCCTCGGCCTGCTACGGGCCCTTCCGCGAAGCCGCGGAATCCGCCCCGGCCTGCGGCGACCGCAAGGCCTACCAGATGGACCCCGGCAATGCCCGCGAGGCCATGATCGAGGCCCGTGCCGACCTCGCCGAAGGCGCGGACATGCTCATCGTCAAGCCCGCGGGCCCCTATGCGGACATCCTGCGCGCCGTGCGCGACGCCGTGGACGTGCCGCTGGCCGCATATCAGGTGAGCGGCGAATATTCCATGATCCGCGCGGCGGGCCTCAACGGCTGGATAGACGAGCGCGCGGTCATGCTCGAAAGCCTGCTCGGCCTGAAGCGCGCGGGCGCGGACATGCTCATCACCTATTTCACCGAGACCCTGCTTCGCGAGGGGCTGGCGCGCTGATGGCCGGACATCCTGAAGGCCATCCGGCCGGAGCGCATCCCGCCGCGGCGCACACGGGCGGCACGGCCGCCATGCCCTGGCCGCCGCGCGTCCTCGAGGACGGCAGCCCGGCCTGCCGCCTCATCGCCTGGGAGGTCACGCGCTCCTGCAATCTCGCCTGCCGCCACTGCCGCGCCGAGGCCCATCCCGAACCCTACGAGGGCGAGCTCACCACGGAGGAGGCCAAGGCGCTCATCGACACCTTCCCCGAGGTGGGCGACCCCATCGTCATCTTCACCGGCGGCGACCCCATGATGCGGCCGGACGTGTACGAGCTTGTCGCGCACGCCCGCGGCCTGGGCCTCACCTGCGCCTTTGCGCCCAACGGCACACTCATCACGCCGGAGAACGCGGCGCGCTTGCGCGATGCCGGGGTGAGCCGCTGCTCCATCTCCATCGACGGCGCGGACGCGGCGAGCCACGACGCCTTCCGGGGCGTGCCCGGCGCTTTCGAGGCCTCGCTGCGCGGCATCGAATACCTCAAGGCGGCGGGGCTGCCCTTCCAGATCAACACCACGGTCACGCGCGGCAACCTGGCGAGTTTCAAACGCATCTTCGAGCTTTGCGAGCGCCTGGGCGCGGCCGCATGGCACATTTTTTTGCTGGTGCCCATGGGGCGCGCCGCCGGGCTGGCGAACGAGGTCATCACGGCGGAAGAATACGAGGATGTGCTTCACTGGCTCTATGAGTTCCGCAAGGGCACATCCATGCACCTCAAGGCCACCTGCGCGCCGCACTATTACCGCATCATGCGCCAGCGCGCGCATGAGGAAGGCAAACCCGTCACGCCCGAGACCTTCGGCATGGACGCCATGACGCGCGGCTGCCTCGGCGGTACGGGCTTCTGCTTCATCAGCCATGTGGGGCAGGTGCAGCCCTGCGGCTACCTGGAGCTTGACTGCGGCAATGTGCGCAAGACGCCCTTCCCGCAAATCTGGCGTGAGAGCAGGTATTTCCGGGAGTTCCGGGACCAGAAGGCCTATGAGGGCAAGTGCGGCGCGTGCGAATATCACCGCGTTTGCGGCGGCTGCCGGGCGCGCGCCCAAAGCATGAGCGGCAATCACCTCGGCGAGGAGCCCCTGTGCAGCTATGTGCCCAAAAAACTCCGGGCCGGAAAGGAGGGCGCGGATGCACGCTGAGGCAGGGAAGGGCACCCCGCACACGGTGGACGCCGCCGAAATGGATGCCATCGACCGCCGCATCCTCGACATCATCCAGACCAACTTTCCCCTGGCCCCGCGCCCCTATGCCGTGCTCGGCGAGCGCCTGGGCCTCCCCGAAGAGGAAGTGTTCCGCCGGGTGCGCGCCCTGCGGGAGAAAAAGATCATCCGCAGGCTGGGGGCCAATTTCCAGTCCGCGAAGCTCGGCTTCGTCTCCACGCTCTGCGCCGCCAAGGTGCCCGGAGAAAAACTCGATGCCTTCATAGAAGCGGTCAACGCCGAGCCGGGCGTGACCCACAACTATTTGCGCGACCACGCCTACAATGTCTGGTTCACGCTCATCAGTCCGTCGGCCGAGGCGCGGGAGGATGTGCTCAAGGACCTTGAGGAGCGCACGGGCGTCCCTATCCTCAACCTCCCCGCCACACAGCTTTTCAAGATTCGCGTGGATTTCCGCATGGATGACGCGTCGGAAAGCTGCTGACGCCCCCGCAGCAGCCGTGCGTGCTTGACAGCGCCGCGCGAAGCGGTCACAAAATCAACGGGGCGGAACGGCACCCGCCGTTCCGCCCACCGCCTGAGATGGGGTGCCTCCTGAAAGCCGCGAAGGTTAGCTCGGCTTTCGGGCCGGCGCCCCATTTTGGGGCCACGGGCCCCAAATCCCTTTCAATATTTTTAGTTGGAAATTTTTCAAATTTCTAACCATACGCGCTGTCGTTTCGCGGGAAAACGCGGTTTTCCCGCTCACTTTGGCGCGGGCGTTCACGAATGAGCGCCTGAGCGGTGTGACAAAGATTTTGTCACACCGCTCCTTTTTTCACAGCACTAGAACGAGTACACGAAGCTCGCGTTGATGTTCCAGGCGTCCTTGGTCTGCGGGATGGACTGGCCATACTTGTGGCGCGCGCCCCACGCGGACTTGCTGGTGTCGAGCCACAGGGCCATGTAGTCGGCTTCCAGCGCGATGGTGAAGTTGTCGTACATCTTGTAGTAGTTGGACAGGCCGAATTCCAGCGCGGTGTCGCCGGTGGTGAGGTACAGTTCCTCATGCCCGAGGCCGAAGTAGGAGGAACCACGGGGGCCCTGGAGACCGCCGTCGCCGATGTCCTCACCATTGGCCCACAGGCCGGCGAGCGACATCTTCTTGGCCATGGACTTGCTGTTGGTGCCGCCCATGAGGTTGACGCGGAAGGTGTGCTTCAGGTTTTCGATGAAGCTCATGTCCTTCAAGCGCGCGCCAACGCCCCAGGTGCCGGCCATGTTGCGGCCGACGACATGGTCGCGGGCGATGTACGGGTCGCCGTCAAAGGCGAAGTTGGAGTACTTGTTGGTATTCTCGTAGCCAAGGGCGGGCATGCGCTCGGAACCGTTGGCCGGGTTGTTGTCGTCACCCGAGGAATACCAGCCGTAGAGGCCGGGGGTGGCCCAGTCGAGCTTGTACTCGGCAAGCAGGGTGGCGAACCAGCCCTGGCGGTTCAGGCGGCCGTCGTCGTCCCAGGTCACGGAGCCGTATTCGAAGTCAAAGGCCACGCGGAAGGGATCCCAAACCGCGATCTCGCCGGAGAGGCCGCCCCACCAGGCATTGCCGTAGGTACCGAGGCTGCGCTTACCGTTGGCGTTGGTGAAGTTCTTGTGGCGCGCGCCGCCCACGGGCAGGAGGCCGGCACGGACGAGGCCGGCATCGGCGCCGGTGACATTGCCGAAGGCGTTGTCCGTATCCGACCACACGCCGTTGGTTTTGGTGCTCGTGGCGTTACGGAAGGTGTTGGGGCCGATGGCGGAATACATGCCCCAGGGGGTCACTTTCACGCCGTCAAAGGTCAGCGGCACGAGCAGGCCGACCATGTCCATGTTGTCCATGTAGTTGGCGCGCCAGCCAGCGTTGTCGTTGTCCGAGTTGTGATCCTTGTCGGTGACGCCGGCGAAGTTGTCGTTGAAGGGGCGCGCCCAGAAGGCGGTGACACTGGCCATCTCGTTGATCTGGTAGCTGGCCACGATGCCGGCCACATCGGCATTGAACGCGGAGTTGCCGGAGGCATAGGCCGGGGTGGCGAGGGGCTGGAGGCCCATGCGCACCTTGAGGTCGGTCTCGGGCACCATCCAGTCGATATAGGCCCAGCGGAGCTCGACGATCTTCTGGTCAGCGCCGAGGGCGCCGCCGGTGGAGCTCTGGCCCCAGATGGTGTCGCCGATTTCAAAGGCCACCGTGCCGGAGAGGGACTCGGAGGCCACGGCGTCCAACTGCAGGCGCAGGCGCTGGCGGGCTTCAAAGTCGTCCTGGCTGCCGTTCCAGCCGGTCACCTTGTGGCCGTTGTTCCGGCCCATGAAGGTGCCGTTCTGGCCGTAGTCGAAGGACATGATCCACTGACCCTTGGCCTTGAAGTCGATGGCGCTGGCACCCGTCGCGGCGCCGAACACCAGACCGGCCGCCAAAAGAAGCGTGGCGATCTTTTTCATCTCTTCCTTCCTTCCAAAAAGGTTGCCTAAACCGGGCCATTCCCCATGCCGTACAAATTTTTGCTCCCCATGAGCAGGCTGCCGGCGCATTGGCCCGTGCTGAATTACTAGGCTCTAGCCAAGTGGATGTCAACGTTTTCTAGGCTACATCCAAGTAAAAATCTGCCGAAAATTTGGAGGATGTATGCCTTTTGTCAGTAATCTCGGTGACTTGATGCGTCAAAAAAATTTGACCTATGAAGAGCTCCAGTTCCAGTCCAATGTGGGGCCCGACACCGTGGCCCGCGCGAAAGACGGCCGCATCGCCACCTGCAAGCTGCTCACGCTGGAAAAGCTGGCTCTGGCGCTGGATGTGGAGGTCTCGGATTTGTACCAGTGGGAAAGGGAGGAAATGGAATACCCCGGCCCCTCCCCCTGCCGCATGGGCTAGGGAAGGACCGGGGTGCGTATGGAGCGGTGCGCCGGCAAAAAACCCGGCGCGGCAAAATTCAATACAGGTCGCCGAGCACTTCGGCCTCGTCCTCCATGGTGTAGCAATGCTCGGCGGCGGGGAAGCTGCCGTCGCGCACGGCCTCGGCATAGCTCGTGAAGGCTTCGCGCATGGCGTGGCCCACCTCGCCGAAGCGGCGCACGAACTTGGGCGCAACGCGGTCGAACATGCCGAGCATGTCCTGCCACACCAGCACCTGCCCGTCGCAGGCAGGCCCGGCCCCGATGCCGATGGTGGGGATTTCGAGCTCGGCCGTGATGCGCTCGGCCAGGGCCGCGGGCACGCACTCGAGCACCAGGGCGAAGGCCCCGGCCTCCTCAACGGCGCGCGCGTCGTCCAGCAGCTTTTGCGCCGCGCCCACGCTCTTGCCCTGCACCTTGTAGCCGCCGAGCGCGTGCACCGACTGCGGCGTCAAGCCCAGATGCCCCATGACCGGGATGGAGGCGCGCACAAGCGCCTTGATTTCCGGGGCGAAGTCGGCCCCGCCCTCCAGCTTGACGGCCTGGGCGCGCCCCTCTTTCACGAGGCGCCCGGCATTGCGCAGCGTGTCCTCCACGCCGCATTGCGAGCTCATGAAGGGCATGTCGCACACGATGAGCGGCGAGCTTGCGCCGCGCGCCACGGCCGCCGAGTGGCGCACCATGTCCTCCACGGTGACGGGGAGGGTGTCCGGATAGCCGAGCATGACCATGCCCAGCGAATCGCCCACGAGCAGGGCGTCGATGCCGCTCTTGTCCATGATGCGGGCCACGGTATAGTCATAGGCCGTGAGCATGGTGAGCTTTTTCTGGCCCTTGGCCTGGCGGAAGCTCGTGGTGGTCATCTTCATTGCGCGTCTCCTTCATTCTTTTCCGTGTTCTTGCGGGCGGCCAGCGCCATGATGAGGTGCGTGAGCCGCGCGGCCGTGTAGTCCGCATGGTGCAGTCCGGCGATGGGCGCGAGCTCCACCACGTCGAGCCCGATGACCTCATGGCCGTGGATGCAGCGCTCGAGGATGAACTCGGTCTCCTTCCAGGTGAGGCCGCCGGGCGAGGGCGTGCCCGTGGCGGGCATGAGGGCCGGGTCCAGCCCGTCCACGTCGAAGCTGATATAGATGCGCCGCGGGAAGCCATCGGGCAGCGGCTGCTCCGGCAGGCCCACGCGGGCGAGGAAATAGGCGTCATAGTGGGTGACGTCATAGCGCTTGCGCACTTCCACTTCCTCGCGGCTTATCTCGCGCACGGCGAACTGCACGAGCGGCAGGCCGAGGTCGGCCACGGCCCGGCGCATGACGCTGGCGTGGGAGTAGGGGTCGCCCTGGTATTCGTCGCGCAGGTCGGCGTGGGCGTCGAACTGGACCACCCCGAAGGTCTCGCCGCGCTCATGGGCGGCGCGGGCCAGCGCACGCAGCGCCCCGAGGGTGACGGTATGCTCGCCCCCGAGGATGACCGGAACGGCCCCGGCGGCGACGGCCTTGTCCACGGCCTGCTCGATGCGGCCGAGCACGGCCTCGGGATGGCCGGAAACGTCCACGGCGGGCGCGGTAAAAATTCCTGACTCGCCGGGGGCCATGCCGTTTTCGAGCCCCTCGAGCTGCTGCGAGGCCGCGAGGATGGCCGCCGGGCCCTTCCCCGTGCCCCCGCCGTAGGAGACGCTGCGCTCCAGCGGCACGGGGATGACGTGGAAGCCCGCCCTCTCGGGCGGAGCCGGGGGATATTCCGAGGCGAGGAAGGCGTCACTCATGCGAAAACTCCTTGAAGCGGGCGCGGCTGCTGGCGCGGACTTTGTCGGCCGCCATTGTCACCCATACGGCGCGAAACGGCAATGCCCGGCCGGGAGCGGACGGGAAAAAATCCAGTATCAGGCGGCAGGAACCAAAAACGGCCCGCCGGGGATGCGGGCCGTTCTATTTGGAGGAGGCTGTCAGCAAAAGAAAGGAAGGTACTCAGGATATTGCAACCGCCATGCCAAGCGGTATTGATTGGCAACATGGTGAGATTCCTTGAAAAATTCAGGTGGAAGTCCGCGTTGCCCGTAAAAAAAATTAAACAATGCCCTGCCTGCGGCTCCATTTCAGGCCCGGCTTTGTAAAAATTCTTGTCCGGCTGCTATTGCGGGCCCGCGCCCTCGGCGGCGGCGCGGCCCTGCGTCGCCACGGCCAGCTTTTCCGCCAGCTCGCGCGCGCCGGGCGTGGCGCGCCACTGCGCGAAAAGAGTGCGCCAGGCGCCGAATTCCTGAAAGCCCTCGTCCAGCTGGGCCTCGTGCAGTTGCAGCCAGGTGTGGAACAGCTGAAGCCCGATCTGGAAGGTGGCGCTCGCAAAAACCACGGCGGCCATGTCCCGCGGCATGGTCTTGCCGTCGAGGTGCCCAAGCACGAAGGTGCAGACCGCGCGCCGCGAGGTCTCGAAATCCACCTCATGGCCGTTCATGCTCTCGGCCAGCGGCAAAAGGTTGGGATAGAGCTCCTTGATGCGCGCCATGCCCTTTTCCGGCACGCGGATGGCGAGGCGCTCCTCCGCATCCTTTTTTTCCGCATCAGGGGCGGGCGGCAGCTCCTCGATAAAATAGAAGCGCAGCCAGCTCTCGAACATGACGGCTTCCAGGGCCTGTTCCACAGCGTTGTGAAATTCCTTTTGCGCTTCCGGCATGTCGCCCCCCTGCGTGGTTTGCCGCCGTCCCCGGCGGAAGATGCGGCAGCATAAGCGCGCCCGCCCGCCGCGTCAACGCGGGGGTGCCGCCCTGTACCTTCGGGGCCACCTGTGGTAAATGAAGCAAATGTCAGGCGCCGTGCCCCGCCCTCATGTGAGTGGCGCCGCATGGCCCGAATCCGGGAAGCAGCGATGATCGACTACGCCCAGGCGCTCAACGAGGCCCAGCTCGCGGCCGTCACGGCCCCCGACGGCCCGGTGCTCGTGGTGGCGGGTGCGGGCAGCGGCAAGACGCGCACCATCGTCTACCGCCTGGCGTGGCTGGCCGAGCAGGGCGTGCCGCCGGAATCCATCCTCCTCCTCACCTTCACCCGCAAAGCCGCGCGCGAGATGCTCCAGCGGGCTGGAGCGCTGCTCGGGCAGGGGCTCTCCGGTGTGCAGGGGGGCACGTTCCACGCCTTCGCCTATAGCGTGCTCCGCCGCTGGCGCCCGGCATGGCTCGGCGACCGGCCCTTCACCCTCATGGACCAGGCGGACATCACCGCCGCGGTGCGCCAATGCAAGGCCCGGCTGGACCTCGGCAAGGGCGACCGCTCCTTCCCCAAGAGCGCGAGCATCGTGGGCTTCCTGAGCAAGGCGCGCAACAAGGAGCTGCCGCTTGCCGAAGTGCTTAGGCGCGACGCCTTCCATCTCGAGCCCTATGCGGAACAGCTGGAGCGGCTGGGCGAGGCCTATACCGCATACAAGCGCGAAAACGGCCTCATGGACTACGACGACCTGCTCTTCGAGCTGGAGGCCCTCTTACGCGACAACGCCGAGGCCGCGGCCTCGCTCCGCGCGCGCTTCCGGCACATCCTCGTGGACGAGTACCAGGACACCAACCTCGTGCAGGCGCGCATCGTGCGCCTTTTGGCCGGACCTGCGGAAGCGGAGGAAGCCGCCGGGGAGGGGGGCGCCCCGCAGCTTTGCAATGTCATGGCCGTGGGCGACGAGGCGCAGTCCATCTATGCCTTCCGCGGGGCCAACGTGCGCAATATCCTTGACTTTCCCAAACTCTTCCCCGGCGCGCGCATCCTGCCGCTGGAGGAGAATTACCGCTCCATGAAGCCCGTGCTGGACGTGGCCAACAGCCTGCTCGAGCACGCGGCGGAATCCTTCGACAAGCACCTCTTCACCCGCAAGGAGGGCGGCGAGCCCGTGCGCCTCGTGACGCCCCTGAGCGACGAGACCCAGGCCGCGCTGGTGACGCGGCGCATCACCGAATTGCTCGAGACCTACGCCCCGCACGAGATTGCGGTGCTCTTCCGCGCCGGGCGGCACTCCTTCGCGCTGGAGGCGGCGCTCAAGCGGGTGGGCATCGCCTTTCGCAAGTACGGCGGCCTGCGATTTGCGGAATTCGCCCACAACAAGGACGTGGTGGCCTTCGCGCGGCTGGCGCTCAACCCGCTGGACCTTCCCGCCTTCAGCCGCATCGCGGCCATGCACAAGGGCGTGGGCGCCAAGACGGTTGAACGGCTCTACTCGGCCCTGCGCACCGGGGATGCGGCCGCGCAGGACAAGGCTTTCGCGCGCTTTCCCGAATTGCGCGACGACCTCCGCTTCGTGGAGGGCCTGCGCGAGGCCTCGCCCGCGCCGGTGGACTTTTTCGAGCAGGTCATCGACCGCTACCGCCCGCGCCTCGAAAGCCGCTATCCCGACGACTGGCCGCACCGCCAGAAGGACCTCGAGGAACTGCTCCAGATTGCCGCCAACTATGCGGACCTTGAGCTCTTCGTGGCCGAGCAGGCCCTGGAATCGCCGGAAGAGGAAGCCGCCGACGACGGCGAGGGCAAGATCACCCTCTCCACCGTCCATTCGGCCAAAGGCCTCGAGTGGAGCGCCGTGCTCATCATCGACCTCGTGGAGGACCGCTTTCCCTCGCGGCACGCGCTGACGCGGCCCGAGGATTTCGAGGAGGAGCGCCGCCTCATGTATGTGGCCTGCACCCGCGCCCGCAAGCAGCTGGAGCTCTACGCGCCCGCCACCATCTACAACAGGGCGGAGCGGGGCGCGCTCCACACGGCGCAAAGCCCCTTTGTGCGTGAGCTCGCTCCGGGTCTCGCCGAGGAGTGGGTGGAGGGCTTCGGCGGGCGCCTCTGCCGCCGCGGCGAGGGCGCGTCAGGCCTGCTTCGGCCGCGGTCAAAAATGCCTGGGGGACCACTTACGCCCGTAGCCGGGGACGACGACTGCCAGCTTGCGCCCGGGGACCGGCCCGATACGGCGGGTGCGTCCCCGAAAACCGGGCTTGCCACCGCGCCCGCGACCGGGGCGGACGAGCAGGCCACGGCCGGGGAACTGTGCTACTGCCGCCACCGCATCTTCGGGCGCGGCAAGATCGTGCGCCGCATCCCGCCGGACAAGGCGCAGGTGAACTTTCCCGGTTTCGGTCTCAAGGTCATCCTGACGGACTATCTCCTCATGGAGGATTGACATGCTGTCCGTGCCCCCGCCGTCCGTGCCCTCCGAGGACGGCATCCTCGGCCTGCTGGGCCGCCATTTTCCCAACACCCACCCCTCGCTCCTGCTGGGGCGCGGCGACGATTGCGCCGTGCTGCGCGGGGAGCGGCCGCTCTGCGTGAGCAGCGACCTCTTTCTGGAGGACGTGCATTTCCGGCGCGCCTATTTCACGCCGGAGGAAGTGGGCCACAAGGCGCTGGCCGTCAACGTGAGCGACCTCGCGGCCTGCGGGGCCAGGCCGCTCGCCTTCACCCTCTGCCTGGGGCTCCCGGAATGGGCGGACATGGCCTGGCTGGACGCCTTTTTCGGCGGCATGGCCCGGCTTGCGCGCGAGCAGCGCATGGCCCTCGCCGGGGGGGACCTCTCCCGGAGCAAGGACCTCCACATTTCGGTGACGGTCTGGGGCGAGAGCCCTCACGGGGACCAGATGGACGCCTTCCTCTCCCGCGGCGGCAGCATCCCCGGTGACGCGCTCTTTGTGGTGGGGCAGCTCGGCCTTGCGCGCGTGGGGCTTGACGTGCTGGAAAGCCGGGGCCGCGCCGCCCTGGAGGACTGGCCGGCGGCCTGCGCCGCGCACCTTCGGCCCGAGCCCCAGGTGGCGGCGGGCCTCATGCTCGCCCGCGCAGGGCGCAACGCGCGGCCGCCCGCGCTCATGGACCTGTCGGACGGCCTCTTGCGCGACCTGCCGCGCCTGCTCGGCCTTTCGGGCGAGCTCGGGCTGCACGGCAACGCCCTCGGGGCGGAGCTCGTGCTGCCGCAGCGCTTGCTCCACGCGGAAGTGCTGCGCCATGCCGCGGAGCACGGCAAGAACCCGGTGCACGAGGCCCTTCTGGGCGGGGAGGACTATGCCCTGCTCGGCGCGTGCGCGCCCGACATGCTGCCCGCCCTGCACGCGGCCATCCCCGGCTTCATGGCCATCGGCACGGTGACGGACGGCGGCGGCCTCACCTGCAACGGCGAACCGCTGCACGGCCTGCACGGCTTTGATCATTTCGAGACGGCAGGCGCAACCCCGGACAAGGAGGGTGAGGCATGACAATGGCGGAGCAGACAGCGGGCGCGGCCCCGGCCATGCCCGGCCCGGAGGTTCTCTGCCGCTGCGTGGAGGAGCTTGTCGCCGTCTGCCGCGACGCCTGGCAGGAGGGCCTGCTTTCCGGCTGCAACGGCAATGCCAGCCTGCGCCTTGAGCCATGCGGCAATCTCCTCTGCATGACGCGCACGGGCGCGGCCAAGGGGCGCCTCACCCCTGCGGACATTTGCCTGCTGGATGCGGCCACGGGGCGCCCGCTCGCCAATGGCCCGGCCTCGTCCGAGGCGGCCATGCACCTCGCGCTCTATGCAGCAAGGCCCGGCTGCGGGGCCGTGCTGCACACCCACCCGCGGCGGCTGCTGGCCCTCTCCCTCGTTTTGCGCAGCCGGGGGGAGGGTCCGGCGGCCCTCCTGCGCCTGCCCCTCTATGAGGCCGATGTCTGGCGCGCCCGCCTCGCTGTGGCCCCGGCGCTCCAGCCGGGCACGCAGGAGCTCGCGGACGCCGTGGCAGCGGCCGCGGCCACGCTGCCGCCGGATGCGGTGAAGACGGGGGGCGCTGTCTGGATGGAAGGGCACGGTCTCTGCGCCTTTGCGCCGAGCCTGTCGCAGGCCCTCACCATGAGCGAGGAGCTGGAGCACCTGGCGGCCGTGCAGCTTTTGACGCTTTCCGCCGGGGTGGCCCCGCGCGTCTGAACTCCGCGCGCCATGCGCGCACCATACAAAGAAAAGGCCGCCCCCAGCATTTCGGGAGCGGACTTTTCTTTTGCGATGCCTGCGCCGCTTACATGCGGATGCTGTCGCGGATGTCCTCGAGCCGCGCCTTGGCAAAGAGCAGCCAGGAGGTCACGAGCTCGCCGGAATTGAAGAAGGAGGTGATGAGCAGCGGGTCATAGGTGCAGATGCGGTCCAGATACGCCATGGCCGCGCCCATGTTCTCGGCATTGTTCTTGGCGCTGATTTCCGGGTAGAGCACATAGAGGGTGTTGATGAAGTCGCGCAGCACGATGCAGATGCCCTGCACTTCATAGATGCGGTTGTCGAGCTCATAGAAGTGCATTTCCTGCGAATTTTCGAGGAGCCCGAGGCAGTAGCCGAGCATGTTCTCGCCCGTGACGGTCACGAAGGAGGCATAGAGGTCGTCGGTGCGGCAGTTGTAGACGCCCTTGCCCGTGTCGAGCGAGTTCTTGTACTGCTCCAGCAGCTTGAGGCCCTTCTTGTAGGAGCCTTCCGCCGAGGGGAACATGAAGCTGCGCGGGTCAATGGCGAAATTGTTGATGCGCGCCTTGTAGAGGAATTCGCTCTCGCGGTCGCTCGAGCCCAGCTTGGCGATCTGGCTCGAATAGAGGTCGAGGAGGAACTTGGTGGCGTGATAGACGCCGTATTGCCGATAGGCGCGGTTGTCGAGGAAGAAGCGGTTGAAGATGATGTCGTTGAAGGTCCAGCCGAAGGTGGAGTCGAGCTCGTGGCGCATCTGGTAGGTGATGGCGTCGAGGAGGACCTTGCCTTTTTCGTTCTCCGTGAGGTTCGCCGCGTTTTCCGGCAGGGGCATGGCCTCGGGGAAGGAGGTCTGGTCCACGGCGGAATAGAGCCGCTGCAGGCCCCAGATGGCCACGAGGATGCCGATGAGGATGCAGAACTGCACCCCCAGGGTCCTGAGCACGATGCGGGTCTTCTGGATGCCGGGAATGTCCTGGAGCTTCATGGTGTCCCCTTTCAGGTCACGCCCCGCGCTCAGGCGTCGGCGCTGTCGATCCAGGCGGAAAGCGTGTCCACGATCTTGCGGGCCTGCTCGGCGCTGGAGATATTGAACTTGGATTGCCTGCGGTATTCGCCGCCCGACTTCCTGTAGCGCTGGATGACGTACTTGTCCGGCCCGTAGTCGCCGGTTTCCGGCTGCCACTGCTGGTAGCGGAAGAGGACGGTCGTCCACGCGCCCTTGGAGAGGACGGCCTTGTCCAGCTCCTTGACGAGGGTCTGGCCGTTTTCCTCATATTCCACGGTGAGGTCTTCGATGGATTCGTTCACTGCACACTCCGGGGCGCTCGAGAGCGGGCGCGGGCCCCTGTTCCCCCGGCGAGGCCGCGGGCAGGATGCGCCCGCCGCCCACCGGGCACGACGCTTCAGCCGATATAGCTTGCGAGCACACCCTTGACCGTTTCTGGAAGCTCCGGCTTGGAGACCACCATGTCGGCGGGGCCGGGGCCGTAGCGGTCGGCCGTGGTGGCGGCCGTGGCCGTCATGGCGATGAGCCGTTCGGAAAGGGTGAGTTCGTGGCCGTGGCCGATCTTCTGGCCGAGCATGGTCAGCACATTATCCGTGATGTCAATGGGTTGCACGGGCGTGTAGACAACAGGAACGGGCATGGTGCGGTCTCCTCATTGTGCGGTTCATGACGTGCGCGCCGGGGCAAAGCCCCGTGACGGCGCAAGGCGCCTGAAGCCGCGGTGGCGTGTTTTTCCCATGCGGGAAGGAAACACCCTAGGGTGCCAAACTACCGGATTCATCGGCACTTTGCAAGAAAACATTAGGGCGCGGAAAAAAGTCGCACCGTATGCCGCGGTTGCCGGGTTTGCGGGCACAGCCCCTAGGCCCCGCAACCGCCTCCGCCGCCACCCATGCCACAAGAGCCGCAAGAGGGGCCCCCCGTGCCCAGCGGCCGCACCGGGCCGGGCTTGTAGGGGAAGGCGCCTGTCTTGAGCGGCGAGGGCACGCTCAGGCAACGCTCGGTCTCGGTGCCTCCGCACTTGGGGCAGGCTGGCGCTTCCGTGTCGCCGCTTTTGATAAGTTCTTCAAACACCTCGCCGCAGGCGCGGCAGCGAAACTCGAACATGGGCATGGCGCAAACCCCTCTTTTCCGGCCCTCCACGCACGCTTGCGAAGAGGCGCTGAGTGCGGATATACTGGAATACACGGGAAAAGGAAACTGCTTAAACCGCGGCCGCCGGAAGCCTCCGCGGCCCAAAAGAGGAGACGCCATGAAGAAGATCCTGTTGCTGGCCGGGGACTATGTGGAAGACTACGAGGCCATGGTCCCCTTCCAGATGCTCCAGATGGCGGGCTATGAAGTCCATTCCGTGTGCCCCGGCAAGCGCGCCGGGGACACGGTCAAGACCGCGGTCCACGATTTCGAGGGCGACCAGACCTACAGCGAGAAGCGCGGCCATAATTTCGCCATCAACCACGACTTTGACACCGTGGACGTGAAGGACTACGCGGGCCTCGTCATCCCCGGCGGCCGCGCGCCCGAATACCTGCGCCTCAACGAGCGCATCCTCGACATCGTGCGCGAGTTCCACGCCGCCAAAAAGCCCATCGCCGCCATCTGCCACGGCCCGCAGATCCTTGTGGCCGCGGGCGTGCTCAAGGGCTCGACCTGCACGGCCTATCCGGCCGTGAAACCGGACGTGGTGGACGCGGGCGCCACCTGGGCGGACCCGGACGCCGCGTGCAGCAACGCGGTGGTGGACGGCCAGCTCGTCACGGCGCCTGCGTGGCCCGCGCATCCGGCCTGGATGGCGGCCTTCATCAAGCTGCTCGGCGGCAAGATCAGCATCTAGGCGGAAAAAAAGAGGAACAGCCCGCGGCGAACTGCTTCACTGTGGGCTGTTTTATTTTAATTGTGGGCAAGGAACGCGATAGTTGACAGATATTCCTTAATTCCGTCTGGAGCGAAGCGGAAGACGGGTGCTACCGCCGGAAGAATCCTAAAAAATAAGATTTTTTTGTTCCGACAAGGAAGATAAAAATTTCCGAAGGGAGTGTACTTAAGTACTCGACCGAGGAAATTTTTCTCTGACGCAGTCGGAACGAAAAAGGCTGTTTTTGACGGATAATTTCGGCATTACAGAAGGCGCACTGGCACAGACCAACTCAACGCACCAAAGCATCGAGAAGGGATGTGCAACACCGCCTACATCCCGAGATACGCGCTGCGCACTTCCGGGCTCTGGAGCAGGTCCTGCGCNAGGCCCTCCATGGCGATGCGGCCGTTCTCCATCACATAGCCGCGGTGCGCGATGCGCAGGGCCTGNTTGGCGTTCTGCTCCACNAGGANGACCGNGGTNCCGTTGGCGTTCACCCGNCGGATGATGGCGAANATCTGCTGGATGATGATGGGCGCGAGCCCCAGCGANGGCTCGTCCAGCAANAGCAGNGAGGGCCGGGCCATGAGCGCGCGGCTGATGGCGAGCATCTGCTGNTCGCCGCCNGAGAGCGTNCCCCCGGCCTGGCGGCGGCGCTCGGCGAGGATGGGGAAGAGCTCGAACACATAGTCCATGTCCTCGCGCACGNCCTGCGGGTCGCGCCGNANAAAGGCCCCGAGGTCNAGNTTTTCCTGCACGCTNAGGTCCGGNAAAATNAGNCGCCCTTCNGGNACCTGCGAGATGCCGAGCATGACGATNTCGTGCGGCGCNAGNTCGTGGATGGGCCTGCCGTTCCAGAAAATCTCGCCGCGCCGNGGCCGGATGATGCCGCAAATGGTCATCAGGGTGGTGGACTTGCCCGCGCCGTTGGCNCCGATGAGGGTGACGATCTCGCCGTCGTCCACATGCAGCGAAATATCCCGCAAGGCCTGGATATTGCCGTAATAGGAGTCCACGCCGCGCATCTCAAGCATCGNTTTCNCCCAGNTANGCCTTGATGACGCGNGGGTCGCCCCGCACTTCCTCNGGCGTGCCCTGCGCGATGCAGGAGCCGTATTCCATGACGTANATGCGGTCCGAGAGGGACATGACCATGCTCATGTCGTGCTCGATGAGCAGGATGGAAATCTCGCGCGANGCNCGGATGCCNCGCACNAGCNCCTCGAGCTCGCGGGTCTCCTGCGGGTTCATGCCCGCGGCNGGCTCGTCNAGNAGNAGCATCCNNGGCTCGGTGGCGAGCGCNCGGGCNATCTCNAGGCGNCGCTGNGCGCCNTANGCGAGGTTGCGCGCGGTCTCGTTCCAGANNTCNTGCAGGTTGACGCTCTCNAGCAGGGCNTAGCTNANGTCGATGCTCTCCTGCTCCTCGCGGCGCGTGTGCGGCCCGCGCGCGAGCGCCCCGAGNATGCCNGNNTGCGTGCGGCAGTGCCGCCCCACCATGACGTTTTCGAGCACNGTCATCTCGTTGAACAGCCGGATGTTCTGGAAGGTGCGCGCCATGCCGAGCGCCGTGATGGCGTGGGGCTTCTTGCCGTTGAGCAGGTGGCGCNCNCCNTCNGCGTCNTANAGGTAGACCCGGCCCTCGGTGGGCGTGTAGATGCCGGTCACGCAGTTGAAAAAGGTGGTCTTGCCNGCGCCGTTGGGNCCGATGAGCGCCACGATCTCCTGCGCGTCCACATGCAGGCTCAGGTCGTTGAGCGCNCNNAGNCCNCCGAAATTCTGGGAGAGGTCNTCCACCTCNAGCACGGGCTTCATGNCCTGNCNCCNTCNGNGGGCGCNTNCGNCGCGCCGTGCCCNCTNCCGNNTNCTGAAGCGCGCTGATGCGGTAATGNCGCCGCTCGCCGCTGATNAGGCCCTGCGGCCGGAAGATCATCATGATGACCATGATGGCCCCGAAGATGAGCATCCGGTATTCGGAAAAGGCGCGCANNTATTCGGGCGCGAGGATGAGGATGATGGCCGCGATGATNACGCCCGAGATGGAGCCCATGCCGCCGAGCACCACCATGGAGAGGATCATGGCCGACTCCATGAAGGTGAAGCTCGAGGGATTGATGAAGGTCGTCTTGGCGGCGAAGATGACGCCCGCGAAGCCCGCCCAGCAGGAGCCGAGCGCAAAGGCCGAGAGCTTGACGCGCGTGATGTCGATGCCCATGGCCTCGCAGGCGATCTCGTCCTCGCGCAGCGCCTGGAGCGCGAGGCCCACGCGCGAGTTCTTGAGGCGCGAGATGACGGCCACGGTGATGGCCACGGCGGCGAGCACGAGATAATAGATGTAGATGGTGGATTCGTTGATCCCCATCTCCATGCCGAAGAAGCCGGGCCGCGGGATGTCGCTGATGCCGCGCGGGCCGCCGGTGAGGCTCGTCCAGTTGAGCATGCCGAGGCGCACGATCTCGCCGAAGCCCAGGGTGACGATGGCGAGGTAGTCNCCGCGCAGGCGCAGCACCGGGAAGCCGAGGCCCAGCCCGAAGAGCGCCGCGAGCAGCCCCCCGATGGGNAGGCACGTCCAGAAGCCCCAGCCGAAAAACTGGTTCAAAAGGCCGTAGGCATAGGCGCCCACGGCGTAAAAGGCCACGTACCCGAGCACCAGCTGGCCCGCCAGGCCGACCACGATGTTCAGGCCCAGCGCCAGCATGATGTAGAGCATGGCCGAAATCATGATATTGGTCTGGTAGAAGGAGCCCACGAGCGGCATGGCGAGCAGGCACAGGACGAGCAGCGCGAGGCCCCCGCGCCGGAGCCCCTGCTGCGCCATGAGCTCCTGCACGCCGGCCGCGAGCGCGGGCGGCACGGCCACCAGCGGCAGGCCCCGCGCCTTGCGCGCGAAACACCAGTTCCAGAGCAGGGAGAGGAAGAAGATGGCCACGCCCAGCGCGAGGATGCGGTCAAAGCGCCACTGGACGGAATTTTCCAGCAGGTTCAGGCGGATGCCCATGACCGGGAGGGTCAGGACCATGAACCACACGGCGGTGATGAGGGCTTTGCCGAGCTTGTGCATGGCTAGACCTTTTGCACCTTGGCTTTGCCCAGGATGCCGTCCGGGCGGAAGATGAGGATGAGGATGAGGATGGCGAAAGCCAGGATGTCCTCGTAATTGCCGGAGAAATAGCCGGTGGTGAAGCTCTCGGCGAGGCCGAGCACGAGGCCGCCCACCATGGCCCCGGGGATGGAGCCGATGCCGCCGAGCACCGCCGCGGTAAAGGCCTTCAGGCCGGCGATGAAGCCGATGCCGAAGTTCACCTGGCCCATGTGCGAGGCGATGAGCACGCCGCCGAGCGCGGCCAGCGCCGAGCCGATGATGAAGGTGAGCGAGATGATCCAGTCCGCGTTGATGCCGAGCAAAAGCGCCATCTTGCGGTTCTGCGCCGTGGCCCGCATGGCCTTGCCCATGCGCGTGAAGCGGATGAAGAGCGAGAGCGCCACCATGGCGAGCGTGCTCACGAGCAGGATGAGGAAGTCGCTCGGGCCCATGACGTAGTCGATGTACTCAAGAAATTCCATTTCCGGCAAAAGGCGCGGAAAGGGCACGAAGTCCGAGGTCTGCGCCAANAGCACATAGTTCTGCAGAAAGATGGACATGCCGATGGCCGAAATGAGCGGCGAAAGGCGCGGCGCGCCGCGCAGGGGCTTGTAGGCCACCTTTTCCAGCGTGAAGCCGTAGGCCGCGCACCAGATGACGGCCACGAGCGCGGCCACNACNAGGATNCCCCCGGCCGGGAAGCCGTAGACGCCGAGCGCNCCGGCCACGAGCAGGGCNGTGAAGGCGCCGAGCATGTAGATNTCGCCGTGGGCGAAGTTGATGAGCTCGATGATGCCGTAGACGAGCGTGTAGCCCANCGCGATGAGCGCGTAGATGCTGCCTCTGGTGAGGCCGCCGAAAAAGAGCTCGATGAAGAACTGGATGTCCATCTGCGTCCGCGTTCTGCTATGCCGGAGGCTTGGTTATCCTTTTGNGTTGGCAGNGTNNCCGTGCNGCCTCTGTAATGCCGAAATTATCCGTCAAAAACAGCCNTTTCGGCGCTGGCTGCGTCAGAGAAAAATTTCCTCGGTCGAGTACCTGAGTACACTCCCTTCGGAAATTTTTATCTTCCTNGCCAGCGCCGAAAAATCTTATTTTTTAGGATTCTTCCGGCACCAGCACCCGTCTTNCGCTTCGCTCCAGACGGAATTAAGGAANNTTTNTCAACCNCGNCGTAANNNNCANCNTTNCCGGAAGGNNGGNCGCGNAAGAGACGCCGNGCGCGCCCGGCGCTTTNCAGGNGCGGGACGNCCNCGTNGGAGCCGCCCCTGCCCNTTCNCGGTATTCCCTGTTATTCGAGNANCACGNTNTGGTCCAGNTCCACGAACTTGCCGTCCTTCACCTGNTAGATGGANAGCGCCATGCCCGCGGCGTCGCCCTTGTCATTGAAGCGNATCTTGCCGAGCGGNGTGTCCACGGCGTTGGTGCGCAGGGCTTCCTTGAGCTTGGCCGTGTCCGTGCCGCCGGTCTTTTCGATGGCGTCAAGCAGGCACTGGGCGGCGGCNTAGGCGTTGTAGTAGCCGAAGCCNGGCTCGCTNCCATAGGCCTTCACATGNGCGTCGCGGGCGTGCTTGTANNCCTCGAGNGAGCTCGTGTCCTTGGGATAGGAGGCGTANACGCCCTCGCTGTCCTTGCCGGTCATCTTGAGGAAGGTCTCGTCCTTNACGCCGTCCGGGCCGATGAAGGGCGTGTCNAGGCGGTCGCGGCGCATCTGCTGCACGAGCTTGGANGCCACGGGCTGGTAGCCGCCNAAGACCACGATNTCGGGCTTGGCGCGGCGCAGCTTGCGCACCACNGCGGAAAAGTCCACGGCGTCCGGCGTCACGGCCTCGAAGAGCACGGTCTCGGCGCCNCCCTTTTCCATGAGGGCGCGNTTATTGTCCGCAAAGCCCTTGCCGTANTCGCCNTTNTCATGCANNTAGGCGATNTTCTTNGCCTTNAGCTTGTTGAGCATGAAGTCGCTCGTGAGCTTGGCCTGGGCGTTGTCNTTGGCCACGGTGCGGAAGAAGAGCGGGTTNTTGCCCGTCTCGGTNAGGCCCGGCGTGGTGGCCGTGGGCGACACGGCGATNAGGCCCGCCTCCTGGAAGAGCGGCAGCGAGGCCGTGGTGGGGCCGGAGCAGATGGGGCCCACGACCACGCCCACCTGGTCGGAGATGAGCTTGGTGGCGGCGCTGGTGGCCATTTCGGGCTTGCACTGGTCGTCCTGGGCGACGACCTCCACCTGCTTGCCGAGCACGCCGCCCNTGGCGTTGGCCTGCTCGGTNACGAGCTTGACNGCGTTNAGGCTGGGCACGCCGTAGGAGGCGAGGTCGCCGGAGTGCGCGCCCTGCACGCCGATCCTGATGCTGTCGGCCGCGTTCACCGACGCGCCACAGGCGAGGATGCAGGCCATTGCGAAAAGAGCCATGCCTTTTTTCATGAGAGGGTCTCCTTAAAAACTGGGGCTGCAAAAACGCGAGGCGCCAAGAGCCGCCGCAAGGCCCTCGTCCCCGAAGGGCCGGGCCCCGGCGCCGGCACGCATCCGTCTCGCGTGGGCAAGTGTCATGTTGTGCCGCATTGCGGCAAGCCTGTCAATCTCCGGGCGCGGGCGCCGCGCGGCTCGCGGGCGCTCACTCCCCCTTTTTCTTGTGGCTTGAGCGCAGGTGGATGCGCATGGGCGCGTGCCTGATGCCGAACATCTCGCGCAGGGTGCGCTCGAGATAGCGCACATAGCTCTCGGGCACGCGGTCCGCGTCGTTGACGAAAAACACAAAGGTGGGCGGCTCGGATTCGGCCTGCGTCATATAGAAGAATTTCGCCCGCGAGCGGCGCACCACCGGGGGCTGGTGCCTCGTCAGCGCCGCCTCCATGGCGCGGTTGAGCTGGCCCGTGGGCACGCGCATGGCGCACTCGCGCTTGATGTCCTCGGCCATGGGCAGGATGGCGTCGAGCCCCTTGCCGGTGAGCGCGGAGACGGGGAGCACGGGCACATAGCGGCAGAAGGCGAGGATCTCGTCCACGCGCTTTTTTGCGGCGTCCAGCTGGCCTGGCGGCACGAGGTCGCACTTGTTGAGGCAGATGAGGAAGGGTGTGCGCCGGGTGTCCAGCATGTCGATGAGCCTCTTGTCCTGCTGGCTCACGCCTTCAGCCACGTCGAGCACGAGCACGGTCACGTCGGCCTTGGTGGTGGACTTGATGGCCGCGTTCACCGAATACTTCTCCACGCTGTCCTCAATGCGGGTGCGGCGGCGCACGCCCGCCGTATCCACGAACACATAGTCACGGCCATTGCGGGTGAAGCGCACGTCCACGCTGTCGCGCGTGGTGCCCGCCACGTCGGAGACGATCATCCGCTCTTCCCCGGCGAGCGCGTTGACGAGGGAGGACTTGCCCGCATTGGGCCGCCCCAGCATGGCGAGGCGCAGGGCCGGAGCCTCGGGCGGCGCGGCCAGTTCCTCCCCTTCCGGGGAGACGAGCGCGCCCAGGTCCTCGGCGAGGGCGCGCATGTGGTGGCCGTGTTCGGCCGAGACGGCGAGAAGCGGGAAGCCCAGGGCGTGAAATTCCGCCAGCTGCTCATCCTCGTGCTCCGCGCCGTCCACCTTGTTGACCACGCAGAGCGTGGGCAGGCCCTTGCGGCGCACATGGGCGGCAAGGTGCTCGTCCAGCGGCAAAAGGCCCGCGCGGCCGTCCACCACCAGGGCAACGGCCGCGGCGGTGGCAAGGGCGGCGTCGGCCTGGGCGAGGATATGGGCCTCGAAGCCGCGGATGCCCTCGGGGCCTTCGGCCACGCCTGCATGGGCGTCAAGAGTGATGCCGCCCGTGTCGATGACGGCAAAGGAGGGCTGGCCCTTGCGGCGCACGATGCCCTCCATGCGGTCGCGGGTGACGCCCGGCATGTCGTGCGTGATGGCGCGGTTGCTCTTGATGAGCCGGTTGAACAGGGTGGACTTGCCCACATTGGGGCGCCCGAGAAGGACCACCACGGGAAGTTTTTCGGAAGATGCGTCTGGCACGGCTGGCCTCGGGTTGGCGGCGCGAAGCGCCGGTTTCAGTGCGGCGCGCCGGAAGGTTGTCCGGCGGCGGAGTTGGAGGAAAAAGGCGCGGATGCCTGGCCCGGTGTGGATTCAGCCGCTTCCGCGGGCATGGGCGCGGGCAGAGCGGCAAGGGCATAGGGCCCGGTCCAGTCCGGGAGGCACTCCACGCTGCGCCCGTCGGGGAGGGTGACGCGCAGGGCGTGCAGGCACAGTGCCGGACAGTTCTCGCGCCGCCCCCAGCCATACTTGGCGTCGCCGAGCACGGGATGCCCGAGTTCCGCCAGCTGCACGCGGATCTGGTGGGTGCGCCCGGTGAGGAGCCGGATCTGCACGAGGCTCGCGTCCGGCCCGATGCCAAGCGGCCGCACGATGCTGAGGGCCTCGCGTGCCCCGGCGGCTGCCGCCTCGCTGTCCGCACAGGCGCGCACACGTTCGGCCCCCGGCGCGCCCTCCTTGCGCAACTGGCTGCGCAAAAGGCGCGGCGCGGCATGGGGCCATGCGCCATCCACCCAGGCCACATATTCCTTGGCCACGCGGCGCTCGCGGAAAGCCTGCTGAAGTTCGCGTAAGCCCTCATGCGTGGCCGCCACGAGGAGGATGCCCGAAGTGTCCCTGTCCAGGCGATGCGCAGGCGTGGGCACGAAGGGCGCCCCGGCTGCGTGGGCGCGAAGGCGGCTGCTCAGGCTGTCCGCATGGCCTGTCCCCGGATGGGTGGGAAGGCCCGCGGGCTTGTGGAAGGCGAGGATGTCGCCGAGCCGGGCAACGAGCGGGGGCAGCGGCTGGGTGTCCGGGGCGGGGGACTGGCGGGCTCCCAGTCCGGGCGCGCCCGCCTGCGCCGCCAGCGTCCCGGCGAAGGGGGGCAGGCGCACGAGGTCGCCCTCGTTCACGCGGGCGAAGGGCTTGGCGCGGCGCCCATTGAGCCGCACCTGCCCGGTGCGCACCCAGCGGTGCAGCAGGGCAGGGGGCAGGTTGAGCCTGCGCTGGAGAAATTGGAGGAGTTTCTGGCCGCTTTCCGCCCGGTCCACCGGGGGAAAGGGCGAACCGTCCGCCGGGCCGGGTTCCGCAGCCGCTTCGAGCTCGGACATGCCGCCATAGTGGCTAAAGGAGCGGGCCGCGTCAAGTGAGCCACGGACGCGCGAGAGAAGGACACAACCGCGTGACAAGGCGAGCGCACAGCGCCGCCCGCGCAGGAGTGAGCGAAAAATTTATTTTTTCGCGAAACGCCAGCGCGTATGGGTGAAACGCGGAGCGTTTCACCTAAGGCTCTCTTAATGCCCGTGCGGCATTTCCCCGAGCGGATGGGCGTGGCGGTGCGTGTGCGCGTGCAGGGGCACGCCCGCGCGCAGGACGCCCTTGTCCATGCCCCAGATTTCGTCGGCCACGCGCTCGAGAAAATCCCAGTCGTGGGAAATGACGATGCGCGCCGTGGAGAGGCCGTTGAGGACATTGATGATGCGCTCCCGCGCATCCGCGTCGAGGCCCGTGGTGGGCTCGTCGAGGAGCAGGGCCTCGGGCCGCATGGCGAGTACCGTGGCGAGGGCCACCAGCGTTTTCTCCCCGCCGGAAAGGCGGTGCGCCAGGCGGTCGGCGTAGTCCGCAAGGCCGAGGCTCGCCAGCGTCTCTTCGGCGCGGACGCGGGCTTCGGCGCCCGTGAGGCCGAGATTGAGCGGGCCGAAGGCCACGTCTTCCAGCACCGTGGGGAAGAAGAGCTGGTCGTCGGCGTTCTGGAGCACATAGCCCACGGCGCGGCGGAGCACGCGAAAATCCCTTTCCGTGCGGATGGGGGCGCCGTGGAGGAAAATCTCGCCCTCTTGCGGCGCCTCAAGGCCCGTGATGCAGCGGAAGAGCGTGGTCTTGCCGCTGCCGTTGGGCCCGTACAGGCCGAGGCGCTGCCCCGGCGCAAGGCTGAGGCTGACATGGGAAAGAGCCACCCGTTCCACGCCGCCCGCGGCATAGGCGAAAGAGAGGTCGCGGATGTCGAGCAGGGGCGCGGCATCAGGCATGGGTGCCTCCGTAAAGTTCCGTCCCGATGATGACGGCGCAACAGCAGACAAGCGCCAGCAGGAAGGCCGTGTCCCTGCCGCGCCAGGCGAAAGTGTCCAGCGGGCGGAAGCTGCCCGTGAAGCAGCGCAGAAGCATGGCCTCGTGGACGCGGCGCGCCCGGTCGTGACTGCGCACGAGCAAAAGCCCGAGCAGGTTGGCGAGGGTGCGCCAGGTGTGGGCATTGCTTTTGGGCACGAAGCAGCGCAGGCGCGCGGCCGTCATCAGTGAGTGCCATTCGCCGCGGATGACGTGGATATAACGCCCCATGAAGAGCAGGAGCCACGTCAGGCCCTGCGGGCAGCCGAGGCGCCTCAGGGCGTGGCCCAGGGTCGCGATGTCCATGCCGGTGGTCAGCGCGGTGAAGATGGCGCAGATGGCATTGGCCTTGAGGCTCACGAGCAGGCTGAGCCAGAGCCCCGCCCCGGTGACGGTGACCGGGCCGAGGCTCCACACGGCGTGGCCCGGCGTGGTCCAGGGCGTCACGCACCAGAGGAAGAGCAGGAAGATATTGACGGCGAAAGCACGGTGCCCGAGCTCCCGCAGGTCCGGCCGCGCGGCAAGGAGCAGGGCGAGGCCCAGCCCAAGCCCGGCGAGGCAGGCGGCCAGCGTCTGCGCCACGGCCACGCACACGGAGAGCAGGGCGGCCGCGGCGAGGCGGGCGCGCGGGTCGATGCTTCGGAGCGGCGCCGCCACGAACTAGGGCTTCTGCTGCTTGCGGCGCGCCATGAACCAGCAGGCGATGCCGATGAGGCCCATGATCCAGCCGAGGCCGCCCACGATGTCGCGCACCGAGGGCCCCGGTGAGGACAGCGCGGCGAGCTCGCGCCGGATGGGCGCAAGGCCCGTGTTCAAGGATTCAGCCACGATGGCCCGCACTTCTGCGGCGGTGAGGGGGGCTGCTCCCTTCGGGGCCTCCGGCGCCGGAACAATGGAAGTTGTCCCGGTGTCCGGAGCCTTGGTGGCCGGAGCCTTGGCGGCCTGAAGAAAACCGTGTCCCAGGTCCCGCGCCTCGTTGATTTCATGCGCGGTCATGGTCCAGTCATTGACATGACCCTCGCCCGCATTGATTTCGATGCGCAGGCCATGCCCCACGCGCACGGGCTCGGGCACGGCGAACACAAAGACGCCGCGGTCGTTGGTACGTCCCTGAAGGAGTTCCTTGCCGTCCCCGGCGTCATAAACGGTCACAAGGCCCCCGCGCACGGGCGCGGCGCGGTTGAAGCCGCACTCCACCACGATGTTCTCGCCTTCCACCCAGGCGAAAATGTTCACCCGGTGCGCCAGCGCGTCCGCGGGCAGCGCCAGCGCGGCAAGGAGGAGCGCCAACGAAAGCAGGCGCGGCAAAATGGGGAAGCTGCGGGGCATCTCAGTCCTCCTTGCGGGGGCTCGCTGGCCGGGCGCTCGCGGGGAGAGCCCCGGCGAGCATTTCCGGCCGCACACGGGCGATAAAGCCCACGGTGATCATGGTGATGAAGCCTTCGGCCGCCATGACGGGCAAATGCGCCAGCAGGAGCAGCTTGGCGGCCGTGACGAAGCCCTCATTGGTAAAGGCGAGGGCACACGCCGTCAAGAGGGCGGAAAGGGCCACGCCGAGCGCCCCGCCGCAGAAGGCGGCGAACTTCTCCCCGGTGCGGCCAGGCCAGAGGCGGCGGATGCCGCGCCACGCATACCAGGCGAGCACGGCCGAGCTCCCCATGGTGAAGGTGTTGACGCCGAGCGTGGTCAGGCCGCCGTACTGAAAAAGCAGCGCCTGGAGCAGCAACGCCGCGAGGATGGCAGGAAAGGCCGCCCAGCCGATGAGCACGCCGAGCAGCCCGGTGAGCAGCAAATGCGCGCTGGTGACGCCGATGGGCACATGGATGAGCGAGCCGACAAAGAAGGCGGCGGAAAGGATGCCCACCTCCATGATGCGGCCCGCGTCCATGCGGCGCAGGCCCCAGGCCATGCCCGCGGCCCCCAGCACGGCCCCCGCCCCGAGCACCGCGGGGGAGAGGACGCCTTCTGCGATATGCATGGTTGTTCCCCGCGTGTGCGCCTAGTGCGTGATGGGCGCGGAAAAGTTCGTCCAGAGCACCGCGCCCAGTTCCACGTTGACCGGCTTGCCGTCCGGCCCCGGGCGCTCGCCGCCCTCGGAAAGGGCCGCGAAGCCCCACCAGCCGGCCCACGGCACGCCGTAGACAAAGACGCCGTTTTCGTCCGCGCGCACCACCTGGGTGACAAAATACTCGTTGGGCGCCTCGTGCCTGCCCTCGCGGTTCCAGTATTCCACTTCCACCTCCGCGCCGGGCACGGGCTTGCCGTCCAGGAGCACGCGGCCCGCGAAGACATTGCCCGCATAGTTGGCGAAGGGGCGCGTCAGCGGCACTATCTCGGTCTTGAGGCCCAGCGGCTCGGCCCAGCCGTCCTCCGCGCCGAAGGCGGCCACCACGGTTTTGGCGTAGTGGATGATCAAGGCGTTTTCCGCAGGCTCAAAATAGGGCTCCGGCTCTACGGCGAACTGGTAGACGCCGGGACGCTGCACCTTGTAGGCCGCCTGCCAGGCCTTGTGGTCAAGGAATTTCGCTTCCCTGAGCGCAGGCAGCAGGTCCTCGGTTTTGCCGTCGCGGGTGACGGTGAAAGCGCGCGGCTTTTCCATGACCATGCCCTGGCGCTCCTGCGGATGGGCGAAGGCGATGTCCAGCGTGAGGTCGGTGGCGGCTTTCTCCGTCACCGTGGGCGAGGAGGGGATGATCATGCCGAAATGCGCCCGGGCCGGGGCGCTATAAGCGAGAACGAGGGCAAGGGCCACAAGGGGCAGCACAAGACGGGGGATGCGCATGGGGCCTCCATGGTGTAGTGGTGAACAGGTGTGCGTTTGGTAGCACGAAATTACAAAATGTGTCAAGAATCAGATGCAGGGCCGCTGGACAGGCGCGGCAAAGTGCGCCACTTTCTCGCGCAGGAGCGAAGGGCATGGACCGGGCCGACATCCTGCATCTGCTGAACACGCCCGACGGCGAAGGCGTGCGCGCGGCTGCCGAGCGGGAGCTCATGCGCGCCAAGGGGACGCGCGTCTTTGTGCGCGGGCTCATCGAGTTTTCCAATGTCTGCCGCCGCAACTGCCGCTATTGCGGCCTGCGCGCGCAGAACCGGGCGCTTGCGCGCTACACCCTCACGCAGGAGGAGGTGCTGGACGCGGCCGCCCGCGCCGTGGCCCTGGGCGTGGACAGCATCGTGCTCCAGTCCGGCGAGGGCGCGACCGATGCCGCGTGGCTCGCCGAGGTGGTGCGCGAGATCACCGGGAGCCTCTCCGTGCCCGTGGCCCTGTGTGTGGGCGAGCGCCCGGAGCGGGACTACGCCCTCTGGCGCGAGGCCGGGGCCACGCGCTACCTGCTCAAGCACGAGACCGCGGACGTGGCCCTCTATGCGCGCCTGCATCCCGGGCACACGCTGGCGGAGCGCGTCGCCTGCCTGCGGGTGCTGAAAGATCTCGGCTATGCCACGGGAACGGGCTTCATGACCGGGGTGCCGGGCCAGACCACGGAGTCCCTTGCCGACGACATCCTCCTCGCGCGCAAGCTCGGCGTCGCCATGTGCGGCGCGGGCCCCTTCATCCCGCAGGCGCAGACGCCGCTGGCCGAAGCACCGGGCGGTACGGCGGCGCAGAATTTGCGCGTGCTCTCCGTGCTGCGTCTCGCGCTCCCCGAAGCGGACCTCCCGGCCACCACGGCCCTTGCGAGCCTTTCGTCCGGCGGCCAGGCCGACGGGCTGCGGGCCGGGGCCAATGTGCTCATGCCGAGCTTCACCCCGGAGGCGCGGCGCGCCGACTACCGCATCTATGACCACAAGGCCCCGGTGAGCCTTGCCGACGCTGACCGGGCCATCGCCTGCGCCGGGCGGACACGGGGCGCGTGAGGTCTGTCGTCTCCCGCCGGGGAAAGTTTGTCTTTGCGCTTTGCGTGCATCTGTGGCACTATCAGCGCATCTTTTTCCGGCCGGGCGAGGCCCGGCCCCCGGAACCCAAGCCCGATTCCAAGGAGGACAGCCATGCCGCTTGTCGGACCCAAGGAGATGTTCGCGGCCGCCTATGCGGGCCACTATGCCATCGGCGCGTTCAACGTCAATAATATGGAAATCATCCAGGGCATCATGTGGGCCGCCGCCGAGGAGAAATCCCCGGTCATCCTTCAGGTGTCGGCCGGGGCGCGCAAATACGCGGGCCAGGTCTATATCATGAAGCTCGTGGAGGCCGCCCTGCAGGAGGATCCGGGCATCCCCGTGGTCGTGCACCTTGACCACGGGCCGACCTTCGAGATGTGCCGCGACTGCATCGACGGCGGCTTCACCTCGGTCATGATCGACGGCTCGCACCTGCCCTATGAGGAAAACGTGGCCCTCACCAAGAAGGTGGTGGACTACGCGCACCCGCGCGGCGTGTGGGTCGAGGCGGAGCTCGGCAAGCTCGCCGGCGTGGAGGAGCATGTCTCCTCGGCGGAGCATGTCTACACCGACCCGGACCAGGCCGTGGACTTCGTCAACCGCACGGGCTGCGACTCGCTGGCCGTGGCCATCGGCACGAGCCACGGGGCCTACAAGTTCAAGGGCGACGCCAAGCTGGACTTCCCCCGGCTCGAGGCCATCAGCGCCAGGCTCCCCGGCTATCCGCTGGTGCTCCACGGCGCCTCCAGCGTGCCCGAGAAGTTCGTCAAGCTCTGCAACGAGTACGGCGGCAAGGTGGGCGGCGCCAAGGGCGTGCCCGAGGACATGCTGCGCAAGGCGGCCACCATGGGCGTGTGCAAGATCAACGTGGATACCGACATCCGCCTGGCGCTCACGGCCACCATCCGCCAGTTCTTCGCGGAGCATCCCGAGCAGTTCGACCCGCGCTCCTACCTCGCGCCCGCGCGCGAGGCCGTCAAGGAAATGGTGGCCCACAAGATCCGCGACGTCATGGGCTCCGCGGGCAAGGCCTAGCACACCACCACTCAGCCGCAAGGAGCAACCATGCCCGTCACTCTGGGAATGAACGGCTTCGGCCGCATCGGCCGCTACCTCCTGCGCCTGCTCGCCGATGACGACGAGATCCGCTTCACGGCCATCAACGCCAGAGCCTCCAACGACGCCCTGGCCTACCTCTTCAAGTACGACTCCACCTACGGCACCTTTCCGGGCGAGGTGGGGCACGACGAGAACGGGCTCATCGTCAACGGCCGCCACATCACCGTGACGCGCTGCAAAGCGGGCGAATGGGAGTGGGGGCGCCTCGGCGTGGACATGGTGGTGGAGAGCACCGGCACCATCAAAGACCGCGAGGGCCTTGCGCGCCATCTGGAATGCGGCGCGAAAAAGGTCATCATCTCCGCGCCGGGCAAGGGCGTGGACGCCATGATCGTCATGGGCGTGAACCAGGACATCTATGACCCCGCAAAGGACAACATCCTTTCGGCCGCGTCCTGCACCACCAACTGCCTTGCCCCGGCGGTCAAGGTCATCCATGAGAACTTCGGCTTCGACCACGGGCTCATGACCACCATCCACTCCTATACCATGAGCCAGCGCATCCTCGATGGCACGCACAAGGACTGGCGCCGCGGCCGCACGGCGGGGGTCTCCATGGTGCCGTCCAGCACCGGGGCCGCCAAGGCCGTGGGTGTGGTGATGCCCGAGCTCGCGGGCCGCATCAACGGCATGTCCGTGCGCATCCCCACCTTTGACTGCTCGCTCGTGGACCTCACCTGCGAGGTGGAAAAGCGCTGCACCGCCGAGGAGGTCAATGCCGCGCTCAGGGCGGCCAGCCTCGGCGCCCTGCACGAGAACCTGGGCTATTCCGAGGAGCCGCTCGTCTCCATCGACTACCGGGGCAGCACCTACGGCGGTGTTATTGACGCGCTCTCCACCCAGGTGCTGCGCGAGACCATGGTCAAGCTCCTCATCTGGTATGACAACGAGGCCGGCTTCACCAACCAGCTCCTGCGCCTCGTGCGCATGGTGGGCAGAAGCCTCTAGCAGCTACACCCGCAGAACAGCGTCCTTTCAGGGCCGTCGCATCTCAAGGTGCGGCGGCCCTGTTTTTGCATCCTCCTTTCTATGCCGGATTGCCGCTTGGGTTCGGCACCAACAAATGTGGAGAGACTAAAACGGCCTCTTGATAGAAGAATTCCATATCCGTCTGGAGCGAAGCGGAAGACGGGTGCTGGTGCCGGAAGAATCCTAAAAAATAAGATTTTTCGGCGCTGGCGCGCTAGCCGTTGGCGAGCCTGCGAGCCTTACGGATAGCGACAGTGACATCGTTGGCTGGCTGCTCGGAAACTAACTGCTGTCTTCGTCCGTAGCTTCCTTCGTCGCAACGGCTGAAGCAAGGAAGATAAAAATTTCCGAAGGGAGTGTACTTAAGTACTCGACCGAGGAAATTTTTCTCTGACGCAGCCGGAACCAAAAAGGCTGTTTTTGACGGATAATTTCGGCATTAGGAAAGCAAGCACCAACGCACAGGCACTGCCCACAAATCAGGCATTGGCCCGCTCCTTGCAAACAATCGGGCACAAGCACTGGCAGGCGGCTTTTCCGCCACCATCCGCCGGGGGCGGAAGCGGCCCAAAGGGGCCGCGCCAAAAGGAGAACCTATGCAGGACGCACTGTTTAGCGGGCTTTTCGGCGCGCTGACCACCGAACACCGCATGAATTTCATCGCCAATAATTTGGCGAACGTGAATACCACGGGCTACAAGCGCCATACGCTGGCCTTCAAGGACACCATGGCCTACTACGCCCATGACGAGATCCGCGAGCCGCTCATGCACCTGCGCTCCGAGCCGCTCTTTCCCGAGCCCAAGAATATGGCGCGCCCGCGCATCGCGGTCTCGCAGATCGACTTTTCGCAGGGCTCCATGGAGTTCACGGGCAATCCGCTCGACGTGTGCATCAACGGCGAGAACGCCTTCTTCCGCGTGACCACGCCCAATGGCGATTATCTCACGCGCAGCGGGCATTTCGTGCTCTCGAGCGACGGCACGGTGATGACGGCGAGCGGTTATCCCGTGCAGGGCACGGGCGGCAACATCGTCATCCCGCCGGGCACGCGCAATGTGGTCATCGGCGGCGACGGCCAGGTCTCGGCGGACGGCGTGGTGGTCAACCAGATAGCGCTTTTCAGCGTGGACAATCCGCAGAACCTGGAAAAGCTCGGTTCCAACCTCTACAAGCCGCGCGACCGGGTCAACGTGGCCGAGGGCGACGCCTATGCCGGCGGCGCGCGCCTGGAGCAGGGTTTTACGGAAAAGGCCAATGTGGAAGTGGTTTCGGAAATGGTGAACATGATTGAGGTGAACCGCCAGTTCGAGGCCTACCAGAAAGTGATGCAGACCGCGGACACCATCGACCGCGCCGCCAATGAAAAGGTGGGCAGGCGCGTCGGCTAGGCGCTCGCCTCCAAGTGAAAAGGAGAATTTCCCATGATGCGTTCCCTGTATACCGGAGCCACGGGCATGGTGGCCCAGCAGCTCAACATCGACGTTATTTCCAACAACCTCGCCAACGTGAACACCACGGGCTTCAAGAAGAGTCGCGCCGAGTTCGAGGACCTCATGTACCAGACCATGAAGATCGCGGGCTCCATCACCGAGGGCGACAACATGCTGCCCGTGGGCATTCAGGTGGGCATGGGCGTGCGTCCCACGGCCGTGCACAAGTTCTTCACCCAGGGCGACTTCCAGAACACGGGCAACGCGCTCGACGTTGCCATCGAGGGTGACGGCTTCTTCCAGGTGGATGTGAACGGCGACCTCATGTACACCCGCGCCGGCTCGTTCAAGCTCAACCAGGACGGCACGGTGGTCACGGCCAACGGCTACATCCTGCAGCCCGAGTTTACCGTGCCCGCGGAGACGAAGAATATCTCCATCTCGGCCAACGGCCACATCGCCGCGCTGGACAGCGAGGGCCAGGAGATCGCCGGGGCGGACATCCCGCTTTACACCTTCATCAACCCCGCCGGCCTCGACGCCCGCGGCCGCAACCTCTACACGCCCACCGAAGCCTCGGGCGACGAGCAGGAAGGCGTGCCGGGCACGGACAATGTGGGGACACTCGCGCAGGGCTTCCTCGAAATGTCCAACGTGGAAGTGGTGGACGAAATGGTGAACATGATCGTGGGCCAGCGCGCCTATGAGGTCAATTCCAAGTCCATCCAGACTTCGGACTCCATGCTCGGCATCGCGGTGCAGCTCAAGCGCAGCTAGGCCGGTTGAGGCAGTTGAGGTAGGGGAAGAAGATGATGATGCGCAGAGGATGGCGGGGAGCGGTGCGGCCGCAGGGCCAGGTGTTCGCGGCCGCTGCCCCCGACGGCGGGGCCTTGTGGCTCGCCGCGCTGGGCCTCGTGCTCGCCCTGCTCATCCAGCTCTGGGCGCCCGTCGGGGCGCTGGCGGGGGCGCAGGGCGGCGTGCCCCAGGCCGTCTGGCAGGACAGCGACCGCAATCACCGCCGCTCGCCCGCGCAGGTCAAGAACCAGCTGCGCACGCCTCAGGTGCGCGCGGGCAAGGTGCCGCTTGCCGAAAACGCGCAGACCGAGCGCCAGGCCAAGACGCGCAACCTTGTTGCCACGGGCGCGGCGGACATCCCGGCGGCTCCGGCGCCGGGCGGCCAGCTCCCCATGCTGGGCGAGAGCGACTGGCGGCTCAAGGTGGCCCCGGCGGCCGTGACCAACAACGACATGGTGCGCCTCGGCGAAATCGTCACGCCCATCGGCCAGATGGACCCCGCGCTCTGGAACGATTTGCGCGAGCGCGAGCTCTGGCCCGCACCGCCGGAGGAAGGCAAGCCGCTCCAGATCAACCGCTCCAAGCTCTCGCAGGTGCTCCACCAGGCGCTGGGCAAGGAATACGCGGGCCGCTGCATCCTGCCGTCCTCGCTGGTCATCCAGCGCGGGGGCCTGGTTTTTCGGGAAGACGACCTGCGCGCCTATGTTGTCAAAAGCCTGACGCCGCAGCTTCAGGCCATGCCGGGCGAAGCGGAACTGACGGATTTTCGCCTGCCGGAATACATTTTTCTTGCCCACAGCGGCCAACGCGTCCAGCTGGAGCCGGGCAAGCTCTCGCCGGGGCGCGTGCCCCTGCGCTTTGCCGTGCAGGAGGCGGACGGAACGACCCTGCGCCGCGTGGCGGCCACGGCCAACCTCACGCTGTGGATAACCGTGCCCGCGGCCGGGCGGCCGCTCTCCAAGGGGGAGACGCTTTCGCCTGAGGCCGTGACCTTCATGCGCGTCAACGCGGGCCAGCTCAAGGACGTGCCCTGGGACGGCCAGGGCGGCCCCTGGCAGGTCATCCGCTCCGTGGGCACGGGCGAGCCCATCCTGCAAAGCGACCTTGTAAACCGCCTCACGGTGCGCCGCGGCAATATCCTGACCCTGCGCTACGAGCGCGGCAACGTCCAGATGACCATCCAGGCCGAGGCGCTCGCCGACGGCGAGCCGGGCGCGACCATCCCGGTGCGGAATTTGCAAACGAAGAAACAGGTCTACGCCACCGTCAAGGACGGGAGCACGGTTGAGATTCGGTAAGAGGACAAGAGGAGGGGAATTGATATGAAACGCAAGGCACTGACAGCGGCGCTGGGGGCGGCTTTCCTGCTCTGCACGGCCTGCGGGGGCAGCGGCTCGTACAAGCGCCCGGCGCTCCAGCAGCCCGTCACCCCGCCGCAGGAATACCGGCAGGAAGTGGACGGCCGCAACAATCCGGGCTCGCTCTTCGCGGCGAGCGAGGAGGAAACGCTCTTTGCGGACAGCCGCGCGCATCGCGTGGGCGACATCGTGGTGGTCAAGATGGTGGAGAGCACCAAGGCCGAAAACAAGGCCGAGACCAGCGCGGACAAGGACAACCAGAACAATTACCAAGTCGCGGCCATGTTCGGCAAGAGCAAGACCGGCTTCATCCCCTTTGTGGGTATCGGGCCGCAGGCCTCGGTGGGCGTGCCCGCGCTGAACACCACCTCGCAGAGCGACTTTTCCGCCTCGGGCAAGACCAAGCGCGAGAACTACGTCACCACCTCCATGGCGGCGCGCGTGCTCAGGGTGCTTCCCGGCGGCCTGCTCCAGATCGAGGGCGCGCGCGAGATCCGCGTCAACGAGGAGACCGAGTTCATGGTGGTGCGCGGCATGATCCGCTCGCGTGACGTGGACGCGGACAACAGCATCCTTTCCACCAAGATAGCGGACGCCAGCATCGAATACTACGGCAAGGGCGTGCTCGCCGACAAGCAGAAGCCCGGCTGGTTCACGAGGCTCATGGACAATATCTGGCCCTTCTAGCAGAAGGCGCAGGAGACAAGGAGACAAGGAAAAGCCCCCGGCACCGCCGGGGGCTTTTTGCAAGGCTGAGTGGCCGATGCCGGAGTCAGCCACACACTTCGCAGATAAGGCTTTCTGCGAGAGCATCCTTCGGAGTCCCATTCAGATACGCGGCGAATACCTTTTCTGCCGGGACCAGCACGATTTTGATATTTTCGCAGCCGAGATTTTTGAGCATGGCAAATTCCACATAGCCTTTATACTCCAGCTTGTCCCCTTCGCCCGGCAGCAGAAATATGTTCTGCACCCGGTTTACGCCATGCGCCGCAAGAAAAGGCCTGAAGGCCACTTCGTAAAGGTATTGCTTGTCAATATCGCCGATGCCCGGATGGTTGTCCCGCAAATTTGCATAGGTGTAATACTTGGCATCCAGAATGAGGAAAACCGTTTCATCGTTATGGCGATAAAAAGCAGCGATGTCGGGGATAAGGGTGCCATTGCCAGGAAAGGCCCCTGAAGCAAGATGCCACTCCGGCCTTTTGATAAGGCTTTTGAGCGTTGTATATGTTCTGTAGTCGGGTTGCAGCCCGCACGGGAGCGGAACCTTGCCAGAAGGGCAGGGAGCTGGTCGCCAAGGGCTCTGGCGCACACCTTTTCCCACACGGTCTCGAAACTGGTGGTGCCGTAGAGGTGCAGGGGCTGGGCCGTCAGGGTCTCCCTGCGTTCGATGAAGCGGATAAGGCGGCGCAGCAGCTCCTGCTTGTGGCACTCAAACTGGTTGTCGAGTTCCGTATGAAGTCGTTGCAGGATATGGTCATCCGGCCCGAAGTGCTCGCGGGGCTCGTCCGACAGCCGAAGCGGGCTTATGCCGAACAGGGCGAGAAGGTCCGCATCCTCGAGAAGCCGGGAACATTCCGTGAGGATATGCTTATGGAGCCTCGTCACATAGTCGTGGGTATCGTCAACGGTCCTTTTGGTGTGAAAATCCAGATAGAGGGGAATATCCTCGCAGAAAACCGGGTCCAGAGAGCTGAGCGTCTTGTCCCAGTGAATTTCTCCCGTGCCATTGTATTCAACGTCGGCGACAGTATTTGAGTAAAGGCCGTGTTCCGCGTAATCGTCAAGCAGGGCAAGCGCTTCGGCAATCAGGCTGAATTCCATGGGTTCACTTTCACCGCCGGGAAAAAATTCAGCCTTGCTTTGCCGGTCATGGCAGCGCAGCACGTTCATCACCTGCGCAAATGCCTTGCGGGGCGCGTCAGTGCTGCGGATATATTTGGGATAACAGCGGAGAGTGAGATTTTTGAAAAAGACGATGCCGACAAAGGAAAATTTGAATGTTGGTTCACCCGCGTTTTGCGTGAGGGATTCAAGCACCCGATATTGCAGCAGGAGCGATAGGAGTTTCTCGCCTGTTTCCTTCGTAAGACAAAAATGGTTAAAAAGCCCACTCTTGGTGTATGTAGCCTCTTCCCGTACAAAATAGCTTTGAATTTTCATAGAGGAGGCTACTCATTTAAAACTTTATTAATGACTTCATCCCCGAAGATACTCAGGCCATTTTTATCGAACTCCCTGCACAGCGAAGAATAGCGGTGACACTCCGCGCAGCCCTTAAAGAGCTCCGGCCTCCTTTGACGCGCGGCATCCTCAAAGAGATACATGAGGATCTTGTTCTTGAAAACTTCGTTGAAGCCTTCAATATTCTTGATGATGCCGTTCTCGCCCACTTCGAGCACAGAGGGCTTGAGGAAATAGGGGCCGATGAGCTTGTCCTCATTGATGCGCATGGCGCTGAGGCTGTCATTGATGGCGCCCCGCAATTTGTTCCATGAAAGAGTGACGTTGTTCCCCCGGATGTTCATGGGCAGGAGCACATCGGGGGGATTCGGCGGGTCTATGGGCAGATACTCGAACGACCAGCGGCGCTTGAAAGCCGTATCCATGGGGAACACGCCCTGGTCCGCGCTGTTCATGGTCGCCCAGATGAACATGTTGCCCGGAATGCGGATGCGCTCGCACTCCTCGGGAGCGCAGTCGAGCTCCCCGGCCAGGTACTCCTTCACGTCTTCCGACACGGCGATGTCGTATTCGCTGTACTCGTCGTCCTCTCGGTCGAGAAGCTGGAAGGCGTCACCGAAAACAGCCGCGACGCGGGCACGGTTGATTTCTTCAATGAGCAGCAAGTGAGGCTGCGCATTGCCCTCCATGCCGGAGCGTAGCGCCCGGACGAGCACGCGAAGGAAGGGGCCGGGCACGAACCCGTATCTGATATTCCCCTCCGGCGTGGTCTGCGGCTTGTAGCAGCCCATAAAATGGGAATAGGCATAGTCGGGGTGGAAGGTCACCCGTTCAATGTTAGGCCCGAAGTACGGCCCGGAATCCTGCTTGAGCTTGTGGCTTTTGCCGGTGCCCGGCGCCCCGAAGATGATCCGGTTTTTGGGAAACTCGGAGGGGAAGCGGAGTTGGAAAGGGAGTTTCTCGTGGGCCGGGCGTTTCACTGAACTCTCCTCCCCTTCATATAAGGGAACTGCGCTGAGGTCATACTGGTCGAGGGCTTCGGCAAGTTCGGGCCGCAGTTTCCAACTGAAGTTCCCTGCAGTTCGGGAATCAGTTTGGCGTGCAAAAAACAAAACGGGCCACCATACTGACTTTCCGTTTTCGTATTCAATCACAGGACAGCCTGTTTTCAAGGCTACCCTTTTGGCGAGTCGAGAACCTGCCAGGTTATAGAATTGGGCATGCCGCCCATACTTCAGGGAGAGCTGCTTGCAGGAGGCCGCTCCGCTCGAATCCTTCAGACATTTGAGCAGGATGGGGCTTTCTTCCTTGCAGACATCCTTGTCGTCCAGCAATGCCAGCCATTCTTCGGTGGAAATTTCGGGAGAGTATCCTTCGGGGAACCATTCCTCATCTGGAGCCATGGCAGCACTCCGCGCATATGTTTTTCGTCAATGAAGCGTTCGTTACCGCGTCCCGAAGATGCGGTCCCCGGCGTCGCCAAGGCCGGGCAGGATATAGCCGTCGGCGTTGAGGCCCGCGTCGATGGCGGCGGTGTAGATGTCCACGTCCGGGTGGGCGGCCTCCACGCGCGCGATACCCTCGGGCGCGCAGACGAGGTTGATGCTGTGGATGTGGCGGCAGCCGTTGCGCTTGAGGATGTCGATGGTGGCTATCATGGAGCCGCCGGTCGCCAGCATGGGGTCGAGGATGAAGGCGAAGCGGTCCTCAAGGTCGCTCGCGAGCTTGACGTAATATTCCACGGGCTTGAGCGTGGTCTCGTCACGGAAGAGGCCCACCACGCTGATGCGCGCGCCCGGAACCATGGCGAGCACCCCGTCCATGAGGCCGAGGCCGGCCCGCAGGATGGGCACCACGGTGAGCTTCTTGCCGGAGAGGGCGTCCACGGTGACGGGCCCGGCCCAGCCCACGACCTCGCGCGGCTCGGTGGGCAAATCCTTGCTCGCCTCGTACATGAGCAGCCCAGCGATTTCATTGGCGATCCGGCGGAATTCGCTGGTGCAGGTGGTGACGGAACGCAGGAGGCCCAGCTTGTGCCGAACCAGGGGATGATTGACCACATGTGTCGCCATGATGCCTCCTTTGGGATGGTATGACTGAAAAAATTCCCCGCCTCACGCAAAATCGCTGCGCCGCTCCAGCCAGCGCCCCAGGCCCGCACAGGCAAGGCCCACCAGCAAATAGAGCGCGCCCGCGCTGATCCATATCTCAAAGGTCATCTGGCTCACCGCCATGACCTCAAGGCTCTGGAAGGTGAGCTCAGGCAGCGAGATGAGCGAGGCCAGCGCCGAATCCTTGAAGGCGGAAATGGTCTGCCCCACGAGCGGCGGTAGGACCACGCGCGCCGCCTGCGGCAGGATGACGAGGCGCAGGCTCTGGCCGCGCGAAAAGCCGAGCGCGCGGGCCGCGTCCCATTGCCCGGCGGGCACGCTCTCCACGCCGCCGCGCACGATTTCCGCCACATAGGCCCCTTCGTACAGGCCGAGCGCAAGCACCGCGGCGAGCATCCTGTCCATCTGCCCCGGCGGGGCGAAGCCCCAGTCCACGCCCGCGCGCAGGGCCTCGGGCAGGTGCCGGATGGCGTCCTCCAGCGCCGTCACGGGCAGGAGATTGCCCGCGAAAAAATAGAGGAAGAAAATGAGCACCAGCGGCGGCGTGTTGCGGATGATGGTCACATAGACGCGCGAGGGCACGGCGGCCAGCCCGCGCGCATGTGCCCCGGCAAGGCCCACGGGCACGCCCGTGAGGAGCGCCAGCACCATGCTCCAGAAGCCGATGCGGAGGGTCACACCGAGGCCGCGCAAAAGCAGGCCTGCCTCCCACTGGCCGCTGGCCCCGCGGCGCACGAGAAATTCCTCCAGCACGGACCATTGCCAGTGGTATTGCGGGAGCTTCGCCGCGCGCCAGACGCACCAGGCCCCGGCCCCGAGCAGCAGGCAGAACACGAGCGCGTCGGGCCACGCCGGGCGCCTTGTCCCGGCCCGTGGCCCCCAGGCGCGAAAGGGTGACCAGGAGGCATCCCCGGCCGGTGCCCGTTGCGGGCCCGGAGATGCGTCTGTCACGGCGTCACCGCCGGGCCCGGCGGCCATCCTCATCGGACGAGCTTCTCCCAGTCGGTGCTGTGGAACCAGTAATTGCGGCGGTCCTTGAGCCAGCCTTCCTCTTCCGCCATGCGGATCCAGTTGTCGAGCACATTGAGCGAGTCCACGTCGCCCTTGCGGATGAGAAAGCCCACGGGCTGCCGCGAGATGGCCTCGGTGGTGGGCTGGTAGAGCACCTCGGGATTGCGCAGCACGGAGAAGGCGGGCAGCGGCGCGGAGGAGAGCATCATGTGCGAGCGCCCGGCGATGACGTCCTGCACGGCCGGGGCCTCGTCGTCAAAGGGCCGCACCGTGGCGTTGGGGAAGAGCTTCTTGGCGGCCAGCGCCGGGGTGCCGCCGCTGCGCACGGCGATGACGACCTCGGGCTTGTTGTAGTCCTCGGGGAACTTCATGCCCTTGGTCTTTTCCTTGTTGGCCACGGCCTCGATGGTGGCGTAGTCGTAGGGGATGGTGAAATTGCCCTTGAGGTTGCGCTCCGGCGTGACGCTCATGCTGCCGATGATGATGTCGAACTTGTCCGCGAGCAGCGCCGGGATGATGCCCGACCAGCGCGTGGGCACGAGTTGCAGCTCCACGCCGAGGTCCTTGGCGAGGCGGCGGGCCACGTCCACCTCAAAGCCGATAAATTCGCCGTTCTTGTCCTGCATGGCCCAGGGCACAAAGGAGGAAAAGCCCACGCGCAGGACGCCCCGGTCCACCACCTTGTCGATAAGGGACTGCTGGGCGGCTTCGGCGGCGTGGGCGTGCCCGTGCGTGAGGTGGCAGGCGGCCAGCAGGAAAAGGCAGGCGAGGGCCGCGGCCAGCGGCAGCGGGACCTTGCGGGCGGTGGGGCGGGTGGTGTGCATCATGATCTCCCTGTTTATGGGTGAGTGGCACTATCAGGAATCCGCGGCGGCCTCGGGCTGCGAGCCGTTGCGGCGTTCCAGCAGCCAGCCGGGCACGGACGCGCAGAGCGTCAGCGCAAGGTAGATGGCGGCCACAAGCAGCCAGACCTCGAAGGCCAGGAAGGTCTCGGCGATGATGGCCTGGGCGCGCATGGTGAGGTCGGCCACGGCAATGGCGCTCACGAGCGAGGTATCCTTGATGAGCGTCACCACTTGACTCGTGAGCGGGGGCAGCATGTTGCGCGCCGCCTGCGGCAGGATGACGAGGCGCAGGGCCTCGCCAAGGCCGAAGCCGAGGCTGAGCGCCGCCTCCCACTGGCCGCGGGGGACACTCAAGAGGCCCGCCCGGAAGAGCTCGGCCATATAGGCGCCCTCGAAGGCGCCCAGCGCCAGCACGGCCGAGCCGAAGGGCCCCAGCGAAAAGAGCGGCGACAGGAGGAAATAGACGAAAAACAGCTGGAGCAGCAGCGGCGTGTTGCGCAAAAGCTCCACATAGGCCCCGGCCACGAGGCGGCAGAAGGGCCACGGCGAAAGGCGGCACACGGCCGCGGCGAGCCCGAGCAGCGTGGACAGGCAAAAACCCGCGGCCGCGATGCCGAGCGTCATCACCAGCCCCTCGAGCAGCGGCCCGGCCACAAAGCCGTGGCTGGTCCAGCGGCCGAAATGCCGCCAGACGCGGTTCCACTGCCATTCATAGCTCATGCCCTCGGCCGCAAGCTCGAGATAGACCCAGGCAAGCGCCGCCAGCGCGAGCACAAGGGCCATCCCGCGCCAGCCGGGCCGGAAGCTCCGGCGCCGGGGGCCCGGACCATTGGGGAGAACCTCCGGGAAGTCCTGGGGCGGGAAATCCTCGGGCAGGCCCGCCGGTTTCGGGCCGCTCCGCTGGTGGTTTGGCGGCTGCTCCGGGGCTTTCGATGTGCGGTGCTCGGGCATGGCGCATTGTCTGCACGGCAGGGCCTGCTTGTCAAGGCGGGCGCCCCGCCGGGGGCGCGAGCGCGAGGCGCGCCGGGGCGCACAAATCTGCCGCAAGCGGTAAAAAATACTTGACGGAAACCGTGCCTGCGCCTATAACGCCTCTTGCGCATGTAGGAGCGTAGCTCAGGTGGCTAGAGCACTTCCTTGACACGGAAGGGGTCAGCAGTTCAAGTCTGCTCGTTCCTACCAATTTGCAGGAAAGGGGATGATTCCCCCAGGCATAGGGACGCCGCGCCGAGGCGCGCGTCGATTGAAATGGGGAGCTTGCCTCCCCATTTGTTTTGCATGGCCTGCGCGCCGTCCCGGACGGGGCGCGGACCCGGAGCCATTGCACAGGGCTTTTCACGTGGCCTGTGGCCGCGGCTCCAAGGAGCTCATCTATGGATGTCCAGGTGGAGGGCCGCACAGTCAGCGCCGCCCCCGGCGCGACTGTGGCCGATGTCTTGCGTGAGGCCCTGAGCGGGAAGAAGTTCAAGACAGTGGTGGCCGCGCGCGCGACCGGGGAAAAGGCCGAAGGCCGCCTGCTGGACCTTTCCGCGCCCGTGCCCGAAGGCTGCGCCGCGCTCGAGCCCGTGTTCGCCGATTCCCCCGAAGGTCTTGCCCTCATCCGCCATTCCACGGCGCACGTCATGGCCGCGGCCGTGAAAAAGCTCTTCCCCGAGGCGAAAGTCACCATCGGACCGGCCATCGACAACGGTTTCTATTACGATTTCGATGTGGAGCGCCCCTTCTCCAGCGAGGATTTCCCGGCCATCGAGGCCGAGATGCAGCGCATGGCCGAGGCGGCACTGCCCTTCACCCGCGAGGACGTGGCCAAGGCCGACGCGCTTGCCCGCTTCCGCGACATGGGCGAGACCTACAAGGTGGAGCTCATCGAAAATCTCCCCGGCGATACGGTCTCCCTCTACACCTGCGGAGATTTCACGGACCTTTGCCGCGGCCCGCATGTGCCGCACACGGGTTTCGCGCGTGCCTCCAAGCTCATGAGCGTGGCAGGCGCCTACTGGCATGGCGACGAGAAAAATCCCATGCTTTCGCGCATCTACGGCACGGCCTTTGCGGACAAAAAAAGCCTCGACGCCTACCTGCACCAGCTGGAGGAAGCAAAACGTCGCGACCACCGCAAGCTCGGCCGCGAGCTCTCGCTCTTCACCTTCCATGAGGACGTGGCGCCGGGCATGGTGTTCTGGCTCCCCAAGGGGATGCTCGTGCGCACCATCCTTGAGGATTTCTGGCGCAAGGAGCATCTGCGCCGCGGCTATGACATCGTGCAGGGCCCGCAGCTTTTGCGCGTGGAGACGTGGCAGCGCTCCGGCCACTATGACCACTACCGCGAGAACATGTATTTCACGCAGATAGAGGAAGACGCCTACGGCATCAAGCCCATGAACTGCATCGGGCACATGCTCCTCTACCGGCACGAGCTCCACAGCTACCGCGACCTGCCGCAGCGCTATTTCGAGCTCGGCGTGGTGCACCGCCACGAAAAGAGCGGCGTTCTGCACGGGCTTCTGCGCGTGCGCCAGTTCACGCAGGATGACGCGCACATCCTCTGCACGCCCGAACAGCTGCAGGACGAGATCCTGGGCGTCATCCAGCTCATCCGCGCACTCATGGAGCTCTTCAACTTCGAGTACAAGGTGGCCGTCTCCACCAGGCCCGAGAGCAGCATCGGCACGGACGAAGCCTGGGAGCAGGCCACGGGCGCGCTCATCAGCGCCGTGGAGGCGGCGGGGCTCCCCTATGAGATCAACGCGGGCGACGGCGCCTTCTACGGCCCCAAGATCGACGTGCGCCTTCTGGACTCGCTGGGCCGCGAGTGGCAGTGCTCCACCATCCAGGTGGATTTCACCCTGCCCGAGCGCTTTGATCTCGTGTATGTGGGGCAGGATGGCGAGCGCCATCGCCCGGTCATGGTGCACCGGGCCATCATGGGCTCGGTGGAGCGCTTCATCGGCGTGCTCATCGAGCATTACGCCGGGGCGCTGCCCACCTGGCTCGCGCCGGAGCAGGCGCGCCTGCTCACGGTGACGGACGAGGCCGTGGAAACCGCGAAACGCCTGCGCGGCGAGCTTTTGGAACTGGGCATCCGCACGGGCGAGGACACGCGCAACGAGAAGCTGGGCTTCAAGGTGCGCGAGGCCCAGCTTGCCAAGGTTCCGTATATGTTGGTTGTCGGTGAGAAGGAAGTGCAGGCCGGCGGCGTGAGCGTGCGCCTGCGCAGCGGGGAGAACCTGGGGCTCAAGTCCGTGGCGGAGGTCGCCGCCCTCGTGCGCGCGGACGCCGAGGAGCCCTTCAAGCGAGGAGGGATGCGCTATAGCTTCTCCTAACATGAGAATGCGCCGCGACATGCCGCAGGACGGTGTGAGGCGCAACGAGACCATTCGTGCGCGCGAGGTGCGCGTCATCGGGGCCGAGGGCGATCAGCTGGGAATCCTGCCGCGCAACGAGGCCATCGCGCTCGCCAAGGAGGCGGGGCTCGACCTCGTGGAGGTGGCCTCCAATTCGGAGCCGCCTGTCTGCCGCATCATGGACTACGGCAAGTTCAAGTACGAGCAGCAGAAAAAGAAGGCCGAGGCCAAGAAGCGCCAGAGCGTCGTGCAAATCAAGGAGATCAAGGTCCGGCCCAAGACCGACGACCATGACTACGAGACCAAGCTCAGGCATATCCGCCGCTTCCTCGAGGACGGGGACCGCTGCAAGGTGACGGTGTTCTTCCGCGGCCGCGAAATCGTCCACAAGGACCGCGGCCTCGCCATCCTCGAGCGCATGGTGCAGGATCTGGCAGATGTTGCCAAGATGGAGCAGGAGCCCCGCGCCGAGGGCCGCACCCTCCAGATGCTCCTCGTGCCGAAAAAATAGGTTTTTCCCACACGCGAGGGAAGGATATTCCAAGTTCCGTCTGGAGCGTAGCGACAGACGGATGCTGGTGCCGGAAGAATCCTAAAAAATAAGATTTTTCGGGGCTGCCAAGGAAGAAAAAAATTTCCGCAGGGAGTGTACTTAAGTACTCGACCAAGGAAATTTTTTTCTGACGCAGGCAGCACCGAAAAGGCTGTTTTTGACGGATAATTTCGGCGGGAGTCTGCAGGGCAGCATCAATGCGGCATAAAGGCTCTCCAAAATAATCCCCTTGCGGCCGCAAGGTTTTTGCGGCACTATGCAGCCCCGGCGTCCGGGATGGCCGCCGGAATCACAAGGAGTGCGTCATGCCCAAGATCAAGACCCGGCGCGCCGCCGCCAAGCGTTTCCAGCTCACCGGCAGCGGCAAGTACCGCCGCCGCCGCCAGAATATGCGCCACATCCTCACCAAGAAGTCCCCGGGCCGCAAGATGCGCCTCGGTCAGGCCACTCTGGTGGACCAGTCCAACGAGAAGGCCGTCCGGCGGATGCTGCCCAACGGCTAGAACTTTTCGGGCCGCGCCCCATGCGGCCCTCGCGGGCGTGAGTGCCCGGCCCCCCTGCGGGGCCCGGGCCCTGCGGCGTCCGCTTCCCGGCGCGTCCGGTCCACCCGGCGGCCGGGCATTTGAAGTACGCTACCCCCGGCGGGCATGCCTCCGCCTTGCCGGGTGAAGGAGGGAACACCCATGCGTGTAAAGAGAGGAATGACCACCCACCGTCGGCACAAAAAATTTCTCGATGCGGCCAAGGGCTTCCGCGGCGCGCGCCATCGCCTCTACCGCACCGCGCGCGAGGCTGTTGAGCGCGCGTGGCAAAATTCCTTTGCCGGCCGCAAGCAGCGCAAGCGCGATTTCCGCGCCCTCTGGATCATGCGCATCAACGCGGGCGCGCGACTCGGCGGCCTTTCCTACAGCCGCTTCATGAACGGCCTGAAGCTCGCGGGCATCGCCCTGAACCGCAAGGTGCTCTCCAACCTCGCCATCGAGCACAAGGACGATTTCGCGGCCGTGGTGGAGCTGGCCAAGGCCGCCCTCAAGAAGTAAAGGCGGGCTGCCCTTTTGCCGGGCGGCCTTCCCGCCGCCCGGCCACCCTGCGAGCATGGGGGATTGGCATGGATCTCATGGCGGCACTGGAGGGCCTTGCGCCGGAACTGGAAAAGGGGCTCGATGAGGCCGAATCGCTGGACGCGCTCGAAGAGCTGCGCGTGGAGTTTCTGGGCCGCAAGGGCAGGCTCGCGCGCATCATGGGCGAGCTCCCCTCGCTCGCTCCGGCCGACAGGCCCGCGGCCGGGCAGGCCGCCAACCGCGTCAAGGCCCGCCTGAGCGAGCTTTTTGCCGCCCGCAAGGCCGCCATCGAGGCCGGGCGCGAGGCCGCGGTGCTCGCCCGCTTCGACGCCTCCATGCCGGGGCGCTCGTTCTGGCAGGGCTCGCTCCATCCCACCACTCTGGTCATGAACGAGGTCTGCGGCATCTTCCGGGGCCTCGGCTTCGACATCGCCTCCGGCCCGGAGGTGGAGATCGACCACTACAATTTCGAGGCCCTGAACATGCCGCCCGAGCATCCGGCCCGCGACATGCAGGATACCCTGTATATCACGGAAACCGTGCTCATGCGCACACACACCTCGCCGGTGCAGGTGCGCACCATGCTCGCGCAGAAGCCGCCGCTCGCCGTGGTGGCGCCGGGCAAGGTATACCGCCGCGACTCCGACCTCACGCACACGCCCATGTTCCACCAGATCGAAGGCCTCATGGTGGGCGACGGCATCAGCATGGCGCATTTGCGCGGCATCCTCACGGCCTTTGTTCGCGCGGTTTTCGGCGCGGATACGAATGTGCGCTTCCGCCCGAGCTTCTTCCCCTTCACCGAGCCCTCGGCCGAGGTGGACATTTCCTGCTGCATCTGCGGCGGTTCCGGTCATGTGGACGGCGAGCCCTGCCGCGTGTGCAAGGGGACGGGCTGGGTGGAGATCCTCGGCTGCGGCATGGTGGACCCGGCGGTGTTCGCCGCCGTGGACTATCCGCCCGAGGTGAGCGGCTTCGCCTTCGGTATGGGCGTGGAGCGCATCGCCATGCTCAAGTACGGCATCGGCGACCTGCGCATGTTTTTTGAGAACGATGTGCGCTTCCTCGCCCAGTTCGGGCGCGGCGCCTAGCCGGATGACGCGCTGCGGGCGCCGGGCACTGGCGCGCGTGCTGGCGGCCTCGCTGCTTTTCTGCGCGGTCGCGGCGCTGGGGGCGAGCCCGGCCTTGTCGCGCTCGGCCCTGAGCCCGCGCCATTCGGGCCTTGAGCCTCCGGGAGGGCCGCGCACTTCGGACGTGATGCCCGGGGGTGGCCCCACGCGCACGGCCGAGGGCGGCATGGGCTATACGGACGCCTACGGCAATACGCTGGACGATGTGCCCCCGCCCGAAAAGGAGCCGCGCAAGCGTCCGCGCGCGGGCGCATATGGCGGCTACGGCGACAAGGCCGAAGCGCGCCCCCTGCCCGACCCGGGGGCGGCCGACGCGCCTCCGGTCTGGTCATTTAAATAATCCGCCGCGCTCCCGCGCCCCGGCTTGCGCCGCGGGGCAAGGCGCGCCCCGAACATTCCCCACCCGGCAAGGATGTGGCCATGCTGCTCTCCCTCTCCTGGCTCCGCGAATTTACCCCCTACGAAGGCACGGCCGAGGCGCTCGGCGACAGGCTGACCATGCTCGGCCTCGAGCTTGAGGACATCGTCCATCCCTTCGCCGACATCGCCGACATCCGCGTCGGCAAGGTGACGCTCTGCGAGCCGCACCCCAATTCGGACCACCTCCATTGCTGCAAGGTGGATGTGGGCGGCGACGAGATTCTCGACATCGTCTGCGGCGCGCCCAATGTGGCCACGGGCCAGATCGTGCCCGTGGCGCTGGTGGGCACGCGCCTTCCCGACGGCACGGTCATCAAGAAGGCCAAGCTGCGCGGCCAGCCCTCCATGGGCATGATTTGCTCGGAGCGCGAGCTCGGCCTGAGCGACGCCCATGACGGCATCCTCGTGCTGCCCGAGGGGCTGCTTCCCGGTTCGCGCATGGTGGACGCGCTGGAGCTTGACCGGGAGGTGCTCGACATTTCCGTCACGCCCAACCGGGCGGACTGCCTCTCCGTGCTCGGCCTCGCGCGCGAGACGGCCATGGCCTTCAGGCTGCCCTTCAATGTGCCGGAATTGCCGCTCATCCTCGAGACGCAGGCCCCGCCCATGGAGGTGCCCATCGACATTACGGACCCGGAGCTCTGCTGGCTCTATTCCGGCCGCGTCATCTCCGGGGTGAAGGTGGCGCCCTCGCCCGTGAAGGTGCGCTACCGCCTCTTCGCCGTGGGCGTGCGCGCCATCTCCAACATCGTGGACGTGACCAACTACATCCTGTTTGAATGCGGCCAGCCGCTCCACTCCTTTGACCTCGACAAGCTCAAGGGCGGTCGCATCGTGGTGCGCCCGGCGGCCGAGGGCGAGCATTTCGTCACTCTCGACGGCAAGGAGCGCGTGCTCACCGCCCATGACCTCTGCATCTGCGACGCGGAAAGGCCCGTGGGCCTCGCGGGCGTCATGGGCGGCCAGAATACCGAAATCACGGACGAAAGCCGCAATATCTTCCTCGAGAGCGCGGTTTTCCGGCCGCAGACCATCCGCCGCACCTCCAGGCGCCTCAGCCTCACCTCCGAAGCCTCCTACCGCTTCGAGCGCGGCGTGGACGAGCAGCGCACCGTCTGGGCGCTCGACCGGGCCTGCGCGCTCATGGCGCGCCTGGGCGGCGGCTTTGTGCGCCAGGGTTTTTCCGTGGCCGAGCCCAAACCTTTCCGGCCCTGCCGCATCCCCTTCCGGCCTTCGCGCGCGGACGCGCTCCTCGGCGTGGATCTCCAGCCCGCCTTCTGCGCTGAGGCGCTCGAAAGCGTGGGCTGCGCCGTGGAGAAAGACAGCCCGGACGCCTGGACGGCCATCCAGCCCTCGTGGCGGCCCGACCTGACGCGCGAGGCAGACCTCATCGAGGAGGTGGGCCGCATCTACGGGCTCGACTCCATCGCGCCGGAGCTTCCGCCCATGCAGCGCCGCCTCGATGATGCGGGCGCGCCGGAATCGCGCTTCGCCTTCTGGGGCCGCATCCGGGAGTGGGGCGCGGGCCTCGGCCTCAATGAGGCAGTCAACTACAGCTTTGTGGGCCATGAGGATCTTGACTTCCTCAATCTTCCGCGGGTGGGCCGCATCTCCATCATGAACCCGCTCTCGGCGGACCTCGACGTGCTCCGCACCGCGCTCGCGCCGGGCCTTTTGCGCGACGTGCGCAACAATCTCGCCCAGGGCGTGCAGGGCTTGCGCCTCTTTGAGCTCGCCACCATCTTCGAGGCCGACGCCGCCTCCGAAACGACGGCCCGCGAGACGGGGATGCTCGGCATCCTGCTCTACGGGCGCAGGCACGAGGCCGCCTGGCCGCACGGAAACGAGGACATGGACTATGCCGACATCAAGGGCATGGTGGCGAACCTCCTTGGCTTCCTGCACCTTGGCGTGCCGGAGTGCCGCCAGGTGGAGGGCCATCCCTTCCTGCTCCCGGCGGTGGAGATTTTCGCGGGCGGGGAGAAGATCGGCGTCATGGGCCGGGTGCTCCCGGCCGTGGCCGCGGAGTTCCACGCCCGCAAGGCGGTCTGGCTCGCCGAGCTCAACCTCGAGACGCTGCGCAAGCTGCATGACAAGGTGGTCGTGAGCTTCCGGGCGCTCCCGGTCTATCCGCCGGTGCGGCGCGATATCACCGCCATCGCGCGGCCGGAACTCACGGTGGACGAAATCATCGCCGCGGTGGACGGCCTCGGCCTGCCCCTGCTGGAAGATGTCACCCTGGTGGACTGTTTCGAGCCCGGTGGCGATGCCGCGGGCGAGCGGCATCTCACCTTCCGGCTCACCTTCCGCCATGCGGACCGCACCCTCAACGACGCGGAAGTGGACAAGGTGCGGGAGAAGGTGGCAGAATCCCTCACGCAGCGGCTGGGCGTCCGCATCTAGCCCCTCGGCCTGAGCCGCAGGGGGTGCCCATGCCGCAGCGGGGAGAAAGGGCAGTGACGCAAAAGACCTACCGCATCGGCGAAGCCGCCGAGCTGCTGGGCCTCAAGACCCATGTGCTCCGCTACTGGGAGAGCGAGTTCTCACAGCTTGTGCCCCGGCGCACGGACAAGGGCCAGCGCTTTTATACGGAGAGCGACCTCGCCCTTCTGCGGCGCATCCGCCAGCTTTTGCACGAACAGGGCATGACCATCGTGGGCGCGCGCCGCGTCCTCGAAGGCAGCGCCGTGCTGGACGAGACCGTGCCCGAGGGCGTCACCGCCGTGCCGGACCCGGCCTTCATGCGGATGATCCGGCAGGAGCTTGTCAGTGTGCGCGCCCTGCTCGCCCCGCCGGAGGAAGGCCGCCCATGATCCTTTCCCCCTCCCTGCTTTCCGCCGATTTTTCCCGCCTGGGCGAGCAGGTCCGCGCCCTGGAGGCCGCGGGCGTCCCCTGGCTCCACCTCGACATCATGGACGGGGCCTTTGTGCCCAACATCACCTTCGGCGCGCCGGTGGTGAAGGCCCTTCGGCCCTGCTGCGACCTCTTTTTTGACGTGCACCTCATGGTGGAAGGCGCCGACCGTTACCTCGAGGACTTTGCGGCCGCGGGGGCGGACCTCCTCGTCATCCATGTGGAGGCCGTGCGCCACGCCCAGCGGGCGCTTGCGGCCATCCGCGACCTGGAGCTCAAGGCCGGGCTCGCGCTGGACCCGGGCACGGACATTTCCGCCGTCCGCTGGCTCGCGCCGGACCTGGACCTTTTGCTCATCATGGGCGTGAACCCCGGTTTTTCCGGCCAGTCCTTCCTGCCGCAGACGACGGCCAAGGTGCGCGCCGCGCGCGAGGCGCTGGACGCCTGGGGCAGGGAGGACGTGCCCGTGCAGGTGGACGGCGGCGTCTCGCTCGGGAATACCGGGGAGCTCGTGGCCGCGGGGGCCGATGTGCTGGTCTCGGGCTCGGCCTTTTTCCGTGAGCCGGACCATGCGGCCGGGCTCGCCGCCTTTGCCGCCGCGGCCGACACTACCCCCGAGACGCAGCGGCGCCCCTCGCTTGTCGCCGCAGAAGCCTGGCGGCATCACGCCAGCGAGAAAGAAGGAATATGACCATGCCGAGCCGCCGAGACTGCGCCAACGCCATCCGCGCCCTTGCCATTGACGCCATTGAAAAGGCAAAATCCGGGCATCCCGGCGCGCCCCTCGGCATGGCCGACATGGCCGAGGCCCTCTGGCGGCACGGCTTCCGGCACAATCCCGCCAATCCCAGCTGGGCGGACCGCGACCGCTTCGTGCTCTCCAACGGGCACGCCTCCATGCTGCTTTATGCCGTGCTCAACCTCACGGGCTATGACCTCCCCATGGCGGAAATCAAGAATTTCCGGCAATGGGGCTCGGCCACGCCGGGACATCCCGAGCGCGGGCTCACGCCCGGCGTGGAGATGACCACCGGGCCGCTCGGGCAGGGCATCGCCTCGGCCGTGGGCATGGCGCTCGCCGAGGCCATGCTGGCCGCGCAGTTCAACAGGCCCGGCTTCCCCATCGTCGACCATCGCACCTACGCCTTCTGCGGCGAGGGCTGCCTCATGGAGGGCGTCTCGCACGAGGCCTGCGCCCTGGCCGGGGCCTGGGGCCTCGGCAAGCTCACGGTGCTTTTCGACGCCAACGGCGTTTCCATCGACGGCAAGGTGGACGCCTGGTTCTCCGAGAACGTGGGCCAGCGCTACACCGCCTATGGCTGGCGGGTCATCGGCCCGGTGGACGGCCANGACGGCGCGGCGCTGGACGCGGCGCTCGCCGAGGCNAGNGCGGATACGAANCGCCCGGCGCTCATCATCTGCCGCACGCATATCGGGTTCGGCTCNCCCAAGAAGGATTCCGCGGCGAGCCACGGCGCGCCCCTCGGGGCCGATGCCGCNGAGGCCACCAAGCGCGCCCTCGGCTGGACGGCGCCCCCCTTCGAGGTNCCGGAAGACATCCGCGCCGCCTGGGACGCCNGNGAGGAGGGCCGNGCCCGCGANGAGGCCTGGAACGCGCTTTTTGACGACTANCGCAAGGCGCACCCGGATTTGGCGGCGGANTTCGTGCGCCGCATGGCNGGNGAGCTCCCGGCGGACTGGCCNGCGGTGTCGGCNCGGCTNATGANGCAGGCCGAAGGCGCGGACGCGCCCGAAGCCACGCGCGTGGCCTCGCGCAAGGCGCTGGAGNTGCTCGTGCCCGCGCTGCCCGAGCTCGTGGGCGGCTCGGCGGACCTTTCCGGCTCCGTGGGCACGCAGACAAAGGCCTCCGCCGCGCTCGACACGGCCACCTATGCGGGCAACTACCTGTATTANGGCGTGCGCGAGTTCGGCATGGGCGCCATCATGAACGGCCTCGCCCTGCACGGGGGCTTCATNCCCTATGCGGGCACCTTCATGGCCTTTTCCGACCAGGCGCGCAATGCCCTGCGGCTTTCCTCCATCATGGGGCTGCGCGTCATCTGGGTCCTGACGCACGANTCCATCGGCGTGGGCGAGGACGGNGCNACGCACCAGCCCGTNGAGCAGATNCCCACCCTGCGCATGGTGCCCAATCTCCANGTCTGGCGCCCCTGCGACGATGTGGAGACNGCNGTNGCCTGGCGCTCGGCGCTGGAATGCGCCACAACNCCCACCTGCCTCGCGCTTTCGCGCCAGAAATTGCCNCAGATNCCGCGNGACGAGGCGCAGGTCANGGCCATNGCCCGCGGCGGCTATGTGCTNCGCGACTGCGCGGGCGAGCCGGAGCTNATNCTCATGGGCACGGGCTCGGAAACATCGCTCGCCGTGGAGGCGGCNGTCACNCTGAACGCCCGCGGNTANCGGGTGCGCGTGGTCTCCATGCCCTGCGCCGANGTGTTCGACGCGCAGGACGAGGCCTGGCGCGAGAGCGTGCTGCCGGGCGCCGTGCGCTGCCGCATGGCCGTGGAGGCCGCGGCCCCGGGCTGGTGGCCCGCCTATGTGGGCCTNGACGGNGANATCATCGGCATGAAGGGCTTCGGCATGTCCGCGCCCGGTTCGGTATTGTTCGAGCGTTTCGGCTTCACCGCCGACAATGTGGTGGAACGGGCCNTGGCCCTGCTCACGCGGCACGGGGTNCGGGCCCGCTGATTGGGTTNTCAAGAGNTTTTTCCGCATAAACGCCAAGGAGGCATCATGTCCGTCAAGTCATTGCGCGATGTGGACTGCAANGGCAAGACCGTGGTCATCCGCGAGGACCTCAACGTGCCCATGAAGGATGGCGTCATCACCAACGACAAGCGCATCCGCGCGGCGCTGCCGACCATNAANATGGCGCTGGACAAGGGCGCGGGCGTCATCGTGCTCTCGCACCTCGGNCGCCCCACCGAGGGCGAGTTNGAGGAGAAGTTCTCGCTCAAGCCCGTGGCCGCNCATCTCGGCAANCTTTTGGGCAAGCCCGTGCGCATCGCCGTTTCGCCCGACGCGGCCAAGGCCGAGCCCGGCGANGTGGTGCTGGTGGAGAATATCCGCTTCTTCAAGGGCGAGAAAAAGAANGACCCCGCGCNCGCNAAANAGCTCGCCTCNCTCGGCGNCNTCTATGTGATGGACGCCTTCGGCGCGGCGCACCGGGCCCATTCCTCCACCGAGGGCGCCGTGCACGAGGCCGCCGTGGCCTGCGCCGGGCCGCTCATGGAGGCGGAGCTTTCCGCCTTCGCCAAGGTGCTGGACAAGCCCGCGCGGCCGCTGGTGGCGGTCATCGGCGGTTCCAAGGTGTCCACCAAGCTCGGCCTTCTGGACAACCTGCTCGCCAAGGTGGACAGCCTCATCGTGGGCGGCGGCATCGCCAACACCTTCCTTGCGGCCGCGGGCTACAATGTGGGCGCGTCCCTCTATGAGCCGGACCTCATCCCCGAGGCGAAGAAAATCATGGAGAACGCCAAGGCCCAGGGCAAGCAGCTGCCGCTGCCCGTGGATGTGGTCACGGCCAAGGCGCTGGAGCCGGGGCAGAAGGCCACGGTGCATTCCGTGGACGACGTGCCCGCGGACGAGATGATCCTCGACATCGGGCCCAAGACCGTGGCCCTCTATGAAAGCATCCTCGACAAGGCGGCCACCGTGGTCTGGAACGGCCCGGTGGGCGCTTTCGAGACCGAGCCCTTCGGCGCCGGCACCAAGGCCCTCGCCGAGGCGCTCGCCAAGAGCAAGGCCTTCGTGGTGGTGGGCGGCGGCGATTCCGTGGCCGCCGTGGAGGGCTATGGCCTCGCCGACAAGATGGGCTATATCTCCACGGGCGGCGGCGCCTCGCTGGAGCTGCTCGAAGGCAAGGTGCTCCCCTCGGTGGCCGCGCTGGAAGCGCGCGCCGCAGGCTAGGGCCAAGTCTCCGGCCGCATCCTTTCCCCTGCCTGCCCTCACCGGGCGGGCAGGGGCTCATATCTGCGGCGGGGGCGCGCTGCGCCATTGTAAAAAAACTCTAAACATGCTCTCATGCAGGGACGGCGCAATGCCGGTTCCAGGAGCGAAGAATGAGCGATACCCCTGACAAAGATTTCCGCTGCGGCTGGGTGGCCATCGCGGGGCCCGCCAATGCGGGCAAGTCCACCCTGCTCAACGCCCTGCTGGGGCAGAAGGTGACCATCGTTACGCCCAAGCCGCAGACCACGCGCAACCAGATCGTGGGCATCTTCACCGACGAGCATGCGCAGATCATCTTCATGGACACGCCCGGTGTGGCGCAGTTGCGCGGCCACCTCAGCAAGTCCATGACGCAGGCCATCTGGCAGAGCCTCGGCCAGGCCAACGTGGTCATGCTGGTGCTGGACGCGCACCTCTATATCCGCCACCCGGAATACCTCGAGCGCGACCTCGGCCCCCTTGGCGAGGCCATTGCCCAGGACGAGCGGCCCACCATCGTTGTGCCCAACAAGGTGGACATGTTCGCCGACAAGAGCCGGATGCTGCCCCTGCTCACGCGGGCGCACGAGCTCTGGCCGCACGCCGAGATTTTCCCGGTGTCGGCCCAGAACGGCGACGGCCTCGCCGAGCTTCGGGCGCTCATCGAGTCGAAGCTGCCCATCGCGCCCGCGCAGTTCCCCGAGGACCAGGTGTCCACCGCGCCACTGCGCTTCATGGCCGCGGAGATCATCCGCGAAAAGCTCTTCCTCCACCTGCACCAGGAAGTTCCCTACGGCGTCGCCGTGGAGGTGGAAAGCTGGCAGGAGGAGCCGGAGCGCAACCTCACCGTCATCCATGCGGTCATCTATGTGGCGCGCCCCATGTACAAGGCCATGATCATCGGCAAGGCCGGGGCGGGCATCAAGAAGATCGGCAGCGAGGCCCGGCAGGAAATCGCGCAGCTCGTGGACACCAAGGTCCATCTTGAGCTCTGGGTCAAGGTGCGGGAGAACTGGACGGAGGACGCGGCCTTCCTGCGCGAGCTCGAGCAGTCCTCCGGCGGGAGCGCCGAATGACGCCGGAGGAGCTGGCGGCGCGCCTCGCCGGCGTGCGCGAGCGCCTTGCGGAGGCCTGCACGGCCAATGGCCGCAGGCCCGAGGATGTGCTCCTCGTGGCCGTGTCCAAGTTTCAGCCCGCGGAGGCAGTGGCGGCCGTGGCCGCGGACGGCCAGCGGGATTTTGGCGAGAACTATGTTCAGGAGGCGCTGGAAAAGCGCGCCGAGCTTGCGGCCGACCCCGTGGCCAGGGACTTGCGCTGGCACTTGATCGGCCATGTGCAAAGCCGCAAGGCCGCGCAGGTGGCCGGGGCCTTTGTGCTTATCCACACGCTCGATTCCGTGAAGCTGGCCGACGCGCTGGAGCGGCGCCTCGCGGTCACGGGCCGGCTCCAGCCGGTGCTCATGGAGATCAATATCGGCGCGGAGCCGCAAAAGGCGGGTGTCATGCCGGAGGCGGCCCAGGCGCTGGGCGAGCATGTGCTGTGGGCCTGCCCGCACCTCGCCCTGCGCGGGCTCATGTGCCTGCCCCCGGTGTTTGACGCGGGCGAAGCGGCCAGGCCGTATTTCGCGCGCCTGCGCCGCTTGGGGGAGGACCTGCGCTCGAAGCTCGGCATCGCCATGCCCGAGCTCTCCATGGGCATGAGCGGCGATTTTGCGGGGGCGGTGGCCGAGGGGGCCACCATCGTGCGCATCGGCACGGATATTTTCGGGCCGCGTCCGGCAAAGGGCGCCGCGCCCGTGGCATGATGGCTGCATGAAGAGTCGTGCGGGGCGCGCGCCCCGCGCCTGATTTTTCCCGGAGAGGATGCCCATGGCGGCCAAGGACAAGGACAAGGAAGCGGCGGCCCTGCCCGAGGGACAGGCGGAAAAACCCCGCAAGAAATCGCGCCTCAAGCGTCTCGTCATTATTTTGGCGATACTGCTCATGACTTTGGGCGGCGCAGGCATCGGCGCATACTGGTGGCTTTTCCTGCGCACGCCGGTTGAGGAGGCCCCGGCCACGCCGGCCGACGCCCCGCTGGAGGCCCCGCAGGGCGCGCCGGGCAAGGCGCCGGGGCAGGCCCCCGCGGGCTCGTCGGCGCAGGCCCCGTCCGCCGGGGCGCGCATCGAGCGCCAGAGCGATTTGCCGCGCAGCAGCGGCCTTGTGCTGCCGCTGCCCCCGGTAACGGTCAACCTGTCGGACCCGGGCGGCCGCCGCTATCTCAAGCTGGGCATGGAGGTGGAGGTCAATGCCGATGTCTCCGCCGAACTCAAGGCCAACAGCGCGCGCATCCGCGACGCCGTCATCATGCTTCTGGCGGGCAAGTCCTACGGCGATATTTCCACGCCCGACGGCAAGGTGCTGCTCAAGGCGGAGATAGCGGCGAGACTCAACCAGATTCTCGGCGCACAGCGCGTGGTCAGGGTCTATCTTACCGATTTTGTAGTCGAATAGCAGAAGTTTTTACGAGGTTGAACATGGCGCAGGACGATCAGGAAGCCCTGGCCGCACAGTGGGCGGCCCAGCTTGAGGGCGACGGCGCGGACCAGCCGGACCCCTTTGAGGCGGCTGCGGCGGCTGCTGCCGCCGCCCCGGACGATACCGGCGGCGCGAGTGCGGACGACGAGGCCCTGGCGGCCCAGTGGGCCGATGCCCTGGCCGCCGAGGAAGAGGAACGCGGCCCCGCCACTTTCGGCAACGCGGCCTCGGGCGCGGGAACCAATCCGCGCGGCGGCACCTTCACCTCGCAGGCGCAGGACGCCCACTTCCAGGACATGACGGAAATGTCCCGCCAGCCGCGCGACAACAAGCTCAAGCGCGAGCTGGACTTCATTCTCGACATTCCGCTGGATGTCTCGGCGGAGCTCGGGCGCACCCGGCTGCTCATCAACGAGCTTTTGCAGCTCGGCCAGGGCTCCGTGGTGGAGCTCAACAAGCTCGCGGGCGAGCCGCTGGAAGTCTATGTCAACGGCAAGCTGGTGGCGCGCGGCGAGGCCGTGGTCATCAACGAGAAATTCGGTGTGCGCCTCACCGACATCATCAGTCCCATCGAGCGGGTGAAGCAGCTTGGCTGACGCGCGGCCGGACCTTACGCTTTCGGGCGGCCTTTCCGGCAATTCCGTGCGCGGCGTGGCCGACAATGTGGCGCCGCCGCCCGGCGCTCACGAGGCCGCCCAGGGTGTGCCCACGCCGGACTGGGGCCAGGCCACGGCGGGCGACATCGCCGACACGGTACGCGCCGCCGCGGATGAGATACTCAAGGGCATCGACCTCGCGAGCCACGCCATCGGCGAGTCCGTGGACTCGGTTTCGAGCATGGCCTTCGAGCGCGCGGCCGAGGTCGCGCCCGCGGCCACCAGCGCCGCGTCGGACGCGGCCACGGGCCTCGGGCAGACCACCTTCAGCTGGGGCGGCTATATCCAGGCCATCGGCATCCTCTGTCTGCTCCTGGCCTTGTTCTGGTTCGCGCTCTGGCTCGTCAGGCGTTATGGCCGCTTCAACTTCCTGCCGCGGCCGGGAGCCTTGCCGCGCGGGGCGCTGGTCATGGAAGCGCAGATGCCTCTCGGCCCGCGCAAGGGCCTGATGGTGGTACGCTTCTTGAATACAAGACTCTTGCTGGGGGTCACGGACAACCGCATAAGCCTGCTCAAAGAGGAAGAACTGCACGATGCGCCGCGTGACGACAATTTTCAGGGGATCATGGACCAGGCCCGCCGGGACGTCGCTGACGCTGGCGGCCCTGGCGGCGCTGGCAATCCTCGCGCCTGAAGCCGCCTTCGCCGCCCAGGACCTCACGCTGCCCAGCATGTCCCTCACGCTTTCCGGCGGTGCGCCCGAGCCCGGCAAGGTCTCGGTGCTGCTGGAAATCCTCTTCCTGCTCACCATCCTTTCGGTGGCCCCGGCCATCATGCTCACGGTGACGAGCTTCACGCGCATCATCATCGTGTTCAGCTTCCTGCGCCAGGCCATGGGCGTGCAGCAGCTGCCCCCCACGCAGATTCTCGCGAGCCTCGCCATTTTCATGACAGTGGTCATCATGTTCCCGGTGGGCAAGCGCATCAACGACGATGCCATCCAGCCCTACCTGAACGAGCAGATCGACTACAGGGTGGCGCTGGACCGCGCGCAGGTGCCCCTGCGCAACTTCATGTTCAAGCACACGCGGGAAAAGGACCTCTCGGTCTTTTACTCCATTTCGCAAATGGAACTGCCCCGCAACAAGGATGAAGTGCCCACCATGATGCTCGCCGCGGCCTATGTCATCAGCGAGCTCAAGACGGCCTTCACCATCGGCTTTCTCATCTATATTCCTTTCCTGGTCATGGACATGGTCGTCTCCAGCGTCCTGCTTGCCATGGGCATGATGATGCTGCCGCCCATGATGGTTTCCATGCCCTTCAAGCTGCTGCTCTTTGTCATGGTGGACGGCTGGAACCTGCTCGTGGGCTCGCTCGTCAACAGTTTTCTTCTGTAGTAGGGGGATACGCCAATGACGCCCGAATTTGTCATCGGTTTCGGCAGGCAGGCCATTGAACTGTGCCTGATGATGGCGCTCCCCATGCTGGGCGTCGGCCTGTGCGTGGGCGTGGTGGTGAGCATCATCCAGGCGGCCACGCAGATCCAGGAACAGACGCTGACCTTCATCCCCAAGATCATCTGCATGTTCATCGCGCTGCTCATGGCGTTGCCCTGGCTCATGGAGCGCATGACCACCTTCACGCGAGATGTGTTCATCAATATCCCGCAATATGTGCAATAGCGCATGATTGCCCTGGAGGCCACGCCTTCGGAAAATCCTCTGTTTTTCGCGCCCCCTTGCGGGGCGCTTTTTTTGTCCTGCAGCGCGGAGCTGGAGGGGGAGGCGTCATGCACGCAGGAAAATATGTGTGTAGAAAATTTCTATAAAATCTCCATATCATCTCTAAATTTACTGCTGAAATTGTCTTAAAAATCACCTTTTGCGGCGGAAATTTTTTATTGTCTTGTCTTTCAAGGCATTGGCCTTATCTTTTCAGATTTGTCTCTTGCCTCACTATAGTTTCCCTGCCATTTACCGAACAGTCATTTGTTCCCGGAAGCGCGCGGCGGCGAGCCCCACAAGGATGGCCCCGGCCTGCGCCACATTGAGCGAGTCGAAATCCCGCGCGAAGGGAATGTGGAGAAAGGACCCGCAGCGCTTGGCGACACCGGGCCTGAGCCCCTTGTCCTCGTTGCCGAGTACCAGCACGGCCGGGAGGCGCAGGCGCGTTGCGAAGGCGTCCACGCAGGGCGCATCGCCCGTGCCGCAGCCGGTGCCGTAGATGGCAAGGCCCGCCTCCTCGGCGCTGTCCAGCGCGTGCGCGAGGTTGGTCACCTGGGCAACGGCAAGGCGCTCCAGCGCGCCGGCGGCCGTGCGCCGCGCCGCCGGGCCGAGATAGGCGCTGTTGTGCCGCGGCAGCAGGAGGCCCGCGCCGCCCAGCGCATAGAGGGTGCGGCAGAGCGTGCCCACATTGCCGGGGTCCTGCACCTGGTCCAGCGCCAGGAGCAGCGGCAGGGGCGCTTCGGCAACTGCCCGGAGCAGCTCGGAAAACCCGATGAAGCCCGTGGCCGCCAGCCGCGCGGCCACGCCCTGGTGGGTGACGGCATGGCCCCTGCGTCCGCCGCACAGGCGGTCAAGGGCGGCGGCCTCCACCGTGCTGCAACGGATGCCGTGTACGCGGCAGAGACGGCGAATTTCTCCCGCATCGGGGCTCGCGAGCCCCTTGCGGCAAAAAACCTGGCTCACGCGTTCGGGCGTGGCGGCCAGAAGTTCCAGCACGGGCTTCATGCCCGGCAGGAGAAGGTCGGCATCCGCATGGTCCCGTGGGGCACCCTGCGGGCCATGAGGGGGAGTGAAGGGCGTCATGGGCGCTCCTGTTGGGCCGGCGTGATGCGCCGGGAAGCGGAAAGGAGGTTTTCCGGCTCTCTACGCACCTTTGTGCGTGATGGCAAGCCGGATGGACGGGACGCCGCGGTGAGGCGCGGCGCCGACAGAGGGAGTATCAGATTCATATCTGCTGGGGAGCGGAGAAAATGTTACTCGCACAACGCCGGGTGCAGCCGGCGATCATGGTTCTCGTCTTTTGCGCGCTGTGCCTCACACTGGCAGGCTGCGGCGCGCGCAAGGGCGCCTCGCCGGAAGTGTCCATGCCGGGGGTCATCGTGCCGGAAAGCGGCGCTGACCCGCTCACGCATACGGAGATGGCAGCTCTCAAGTCCACCGGGCATATCGACAAGGATGTGCCGGACCAGGCCATGTCGGACGTGGCCATCCAGTACAAGTATTTCCTCCGCAAGGGGCGCCAGACCATGTGCGCCTTCTCCAAGCGCTCGGAGCAGTACCTGGACTACGCGCGGCAGGTGTTCCGCTCCAAGGGGATGCCCGAGGAGCTCGCCAATCTCGCCATCGTGGAGAGCGGTTACCGCACCGACGCCAAGTCCCCGGCTGGCGCGGCCGGGGCGTGGCAGTTCATGCCCGGCACGGCCACGGTCTACGGGCTCAGGCAGGACTGGTGGACGGACGAGCGCCTTGACCCCTACAAGGCCACGGAAGCCGCCGCCGACTATCTCCAGAAGCTCCACAACGATTTCGGCGACTGGCCCACGGCCATCGCGGCCTACAACGCGGGCGAGGGCAAGATGAGCCGCGCCAAGCAGGGCACGGGCGGCCGCAACTTCTTCGAGGTCAAGGCGCTGAACCACACCCTCGACGAAAAGGCCCAGCTGCGCGAGGAAACCAAGCAATATGTGCCGCGCTTCATGGCCGTCACCAAGATCATGCGCAATCTTCCGCAGCTCGGCTTCGAGCCCATCCAGCCGGAAAAAGCGCCGGGCGTGCTCCGCTTCACCGCCAAGCCCGGCACGGACCTCACCGCCTTTTCCAGGGCCTGCAACCTGAGCTGGCCCGAATTTGCGAGCTACAACAAGCACCACAAGCGGCGCATCACCTGCACGGACCACACGACCTTCGTCTATGTGCCCCTGCGCTCGCAGCAGCAGGCCCAGCAATTCCTCTGCACCACGCAAGCGGCCAGCTATGCGGGCTGGGGCCCGGTCAAGGTGGCGAGCTCCGCGGACAGCTGGGAGAAGTTGAGCCGCCGCGCCAATGTCCCCGTGGAACGCCTCAAGGCCGTCAATCCCGAGGTGGACAGGCTCAAGGCCGGGCTGACCATTCTCGCGCCCAAAAACGTCAATATGTCCAAGGCGGCCGTGGCGGCGCTCGACGGCAAGGGCGGCAAGAGCGCCAAGGGAGACAAGGCGTCCGCGCGCGCGAAACAGAAGGGGGCACAACAGGCGCAGCAGGCCCCGGCGGCGGGAAAGGCCGTGGCCTCGGGCACCCAGCATACGCTCCAGGCCAACGAGACGCTCTACGCCGTCGCCCGGAAATACAATGTCAGCGTGGCCGCCCTGCAGGAGCACAACGGCATCACGGACCCGGGCAAGCTGCGCCAGGGCCATGTGTTGCGCATCCCCGGAACCGGCGGGGTGAAGGGCGGCGGGGCCGTCGCGGCGCGGCAGGCCAAGGTGCCCACGGCTGGCGCCAGCGGCAGCATCGGCAAGAAAAAGCCGTCAAAAGCCACCTACACCGTGCAGGCCAATGACAACCTCTGGAAGATCGCCCGCAAGCACAATGTGAGCGTGGACGACCTCAAGCGCTGGAACGGGGTGGACGAAAAGAGCCTGCGCTCGGGCGCGCGGCTGGTAGTGGCCGAGGAGTAGGCTGCAAAGCCGCGCTGGCCGCCCCTTTGCGGGGAGTTGAAAAAATATTTGCAAAATTCTCTTGACAGGGAGGGGGTGCAAACCTATTTTAGCACTCCGCGCCGAGTTTTGGGGCTTGCGAAAAAAGTTTTCGTAGGGGGCCCTTGACAAGGCGGGGAATCGGACGCATATAACGCGTCGCGCCGCTGAAAGGCGGCGGTGGTTCATTGACAAGTGAATAGCGAGCGGGAAGGAAAGTTCTTTGAGATTC
>JAAUYU010000032.1 GCA_014804965.1 Desulfovibrio sp.
ACAATCTGCAACGGGACCTGCTGTAATAAACATTCTGACCGGCATACCATGCGCATCCACGGCCAGATGTATCTTGGAGTTGAGCCCCCTTTTGTGCGTCCCATATCCTGATTGCCACCTTGTGCTCCTGCAGCATGCGGGGGAACTTTGATGTGGCTAGCATCAATCATGAGCCATTCAAAATCTGGCTCCGAAATAAGAATTTCGAGCAATCTTTCCCACACGCCGCTATCTCTCCATCGACAGAATCGGCGATGAGTATTTTTCCAGTCCCCATAATCAGGTGGCAAATCCCGCCACGGCGCACCTATTCGCAGGATCCAAAAAACTGCATTGAGAAAATTTCGATTATCACGGGCAGTAACACCTCGAGTTCCTTCTCGGCCAGGAAGATGGGGTTCCAAAAGCTCCCAAACCTTGTCAGATATATCGTGGCGACGATGTGCAGCTTCCATGTGTGCCTCCTTTTGGAAAAGGATAGCAGAAAGCTACACAAATTAAAAGCGAAATGACGACACTATCTAAAAGAGTGCGAATGGCGCTTCAATGGTGGTGATCATAAGGAACTATTAACCCAGCTAAATTCTTGGGTTAAAGACGCGAAACATTGACCTTCGCTAGGACAGCCCCAAAAGCTTTTGTGGCTTGTCGAGGGGCTTGGCCGCACGGAGCGCGGTGTCGGTGAGGGGCATGGGGTATTCTCCTGGCAAGGGTTTTATATACCCCTCGGAATACCCCTTAAACTGGTGGGTGTCTATGGACTTAATCGCTCTTGGTGGGACAGTCCGTTTTGCCTAATCCCTTGCCAGGCAAGGCTTTTTGGACTGCCCCGGACCAAGATGGATAACTTTGTGGCGGAGAGGGAGGGATTTGAACCCTCGATACAGGTTTAAGCCCGTATACTCGCTTAGCAGGCGAGCTCCTTCGGCCGACTCGGACACCTCTCCAAAAACCAATGTGAAAAATTAGAGAAGTTATGGGGCCTTGTCAAGCCTTCCTTTACGGGCGCCCGCATGGCTGCGGTAAGGGGGCAACCTGCAGCGCTTGCCTGAACCCGTGATATGGCGTAAATTCATGGAGTTTGGGGACGATATGGACAAGAACCAATGTGAACTTTTCGCCCAGTTTGTCTATGCGGACAGCCTGACCTACGAGGAACTGCTGAGCGCTGAAGGTGTGCTCATGGCGCGCGTGGAGGGGATCCTCGCCAATGCCGGCGGCGAGCACCTGGACTTCTCGCCCCTTGGTGATATGCTCGGCTGTCAATGTGTCTTTGAGCTCTGTGACCTGGAGAAATTCCGGGAGGTGGCTGCGGGGATTGCCGCCATTTTGCCCGCGGGCATCACCGGCCGCCTGCTTTGCCTCGATAAAAGCCTCGCAGCGCTTAATCTTTTCTGGCTGCAGCAAGGCGCTTGGCAGGAGGCGTTGTGGCCGGTGCCACTGAGGGCTCCGGCAGACGCCAGCGCACATCATGTGGAAGTGGTGGCACAGGCTCCCCCCGACGCGGACACGGATGACGACTCCGCAGGAGCGGATGCCCCCTAAGGAAAATCACTTCGCCCGGATGGTGGAACAGGCAGACACAAGAGACTTAAAATCTCTCGGCCAATGGCTGTGCGGGTTCGACCCCCGCTCCGGGCACCAAGGCAGGGCAAGGGCTGCAGGAGAGCAGCCCTTTTTTTGCGCCCGGATTTTGTATCACCATGTATCACCATTTGTATCACCGTTCTTCAGGGGCTCGCCAAGAGCAGGCATAAGGGCACCGGCGTGTGCCTGGCTGCCCTCGGTTACGTGCGCGTAAACAGCCCCGGTGGTCGCTACGCTGCTATGCCCGAGCTGTGCGGCAACCGCTGCAAGGTCGGCCCCGCGCGCCAGCATCTCCGTGGCAGCGATATGGCGGATGTCATAGGGCCGCAGTGTTACTCCGGCTCGCTTGCAGGCCAGGGTCCATGCTGTCCTGAAATTCAGGACGCGCTGCCCTTTACCGCGATGACAGACCCACGGGATGCCAGCGGCCATGTCCTTCTCAAACCTGCATCGGGCTTCCTCCATGTAAGCAGGGTGGGGGACTACTGTTTTCAGGCGTCCGCTCTTGCCTTGCCGGACGATGACCACGCCCCGCCGCCAGTTGAAGGCGTCCCACGTCAGACCGAACAGCTCCACCTGTCCCGGACGCAGGGCAAGAAAAAAGGCGGTTTTCACCGCCCATTGCAGGTATTCGGGAAGCTCCGGGTAGAGCTTTTTCAGGTCCTCTATTTTGGGCTGGAACACCGGCCGCGTGACCTTCAGCTTCTTGAAATCCCGCCACGGGTTGAACCGAATAAGCTCCTGGTCCACGCCCCATGCGAGGATTGCCCGGACAAGGGCCTGAAACTTGTTGATGGTATTGTTGCCCACGGCGCGAGTGCGGAACGCCTCCCGCATCCGCTCGAGGTCCTGCCGCGTGAGGGCCTCGGCATACTTATCGCGCAGGAACTCGCCTGTTCCGGCGTGGTGGATGCCGTCCTTCTCGTAGCCCGCAAGGAAATAGACGATCTTGCGCTTGGTCACGATGTTGAGGTCGTGGCGGCTGCGGCAGAAGAGCATGGTCAGCTCGCCAAGGGTGAGGCGTTCCTCCTCCTGTGTTCTGGCCTGAAGGCGTTCCGCCTCAAAGGCGTGGGCTTCCTGCTCGGTCTTGAAGTAGCGCCGCTTTTCCTTGCCATCCTCATCGCGCCACTTGCAGAAAAAGAGGTCGCGCTTGCTGGCCTTGTGGATGCTCATGGTTTCCCCCCTAGAGCCCGCACCCCCTTGCGAAGTCTTTGGGGGAACAAGTTTTTTGTGAAGGCTTGTGCGTCTGGGATGCCTGCGCAATGCCCGCCAACTCATTGATGCGCTTGTCGAGCGCCGCCACCTTGCGGAGCGCTGCATCGCGCTCGCGCATGGCAGAGACGAGCTCGGCATAGCGCTCGGCTGCAAGGTGGTCTGTCATGCGGTCTCCTCCACGGCCTTGCGGGCTGCCTCGCGCCAGCAGGAGGCGCAGGCGTCCCTGAGCTTGTGCAGCGGCAAATCTTCGGTTTTCTCGCAGTTCATTACGTTTTCCTGAGCGCAATAGGCCGCTGCAATCACTCCGGCCAAATAGTCCGCCTCTTTGTTTAGCCGTTGCACCTCGGTACGCAGGCGCAGGATTTCGTCTATGTGCGCCATGACCACATCCGGGGAGTTGGCGGCGATGTGGATTGCGGTGTTTCTCGGGCTATCGCGCGTGAGCATCGTGCAAATCCCGGTGCCTTCGCTATCCTTGACCCATAAGGAGGTTTTGCCCCCCATTGCCCACGGCCCCGGCGCGGCCTTTTCGGCAATCGCCCGCCGGGCGAGCAGGGCTTCGTTGCTGCGGTCGTTCATCTTTGCCTCCTGTTTACCCTACACTGGTTAAAACGAATGCCCGCAATGGTTGCCGAGCGCCGCAAAAAATCTTGACTTTCCTCACAGGGCGTGGCTTATGATAGGGCATACGCCAACGGCGCCGATGGCGCGGGAACGGATTAAGAGGAGATAGAGGAATGAAATTTTATCTTATGGATTGGCGAGGACCATACACATATGATGAAGCAATCCATGATACTACGTTAGAAAATGGTTTATATGCTATAACTGGGATAAGGAAAAACAAGATAAATAATAAAAAGAATATAAAATTACAATATATAGGAAAAACAAAAACGACATTGGGTACTAGGTTTAATGACAAAAGTCATTATGTTCATCAGGTGAATAGAGAGTTAGGCATATGGTTTGGAAAAATTAGAAATAAGAGGGTTGATGATTTACTATTTATAGAACATATGTTTATACGTTTTAGTCCAGAAAAAGATAAATTTAATAAGCAAAATAAAGAAAGATTACCCACAGAAAGTGGAGTAGTTATTTCGAATTTTTTTAATAAGGAGATGAATCGTCAATATATCAGGCTTCCCCCGCCTGTTCGATGTATCCCAGAGGTAATAATATGGGATCAAAAGATGAATGAAGAAGTTTTTAGATATACTAAAAGGTTGCAAATCGAGAGTGTCAAACAACAAGAATAAATCTTAAAAATCAATACATGCCCTGCACCTCGCGAGGCTGCATATGCGGCTCTCAACCGAGATGGCCGTGGCGCTGAACAGGTAGGGGCGAGAAGGTAGAGGAAAAAAAGAGGGCCGGGAGCAATCCCGGCCCTCTTTGCTTGCCGGGCTACAACGCCCCCCGGCGGGGTCCCCAGGGTTGGCGGAGTACACCATGCGCTTTCTCCGGTACGCACCCCGTTGCACTCTGCCCCGGCTAGGGTCTCGCCGGGGTCTCCACGGTGGCGGGAGCGGGTGTTCCAGATGCCTACGCGATGACGTTCAGGCCCGGCACGGCCTGCTCCATGAAGGCCTTGATGTTCTTCATGGCCTCGGCCCTCCACGCGCCGCCGTCCGCCTCGGCGAGCATGAACAGCACGCCGTCGTCGCCGTCTTTCCGGCAGCGGAAGACAAAGCTGCTCGCGGGCTGCTCCACCTCGGTGAAGGTGCGGTAGGGGCGCAGGGTCACGGGGTTCGGCAGCGCCTTGACGGCCTTGCTGCTGATGCCCGTTTTCACGGCCACGGCCTGTGTGATGCCGTCGTCGGAGACGCCCGCCTCCACCGTGGCGGTGACGTTGGAGATGTATTTCAGCACGAGGCCCTTGTCGGTGGCCGTCAGTCCTTCCGGCTCCGCGAAGCAGGCCTGGAGGGCGATGTTGAATTTTTCAGCGGGGAGCCACTCCTCGAAGGGAATCTTCAGACTGTCGAGCCGTGCGTAGATGTAGCAGGCGCGGTCGGCGAAGTTGCCCAAGAGCGCGGAACGGATGGAGACCTTTTCAGGACTCTCCACATGGCAGATGAGCTTGCCGCGCTCGAGCTCGTCCACATTGGTGTTGAGGTAGTCGGCCAGCGCCGTGAGCGTGGAGACGGTGAGCGGCTCGGGGCACGGCGTCTGGACGGGATAGAGGCTCCGGTCCGCGTAGTCGCGGCCGCCGACCTTGAGGAGGGTGGGCGCGGCGTCCTTGCGGATGGCGTTGTACAGGGATTCAAGCATGGTCATTCCTCCTTGTTATTTCCCCGCGGCGGCGCTTTTGCCGTCCGCGAAGTCGGTGACTTTGCCCCGCATGGAGCCTTCCACGCCGGGCAGGATCTCCTGCCCAGGGTTCTCGCCCTGGCCGACTTCCGCGGCCGAGACCTCCCCGGTCTTGAGGTCCGTGGACATGGAGATGGACGTGGACAGCGGCGCGGCCGGGGCGAGCGTGGACGACGTTTCCACGCTCACCTCGCCGAAGCAGCGGCTCTTGTCCGGCTTGATCTTGATTTTCAGGGTGACGGTACGCAGCTTGGTGGCCTCGGTGTTGATGTCGAGGCAGTTCATCACCGCCTTCTGGATCTCCTCGTTGAGGCGCTCGACCATGCCGCCGGACGCCAATGTGGCTGCGTTGAGCTCGATCATGTGGGCCGTTCCTTTTCAAGGTTGAAGGTGAGGAAAAAGAAAACCGCCCCGGAGAACCAGGGCGGTCGGGCTTTGCGTTGCCAGCCTATTGGGCCGGGCTGGCGCGGGTTAAGGTGGAGGGGGTGGAAGATTGTGCTGGCGCTAGAACGGCACGTCGTCCCCATAGTCAGCGGCGGGCGACTCCTGCTGCCTTCCCGCCTCCCGGCGCTGGTTGCCACCCTGGCCGCCGTTCTGGGCGCCGCCCCATTCGCCCTTGCGGTCGAGAAACTGGACGCGCTGGGCCTTGATTTCCGTCGTGTAGCGGTCCTGTCCGTTCTGGTCCGTCCATTTGCGCGTCTGGAGGCTGCCCTCCACATAGACGAGGCTGCCCTTGTGGAGGAAGCTGGCGCAGTTTTCCGCCGTCTTGCCGTAGGCGACCACGCGGTGCCATTCGGTGCGCTGCACCTTGTTGCCGTCGCGGTCGGTATAGGATTCATCCGTGGCCACGCTGAGGTTGGCCACGGCGTTCCCGGCCTGCGAATACCTAAGCTCCACGTCGCGGCCAAGGTGGCCGATGAGGTGCACCAGGTTGAGCGATGCCATCAGGCTGCCTCCCTGCCGGAGTTCACGGCGTCAAGAAATTCGGAAACGTCAGCCTTGGTCAATTCCCGGCTGGATGCAATGGGCCTTCCGAAAAAGCTGGACAGCTCCGCAAGGTATGCGGCCCGGTCATTGCCGTGGCGCTTGGTCAGGTAGGCCATGAGAGCCTTGGATTGGTCGGGCGTCATGGGGGACGGGTTTTGCGTTTTGGCCTGCTCGCTGAAGGGCACGCCGCAGTTCAGCCAGGCGAGCAGATCTTGCCCGGTCTGCTCGGTGATTTTGAACGGGGCATGGAAAAGGCGGGTGCGGTCCTTGCTTGCGACGGCGAGGTTCCCGTCCACGTTCAGGTCAAGAACAGCGGTGAACTCATATTCCAGCCCGTCCCGCTGCTGCGGGGCCGTTCCCTGCTTCTCGATGCCCTTTTTCCCGTTGCCCTTTTCCGTCTCCACATAGACGGCCTTGCTGCGCATGGTGGCGATGATGTGGAGGCTGGACGCCAGCATGGCGTCGATGAACTTCTGATGGCGCGGTGTGCCCTCGTTCCACGCGGCGTACGAATTGCCCCGGAACTTGGCCTTTGCCACGTTATCCACGATTTCGAGGATGCCGCCCTGGCCGTTCCATTCGTGCGTGATGGAGTCCAGAATCAGCGTTGAATAGCCTTCCTTTTCAGCGGCGCGGATGATTTCGATGTAGCGTTCCGGCTCATAGGGGGGCGCAAGCTCCACCACGTCAAACTCGCACAGGTCGGCATACAGGGACGCGGAACCGCGCTCGGTGTCCAGCACGGCAATCTTGCCGCCAAGCCCCTTGGCAATAAGCAGGGCGCCCGTTGTCTTGCCGCTACCGCTGGGCCCGGAAAGCGCCAGCCGCAGCTTGGCTTGCTTCCGTTCCGCCTTCTTGAACATGGTCTTCTCCGTAATGGGTAAAGGGTTTACTGGTGCCAACATAGACTTCTTCGCCACTCACCGCGCACCAGTCCACGGCGGCGCAGGTCATGGAAACGTGCGGGCATTCCCCGCGATGACGACACATGAAGGACCTCCTTTGCGGGGCTACCCGGCCCTCCGCCCGTCCTTGTAAGGCGAAGGCGGGGCCGTGCGCGCGCCGCTGCGGGACTGATTGTGGTACAGGCGGCACGACCAGCACAGCGTCCGCCCCGGCTCGGCATCTTCCCGGCCGCAGTTCTGGCAGATGCCGTGCGCGGCCAAAAGCTCGCGGCGCTTGCGGTTGTATTCTGAAATCTGGTGGATGCGCGCGGCCTTGCGCTGCATCTTGGCCTTCATTTCCTCGCAGGCGCGTTCTGCGCGCTGGCGCACCTCGGCATGGTCATGGCCCTTGAAACGCCTGCACGTTCCGTTCGGCATGACGACCGTGCCAATGACGCGGGTCCGCTTTGCCCGCGGGGGCCTGTACTCACGAATCACGGCCATGCCGTCACCTCCAAAAAGTTGAGGGCCGCCAGCGCGAGGACTACGCCGACAGCCCCTATCCAGCCGCGCCAGTTGGCGCGGGGGGAAAGCTCATGCCGCCACATGAGGGCGGCGCCCGTAGTTCGCCGGGTCATCCTGCATGACGGGCAGGCCGTCATTCTGTGTTTCCGCCTCGTGCCGGAAGGCGAGGTAATCAGCCGCCGGGCTGAAGGCGTCGTCGTAGCACTCGCACTTGCCGTCCATACCCATCATGGGCAGGCAATCGGGCGCATCCGGCGTCACCGCGTTGACCTTGCAAGCCGCGTATTCCTTGTGGCAGATGAGCTTGCCGCCCTTATAGACGGGAAGCATAAACGTGTTGGCGAGGTCCCAATGGGCGCAGTTCAGGCAAATGGCGTTTTCGTTCATGTTGGTCCTCCTTATGAAAGGAGCCGGAGCATCAGCCCCGGCCCGTGGTTTTTGAGCAATAAAAAAGGCCCCGGTTGCCCAGGGCCTTGGCTGTCGATGAGTGTGGCGCGTTAGCCGCGCTTGCGCGTCAGGTAGAGACCAAAAGCGCCAACAGCAAGCACCATCATCAATGCCAGTAACCACGTTGTCATTTTAGTCTCCGCTTCGTTTGGTTATCCATAGAGAGATTGCCAAAGACACCACGGCAACGAAAATTCCGAAGGCGCTTCCTTGGAATACGCCCACGGCAGCCGCCGCTACGCTGAATTTCTCAAGCCAGTCCGCCAGACGTTTTATCACGGCGTCCTCCTCGTTTATGGATAGCCATAAATTCCGTTCCAGTCCAGCCCGCGAAGGGAAGCCTCACGGGCTGTCAAAATCGAAATTTGCTGCTCTCTTGTGCAGGTTGTCACCCTGCGGGGTTAGTAACCTCCCCCGGAACCTACCGCCGGACTCGCGCCCACGGCCTCGCGGAACCACGCGGGCTTTTTGCGTCGCCCGGTGGAATATAAATAGAGTTATTTTTACTCACTGTCAATAAAATTTATGAGTTTTTTTTACTCAAATATAAATCGCCCCCGGGTTGCCCCGGGGGCGCCCCCCTGATAAAAAGGTTTATCCAGCAACCTTTATCAGGAGAAGTGTAAAATGGCGCACCTGATTACCTATGACCTCATGACTCCCGGGAAGGACTACTCTCGCTTATATGAGGCCATTAAGAACCTTGGGCCATGGGCACACTGTTTTGGTTCGGTATGGTTCGTGGCTAATGGAAGCCCTGCAGTTGAGATCGCCAAATACCTCAGTAGGTTCGTAGACAAAAATGATAAAATTTTTGTAGTTCCGTTGACGCGACTTTGGGCGGCCACCAACCTCCCAAAAGAGTGTGAGGATTGGCTCAATACCTATCTATGATTAGGGCGGATGCCTCGACCTTGGGGAACCATTTAAGGAGGAATGCCTCCAAATCCGCCTTATACTCAGCCTCTCCCAAATTGGTCGTTGCGCTTTCGGGTATGAAGTAGCCAGGATTGACTCGGATGATGCCATGGCATCCGGAGTCGATGAAAATCCCCCCTCACCTTCTTTGCGTCCATCTCGTCCCTCCTAGCCCCGCTTTGGCGGGGCTTTTCATTTGCTCGCGGCCTTCACGGCCTTGAGCGCCTCCCTGCCAACATCTACCCAAGAAAGCCCCAGGGCATCGCAGAGGGTGATAACATCCGGGAAGCGCATATTTTGGGGCTTGCGCTTACCGGGTGCCCCCTGACCAACCAAAAGGGCCTGCACCTTGCCACGAGGATAGGGCATAAAAGGAAAGGCTGCCTTGCCGAGCTTTTCGTCCGAGAAGCCGAGAAGGTCTTTTTGCGCGATAAGCTGCTCCCGGATGGAGCGCTCGAAAACGTCCATGTCTTCTTTGGTAAGCACTTCCGCCACTCCTTTTTTGCCCTCCTTTTAGCATAAATTTTACGCAAAAGGGATTACAATAAAATTTACTCATTGACAATAGTGTAAAATTTCCTCAATATCAGGCCCGGCACCTCCTTGAGTTGCCCCGCTCATTGACAACCGACCCCTGCGAACCATCCAAGCCGGCGCGGCCACGGGTTGCTCCCGCCCTAGCTGTGAGGATGGCGAGGGAAACGCGCTTGGACGGCATAAAGACCAGGGCGCGAAACTCCGCTTCATTCCTTCCCACGTCACGGGGACGCGGGAAGTGAGAAACGAAATTTCATCAGGTTTCACGGGCTGCTCGTATCTGGCGTCCACCCGTGCGGCGCTCTCGTCGCCACCGCCCGCCGCCTTTCGGCCTGCGCTCTCGCAGAGCGCCATTCTTGCGGGAAACCCATGCTATTGGGCTGTTGTCTTGTTCTTCGTGATGCGATTCAGTGTGCTTCCCGCCCTTATCGCGCCTCGTTCCAGCTTGCGGGGGCGGCTCTTTTCCAGCCCCACCGGGCTCTTAGTCCCGGCCTCCCTGCCGCGCAGGCGGTTGCCGCTGGTTCTTGGCTTTTGGCTACTCCGGCCCGTGGGCCTTGTTCGCCGCCATTCCCCGTTGGCAAGGTTAGTGTCTCAAATAAGAAACCAATCGTCAAGATAAAAGTTGATTATTTTATACATACAACTTAAAAAGAAATCGCGCCTGAGAGAAAATTTTATCCCCGAGGCGCAAAAAAGCCCCTCACGGGGAGGGGTCGGGCCAAATGATCTTGGAGTATATGCTTCTGAAAATCAGACAATCAATTTGAAGGAAGAGATATGCACCCTTGTACTATTGCTGAATTTACTGAGGAAGTCATGAAACAACTAAAGGGATTTGTCAGGGACGGGGATACAGTTGAATTTGAAATCATGACCTATGATAGTGCAGGTCTCTTTACTCTCAAAGAATTAAATGAAAAGGGGATATGTGTGCTTAGCAGTACATATGAAAGGAATAACGAAAATTTTCCAAAAATAAAATTTGCAGTCGTTATGAAATAACTATCACCAAGGACGCCTTGCATCCCCGTACAGGAGACTATGTTGGATAGTTTTTTTCGGACGTGGACTCTCGTGTCCGAGATTTAAAACTGTATCTGCGGATGCCATGGGCCAGACGATGGGAATATCGAACTTCATGCGGGAAATCGATTCCATTTCCTGCTTCGCCATTGATTCGTTTCCAGATGAAAACCCGGCTTCAATCTTAAAATCTGCTATTTGCAATTTACCGTGCTTATTTCCATTTTTTTCTGTTCCTGAAGAATTGGTGACGGACAATGCAACATCAAAATGAATCATGGATGCTGTTACAACATGACCCCCCGTTTCCGTAATGAGCGGATTCCCATCTGGGGAAAAGTTGCATCTTGGTGAAACGATTGCACCTGTGTTTTCGGTTTGTTTTTGAGCATCAATAATTCCACTACATATCTGACTGATTGCTTCAGCGACAAAGGTTTTCAGATCCATACACTCACCGTCCTCTTAGATTACACTACGCGCCCGAACCAGCGGACGCGGCCATAGACGCGCAGGCTGTTCAAGTCCTCACCAGTAATATCGACGTCGCCCTTTTCCTTGTTCTCGGAGTGCAGCCGCCAGCCATTGGGTATCTTGATAAGCCGCTTGACCATCAGCTCATCGTCCACGCCTATGACGGTAATCTGGTTATCCCTGGGAACTCGCCCGGCCTCGGATTCATCCACCAAGATGGTATCCCCGTCACGGATCAGAGGTTCCATCGAGTCTCCTACCACGCGCATGAGCACACATTTCTCGGCGTGGAGGCATTCGCGCTCCATAAAGGAGTCCCTGAAGGCATATTGGCCCACCGTGCGCCCGGATGTTTCCAGGCTGGCCCCGGCCCCCGCCTTGGCCTCCACCATACGAACGAGGGTGAACCCCTCCATTTTTTCGTCGGGGGGCGTGATGGTAAAGCCCAGACGGTCGAGCCATTCAAGAAGCGTGTCGCCCTGCGGGATGCTCTGGCCGCTGAGGAATTTATAAAATTTTGACTTCTCGGCATCCGGGTCGGTGGTGGCAATGCGCAGGAGGTCAGCCTTGTTCCCACCCCGCCGGGCGAGGAGATCCTCAACCTGTTTCTTGAGATTTTCGTAACTTTTCATAGATTTTTCTTACCTCATTGTCTCCAAAAGTAAACTTGCTCAAAAGATTTTTTACTCTTGATTTTTTGTATCTTTACAGAGAAAATATCCTCCATGAAGTACACACCATATATCCGTGACTACCTGGCCGACTCGCCGGAAACGTGGTGCGAGTTTGCCGCGCGGGCTGGTGTTTCGCGGGCTGCCCTCTACAAATTCCTCAGCAGCAAGAACGCGCCGCGCATTGATACGCTGGAAAAGCTCCTGCGGGCTGCCGGGTTTTTGCTCGTGGTCATGCCAGCCACCCCCACCACGCCACCCGGAGACGCCGGGGCTGAATCTCAGCCCGCCCCGCAGGAGGCGCAGGATGCCTGACGCGCTCCTGAACTTCGGTGTGGCCCTGGTGGTTCTCGCCATGTGCATCGCCGGATTTCGGCGTTGGTAGCCCTGAAGGCGGCGCTGAATGGACATCTGGACGGCCACCTTCATCGGCATGGCCTTCGTGGTGGTTCTGGCGCTCCTGCTGTGGGAGTGATGCGGTATGCCAGATAAGCGCGAGCAGACGCTGACCATCAAGCTCAGCGACTTTGAAATGCTGGCCGTGCGACAGGCTGCGGACAGCTTTGACATGGATGTGTCGGAACTGGTGCGCGGGTGCATCTGCATTGGCCTCCCTGTTTTCGCGCATGTGCCTTTTGTGCGGCGTGTGCGGCTTGAAGATAACAGGGCCATGCAGCGTGTGCAGTAACACTTTCGTAGGTCTAGAATAACACTATGGATACTTGTGACGCCCCGCGCCTGCGTTGCCGCCACCGGCTCCCGAGCCCGGAGCTTGCGGGCTATCTCAGCTGGGATGGCCTGCACGGGGCGGCGGAACGCAACCCGGACTTGCGTCCCTGCCCGCGGCAGAAGGGCAGCCGGGGCACATGGAACTGGATCTACCGCGAGACGTGCCGGAAGTGCCCGGATGCGGTGAGGGAAGGCGAAGCGTGAGACTGCGCTACCTGTCCCTCTGCTCCGGCATCGAGGCCGCTTCGGTGGCATGGCGGCCGCTGGGCTGGGAGGCCGTGGCCTTTTCCGAGATAGAAGCCTTCCCCTCGGCCGTTCTCGCGCACCACTACCCCGATGTCCCGAACCTCGGAGACATGACCAGGGTTCAGGACTGGAGCAAATACCGTGGAGCAGTTGACCTTGTTGTCGCCGGAACACCTTGCCAGGACTTCAGCGTCGCGGGAAAGCGCGCCGGAATGGCCGGGGAGCGCAGCGGACTGGCCCTTGTTTTTGCGCAGGTTCTATCAGTCGTGCGTCCACGCTGGCTTGTCTGGGAAAACGTGCCCGGAGTTTTTTCCACCAACGGCGGACGGGACTTCGGGACATTCCTCCGGGCGCTGGATGACTGCGGGTATTCATGCGCGTGGCGAGTGCTTGACGCTCAATTTTTCGGAGTGCCCCAGAGACGCCGTAGAATCTTCGTTGTCGGACATCTTGGAGACTGGCGACCTGCCGCAGCGGTACTTTTTGAGCGCGATAGCGTGTGCGGGAATCCTCCGGCGCGCGGAAAAGCGGCGAAAGACATTGCCGGAACCCTTGAGGCGGGCATTGGAAGAAGTCGCGGAGCGGGAACGCCAATATCCTCACTCGTCCAATCCCATTGGAACGGATGCCCGCATCCCAGCCTTGTGGCAAGAGAACATGGCGGCGGAATCGGCATGAGCGACCAGGAATTATTCGCCCAGGGCGGGGCTGGCCTTGTTGCAGACAATCTCGCATATGTTCCGCCCATTGTCGGGCAGGCCATGTCCTGCAAATGGAGCAAGGGCACAAGCGGCCCGGCGGGGGATGAGCATCACAACCTGATAGCCTTTCATGGCTCGCAAGACCCTTGTGCTTCTGGCTCTGTAACGCATCCACTTGGCCGCAATGCGGGCCTTGAGTGCTGCGTTGCGTCGCATCAGAAATTGATGGTGCGCCGCCTGACGCCGCGCGAATGCGAGCGTTTGCAGGGCTTCCCGGACGACTACACTGACGTTCCCTTCCGGGGGAAACCCGCAGCGGACGGCCCGCGCTACAGGGCGCTCGGCAACTCCATGGCCGTGCCTGTCATGCGCTGGATCGGGGAAAGGATTTCACGCCAAGGGAGCTCGCATGAGCATTGACGCAATGAACTGGGCCTGGCGCCAGAGGAACCTCACGGTGGGGCAGAAGCTGGTGCTCCTCGCCCTGGCCGACCGGGCCAGCGAGACACATACCTGCTGGCCGTCCATGACGCGCCTTTGTCAGGATACGGGCCTTTCTGACCGGGGTATTCGGAAGATTTACATCGAGCTCGAGGCGCTGAAGCTCATTCGCAGGGAGTACCGCTCGGGACAGGCCACGGTATTCACCCTGCTGGGCGTCGAGGGTCGGGAAGCTACCCCGGAACCCAGTTCCGCCCGGAACTCAGTTCCCCCTGAACCCAGTTCACCCCGGAACCCGGTTCCCCCCACCCCGGAACTCAGTTCCCCCAGAACCCAAAGAAGAACCCAAAGAAGAACCCAAAGAGAACCCAAAGAAGAAATATTCCGCACCGGCGTGCGCCGATGCGGTTCACTTTCCGGCATCCGCTCCGCAGGGAGACGAGACGCCTGTTGCCCCGAAGGCGCCCAGGAGCGCCGATACCGGGGAACCGTGCTTCCTCACCCGGAAGCGGCGCAAGCTCACGGGGAAACGCCTCACGACCTTCGAGGCCTTCTGGGCCGACTTCGGCCTGAAAAAAGGCAAGGCGGAAGCGGCCGACGCCTGGCTGGACATCCCGGAGCTCACCGACAGGCTGGTGGCCCGCATTTGTGACGCTGCCCGGCAGGAGGCGCAGGCAAGGCGCGAGATTGAGGCGCGTGGCGGAACGCCGAAGTGGGCACAGGGCTGGCTCACGGCGCGGCGGTGGGAGGATTATGAGCCCAGCAAGCCACCCCCGAGCCCGCGGGCTGCACCGCCGGAGGACAGCATGACGGAAGAGGAGCGGCAAAAAGCCCTGGACACGATGCACAGGCTTGAGGCGGAGCGAAAGCAGAAGCTGTGCTGCTGCCAGTGAGAAAGAACGGAAGAACAGGAGTGAGACCGTGAGCCAGATATGCCCTGAAACCTCGAGGAAGAATCCCGTCAAGGCCATTCGCCTGAAGTGCCTGGACTGCTCCGGTGGAAGTTCTGCCGAGGTGGCGCAGTGCACCATCAGGACCTGCGCCCTGTACCCCTTCCGGCTCGGGCGCAATCCTTTTCGGACCGTGGAGCTGAGCGAGGAAGAGCGGGAAAAACGCGCGGCACGTCTGCGCGAAGTGCGAGCCGCCCGGAAAGAAGCTGCGGTGGTGGGAGCATGACCCCGGACCTGACCATCGTTTTGCCCTTCCCGCCGTCCGTCAACGGCTACTGGCGGCATGTGGCCATCGGGAAAAACGTGCGGACGCTCCTCTCGGCGGCGGGCCGTGAGTTCAAGCGCAAGGTGGCCCGGGCGGTGCGCAGCCAGCTCGGGCGGCAACCAGAGCCCATCATGGGCCATTGCCGCCTCTATGTCGCCCTGCACGCCCCGGACCGCAGGCGGCGCGACGTGGACAACTACGCCAAGGCGCTCCTGGACAGCCTCACCGAAGCCGGCGTGTGGGCGGACGACTCCCAGATTCAGGACCTGCGCCTCGTGTGGGGCGCAGTGCTCCCCGGCGGCAAGGCGGTGGTCACTATCCGGCAGATGCCCGCGGCGCCGGAGCAGGGAGTGCTGGCATGAGCGGGGAGAAAACGGGGGTGGCCACGGCCATCACCTACACGCCGAAAATCCTGCGTAACCTCGCAGAAATCTGCGAGGCCTTCGGCGTGGGCGAAAAGACGGTGAAAGCCTGGGTGAAGCAGGGCGCGCCCATCGCCGTTGAGGGCGACGGGCGCAGGGTAAGATATAGCGCGGAGATGGTGGAACTTCAGAGGTGGCGTTATTCTTTCCATAGTTTATAAAGATTTTCGATTGCTTCTTTGCCATATTTATCTCTATCTTTATATTTATCAGAAGATGTTTCTTCAAGCCAAGGCGTATATATTTTATAGTTAGACATAAATGGGGTATAAAAATATGACTTTGTCCATTCTTTATCCACAGTATCATGCTCTAACATTCTGTAGACTACCTCCCAAAAGTTAAAAAGATAGATTACAGAACGATGAAAGTCGTCATCTTTTGAAATTTTTTCTAGCAGTTCTTTTGGAGATATTTGATCTGCCTGTGAAGAATGCTTCCTTGAATAGTCCCTTGCAGATCTCAAATATTCCGAATCATATTTTTCAATTAATTTATAAACATTTGAGTACTTATTCATATTAATTTTTTGATGATACACAATAATATAATTGATTACTGCCCAAATTACTCCCCATATACTATATATTTTATAATAGTTTTCTATATTCCAGTCGTTACGATAGCCATACAGTGCTGGTGCAAGTAAAAATATTAGGCTTACTGTTATGCGGAGCACATCTTTTCTCCATATGTGTTTACGAACCCAAGGCAAAATTTCATAGACTCCGGACGCCATTGTCAACCCCTCCCCAGATACTCCCCAGACCCTACCCAGACCCTCCCCAGTCTGTCCAGTCGAAAAAGCCGTGCTACGCTCTCCGCAAAATTGAGGAGCGTAGTCCATGCGTCAAGGCTCATTCCAGGATGCCCACCAGTTCACCGCCAAGTGGGAAGGCGGTCTCTCTGACCACCCGGCCGACCGGGGCGGGCTCACCGCCTACGGGGCGACGATAGGCTTTGTGCAGGAGATCGCGGCCACGGCCTCGGGCAAGAACTTTCTTCAGGCCATTGGCGTGGCGTTACCCGTCACCAAGGCGGTGATGCGGCAGCTTCGCCCCGGACAGGTGGCGGCCATGTTCCGGCGCGAGCGCTGGGACGCGCTCAGGCTGGACGATCTGCCTTTCCGGCAGGCGGCGCTGCTCTACGATGCTTCCGTCAATCATGGCCCGGCGCAGGCCGTGAAGCTCTCCCAGCGGGGCTACAACCGCTGCGTGGCGCATGGCGTCAAGCTCGCCGTCGATGGCATCCTCGGGCCGCTGACGCGCAAGGCCCTCCAGACGGACACCGACAAGGTGGTGCGGGAAATCATTGAGGCGCGGCGCGAGTTCTATGAGGGCATCGTGGCGAGCCGGCCGGACCAGCGCGTGTTCCTCAAGGGATGGCTGAACCGGGCAAACGCGCTGGAAAAGCTGCTGCTGGCGTAGGGGGCGCGCATGAAAGAGTCCAAGGTCATCTGGTGTCTCGTGGCAGCGGTGCTCTTCCTCGGGGGCGTCAGCCTCAACCTGCACCACGGCTATCGGGCGCTCAGGAAGAGCCTCGACACCGCTGAGCTCACCATCCAGACCATGAAGCAGGAGCACGACTGCGCCATGCAGGCGGCCAACGCGGCCCTGAAAGCCAGGGAGGAGGAACATGAGCGCAACCAGAAACGCATCGCCGAAGCCGAGCGCGTTCTTGAGGATAATGGCGACTTCAGCGGTCTGCTTCTGCCTGATGACATTGCCCGGCTGTTCCACAAAGCAGGAAGCTCCGACGCAGACGCAGGCTGTGGCCTTCCTTCCCCCGGCGGCGCTGCTCGATGACATCACGCTTCCCCCGCGCGACGGGGCGCGCACCGTGGGGGACCTCGTGCGCATCGTGATTGCCGACGAGGCGGCAATCAATTTGAAGAACGCGGACCTCAAGGCCCTGCGCGACTACCGCACAGGCCTGCTCAACAATGACGCCGAGAGCGAGAGGTAGGACATGACGGGTTCTGCCTTTGACGGCCTTGCCGACATCGTGGGCGGCATCGTGGTGCCGCTCATCCTCTCCTCGGTAAGCACCTGCGTGCGCATTTCCCGCTACGGCTGGAAGGGCGCGCGGCATTTTGTGGCAAGCCTGCTCACCTCCACCTTCACGGGCGTGGTGGTGTTCTGGGGGCTGGACTACTTCGACCTCTCGCCCACGGTGGTGGCGTCCATCACCAGTGTCAGCGCTTACATGGGCGGGAGCCTTTTGGACACCTTCGCCTTCAGGGTGCGTCAGGTGGTGGCGCACGGGCACCTGGAGAGGAAGCCGTAGATGGCAAAAGCCGACCTGAAAACCATTCGAAGCGAAGACGAAGCGAAGAAGCTCGGCTCCGCGGGCGGCAAGAAGAGCGGCGAGGCGCGGCGCAAAAAGAAGGCCCTGCGCGAGCATCTGGAGGCGCTGCTGGCAGGGAAGCAGGGCGGCATGACCACTGCCGAGGCGCTCACGCTGGCGCTGGTGGAAAAGGGGCTTTCGGGCGACGTGCGCGCCTTCGAGGTCATCCGGGACACCATCGGCGAAAAGCCCGTGGAAAAGACGCAGCAGGAAGTGGCGGGCTCGCTCGCCGTGGGCGTGTCCCCGGCGGTGGAAGCGGCGCTCAAGGCACTGGAAGGCATGGCGGAATGAACTTGCTCACGAGAAAGGAATCCCTTGCGCTCTACCGGAGCGTGAAAAAGCCCGGGGACGTGCGCGCGCTCCTGCTCGGGGACCTGTTCTTTCTCCTCTTGGTGGGCATGGGGCGGCGGGACATGAACCGGGATTTTCTCTTCGAGCGCTGCCGCGAGGTGCAGGCGAGCCCGGACGGGCACCTCGACCTCTGGGCGCGCGAGCACTACAAGTCCACCATCATCACCGTGGCGAAAACCATCCAGGACGTGCTGCGCGACCCGGAGCTCACGGTGGGCATCTTCAGCCATTCCCGGCCCATTGCCAAGGCGTTCCTCAGGCAAATCAAGCGCGAGTTCGAGGGCAATGCCCTTTTGCAGGAGCTCTTTCCGCACATCCGGCCGCCGGAGAAGGGCGAGAAGCGCACCTGGAGCGAGGACGAGGGTATCATCGTCCGGCGCGAGACCAACCCGAAAGAGGCGACCATCGAGGCCTGGGGCCTCGTGGACGGCCAGCCCATCGGCAAGCACTTCGCTTTGCTCATCTACGACGACGTGGTGACGCCCGAGAGCGTGACCACGCCGGAGATGATCGCCAAGACCACCGACGCCTGGCGCGTCTCCCTCAACCTCGGCGCGCATGGCGGCCGCCGCCGCATGATCGGCACGCGCTACCACGCGGCTGACACCTACAGCGTCATCCTCAATCAGGGCAGCGTCAGCCCGCGCATCTATCCGGCCACGGCGGACGGGACCTATGACGGCGAGCCCGTGTTCCTCTCGCGCGAGGTGCTGGCCGAAAAGCGCCGCGACATGGGCCCCTTCGTGTTCGCCTGCCAGATGCTCCAGAACCCGCTGGCCGACCGGGCGCAGGGCTTCCGCGCGGAGTGGCTGCGCTACTGGCGGCCGACGGAGGAGCTCTGGCGGCCCATGAACCGCGTCATTCTCTGCGACCCGGCGAGCAGCAAGAAGAAGGACAGCGACTATACCGTGCTCTGCGTGGTGGGCTGGAACGCGGACAAGAGCCTCTACCTCATCCACGGCGAGCGGGCGCGGCTCAACCTGACGGAGCGCACGGCGGCCGTGTTCCGGCTCGCGCGGGACTATGACCCGCTCTTCGTGGGCTACGAGCAGTACGGGATGCAGTCGGACATCGAGCATTTGCAGGGCGAGATGGCGCGCATGAACTACCACTTCGCCATCCGGCCGCTGGGCGGGCGCACGGCCAAGCCGGACCGCATCAGGAGGCTTGTGCCGTGGTTCGAGCAGGGGCGGGTGTTTTTGCCCGCGCAGGCCAATTTCCGGGACGGCGAGGGGCGCATCCGCAATTTCACGACGGAGTTTGTGGAGGAAGAGTATTCGTCCTTCCCGGTGTCGCTGCATGACGACATGCTGGACTGCCTCTCGCGCGCCGTGGACCCGGACGTGGCCGTGCCGTGGCCCGATGCCGCGGACGGCAGGAGCCCCATGCAGAAGGAGATGGACCGGATGCGCGAGCAGGCAAGGCTGGTGGGCGGCAATAGCCACGGGCTCAAGTACGCCTACGGGGGCCGGGCATGAGTGACTATCGCTTCGTGCTCGCCGATACGCCGGAGCTCCGGCGGCTGCCCTTCGAGCGCATGGAGGCAGAGGGCATGACACGCGCCGTGCTCTGGCACCGGGCGCGGCCCACGCTTGTGGACTGGCTCGAGGGCGTGAACCCGCTCAACGCCGTCTTGTATCTCGCCTATGACGGCGAGGAGCTGGCTGGAGCGGCGTGGCTCAACCCGGTGGTGGGCTGCTCGGGCTTCGTGCATTTCGCCATCTTCAAGGGTGCCCGGCCGGACTGGCACAGGCTGGGGCGGGAAGCGATAGGCAAGCTCTTTCTCGTGCTTGCGCTCAAGAGCCTGCTGGCCTTCTGGCCCGCGCATTTCCGGCATGTAGGGCGGGCGGCGGCGTATTGGGGCTTCGGCGAGCCTTTGCTCGTGCCCGGCGGCTGCCCCATGCCCACGCGCGCAAGGCCCGGACGCTGCCGGGACGGCTGCATGGCGGTGCTCACACGCGAGAAATTTATGAACCGGTTCCCAGGAGGCAATGATGGGCAGTGCGGTGACTTCTCTTTTCGGGGGCGGGCAGAGCGCGCCCGAGCCCGTGGTCTATGAGGCGGAATCCGCGCCGCGCGAGGCCGAGCAGGAGGCCGAAGCGGCCAGCACGCGCGACGAGGAGAAGCGCAAGTTGAGGCAGCGGCGGCAAATGGGCGGGACACTGCTCACCTCGCCGCTCGGCGTGACGGGCACAAGCAACAGCGCCGGGGCGTCGCTCCTCGGGCAAAGCGGCCTCAACGGCTAGGGGCGGACGGTGGACCTGAAGGAAGTGCGCCAGCTGGTGAGCCATCTCGAGGGCCTGCGCGCGAAGAGGCTTGCGCAGCAGCGCGAGCTCGGCAAGCTCATCCTGCCCTCGCGCGGGCTCTTCCAGGGCGAGGATGCGGAAAGCCTGCGCGAAAGCAACCTCTTCAATCCGGCGGCCGGACGCGCCTTGCGCAAGGCGGCCGCGGGCATGACCCAGGCCATCACCCCGGCGAGCGACCCGTGGTTCAAACACGCCTTCCTCCTGCGTGACGACAGGGAAGCGACGGGCGCCAATGAATATGTGGACGGCGTGGACAATCTCCTCAGGGCGGTGCTGGCCGCGGGCGGCTTTTACCGGGCCATCCACAATTTCAACAAGGAGCTTCTGGCCTTCGGCTGCGCGCTTTTGGGCTGCGAGCAAAGCCCGGCCACGGTGGCCCGCTATCTCTGCCAGACCTGCGGGACCTACTGCGTGGCGCTGGACGCGGAAGGCAATCTCGACGTGGTGGCGCGGCGCCTCCTCATGACGCCGCGGGAGCTCGCGGAACGCTTCGGCGAGGAGCGGCTGACGGAATCCAGCCGCCAGAAGCTCACGACGCGGCCCTATGACCCCGTGCCCGTCTGTCATGTGGCGCAGCGGCGGCGCGAGCGCGAGCCCGGCAAGGCGGATGCCCGCAACATGCCCGTGGCCTCGTGGTGGTACGAGGAGAGCGGCGCCACGGACTTTCTCGGCGAGGGCGGCTTCAGGAGTATGCCCTTCTTTTTCACGGTCTGGGAAGAGGGGCGCGGCGTGTACGGGACGGGGCCGGGAGACGAGGCGTTGGCCGACCAGAAGGGCATCGAGGGCTGGGAGCTGCGCAAGGCGCTCGGCGTGGAGAAGATGATCGACCCGCCCATGGTGTCGGCCGGGCCGCTCAAGGCGCAGCTCGACACCACGCCGGGGGCGATCATCCCCACGCTGGGGAACCAGCAGGACAGCCTGCGGCCGCTCTATGAAATCAATTTCAGCCCGGCCATCGCCCATGTGCAGGAGGAGATCAACCAGATCTCGCTCCGCCTCGAGGACGTGATGATGGCGAACATCTTCGCCAACATGAGCCTGGAAACGCGCCCCGCGGGCATGACCATGACGGAGTACATGGACAGGCGCAGGCGCAGCGCCGAGCTCATGGGGCCCACGGTGTCGAGCTACGAGCCGCGCATCCTCTCGCCCGTGCTGGAGCGCACCTATGACCTTCTGGACGACGCGGGCCTGTTGCCCGTGCCGCCGGACGGGCTCTCGCCCTTCGCCTCGCTGAACGTGAGCTACCAGTCGCCCATGGCGCAGATGCTCGAGCATTCCGGGGCGGTGGCTATCTCGAACCTCTTTGAGATGCTTATGCCCATGCTCCAGGCGGCGCCGGAAATCGTGGACAAGTTCGACTTCGAGCAGGCCGTCGATGAGCTCGCGCAGCGGCTCGGGGTTCCCGCCTCGGTCATCCGCTCGGACGAAACCGTGGCGGCCATGCGGGCGCAGCGGGCCGAGGCGCAGGCAGGGCAGCAGCAACAAATGGCCGAGGCGCAGATGCTCCAGCAGATGGCGCAGCTCGGCAACGTGAAAACCGAGGGCACCGTGGCGGGCGAGGTGCTGGGCGCGGGTGGACCTGAAGGAGGCGCGGGCGCATGACGGAAGAGCAGAAACGGGCGGCGGATGAAGAACGCCGGAATGCGCTCCGGGACCTCCACGAGGTGCTGAAAACGGAAGCGGGCCAGCGCGTCATGGAGCGGCTGCTCCGGGGCATGAAGGTCATGGGGCAGCTCAAGGACGCCGCGGACATGAACTGGCACAACATGGGCCAGTGGATATTGGCGGATGTGGCGGCCGCGCATCCCGCGGCCTCCCTGAAAATCATGGCGCGCCTCGCGGGTATCGGGGGCGCGGAACTGCTGACAACGGAGGAGAAGAATGGCTGAAGAACTGAACACGGGAACCGACGCGGCGCAGGTGGCGGGCGGCGAAGGCGCGGGGCCCCAGGGCGCGCCCGAACCCGCGCCGTCCCCTGCCCCGGCATCCGGTGCGGCACCTTCCCCCGCCCCGGCCGACTGGCGTGGCACCTTGCCCGCGGCCTGGGCGGACAAGCTCAAGGACATGGGAAGCGAGGCGGACGCCCTCAAGGCGCTGGAGCGGGGGCTTGGCTATACGCCCGCGCAGAGGCCCGAGGATGTGGAGCTTCGCTATCCCGAAGGGCTCACGGTCGATAAGGCCGTCTCTGACAGCTTCCGCCAGTTCTGCGTCGATAAGGGCATCACGCCCGCGCAGGCGCAGGCGCTCCTCGACTGGCAGCTGGCGGCCAACAAGGAGATGCGGGACGCGGCCCTCGCCTCGGGCAAGGCGGTCCTGCAGAAGCAGTGGGGCAGCCGCTTCGAGGAGAACAGCGCCCTTGCGCTCAAGGCCGTGACCGCCCTCGACAAGCGGCTCGGCGGCAGGCTCTCGGAAGCGCTGGCCTTCACGGGCATGAGCAATGATCCGGCCATCGTGGAGGCCTTCCACGCCGTGGGGAGCCTCATCAGCGAGGACAGCCTCTCAGGCGGCACGGGCGCAGGCGCAATCGACAAGCCGGAAAGCGCGGAAGACACCTACAAGAACATGTTCAAGTAGCGCCAAGGCGGCGCAAACAGGAAAGGAGGAAAGGCAATGCCTGACATGATTCCGCAAACCCTCAAGGAAATCGCGCTCGACAAGGCGAAAAAGCGCCCCGAGCTCGTGGACTACCTCACCGAGGAATCGCCCATCCTCGCCATGCTCAAGTGGATCCCGGCCACGCACGGGCTCTGGAACGTGGAGGAGGTGCTCGCCCGCGTGAACGGCCCCTCCTTCGTGGAGCTGGGCGCGCCCCTGCCGGGGATGCAGGCCGATTCCAACCTGCGCCAGACCTACGTCTCCGTGCTCGGCGGCGAGATGGAGGTCGCCAAGGACAAGGCCGACCAGTTCGGCGGCGCGGCCAAGTATTTCGCCCGGCGCGAGTCGGCCATCCTCAAGAAGGCGGGCATGGATACCGAGCTCGCCATCTGGCGCGACCACTGGCGCAAGGCGGCCCTCAAGGAGAAGCTCGTCACCCGGGGCGAGGCGGAAAAGGACTGCTACACCGTCATGGTGGTGCGCTTCGACAAGGAAATCAACATCGGCATCTATGACCCGAGCGGCTTCAACCAGGGCAGGCTCGTGGACATCACGCCGCTCAACTGCGGCAATCTCTACCACCTGCGCCAGAGCCCCGGCGTGCTCGGCTACGGCGTGGAATACCGCGGCCGCTTCGGCTGGCAGAACCTCGCGCCCGAGCGGGCCGTGCACGCCATCGTCAATGTGAACGCCGAGAATCTCCCCACGCTGGACATGCTCGAGGACGCCATCGCGGCCGTGCGCGGGACCGCCGAGAACACCTATGTGTTCGGCCACCACAAGATCCTCCAGAAAACCATGAGCGCCATCAAGAAGACCTATCTCCAGATGACGGTCAACGACGGCAGCCTCAAGACGGCCATCGGGGACATCAACGGCGTGAAGGTCATCGGCTCCTACAACCTGCCTGACGGCAATGAAGCCAAGGTGAACTAAGGAGGGGAACATGAGCGGGAGCTTTGAATACGGCGCGGAAAACCGCTGGCATGACCAGTATTTCGCCAGGGAGCTGGAACTCACGGGAACCACGGCCACCACGGAGGCCCTTGCCGTGGGCAAACACCACGGCAGCCTCTGCGTCGTGCTTGCGGCGGCCGGGGACGAGGTGAAGGCCGATGCGCTCAGCCTGAGCATCATGGAATGCTACGAGGCCGACGGGACTTTCACGGCCAAGGCCGACGGCCCGGTGGTGACGCTCGCCGAAGGCACCTTCGGCGCCGGGGACATCATGGCAAAGCTCGTGCTGCCCGACTGCAAGGACTATGTGAAGATGCAGCTTGCGGGCGGCCTTGACGGCAAGGTGGATGTGTATCTCGGGTATCTCGCCCGCTAAGGAGGTCGACCATGCTTGCCGAGCTTCCCCTGCTGGCCCGCTATACCGTCACGGCGGATGATGCCGTCTATGCCATCCCCTTCCGCGTGTATCGGGCCGAAGATGTGGCCGTGACCTTTTCCACCAATGGCCGGACGGAAACAGCGCTCACGCTCGGCAAGGACTATTCCGTGCAGATACTGCCCGCGGGCGGCGCGGAGCTCACCCTTGCGGCCGGGGTGGCGGGTGGTGTGGTCCCGGCCGGGGCGGTGCTTGCCATCGCCTCGGCCGTGCCGGCCACGCAGGAGGCGGACTTTTCCAACACGGCCACGGTGAACACGGGCGCGCTGGAGACGCAGCTCGACCGTGAAGTGCAGATGATCCAGCAGCTCAAGGACGGGCTCGCGCTGGCGGTGAAGGTTCCGGCCGCGGGCAATCAAAGCCCGGAGGATCTGCTGGCGGATATTTTTGACGCCAAAGATTCGGCCGCGGACTCGGCCACGAGTGCGCAGGCCAATGCCAATGCGGCGGCGGAATCCGCCCGCGCGGCGGCCGGGAGCGCCGCCATCGCCACGGAAGAGCGCGAGGCGGCCTGCATCTGCGCCGGAGAGGCCAAGGACGCGCGGGACGTGGCTATCGCCCAGACGGAAGCCGCCAACACCCTCATGGAGGCGGAGCTCGCCAAGGTCAACGCCATCGTGGCCGCCAACAGAACGGACCAGCAGGCGGCGGTGACGAGGGCGCGCCAGTGGGCCGAGAAGGCCCCGGACACGCCCGTGGACTATGACGAGGAGGGCAATCCCCGCTATTCCGCTCGCCACTGGGCGGAAAACGCGCAGAAGATCGCCATCGAGCCGCCCACGGCCGAGCGGCGCGGAAGCATCCGCGTGGGCGCGGGCCTGCACCTTGAGACCGGGGAAAACGGCGACAAGGACGTGCTCACCGCGGACCTTGCCACGCAGGAGGCACCGGGCCGGGTACAGCCCGACGGCGTAACGACCACGGTGGACGAGGAGGGCCTGCTCACCGCGCTGGGGGGCAACCTCCTGCTCAACGAAGAAGAGTGGATCACGGTGTCGGGCACATGGACGGCAAAAGCGACCGGGTGGCATGAGCTCTTCCTCATCAATGGCGGGATGGGGGGAATGGTTTCTGCTGGGACTTGTTATATAAAAGGTGGTAACTCTGGGAGTTATGATAGGATTTTTGTGTACCTTGAAAAAGGCCAAGAGACGAATGTTACCATTGGGGCTGGGGGTCTTAAGAGAGTAGCTTTATCCGGAGCTGCACAATGGCCTCCCAAAGGTGGACTAACTTACTTTGGTACTTACACTGCAAGATTTAATAACGAATTTTCGGGTCATATACATTATACTCAATCAAGTGCCTATGCCCATTATGGTGCTCCCGGTGGTTTCGGGGCTGACTCTGGTTCATCCGCCCCCAGGTTTTATGGGGCAGGTGGCGGTGTATACTATAGAAGCACTACAGACTACGCTGCTAGTGATGGTGCTTCTGGCGCTATTTGTGCCCGCTGGCACGACCCCGCCAAGGCCAATGGCCCCCTGCCCGAGCCCGCGCTGCTCACGGCCCGGCGCTTGGCGTCCCGCGCCGCGGCCACGCCTGTCACCGTCAACCTTTACGACCCCGAGACCGGCCAGGGCTCGATCTGGCGCGAGGAGGATGCACCCGCCCAGCTCGCCAAGGGGCTGATTACGCAAGAGGCGTGGATGGAGATTTGCGCGGCCAGGGCGGCGGAAGATTACGCGGCGTGGCTTTCCAGCCCGGACACCGAGGAAGAACGCTTCGAGCTGCTGCGCATGGCCTGCGAGGCAAGATTGACTGCTACGGACAAGATGACAACGCCGGACTACCCCATAAGCGACGAGGTCCGCGCAGCCGTCAACGCCTACCGCAAGGCCGTCCGGGAACTGAACCATCAGCCGGGCGCTCCCTGGGACGGCGGGGGCGAGGCTACCCCGTGGCCCGTGGAGCCTGTGGTCACCAAGGTGCAGGAAGAGGAATAGCCCATGTTCCACACCCGCACCAGCATCATCAATACGGCGCTCATGCGCGTGGGCGCCAAGGGCGTGACCGCGGGCTTTCAGGATTCACCCGATGCGCAGACGGCCGAGGCCGCCTATGACCGCTGCGTGGCCCATTGCCTCGGTCTGCACCCGTGGAGCTTCGCCCTGCGCCGCGTGCTTCTGGCGCAAGGGGCCGATGCAAGGGACGGCCTCCATCGCTATGCCTATCCCCTCCCCGCGGACTGCCTGCGCGTGGTGAACGCGCATACGGACGGCGAGCGCGTGGCCGCCTGGGAAGTCCTGGGGCGTGAGCTCCTGTGCGACGCGGCCCCGCTCACCCTCACCTATGTGCGCTCCGGCGTGCCCTCCTTCCCCGACGCCTTTGCCGACGTGGTGGCGTGGCGGCTGGCCTTTGAGATTTCCCCCTACATGGAACAGGGCGGGCAGGCGCAGGCCTACCTTGAGATGTTCGAGCGCGCGCTGGACAGGGCACGGGTGGAGAATGACCTTGAGAGCCGCCCGCCGCGCAGCGTCGTCTCCCCCTTCCTTCTGGAAAGGCGGGTGGACTGATGCCGCTCTACCATATCCAGAACGTGCTCAACGGCGGCGAGATCACGCCGCTCATGCGCGGCCGCGTGGACCAGCCGCGCTATGCCACGGGCTGCCGCGAGATGCTCAACTTCGTGCCCATGCCGCAAGGCGGTGTGACGCGCAGGCCGGGGACGCGCTTTCTCGGACTGGCGGCCGGGAGCCGCGCGAGGCTCGTGCCCTTTGTGTTTTCCGCAACGCAGGGGCGGATGCTGGAATTTGGCGACAAAACCTTGCGCGTGTGGCTTCCCGACGGGCGGCTGGTGGCCGATGCCGCTGGCAGCCCGCTGGTGTTTTCCTCCCCCTATGCGGCCGCGGACCTCCCCGGCTTACGCTTCGCGCAAAGCGCGGACGTGATGTATTTCGTGCATCCGGGATACGCGCCGCGCAAGCTCTCCCGCTACGCGGACAATAACTGGCAATGGTCCACGCCCACCTTCACCCCGGCCGTGGCCGCGCCCACGGGCGTCTCCCTGCGCGTGGTGGAAAACAACTACGAGGGCGACGACGCGACCCGGCAATACACCTATGCCGTGACCGCCATCGGCGCGGACGGGCAGGAAAGCAATGCCAGCACGCAGGCGAGCATCACGGCCAAGGCGCTCAACTCCGTCTCCTACATCATCCGCATCAGCTGGCAGGCCGTCTCCGGGGCCGTGTATTATCGCGTGTATAAAAAGAAGTATGGCGTGCTCGGCTATATCGGCCGCGCGGACGGCACCAGCTTCGACGACGAGAACATCGGCGCGGATACCGAGGACACGCCGCCCGCGCACAAGAACCCTTTTGCAGGCTCCGGCAACTGGCCCTCGCAGGTGTTTTTCCACCAGCAGCGGCTCGGCTTCGCTGCCACGAAGAACAGGCCCATGACGCTCTGGCTCTCGCGCAGCGGCGAGTTCGAGGACATGGGGGCCTCCACGCCGCCGAAAGATGACGACGCCATTGAGGTGACGCTGGCCGCGGCGCAGGCCAACCGCATCTGCTGGCTCCAGCCAGACAGGCAGGCGCTGGCCTTCGGGACGGAAGGCAGCGAGTGGACGCTCTCGGCGAGCGAGGGCGTGACGCTCACGCCCGGCAATGCCGGGTTCGAGCTGCAGACAAGCAACGGCGGGGACGACGCCGTGGCCGCCATCTCCGCCGGGGGCGGCGTCATCTATGTGCAGCGGGGCGGCACGGCGGTGCGCCAGTTCGCCTACAATTACAGCGCCGACAAGTACCTCGGGCAGGACCTCACGCTCGTGGCCCGGCACATCCTGCGCGACGCGCCCATTATCGCATGGGCCTACCAGCAGGAACCGCACTCGGTCATCTGGTGCGTGCTCGAGGACGGCAGACTCGCCGGGCTCACCTTCATGCCCGAGCAGGAGGTCATCGGCTGGCACAGGCATGACACGGCCGGGACCTTCAAGGACGTGGCCGTCATCCCGGGCCTCCCCGATGACCAGACATGGTTCTTGGTGGAACGTGAATGCGGCCTCTGCGTGGAGCGGCTCGAGAGCTTCTTCGATTCCGACGACCTTTCCGAGGCGTATTTCCTCGACTCGGCGCTCAACTATCTGGGGCCAGCGCAGGGGGAGTTCTCCGGGCTCGGGCATCTGGCCGGGCGCGAGGTGCAGGTCTTTGCGGACGGGGGCACCATCGACGGCCTTGCCGTATCGGCCGCGGGCGGCCTTGCGCTGGCGACACCCGCGCACAGCGTGCATGTGGGCCTCCCCTATGTTTCCCGGCTCGTGCCGAACCTGCCCGAGGTGCAGACGCAAACGGGCTCGAGCATGATGCACAACCGCAAGATTTCCGCCGTGCGCCTGCGCATCTACCGCAGCATGAGCTTCCTCGCCGGGGTGGGCACGAACGCGCTTTTGCCGGTGACGGACAGGCACATCGTCGGGGGGCTCATGAACACGCGCCCTTTTTTCAGTGACGGGACGGACATCGCGCTCGAGACCTGCGGCGGCTGGGCCGATGAATCGCCGCTCACCCTGGGCGTCACCAGTGCCACGCCGCTGACCATCCTCGCGCTGCTCACCGCCATGGAGGTAGCGCCCTACAGCGGGAAAGGGGGTATCTGATGGGAGCTGCCACGCTGGCCCTCACCATGGGCGGGCTCTCCGCGCTGTCCAGCCTTTCGCAGACGCAAAGCCAGAACGCGCAGGCCAAAATGCAGAAGGCGCAGATGGAGGCCAATGCGCAGGCCGCGCGGAACCAGGCGAAGATCACCGCGGAAAAGGGCCGCATCGAGGCCGAGAACCTGGACCGGGAAAAGTCGGCCCTCCGCCGCAGTTATGCCGACTTGCAGGCCGGGAACATCGCCAACCTCGGGGCGCTGGGGGTGGACATGTCGAGCGGCAGCGCTGCCGCGGCGCTGGAGGGCAATGCCCAGCGCTTCGCCGCGGATGTGGGCGCCAACCGCTACCAGAAGGCCGTGAGCGATTGGGAGACGCGGGAGAACGTCAAGGCGCAGCAGGCCAATGCCCAGAACTATGAGAACGCGGCCTCGTGGTATGGGCAAAGCGTGAAGAACCTCGGGCAGTCGCTGTTCACGGCCGGGCTTTCCGGGCTCGCCTCGGGCATCAGCGCCTATGCCATGGCCGGGGGCTTTGGCGGCGGCGGGGCGACCAAGGCCATAAGCGAAACCCAGGCCAAGGCTTTTGGCGATTCCACCATCGCGGCAAGCAGGAGCGTCATCAACAACCTGCGCGCCGGGGACATCATCCGCGCGGGAGCGCGCTATGCGAGGTAGCCGGGGCATGGCGATACGCATCCAGCAATACAACACGCAGCCGCGAAACATCCACGCCGGGGGCATCGACCCCGGCTTCGCGCAGCCGCTCATCCGGGACGCCGGGCGCACGGCCGAGCGCGACCTCATCCATGAAATGGCCCGCGCCGGGATGCAGATAACCGAAGTCGGCATCCGCGAATATGTGAAGGACCAGAGCACGGCGGTGGCCCAGGCCTTGAACGACTACCGCCGCCAGCTCAATGAGGAGAAGGAGCGCTATACCCAGGAGAACAAGGGCAAGGACGCCGTGAACGCGGGCGAGCATTTTGACACCTTCGCGCGCGAGACGGCAAAGCCGCTGGCGGACCAGTTCACCGGCCGGGCGCGGGAGATGTTTTTGCGGGACGCGGCGGCCACGGGACTGCATTTCACCGAGCAGGGGCAGGCCTATGGCCGCCGGGAAAAGGAGGCCTGGCAAAAGAGCGTCTTTGAAGGCGACATGAGCGAGACCCTGAACGCCATCGCGGGCGACCCCGGCAATGCCGAATTTGTGCAGCAAAGCCTCGCCGAGCTCAAGCAGCGCATGGTGGACATGACGCCCGGCCTCGACCACCGCGCCATGGAGGCGGACCTCAACCGCAAGGTGGCGGGCGTGACCATCGACGCCCTGCTCGCCAAGGACAATGTGGGCGGCGCGCGCGAGGCCTTCGGCCAATACCGCGAGCTTCTGGGCACGGCGGCCCCGCAGTTCGAGGCGCGCATCCGCGCCAAGGGGCGCGAGCTGGAAAGCAGGGCGCGGACCCGGCAGGTGAATGAATTTCTCACCGCCACGGCGGAGATGGACACGGTGGAGAGCCTGCAACTGGCGGAAAAGCAGTTCGCCAAGGACCCTATCATGCGAGACGCGGCCTGTTCCGGCATCATGCACATGGCGCAGATGAAGGCGCAACGGAAGGACTTCATCGCGCGGCAGCAGCTGAAGCAAATTGCGGGAGAAATGGAGGAAATTGCCAAACTTCCCCCGGCCGAGAGCTTTGCCAAGTTTCAGGAGATGCAGGAGCGCGTGCCGCTGGAGAAGCGGGAAACTTTCTGGAAGATGGCGAACAATCTGCGCAATCCGGGACGCTACGATGAACAGTCGGCCATAGATGATGTCACCCGAAGGCAGCTTGAGGGCGAGGAATTCGACATCCGCGCCGAATACGGCTCGCGCCTCACGCCCGCAACTGTGCAGAGGCTCGAGAGCAAGGCATATCGTGAGGCACTCCCCTCCATCAGGACGGCCTTCATGGATACGGCCAATGAATGGCTGGGGGACGACAAGAACAAAAAGCACGCCAAGGAATTGGGCGTGGGAACAAGATCGGAGCTGTGGACGCGCTTCGTGAACCAGACGGACGCGGACGAAAAGAAGGATTATGTGCGCCTGCGCCGGGAAGCCGAGGAATTTTTCAAGAAGGTCACGCTGGAAAAGCCGGGCTTCTTCTACAACAGTGATGTGAGCACCGTTCAGGGCCTCGTGCCCGGCGTACTGGAGAAGGCCCCCGATGCGCGGCCGAAGCAGGGGACACCCGAATATGGCGCAGCAGTCAGCGCGCTGCAAACTGCCAATATTCCGCCTGATGGTATGTGGGGCGGCTATACGGATGAACAGCTCGCGCTGGGGTATCAGCTCATACGGGAGCAGCGGAAGGGAGGTACACAGCAGTGAGCCAGAACATCGACATCGACGCCTTCCGCAAGGCCTATTACGCCCGAAGGGGCGGGCAAGCCCCGGCCCCGCATGAAGCAGCCGCGGGCAGCGTGGCGCCGGACGTTGACAGCGTTGCCCCGGACGCCGTGACAGACATGGGGGACATCGAGCCGCTGAACCTTGGAGGTGGAGCGGCGGCCGCCCCACAGGATGCCGCGGGAGAAACGGGCTTGGCGCTTTCCGCGGAAAAGGTAGCCGGGGTTTTTGCGGAATGGAAAACGCCCATCGAGGCCCGCGCGGAGTATGAGGCATCCACACTGGGGGAGACACTGGATGCGATAGAACTGCCCGATGAGGAGACCTTCGCCCTGAAGGCCCTCAACGAGACACCCCTGCCCAACTCCCGGCCATTTTCCATCAGTCCGGGCAATGGGATGAGCCCAGGCGATATGGATATCCATCTCGCTCGGATGCGGCATCGTGAGGTGGTATTTGACCGGCGCACATTCGATTGGAATCTGCAGGCCGTGCACGCCTTGCACAACAGCCTCAAAACGAATGTCTTCGAGCTGAAAAGACTCGCGGACAGGTCGGAACTCCCTTACAGCGTCGTGGAAGAGGACCCGGACTTCGCACGCAAGAAAATCCTTTCAGACGAACATGTGGAGCGTCTCAGGCTCTTTGCCCAGAAAAACGAAATCCCGAACACGATAGACTTTCTGTGCCAGCGCGATCCGGTTGAGCAGCTCGCGCTCACCAGCGACGTGGCGCTGGCCGCACTGGAGAAAGACCTCCCCACCAGCGAGCGCGGCTTTTTTGAGAGCGGCTATATCGGCGCGGCGCGCAATGCCTGGGCATACGGCATGATGGCGCGGGAGCTGGGCGAGCTCGGCGTCAAGTGGATGGACGGGAGCATCACTGACGAAGAACGCGCGCGCCTTGACGTGCTGCAAAAGTCGCTGGGCTACGCGCATGAGCAGCGCAAGAATCAGGCTCTTCTTGAGCGCATGGTGCGGGGCACGGTGGAGTCCGTGGGTGTGCCGCTCTACGGCGGCCTGGAAGGCTCTGTGGAATTTCTCGGGCGTTACGGCAAAGAGGGGCTTGCTGGCGGCGCCATGCTCGGCGCGGCTGCTGGCTCGGCGGCCGGCGGTGTGGGCGCCGTGCCGGGTGCTATAGCTGGCGGGCTCACCGGGCTCGGGGCAGTGGCGCAGGCGGGCTTTGTGAATGACATGATGCGGCAGGAAGGCGCGCAGACCTTCCTCACGCTCATGGACAAGGGCGTGCCGGAGGATCTGGCCCGCGTGCTCGCCATCGGGGCCGGGGCTGCCAAGGGCGCGCTGGAATATGTGGGCCTGAAGCAGCTGGGCAAGGTCTTTCCCGGCGCGGAGCGCTTTCTCACGCGCGAAGCGGCGAATGCGGCCCTCGCTGCCATCAAGAAGAACCCCTCCCTTGCGGCCGCCGTGGGCGAAGGCGCGCTGGCCTTCCTGCGCGGCGTCACGGGCGAGACGGCGACGGAAGTCATGCAGGAGGGCGTGGACATTGCCGCCGAGGAAGCGGGGCGCAGGCTTTCCGGCATCAATGAGGCCGCGCCCACGGCCGGGGAAATCGTCAGGCGCCTCGCGGAAACCACCGTGCAGACGGTGGAAAGCACGGCCCTCATCGCTGGCTTCGGGGGCATCAATCGCGGCGTGTATCAGCACAGGCGCGCCCTGAAGCTGGAGGATTTGCAGGAGACGCAAAGCAGGACGCTGGACACGGTTGCTGAGGCTGTCCAGAGCTCCCCGGTCATGAAGGATATGCCCGGCACGGGCGAGGCCCTGCTGGAGCACCTTGCCGAGGGGGGCGTGTTGCCGAAGCAGCTCTTCATCCGGCCCGAGGCGGTGCAGCAGACCTTCTTCCAGACGGAGGACCCGGAGCGCATGGCGGCCGCGGCGGCCATGGGAATCACGCCCGAGAGCCTTGAGGAAAACCTCACCCTGGGGACGGACGTGGCCGTGGACATTGCCAAGGCCTCCGAGCACATCCTGAAAGACCCGGAGCGCTATGCGGCCCTCAAGCCGGATATGCGCCTTGCGCCCGATATGCTCACGGACGCCGAGGTGGAGGACCTCGCGGCCATGAGCGCGGACGCGCAGGCAAGGCTCGACTATCTCAATGACATCCTTGCCCCGCTCTCCGAAGAGGTTGCGGACGCGGAAAACCGCTACCAGCAGCGCATGGAGATCGCCGAGCCCTACATGGAGCAGTGGCGCGCGGCCGGCTATACCGAGAATCAGGCCGAGGCCTTCGGATTGGTGCTCGCGGCCAGTGCCGAGCGCATGGCCCCGCTCTTCGGCAAGACCCCGCAGGAATATCTTGAGGAGCGGCTGGCCGGGTATTTCCCCATGACGCAGGAGGAATTTGAGAACCTGCACGAGGGCGGCCTGGACGCCATGTTTGAAAACAGGGAGACCGCGGCCCTGTTGCAGGAAATGGGCGTCAAACGCGGCATGAGCCACAACGCGCGGCGCCGCGCCCTCCAGCCGGAATTTGCCTACGTCTATGGCAAGGTGAGCCCCGAGAGCGTCCAGAACCTCTACGGCATGGAGCGCTACAAGGAACTGCGCCGCCAGTTCGGGCCAGGATTCTTCGCCAAGAAAGGCGAGGGCATCCACATTGACGTTTTGGCCCACGGCTTCATGAGCGAGGAGCGCGGGGCCTATGACCAGAACCGCGACGCCGTGGACGTGGACGAGTTCGCGGAAAAGGTGTTCATGCCCCATGACGAATTTGAGGGCGGTATCGGCTCGCTGCTCCGGGGGCAGACGTTTTATCAGACGCGCACCTACCCGAACAATGGCGCGGAGATTGGCGCGGTCTCCCCGCTCATCGCCAAGGCGCTCCACCTGCAAAAGCCCGGTGAAATCGTGCTGGACGACATAGGGCGGGAGCATATCGAGAAGCGGCATGGCAAGGAGATTCGCCAGCTTGGCTTTGAGAACGCGCAAGAGTTTGTGGCGTTTGTGCTGGAAAATCTGGATGCCGTCTATGACGTGGACGGCAAGGGCCGGAAGTATGACTTTGTCTCAAGGGCAATGACTCCTCAAGGCAGGGTCATGGTACGGCTGGAATTTGCTAAGGAAGGCGATTTTTATCAGGTGATGACGGCGGGGCCACTGAGGAAAAATCAATATAGCAAAAAAACACCGCTTTGGGAGGGAGCGCATTCCACTCTTTTCCAGAAGGAAAACCCTTTGGCATCTCGCCGCGCTTCACAACGAGGCCAAAGCGATGTTGATGAGAAGATAGCCACTGACACCGCCGGAGTCAATTCGCACATCTTTGAAAGCCGCGACTCCGGACGCGCGCAGGGCGCCATCCGCCCGCTGGAGGACGGCCGCTATGTGGTGGGGCTGTTCAAGCGCAAGAACGCCTCCACCGTGCTGCACGAGACCGCGCACTTCTGGCTGGAGGAACTGCGCCGGGCAGCGGGGCTTGAGACCGCGCCGGAATGGGTGCGCGAGGCCTGGGCCAAGCTGGAAAAGGCCTACGGATTCGAGGGTGCGGCCCTCACGCCGGAGAAGTGGCGCGAGGTGCAGGAACGCTTTGCGCGCGAGTTTGAGGCCTATGCCCGCGACGGCAAGGCCCCCTCGTGGGAATTGCAGACCGCCTTCAGCCGCTTCCGTAACTGGCTCTCCGACATTTACCGCAGCATCAAGGCCATTCTCGGTGTGCATGAGGTGAGCCCCGAGGTGCGCGAGGTCTTTGACGCCCTGCTGGCCACGGACGAGGAAATCGAGCAGTCCCGCCGCGCCGTGGAGCGTGGCTCCGTCATGGAGCGCCTGGGCGGCGAAGTGGCCCCGGAACTGCGCGACAGGTATGCCCGCGCCGTGCAAAAGGCGCATGAGAATGCTTCGGCCGTCATCGCCAACCGTCGCCTGGTGGACAGGCGCAAGGCGGAGCGGGACTTCCGCGAGAAGGCGACGGCCGCCATTGACGGTAGCGAGACCTACAAGCTCATCGCCCGCTTGCGCGAGGTGGGCATCCCCTTTGACGCGCTCAAGGGCGCCATCTCCGAGGACCTGGCTTACCGCCTGCGCGAGAAGTGGCGCCGCGCCCGCGGCGAGGGACGCGCGCTCATCCGCAAGGGCGGCACGCTGGACATCCTCGACGTGGCCGCGCAGTTCAATGAGGACACGGCGCAGGGGCTGACCTCGGTCCTTTTGGATACGCCCACGCGCCGCGAGGCAATCGACGCGCAGGTGGAGGCCCAGCTTGCCGAATGGGACGCGGCCTATGACGCCGAGGTGGAATATTCCAGCGCCTACGACGAGGTGCTGGCGCTGGAGATGGAGGCGCTCACGGGCAAGAAGCAGGTAAGCCCGGCCGAGCTTCGGCGCCAGCTGGACGAGCGCACGGACGCCCGCAAGATGAGCCAGGTGGATGCCGAATATCAGGCGCTCAAGGCGCGCCTGCGCTCCGAGGAGCGCTCCACCCGCCGCGCGGCCCGCGAGGCGCGGCGGGAGAGCAATGCCGCGTGGCGAGAGCGCATGGCGGAACTGAAAGAAAAGGAGCGCCTGCGCCGGGCGGCCCTTGGCGCGGCCTATCGCGCCCGCCTGGAGCGCGACGCCATTGTGCGCCAGCTTCGGAAGGTCGGCGACAGCAAGACCATCCCCTACGACTACATGTGCCAGATTCGGCGGCTGCTCGGGCGCTTTGACGGGCTGGGTACGCCCGGCCAGCGGCTCGACCCGGAGACCTTGCGCGGGCTCCCCACCTTGCAGGAATTCGTGGCCGGCATCACTGGCCCCTTCGGCGAAAGCGTCACCGCGCCCGAGTGGCTGCTGGGCGACAAGGCGGGGCGCTTCTCTGACCTCTCCCTCGAGGAAATGCGCGAGGTGAAGCGTCTCATCATGGAGATCGCCCATGCCGGGCGCACGGAAGGCAGGATGCTCGCCGATGCGGAAAAGCGCGCCATCCGCGAGGTGGCGGAAGGCTGCGCCGAGCAGATGGGCACGCTTTCGCAGCGGAAATTCATTTCCGAGCGCGCGGGCCTGTTGGATACGGTGCGTGGGGCGCTGCGCAAGGGGCTCTCCTCCATCACCAGTATGCGCTTCCTCGCGCGCTGGATGGACGGCTTTGCGCAGGGCGGCGTCAATCAAAAGGCGTGGTTCATGCCGCTCCAGAAGGCGCTCAGTGAGGAGCTCGCCCTCAAGCGCGAAATGGAGCAACTGCTGCGCGCGGCCGTGACGCCGCTGCTCAAGGTGGGCAAGCTGACAGAGGCTTTCACCATTGACGGCGTGCCCTTGCAGGAGGACGTGCAACGGCTGTGGAAGGGCCTGTTTGACATGGACAAGGTCTATTCCGTGGCCCTGAACATGGGCAATGCGGGCAACCTCAAGGCGCTGATGACGGGCTACGGCTGGAGCGAGGCGGACCTTGCCAGGATTACCGGGCGGCTCACCGCCGAGGAATGGCAGGCAATCCAAGCCGTCTGGGACGCCATCAACACGCTCTATCCGCGCCTGAACGAGGTCTATAAGGCAATCAAGGGCGTGCCGCTGCCCAAGGTCAAGGCGCAGGCCTTCACTGTGGTCACGGCCGACGGACAGCGGCTGCGCCTCAAGGGCGGCTATTATCCGCTCATCTTCGACCAGCGCCTGAGCGGCAAGGCGGCCGAAAACCAGTCCGTCGATGAAATGCTCAACGGAACGGAAGCGGTGCTCCGCAACCCGAACCCCAAGAGCGGCATGACCAACGCGCGCAAGGGCGGGACCTTGCCGCCGAAGCTCTCCATGACCGTCATCGACAGTCATGTGGCGGACACCATTCATTACATCACGCACGCGCTGCCCCTGCGCGATACCATGTGTCTGTTCCGGGAGCCTGCCTTCAAGGCGGCTTTCATCAACGCGGCCGGGCAGGAGAACTATGACCAGCTCCTCCCCTGGCTGCGTGGCATCGCCCGGCCGGATGGCGAGCAGATGCACGGCATCATGAAAGCCATGGACTGGATGGCGAAGCGCGGGACCATGTTCGCCATGGGCCTGAACATGAAGTCCGCGCTGCTCCAGCTCACCAGCATCGGCAACTCGTGGAGCGAGGTGGGCACGGGCAACTTCATGCGCGCCGCGGCGACCTTGCTCTCAGGCCCGCGCGAGAGCTGGGAGACCATCCGCCGCAAAAGCGCCTACATGGAGAGCCGGGCGCAGTTCATGGACGAGAGCCTGCGCCGGGAATATGCAGAGATGCGCGCCAATGGCGTGGGCGGTGTGCGCTTCCGCAATGCGCGCTATGGGCTCGGCATGGTGCAGAAGGCGCAGTTTGCCCTCATTTCCGCGCTGGACACGGCCGTGGCCGCGCCCACATGGCTCGCGGCCTATGACAAGGCCATCGCCAGCGGGGCGGAAGAAAGCGCGGCCGTGGCCGAGGCGGACGCCGCCGTGGTGGCCGCGCAGGGTGGTGGGGGCGCGCTGGACACCCCGGCTGTCATGCGGCAGGCGGGCATCATGCGCATCCTCTGCCCCTTCATGTCTTTCGCCCTCTCGGACTTCAACAGGAAGCTGGAGACCGTGCGCGGCCTGCGGGAGTACCAAAAGACGGGCAACAGCTCCATCAGCTACGGGCGCGCCTTCTCGGACTTCGCCCTGCAATGGGTCATGCCCGTGGTGCTCTCCTGCCTGATGGTGGGGCTCGGGCGCGACGACGAATGGCCGGACGCCGAGGATTACGGCTGGGAAGCGCTGACCTTTTTCACCATGGGCATCCCGCTGGCGCGCGACGTGGCCCGCATGGCGCAGGACGAGTTTGCGAGCTCAGGCTTCAAGGGCGGCCGCATCCTTCTTGCGTTTTCTGGCGCGTATAACTTCTTGCGCGGCGCGCACCACGCCAAGCAAGCCATCGTGGATGACAAGGCGGATGCGGGCTATCTGGCGCTCAAGGAATCCATCAACGCCGTGGGCTTCTTCCTGGGCATCGGCACGCCGCAGATCTGGCGCACCGTGGAGGGCTCGGAAGCGTATTTCGTGGACGACGAGGGCGGCGTGCTCGCGCCGCTGTTGGGGAAACCGGGGAAGAAGTAGAGGAAATTATTGGAGGGTACTAACTAAACGTTAGTTTAGTATAACTCACTTTGTCACTTCAGTGATATGGAATATAAAGACTCTCTTAATAATGTTGCATGATAGGAAATGTCCCGGATAATTTTATCTTGATAATATTGTTTGGAAAATAAATGAGATTCAAAATTTTCAAGTGTTATGGCAGACCTCAAAAAAGATATGTCATGCATATAGCAGATTGATTTTTTTAAAACCGTGAACCTAGAATCAAGCTCGCTTAGTTCAAGTTTTATTTCTTGTTCTAAATTATAATCTCGAAACCAATTAGTATGATACTTAATCGCTCTCCTTTCAATAAAATTGATGCGTTTTGCGGTGTCGATAGCAAATAGCCGTGCTTCCTTTTTAGCATCACGGCGAGCCTCCAGAAGATGGACGACGATCCATCCTATTATTACTAATAGGATAGAAATCAATTCAAACACTTGCTTCTGTCAGTATCGGCGTTATTTATATATCTCCATATCTCCGAAACTATACTATCCTTTGAAGATTTAAAAATAATCTGTTCTCTGATACGTGCAGGGGAGATACCGCTCCTCACCAATCCACCGAAGGCTTCTTCCAAAAAAGAAGATCCATAACCTCGCACATTATCAAAATCAATGGTCACATGCTCATTACTATTAAAAATCGGAAGCAAATAATCATTCCGGAACTCTTCGCCACTGAATGGGCCATCTGCAGGAATTCGGCCACCTGGATAAACCGAAAAATCCTGTGCGATGGAAATCAATCTCGACATATTTTACCTCCTAATGGCAATGTCCATGCAATGACCGTGCCATGTACAGGAGCAATATAGTTATGTTTGATAGGCGCATCAGAATTTTCATAATGAATATAGCCACTTCGGGAATGAATGGTTAAAGCGCCTCCACATACTCTAGCGATTTCAGCGATTTTAGGCAAGCCATTTCCTCTGAAGCTTTCTCCTGACCTACTACTCGGCATCCGTATGGCACCGTCTATTAAATCGGCATCTTCTATCTGTTTTCCAAAAAATGGAAAGAGCGCCATCCATCTAACTAATTTTTTCTTAGTCTTAGGCAAGGTATAGGGTATTGAAACCCCGAGATCGCAAACAACCATCGTGAGTTTCTGGTCTTTAATTTGAGTAAAACACCACCATGCCTCTTTATCTCGACAAATGGGAATTCTTCTTAATTCCTCAATATATGCATGGCGCATTACATTTTTTGTTGCTTCAACACAACCGGCATATAAATCTGATTCAGGTGGCAATTGCTTAAATATATTTTCTTGAAGTACTACTTCATCAAACTTACTATATATTAAGCTTTTTCCGCTACAGACTCGCCAATTAATGACATCACTTCTGGTAATACGTGCCTTTGACTTATATCTACATTTTGATAAAAATCTAACCTGTTTTAGAACTTGTTCAACTCTATTAGAATTTATGTTTATACACTTAAAATGAATATTATTATCCTGATTAATGAGGTTAGATATTTCTGCATAGAATATAATCATTCCTGTAGCAATAATTAATTTCGTTTTTTTAAAATCAAGAATAATATTTTTTTTATCATCAGAGACTAATTCTAAAATTCTACTTATGCATGATAACAATTCTTTTCTGTATTTTCCCTCGATAGATATTTCTTTTGGAAGTGAAATAATATTCCATTTATTGCGATGTCCCATAAAATTCTGGTATTTATGGTATCGTTTCATAAAAAATTTAGACCGATAACGGTGTCTTTTGCCTACCTTATTAATCATAATATATTCTTTTGATTACCATTATTAAGCTTTTTGGAGCAATAGTTGAGAATATAGATATATAAGTATTCGTATATTTTCAAGCTAAAAGTTGAAAGTTTTAAATAATAGGAGCCGGGATTGCTCCCGGCCCTCGTTTTTCCTCTCAGCTTCCCCCTACCGGTTCAGTGCCGTTGCCATGCTCGTCGCCATCCTCATGTGCAGCCTCGCCAGCCGCAGGGCCTCCTTGAATGCTTCCCGCGCGCCGTCCTTGGCGGTGTACAGGCCTTCCAACATGCACGAGATGCTGAACATGGTGTCGGCATCCCGGCCGATAGCGGCCACGGCCTGGTGGACGGTATCGCCGATGGCCTCGTCAATGCCCTCCATGAGCTTCTTGAAGCGCTCCTCGAGTTCCGCTTCCTTGCGCGGGTACTCGTAGGACCAGAAGTCCACGATGGCCTTCTCGCGCGGCCCCACGACGTGCTTCTGGTTCCTGCGCATGGGATAATACTTCCCGTCCCGGTACACCAGCGGGCGCTCTTCCGGGGCCGGGGCCGGGGGAAGCTCGGTGGCCGGGGCAGGATTCGGCAGCCCCTTCACGCACTGGTCGATCTTCTCCTGCACGAAGGCCAGCGCGTCCGGCAACCAGCTCTCCGGCAGGTCATCGATGCGCGAAAGCTGGAAGTGCGCCCGCACCTGCGGCCAGAGGGCGGAATGGGAGACGCCCGAGACCTGCGCCCAGGCGTGGACAAGACTGCGCAGCGGCGCGCGGCTGGCGGCTGTGGAAAGGGGCTTGACATCTGAGGAAAGGGCCGCGCGCTCCTCCTTGGCGAGCTTGTCAAGTTTTTCCTTCATGGCGTTGAAGGCGGCGATGTAGGCGAGCTTCATCTGGAGCGCCTTCTTGCCCGTGTAGCCCATGACGAGGAGCATGAAGCCGTCAAAGTAGATGATGAACATGGGCAGGGTGCGTCCGGTTTCATCGGTGTATTCACTGGCCCCAAAATTGGGGGCAGTGAATTCTTCCGGGCAGTTATCCACCAAATCCCTGATGGAACGCATCACATGGTCATGCCGCTTGCCGAAATATTCGGCAACCGCCAGGGAAGTGGTGGCCGGGCGGCCATTGAACAGGGAAACTGAGGGGGAAGTGAGAACTTGGGCCTGAGACATGGTGAACCTCGCTAGTTGTTCGATTGGCGCTGGCCGGGCGCAAAAATGGCCGGGAGCTCGAAACCGCTAGCGAACGGCAGGGGCATTGCTGCTACCCTACTCCCGGCCAATATGTGCGTGATTTTATCACGCCATAGGGCACGAAAAAAGCCATTGACAAACGGAATGGCGGCCGTCGCTATGGAGTTTCGAGGCTCCGTAGCGAGAGGACGCCATAAAATCGGGGAAATGTCAAGGTTGTTTAGATGGATTTCGGCCAAGGATTTTTTGTTTTTTTAATTCTACATTGAGGTACACTATGGCATCCTCCAATTCTTCTATCCGCTCAGCCTGCTGCGCAATAATTTCATTTTTATCAAAGATGGCGAGGTTATTTTCTCTTTTTACGGTTTCAAGTTCCTTGCGCAAATCTGCGTTTTTATTCCTTTCCGACTTCAATTTTGTATGAGTCTCAACTAAAAAACCAATAGCAACGAATGTAATAAAAATGCAGATTTCCATATGCCCACCGCTTTCAGTTTATCGTATATTTTTGATATTGGCGTCCACGTTTCCTTCAATCATTGGCATATCTTGAATATTTATATCTACGGGGTGCGCAATATCCACTTCGCCACTCACTGAACTTTCAGTATTGATTGACAAACTTCCAGTGTACAGCCCGATTACGAGCAGCGCAAAGAGTACCGTGTTCACTATAGCGATACCATGCCAAAAATGTTTCATAGTGCCTCCTTCGAAAAGCTGTGCGAGTGGGAGCCGAGCGGCTACTTCACACTATCAGCAAACCGATAGGCAGCGCAACGGGGAGGGGTTTTTCTAGGAGAAGTCTAGAGGGGGAGAGAGAAGAACGGTAGGAGAGGGGAAAGGCTGTATCACCGGGGAATGGTGATACGGCAGGCGCTAAGTTGTTGTATTGCCAAGAATAGCCACAGGACTTAAAATCTCTCGGCCAATGGCTGTGCGGGTTCGACCCCCGCTCCGGGCACCAAGGATGAATCCAGCCAAGTCCCGCAAGGTGTGAAAAAGCCCTGCGGGGCTTGGTTTTTCGGGCGAGAGCACGTCCAACAAGGTGTCGTGAAACTCAGGGATACATCGCAAAAATGGCGGTATTTGTGACGGTATTTGCTGAAACTGAGGAATCTCGGCGAGAAAACCCTGGTCGCATTGTCACCCCTCGGCAGGAGAGGAGTTGGGTGGCCTCACTGAGGGCACGTTGCCCGGGAATTTGCAGTCTGGCGGTTCACGCAACGCTTCCGACACGAGGGTGGTGTCGCCGCTTTTCCGCTTCCGGAGCAACCCTTGGTGGCTGGGGGAGCGTTTTGTGGGGCGCGAAAAGTATTCAGTGTTGAGGTGTGCCGCAGCCTTTTGTTGAAGAATGTTCGCCGTAAGCGTGACAACGCCAAGGGCTGGCGTGTTGAGGTCCGTCGTGGACAGCATCTTCAGCGAGTGGATTTATCCACACCCTTATTGCGTAGCCTCATGAGTCCAATCATATTTTCAATAGCCAAGTAGCAGGTATTCGCATAAAACCATGCGTCCGCTGTGAGAATCGGCTGCCCTTTGGGGGGGAGCGCGGAAACAAGCTTGATTTGTCGTGTTATGAGCTTGATAATGGAGAATGTTTCCAGAGCTTTCTCACGCAGGCGCGCGGCCTGCGCTGCGGCATTGGCGTAGCCCTCTGCGAGCTCCCTGACAAGTGTCGCAGCATCCATTTTTGCATATGTCGAGCGGCCCGAGAAGTTGGTCTCTGCTTCCGTCTCCATATTATCTGGAGTGATCCAGCCGCATCCCCCATTGTAATCATATTCAAATACGGGCACTCCCAGGCCCATGCCGTACTGGACAGTCTTCCCGATAGTGATGATGGCGTCATAGCCCAACAGCAATTCCGGGGTTACGGGGACGCTGTTTCCATACTCGCTGCCGAAAAAGTCCGTTTGCCACGGAGCAGTTTCCGCCATTTCAACCAGTTCTTCCACCCTGTGGTTGGAAACGACGGCGAGCTTGCCGGGCTTCTCGGCCCATTGTGTTTTAACACCGCTTTTTTCTATGAAATCCACGGGTAAATGATTGGGAACCAGGGTAAACAACTTTTCATCGAGCTGAAATTCATCACGATAGCGGGCAATGATTTCCGGCGAGATGGCAGTAATCAGGTCAAAATAGGGATACATACAGGATGGAGGAAGCTGCTCAAGTGGGACGGTTACACCCAGGAGCCCGAGTATGGCGTGCTTATAGGCAAGACCTTTGATGAGGAGATAGGGGAACAGGAAAAGATGCAGGGCATAGACGATATCGTATTCGATATCCAAAGGAACGTAGGAAATCCGATAGAGACTGATATTTTCCGAAGCCACCATTTTCCTGATTGTCGGGTCAATAAAAACCGCACCAATGCAAACTTCCGCATCGAGGCTTTTGAAAAATTTTGCGTATTCCAGAATATGCAGCACAGAGCCGTGCAAACCGGACATATGCATACACAGGAAAAGGATTTTCATGTCTTTATTCCAGATAACTTGAGGATTTGAGACTCAACGAGACAGGTCTTGCTCCAGCCTGACAGCGCTTCCTGTCCAACGAGTTCATCCGCCACGGTTCGTTCCGGTGACTTTTCCCTTCAGGCGGCCTTGCATGGACCATCCGGCGTAACGCACCTTCTCCGGGGGCCCTCTCGGTTGTGTTCGGCCCAGCCGGAGCGCCTTCAAAGAATGGGCTAATTTATGCGGGAGTGCAACCTGCTCCCGGATACCGGTAGGGGAATGCCCCGGCTGGGTCTGAGCACGGAGGAAATATACTTCTTCAATTTTGTTCCGCCCGGATAGTTAACCACTCTATCATAGAAAAATTTTAGGGAACGCCTGTGCGCCTCACTACCGAAGCGCCATGCCAGCAACAGCATCATTCCTCGTGAAGGCAGGTCCTGCAAGGCGGCAGGTGCGCATTTTTCTTTCTGTGCAAGAATCTTAGGCGCTGTAAATATTCATGATTGAAGATACCGTCAAAAGAATGGTGCCGGATGGGCGCCGGCGTAAAATCACCGCAGCAGGGAAAGAGGGTTCCATCGCCAAGGATGGAAGTAAAGGTAGAGAGCTGTGAACAGGTGCCCCCTGCGCATTTTTGGATGCGGATACAGGTGGAGTTTTGTGCAAGGCCCTGCAGGTGGTCCATAATTTCGCGGTTGGCGAATCTTGCGTCAAAAAACAGGACAATTCCGCGCCGTTCCGCCGAATCCATCATTCGTTCCAGGCCCTCCTTGAGGAATTCCCCCTTTGCAGGATGCACATTCCTTTGCCGTGAGCCCGCAGTGGGGCGCAACTGTTGCAGGCTGATGGGGGAGACCCCCATTTCTGCGGCCACATCCGGCAGGCGCGCGAGGGAGTCCAGATTTTCCGCAAAAACCACTGTATGCAGGCACACCCGCGGACCCAGACGCCCGGCAAGCCTTGCGCCATTCTTCATGAAGACGCGCAGCTCGCCGCCTTGGCGAAAGCGGCGATAGGCCGCCTCGTCCCCGGCATCAATGCTCAGCGCCAATGAGCCGAGGGGATAGCGGCAGAGCCTTTCAGCGGCTTCGCCATCGACAAGGCTGCCGTTGGAGACGATATTCAGGCAGTCTGCATGGGCAGCCACCATATCCAGCGCGTCAAAAAGGCGTGGATGACAGAAGGGCTCGCCCTCAAGGCCCATGCAGACGGAAGCGAGTTGCGGAAGCGGTGCCAGCAGGGACTTCAGGAGGGGGAGGGGCATATCCCGGGCTGCCCGCGGAGCCGGGGCATCGTGATAATAGCAAATGGGACAGCGGAAATTGCAACGGCTGGTCAGCCCCAGGCCCAGGGAAAAGTGATGCGCCCGCGGCGCCACCTTAAGGGGCGCGAAATCCGGCGTCAGGGCGCGCACTGTGGCAAGGTCATGCGCAAATTCAAGGGCGCCCATCTGTACCCCCGGGCATGGAGAGCTGCTTCAGCAGCCGGCAGGCCTCCTCGTTCTGCCGGATAAAGTCCTCATGCGGGATATGCGAAAAAAAGAGGTGATAGCCCACTTCCACATTGCAGATCAGCGGGCGGACCGGATAAATCGTGCAAAGGTTGCTGGCGGCATCAAAATACCGGCAGGCGCCTGTGCCGTCATCCACAAGCCAGGCATAGGCAGGCCCGAAGCGCTTGAGATGACGGCAGCAGGCGCCGCATTTGTCGCAGGTGAAGGTCATGTCGCTCATGCGTTGAGCAGGGCCTCGGCCCGGCCCAGTACCTCCCGCTCCTCGGAATTGCTCTGGTCCCTTTGCGCCAGCTCGTTGATTTTTTGCGAGAGTTCGCCGATGAGCTTGTCAAAAGACTTGGCGAAGATCTCGTCCACGGCCGCCATGACGCTTTGCCGCAAGCGCTCCTGCGTCGTCCGCACGGCATCGCGTATGGCCTCGGCGCGGCGGCGCGCGCGGTTTTCCGCCTCCTGCTGGGCCTGGTAATCGTTGTACACCTGGAAAAAGACCGTGGCGACGCTGATGGCAATGCCCAGCGCATTGACGGCAGTGGCGGCCCAGCGCCCCATGGTCGCGGGACCGATGCCCTTGAAAAGCTCGGGCAGCCATTTCTTGCACTGCTGAAGGACCGTGACGACGATTTCCCTGGCGTAGCTTTCCAGGTCCACCTGCCCGAGCAGCGCCTTCCAGTCAAACGAGTTCACCAGGTCGAGGACATCCTTGGCCGACGCCCCGGCCTCGCCGCTCTCCTCCACCATGCGCTCGCGCACCTTGTCATATTCGATGCAGATATTCTCGATCTGCCTGGCTGCCGCGCCTGTATCGGCCTCAATGACGGGGGCGAGCTCATTCATCATGCCTGTAAACAGGGACTGCAGCCGGGCTTTCATGGTGGCTTCATCGGCGCTGGTTTCATAGAGCTCCGCAAGGCTCGCCCCCAGCACAGCGAGCTTGCCGTCCAGCGCCTGCTCTATCCTGTCATGCGCCCGGTCACGCTCTGCGCGGACGGAGGCGAGCTGCATTTCCGCATCTGCCAGCAGGGCCTTCTGGTCGTTGCTCGCCAGTTGCCGCCTGCAATCGCTGATGCAGCGCACAAGGTTCCGCCGCAGGGTGTTCAGCACATCGGCCATTTCCATGGAAGCGGCCAGGCGGATGAGTTCACGCTCCACTTCCGGCAGGACGGCATCCTCCACCAGCCGCTCCTTGTGCTCCAGCCTGCCCTTGAGCGCCTGCTTGGCATTGACGATGAGGATGGGCGTCTCGGCCACGATGTCGCCGCTGAAGCCCTCCCGGGCAGCGGCAGCCTGGAGGTGGCGCAGTTTGTCCGTGAGCGGGGCCAAACAGCTTGCCAGAACTTCCGAAACTCTTTCTGAAAGTCTTTGTAGACAGATTCCAGTTGGCGCCTCTGCACCTCCTCACGCGAAGGCCCGGAGCTGGAGCTTGAAGTGGAGCTGGAGCTCCCCTCGTCTGTTACTGCATCATAGATGGCCTTGCCTGCCACCGCGGCACCAACCGCTGCTGCGCCCCACAAAAGAAGCGGAAAGGGCATGGGTTTCCTCCTGGAGCTTTTTTACTGGTTTGCGGCGCTTACTCTGTTGCCAGCAGTTGCGCCTGTTTTTTCGTTTCCCTGGCCGCGAAGTCGCCGACGGTCAGCTGGTCCATGGTCCCCCCGCCGCCCATGGCGTAGAGGGCATCCACCATGGCCTCCTTGTACTGTATCCACAGCCGCTGGGCCTTGAGCAATTTGGCGCGGCATTCCTTTGCGTCCGACGCCTCGGCGCAGGCTGACTGCGCCTTCTTGAAATTGGCGTTGAGCGCCGTGTCCCAATAGGTATAAGCGGCATTGTAGCATTCCACATTGTCGGCCGTGCTCTGGGCCTTTTCCGTGCAGGCATGGAAGCCCGGGGCCAGTTCCTCCTCGGCGCGGGCGTCGGGCACGCACAGGACAACGCAGGCCGGGTGGCCGAGGAACAGCAGGGCGCAGAGGCTTTTCAGCAGTTTTTGCATAGCGATTCTCCTTTTAGCGTATCTTTCAGCGCCGCGGCAAGCCCGCCGGCCCGGCTGGTACAGAGGGTGAGGCCCTCGCGCGCCCTGGTCACACCCACATGGGCGAGGCGCCGCGTCCTTTCATCATGCGGCGCAAGGTCGTCGAGGCCGAGCAGGAACACCTGCGCATAGTCCAGGCCCTTGGCGCTGTGGATGGTGGAGATGGTCACGCTGTCCGTGGTGATGTCGTAGCCGCGCTTGCTTGCCGTGTCGCGTGCGGCCCAGCGGGCGAGCACGCCACGCGCCTCCAGCGCCTCCACAAGGGCTTCGGCGAGGTTGTCCACGGCGTCATTCCGGTTGCGCACATAAAGCACGGCGATCTCGCTCATGGGGACGCCCGTGCGCACCAGTTCGGCCACGGCTGCGGCCACGTCCTCCACCTGCGCGCGGCCGTCCGCGCTGGCGAGCCGGCGGGGCTCCGGGCCGTCCGCGCCCGCCGTATCCGCCTCTTGCGGCGAACGCCCCAGTACGCGCGCGGCAAGGGCGGCTATCTGGCGGGTGCTGCGATATTGTCTGTGCAGGCGGCGCGTCTTGAGGCCCGGAATGGTCGCGGGCGTCCAGCCGCCCGCATCCGGCTGGTAGAGGCACTGGTGCTCGTCCTGCGCCACGGTGAGGCTGCCATGCTCCGGCAGCAGGGAGAGGAGCACGCGGGCCATGTCCGGCGAAAAATCCTGCCCTTCGTCCACAAGGATGGCGTCCCAGCGGCCCTTGAGGGGATGCTCGCCCGCGAGGCGCTCCAAAGATTCGCGCACCACGAGCTCATAATAGTCGCCACCCTCGTTGGCGTGGGTGAGCCGCTCACCAAGGATGCGCTCGCAGAGGCTGTAGAAGGGCACGACCTCCACGCCGTCCGGTCCGAGGCTCACGCCCTTGCGCGCGAGCAGCCGCCGGATATAGCCCACCAGCGAGAGGTTGTAGCAGGTGATGAGGATGCGCCGGATGCGCCTGTCCACGCGCGGCAGGTTCCACGCCTGGTGCGCCAGCACGAGGGTCTTGCCGCTGCCCGCTGGCCCGGTGATAAGCGTCTTGCCCGGCCCGAAGCTGCGCGCGAGGTTTTCCTGCTCATGGTCCAGCGCAAGCACCGTGGCCGCCTGCTCCGGCACGGACACGCCCCCGCGCTGCGGCAGGTCGAGGCGCACCACCGGGAAGATGCAGCCCCTGAGCCACGCCACCTGCGCCGGCGTGAGACTGAAGGGGAAGAGCGGCGGAAAATGCTCGGCAAGCCACTGGCGCAGGCGCTGGCCCGAGGCATCGCGCAGGAGCGGCGAATCCTCGTTGAGGTCGTCCCAACAGAGCACGCGGCCGCCGTCCATGACCTCGCCAAGGCCGCAGGCCGCAAATTCCTCGCGCCGCATATGCGGGAACACCGCGCCCCAGGTGACGGGGCAGGGCAGGGCGGCCTTGCCTCCCGCGCCCTCGGGCGCGTGCCGACCGAGCAGGGAAAGCAGGCTGTTGACGTATTCCCGCGCCTGGGCCAGCGGCTGCTTGCGGCGCTCCCGGCGGGGACCGATCTGGAGCAGGGCGGACTTGGGGTCCGCCTCCAGCACCTGCTCGGCGAGCCAGTCCTTGACCTCGAGGACGATGAGGCCCGAATCCGGCGAGAGGAGGATGAAGTCCGGCTCGCGGTCCTCGATGTCCGGCGAATACCACGCGAGAAACACCGCATCGGGCCGGGCCGCGCGACGCAGGAAGCGGTAGACTGTCTCCTCGCCCGCAGTGGTGAAGGCCTCGTTCTCGGCCGGGAACATGGTCGCCATATATCGGCCGCCTACATGATATGGATGACGGAAACGTGTCCGCAATCCTTGCAGACGATGCGCTTTGCGCCCCACTGCCGCCGAGGGTCGCCTGCGCCAAAGAGGTCGGACAACTTGTCGAGCAGGGGGATGTCGGGGCGCATGTCGCGAAGCACCACATTGTGCGAGCCGCATCTGGAGCAGCTCCACGGGCTTTCTTGTCTTTTATTGCTGAACATCTTCGCCCTCCTCCGAAAGCAGTTCGGCAGTTTCGCCGAAGCTGCGCACCCAGGCGGCGAGCTCCGGCTGGCTGCGCGTGGTGATGGTGAGGATGAGGCCGCCGTCGGGCGTCTCCTCGAGGCGCTGGGCGTCGGCCCAGGTGCGCTCGCGCACATAGTCCGCCACCTTTCCGGGCGCAAAGCGGATGCGGAAGGTGCGCGGCTCATGCCAGGGCAGCCCGAAAGTGCCCGGGTCCGCCTCGGGCATGGGGAAAAGCACCGGGTGATCGGTAAGTTTCACCTCGCGGATGCGGTGCACCGCCATGCTGCATAAATGGCGCAGCGTGCGGAAATCCTCACGCACATCCGCGCCCAGCACATAGAGCGCGTTGTTCATGGCGATCATCCGGCCCACGGCAAGGCGGTGCGTCTTGTAAAGCCTGCTTCCGGCGGCGCGGTAGCGCACCACGCAGATGCGGCGGCTTTCCTGCGCCTTGAGCAGGGCCTCCATATGGGCGAAAAACGGCGTATAGTCGATGCGGCCCTTGCTGAAAAAGGCGAACCTGGGCTTTTGCAGGGCGGCTTTTTCCGTTGCCGTGGCGTCGCTCATGGCGAGCGAGAGGCGCAGGATGCTTTCGTCCACCCGGTGCGCCACCTACTCCGGCAGATAGGGGGCGGCCATGTCCCGGCAGATGCGGAGATAACGCAGCTCCTCGAGGTCGGGCCCCAGCCGGAAGCCCGTGCGCGGAACCATGCGGTACCAGCGCCGGTGATGGTCCATGCCGGTTTCCAGGCTTGCGCCGATGACGCGCTCGATTTCCGTGGTGAGGCGGATAATGGTCTGCCGGGAGCAGTTGAGCCACTCGGCGAGGTCCCCCTGGTAATGCCGGCGCCCGTCAAGCATGAGCCGCTGGAAGAGCCGCAACAGCTTGGTGCCGGTGGTCGCATCCTGGTCACGCTTGACGGGCATGGCGCACTCCTAGGCCCCGGCGAGGGAAAGCGGCGCCGGGCCGCCGTATTTTTGCAGGGTTTCAAGCTGTTCGATGAGTTCCTGGGCCGCATCGGCACTGTCGGTGAGGAAGGTGTTGAGGCGGCTGCAGCCCTCATCGAGGTCGTCGAACCAGTCCTCATTGTCGAGGCGGTTGTCAAGGCGCTCCCGGATGTTCAGCTCCTTGGTGGACACCCCCACGCCGGCCATGGACGCGCCTTTCAGGAGTTCATTCCCGCGCTGGAAAATCGGACGATATTCGCTGAAAAGCGTGGCCGCCTGCCTGTGCAGCGAGCGCAGGTCTTCGTTCCTGAAGCCGCGTACCACGCGGGTGAGACCGCTGCCGATGGCGTTGGCCGCCTTTTGGAGCAGGCTGTCGTCGGGCAGGTCGATGGGCCCCATGGAAAGCTCGCAGCTTTCCATGGAAAGGGTGGAACAGCGGCGCGCAAGCTCATGCGCCTTGAAAAAATACTCGTTGAGGGCGCTTGCCACGGCCGCGGCATCGAGTCCCGCGGGCGAGTCCCCGCACGAAGGGCCGGGGAGTTCGGGCGCGGACGAATTCCTGTCCAGCAGCGCCGCCGCGGCGAGGCCCGCGGCCCCGGCGAGCGCTCCGCCCAAAAAGAAACCAAGCTTGCTCATATGCCCCTCCTTTTATGCGCTTTCCGCGCTGTTGTCAGTGGTGGGGGAGGACGGGTCGGCGCCGTCCGCCCCCGCGTTGGGGGCCACGTCCGAAACCGCGGGCGCGTCCTCCTCGGTGAGGTGCGTCACCACGCCGGCCACTGCGGCCAAAGCTGCCGCCCCGGCAAGAGCCCCGCCCAGAAAGGAAAAGATACGCTTCATGTTCAGCCTCCCTCGTGCTGGTTTTGTCTTCCGGGAAGCACCCTAGGCCTCTTCCGTTCCGTCAGAAGGAATATATCGGGGTGAACAGAAATTTTTTTGCTGCTGTCCAATTCGTCCGGAAAATAGAGGGGATTGACGCCCTATAGCTTCTGGGCTATAATTTCTCATGGCATGGGATGTGGAATATACCGATGAGTTTGGGGAATGGTGGAGCGGGCTCGATAAAATGCGCAGGACAAGATAGCCGTTTCGGTGAGGCTGCTGGAAATGCGCGGGCCGCACCTGGAATTTCCTCACTCATCCAAAATACGCGGTTCCCGGCATCCCCATTTGCGCGAATTACGCACCCAGGTCAATGGACATCCGTTTCGAACACTTTATGCGTTTGACCCGAGACGTTGCGCCATCCTCCTCATAGGCGCGACAAGACTGTCCGGGATGACTGGTACGAAATATTTGTTCCCGAGGCGGACAGGCTGTATGATGAACACTTGGCGCAACTGAAGGATGAGAGTCATGGCCAAAAAATTCAATGAACTGCTTGCCCGCTTGCCGGAGAGCCGGCAAGAGGCTATCCGCAGAGAGGCGGATGGCCTGCTTCAGGAAATGGCCCTTGCGGAATTGCGCAAAGCCCGCGACATGTCCCAGACCCAGCTTGCGGAAAAACTGGGCATCAAGCAGCCCAGCGTCGCGGACATGGAGAAAAGAACGGATATGTATGTCTCTACCCTGCGCGCCCTTATTGAAGGGATGGGCGGGCAACTGGACATCATCGCCCGTTTTCAGGATACGGACATACGAATCCGCAATTTCTCCGAGATCTAACGGCCTGCGCTGACAACAGGCAGGCATGGCAGTCCGTTGTGCTTGCCGCCGGGCCTGACCTGGCGTAGTTTCGCCGGAAGGAGCCGAAGGCTGCCATTTCCCCTCATTTTTGGACTGTCCGGGCCGGATGCCGGGCTCAAACGCGGCAGAGCTCAAGGCCCAGGGAGAACGATGCGATTTTGGGATGCGTGTACGCTGGCTTTCTGCAGGCTCGGGGTGGCGGGGCTCGCCCCGCGCGCGCCGGGCACCTGGGGCACGGCCCTGGCCTGCCTGCTGGCGCCGTTCTGCTTTTTGCCGCTCGGTCTCGGCTGGCGTTTGGCGGTGCTGGCGGCGCTCTTTGTGGCGGGGGGCCTTGCCGCCAGCCGGGCCGAGGAACTGCTCGGCCGCAAGGACCCCGGCGAGGTGGTCATCGACGAGCTCGTGGGCGTGTGGCTGGTGCTTTTGCCCTTTGCCCATGCCGGCTTCCGGCTCATCGTCGCGGCCTTTGTCTGCTTCCGTATCTTCGATATTGCCAAGCCTTGGCCCGTGAAGGCCTCGGAAAACTGGCTCCCGGGCGGCTTCGGCGTCATGATCGACGATGTGCTGGCCGGGCTTTGGGCGCTTTTGTGCGTGGCTTTGCTCCACGCGGCGGGTATCGTCTGAGGGCGGGCGCGGATTCAGGGCGCGCGGCGAGGCTTGGGGAGGCGCGACAGACGCGCCCTCGCGGGCATGAGCCCAGATGGCAGGAGAAGCGCAGGCCGGGCCGCCTCGCGCCCTACTTCATGCGGTAGGTGATGCGGCCGCGCGAAAGGTCGTAGGGGGAAAGCTCCACCTTGACGCGGTCGCCGGGCAGGATGCGGATATAGAACTTGCGCATCTTGCCGGAGATATGGGCCAGCACCTCGTGGCCGTTTTCCAGCTCGACGCGGAACATGGCATTGGGCAGGGCTTCCTGCACCACGCCGTCAACTTCGATGGAGCCTTCTTTCGCCATATTGCCTCCGCTGCGAGATATTCAGGCGCCAAGAGGATGCACAAAAATGCGGCGCACTGTCAAGCCGCGCGCTCTCTGCGCCGCCGAGCACGCCCAGTTTTGCCCGGCCCGGCTGCCGGAGGAGGGACCATCGTGCTGTTTCCCGTTTCCGGGGTGGAATGCTCTCCGCTCTTGCCCATGGCCGCGGCGTTCTGCATTTCCTTCCTCACGTCCATGGGCGGCATTTCAGGGGCTTTCCTGCTGCTGCCTTTCCAGATAAGCGTTCTCGGCTATATCCACCCGGGGGTGAGCGCCACCAACCAGGTGTTCAACATCGTGGCCTGCCCCTCAGGCGTCTGGCGCTACTGGCGCGAGGGGCGGCTTCTGGGGCCGCTGACGCTCATCATGGCCCTGGGAACGCTGCCCGGCGTTTTTGCCGGGGCGCTCATCCGCGTGACTCTGCTGCCGGATGCGGCGCGCTTTGCGCTTTTTGCGGCGCTGGTGCTCCTCTATATGGCCGGACGCCTCTTGTGGGATGTCTGGCGCTCGCGCCACGGGGCGGCCAAGGGCGGTCGCTCCGGCGGCAAGGCCGCGCCCTGCCGCATCGTATCCTTCAACCTGCGCGAATTTGTTTTTGCGAGCGGCGGGGAGAGCTACGCCGTCTCCTGCCGGGCCGTCTTTCTCCTGAGCCTCGTGGTGGGGCTCGTGGGCGGCATTTACGGCATCGGCGGCGGGGCTATCATGGTGCCCTTTCTCATTGCCTTTTTCGGGCTGCCCGTCCATGCCGTGGCCGGGGCGTCCCTCTTTTGCACCTTCCTGACCTCCGTCGCGGGCGTCTGCTTTTACAGCCTGCTCGCGCCCTTCTGGCCCGCGCTCGGAGTGCGGCCCGACTGGCTGCTCGGCCTGCTTTTCGGCGTGGGCGGCATGGGCGGCATGTATCTCGGGGCGCGCTGCCAGAAATTCGTCTCCGCCCGTATGCTGAAATATCTGCTGGCCGCCATTTTGCTCTTTACAGCCATCCGCTGTCTGGGCCAAGCTCTCTGACGCTCTTTCCCCTGTTGCCGAGAAAAGGATCGCCTCCATGCAGGATGCCGCACATTTGCCCATTGCCCTCTTTGATTCCGGTGTGGGGGGCCTCACCGTCTTCAAGGCGCTGGCGCGCCGCCTCCCGGCCGAGAACCTGCTCTATCTCGGCGATACCGCGCGGCTGCCCTACGGCACCAAGGGGCGCGGCACCATCATCCAGTATACGCTTCTGGCGGCGGGGGCGCTCGTGCGCCGCGGGGTGAAGATGCTGGTGGTCGCCTGCAATACGGCCACTGCGGCGGCGCTGCCCACCTTGCGGCGGGAGTTTGCGCCGCTTCCGGTGCTGGGCGTGGTGGAGCCGGGCGCGGCGGCCGCGGCGCGCGCCAGCCGGAACGGCGGCATCGTGGTCATCGCCACTGAGGCCACCATCGCGGGCGGGGCCTACCAGGAGGCCATTGCGCGCCTCCGGCCCGAGGCGCGGGTGCGCGGCAAGGCCTGCACCCTCTTTGTGCCCCTGGCCGAGGAGGGTTGGCGGGAGGGCCCCGTGGTGGAGGAAGTGGCGCGCCGCTATCTGGACGGCCTCTTCGCCCCGAATGACACGGCGAGCCGGGAGGAGCGCCCGGATACGCTGGTGCTCGGCTGCACGCATTTTCCGCTGCTGTTTTCCGCCTTGCAGAATGTGGTGGGCCCGGATGTCACCATCGTGGATTCGGCGGCCACCACCGCCGAAAGCGTGGAGGAGGAACTGCGCGGCCTCGGCCTGCTGAACCCCTCGGCGGGAAGCGGCGAGTGGCGCTTCCTCACCACGGACAATCCCGACAGGTTTGCGCGCACCGGGGGGCTCTTTTTGGGCAGTCCCCTCGAACCCGGACAAATCGAGCTTGTGGACTTGTGACACGGGCATTTTTCTATTGACATGCCGGGGCCCATTCCTTAGAGAGGAAGCAATCCGAGGTAGTGTCATCAGGCCGGCGGCAGTGTCCGGGCAGTCTCAGGGCGCGCCGGGTTTGTCCCGCAACCGGCAACGGCGCTCCCGCGAGGGACGCCGCTCAGGACCCGGGTTCTGGCCTGCCTTTGGCATATGCACGTCAACCTGAACTTGTTGGAGACTCGTCATGACGAAAGCTGAGCTTGTGGAAAAAATTTATGCCAAGGCCGGCCTGCCCACCAAGGCCAAGGCCGAAGAAGCCCTCGATGCGGTGGTCGCTTCCCTGCGTGACGCCCTGGTCGATGGCGAATCCGTGACCTTCACCGGCTTTGGCAGCTTCAAGGTCGTTTCGCGCGCCGCCCGCAAGGGCCGCAACCCGCGCACCGGCGCCGAGATCACCATCCCCGCGAGCAAGGTCGCCAAGTTCACGCCCGGCAAGGGCCTGAAAGACGCCATCAAGTAAGGGCCCGGTCTTTCCAGGGTTCAGGCGGCGCTGTTCCTCCGGGAGCGGCGCCGTTTTTTTGTATGAAAAAACCTCCCGCCGGGCGGGAGGTTCCAATGGGCTTGAAGCGCCAAAATAGTCAGGTTTTTATTGGGGATGCCGGGTGCCGCATGCCCTGTCAGGGCCTGTCGCCGATGGCGGCGGTGATCTGCGCCTCGCAGGCGAGCTTGCCGTCCACATAGGCGCGCGCGTCCATCTTGCACAGCCTGAGTTTCATGCGCATGTTGCCGCACTCAAGGTCAAGGCGGTCGCCGGGCACCACCTGGCGGCGGAACTTCACGCCGTCAAGGCCCGTGAAGAGGAAGAGCTTGCCTTCGAGGTCGCCCATGTCCGCGGCGGCGAGCAGGCCGCCCGTCTGGGCGAGGGCCTCGAGGATGAGCACCCCCGGCATGATGGGCACGCCCGGAAAATGCCCCTGGAAAAAGGGCTCGTTGATGGTGACGTTCTTGTAGGCGCGGATGTGCGAGCCGGGCACGCATTCCACCACCCGGTCCACGAGGAGGAAAGGATAGCGGTGCGGCAGGAGGGAGAGGATGCGCTGGATGTCCATGGTCTGCATGGTGGCCTGGGGTGTCTGGCTCATGGAAGTGCTCCGTGGCGGCGCGGGGCCGGAAAAGGGGTGAGAGACAAAAAAGCCTCCCATGCGGGAGGCTTTGCATCCGAATTTATTTCTTGCCGCTCTTGTCGGTCTTTTCGGCTTTGTCGCTCTTTTCCGGCTTTTTCTTTTCCTTGTAGAGCTTGTTGACCTCGGCGAGCACATCCTGGGTGAGGTCCATGGACTGGTCGGCATAGAGCACGCCGCCGGCCGTCACGTCCACCACGAAGTTGAAGCCCTTGGCGCGGGCCACTTCATAGGTGGCGCTGAACACGAGCGTCACCATGTCCTGGCGCAGCTTGACCTCGTCCTGCTCCACCTTGCGCAGGAAGTTGCGGGTCTTCTGATCCATTTCCTGCTTGGCGCGGATGAAGGCAAGCTTCTTCTCCTCGCTGGCCTTGGGGTTCTTGAGGGCCTCGGCCTGCTTCTTGAGGGCCTCGCCCTGTTTTTCCAGGTTGGCCCGCTCCTTGCCGTACTTGGCTTCCATCTGCTCCTTGGCGGCCTTGGCGGGGTCGCTCTGGGTGGCCACCGTCTGCATGTCCACCACGCCGATCTTGGCCGGGGGCACGGAAGAGGCGTCAGCGGCGAGGGCGGGCCCCGACATGAGCAGGCAGGCGGCAAGGAAGCTCAGAACACTCTTGCGCATGGAAGTTCTCCTTAAAAAGTGGCAGGGGAGCAATGCCCCGCAGGCGGATGCCGAATCATCCGGCGCGAAAAACGCGCGAAGCGCGCAAGCCAAGGCTGGCGTGCGACGCTGGGCGCGCATGGCTGCAACGGGCGGCTACATAGCATCAGCGGCTATGTTCGTCAAGGAATTATCTGCGGTGCGTCGCTTGAGGAGCCTGTCCCTGTAAGCGAGGATGCCTTCTGCGAGCCCTTCGGCAAGGGCATGGCGGTAGGCGGGCTTGCCGAGGTTGCGGGCCTCCGCCCTGTTGGTGCAATAGCCCACTTCCACGAGGATGGCGGGCATTTGCGCGCCCAACAGCACATGGAAGGGCGCGGATTTCACGCCATTGTTGCGCACCTCGTATTCCCGCCGCTTGAGCCGGAAGAGGGAGAGGCGCTGGATGTCGGCGGCGAGGCGGCGTGATTCCTCCACGCGCGCGTTGAGCATGACGTCGGCGAGCATGCACTGCATGTCGCTGAGGCGGCGGTCGCTGCCTGCATTTTCCAGCGTGGCGACACGGGCTGCCTGGGGATTGCTGGCGAGGTCGAGATAGTAGGTCTCGAAGCCGCTGACCTGCGGGTTTTCGCTGGCATTAACGTGGATGGACACGAAGAGGTCCGCCCGCTCGGCATTGGCCTTGCGCGTACGCTCGCTGAGGGAGACGGACATGTCCTTGCGGCGGCTGTAGGCGACCTCGAGGCCGTTGGCCTCGAGCAGGCGGCCAAGACGCTGGGCCACGTCAAGGGTGACCATGCGCTCGAGGATGTCGTTGTGGCCCGTGCCAGGGTCCTTGCCGCCGTGGCCCGCGTCGATAAAGACCTTGCGTACCGTGAGCCCGAGCTGGCTCGCCATGTTGGCGACCTGGCGCGTCTTGAGGGCGGCGTTGCGCGCGGGCGGCAGGGCATCGTCTCCGGCATCGGCAAAACCCTGGCTCTTTGCGCCCTTGCCTTTGCCCTTGCCGGGAAGGTTCGCCTTGCCCGCGGCCACGCTGAGGACGATGCGGTAAGGGTCATCCTCACTGCGCGTGTCGAAGTGGCGCACCTCGCGGAAATCGAAGTGCAGNGAGGCCCCGCCCTCCTTGCGCTCCTGCACCCGCACCGCCTGGAGCAGGCTGCCGCGCACCGTGACGCCCTTGCGNACATCGTTGACCACGCGCGCATCNTCAAAATCNATGACCACGCGGGCNGGCGCGCCCTTGGCNCCCTCNACCCGGCGGGCGTTGAANCGGGCCGGAGCGCTCATCTCGAGCACGATNTCCACCTGGTTCCTGTTGGGGGAATCCCAGGANAGCACCTGNAGCTCCGGAGGCTCCGCCTTGCGGCGCGCCGGGGCNGCGGCGGGCGCATCCTCNGTCANTGCCGCCTGNAGGCGGCGNGCCTCNGGGGCCATNTCNCCNTTGGGGTAGCTNGCGAGGAGCNTCCCGAGCAGNTCCAGCGCCTTTTNCCGGCCCGCGGNCTTGCCCGCNTGCAGGCGNGCGGCCGCCAGCAGGGCNTCGTCGGCGACATTGCTCGCGGGATNTTTTTTNGCCACTTCCAGATANAGNTCCTGCGCGCGGGTNAAATCGGCNNTGAGGTTNGAGCAGCGGGCCAGCGATTCCTGGCAGGCCGCGGCATGGAAGAGCGCGCCCGCCGCNAGCGTGTTCTTTTTGCCGCNNTGCGAAATGCGCAAAAATTCCTCGCGCAGGTCCTCCCAGGGCTGCCGCCAGCAGACCTTCACCGGGTCGCCGCGAAGCGCGGNCATGCGGGACTTGGCGGCNCGATACCTGAGCGGAAGGTCGGNNGCCGNGGNCTGGGCGGNGCTCTCCTTCGGGNNTGCCACGACGGCGTCCGNGTCCTCCCTGGCCTCCCGCTTNGAGGCGGCGGCNACGGCCTCCGGCGCGGTGCGCCCNNTGGCCGAGGCCTTGAGGGCNTTTTCCAGCGCCGTGGCCTCGGCCACCATGTCNCCCTTGGGGTACTGCTTTTTCAGGCGCGCCAAAAGGGCNAGCGCNCCCTTGTCGTCCCGAAGCCACGCCGCGCGCAGGCGAGCCGCNCGGAAGAGCGCGTCNTCGGCAAGGCGGCTCCCGGCATGGCGNAAGGCCAGCGTTTCATAACATTCNACCGCNTTTTTGGCGTCGGACCTGGCAAAGGANCGGCTNGCCAGTTCCTCCAGGCTTTCGGCGGCGCGGAACAGGGCGGCCGGGCGATTGGGCCATGCCGGGTCGGCCTCGTAGATGGAGCGGAATTCCCCGGCAAGTTTTTCCCAGGGCTCGCGCAGCTTGCTGTTTTTTTCGTCGCGCTTGAGGCTGGTTATCCCCGCCTTGGCCGCGGCGTAGCGTTTTTCGGTGGGGGGGAGGCCGCTATAGCCCGAGTCATAGCAGCAGATGACCAGAAGGCAAATGGCGAGAACAAAGGCGAGCGGCGGCGCAAGGCGTCGGGCGAGGGCCTTTTCGGTGCGACGTTGTTCTGAATCGCTAGCGTTCACGGCATTTCCCGGTGTTCAGCGTGGTGAGGGGCGNACCTCGCGCCTGCTGGGATTATCGTCCGATTGCGGCCANGCTTAAGGGCGCGGCAGCNCGTGCCGCCTGTCAGNATGNTGCACAGCATATGCCAAAAAAGCCGCCGTGGCTACCACAGCGGCTTTTTTGACATTTTNGGNTNTGCAGAAAACTCTGGAANTACTCTTGAGTTACTCTACAACAACTCTAGAATAACTCTAGAAGAACTGGCCCATGCTGAACTCNAGCCGTCCCGACTCCCGNTCGCCGTCATAATCCTGTACCAGCGGAATGCCGTAGGCGATGCGCAGGTCGCCCATGGGCGANCGCCAGCGCANTTCNAGCCCCGTGGAGGCCACCATGTACTTGTNGAGGTCGTCGCCCATGGTNTTCTGGTCGATATTGAAGCCGCCGTCGAAGAAGGGCACGATGGCAAGCCCCATNTCCTTCTGGAAGGTCCAGATATATTCCACGTTNAGCACGCCCATGCGGTCGCCGCCGATCTGCTCGCCGCCGTACTTGTAGTCGCGGGGCGAAAGGTCGGAGTAGGAATAGCCGCGGATGCTGTCCATGCCGCCAATCCAGAAGCGCTCGAACACCGGCACCGGGTCCGGGCCGTTCTCGAACACGCCGCCGAGNCGCGCCCGCACATGGAAGGTGTTTTCNGGATTGAAGGACCAGAAGCCCTGCCAGTCGGCCACGGCCTTGATGAAGTCGTCCGTGCCGCCGAGGATGCCGCCGCCGTATTCGCCCCAGAGCCNCGCGATGGTGCCGCGNGTGGGGCGGTCGCGCGCNTCGGTGGTGTCNCGCAGGATGCGGCCGGAGAGGGCGCTCGTCCAGTTGGTNCCCTTGTAGTCGCTGATATAGGGGGAGGCCCAGGCGTCCACGTCATAGAGNTCGTAGCGNTCGAGGCGGTAGGCCAGGCCCACGGTGGTGTATTCGCCGATGGGATAGGAGGCGCGGATGGTGTCGCCGATGGTGTCCTTGGTGAAGTCGTCCCAATAGTCGTGGGTGTAGTAGAGGTCATTGCCCACGGAAAGGTCCGTGTCGTAGAGGCGCGGATTGGTGAAGGANAGCACGCCCGAGGTGCGCCGCCAGGAGAAGAAGCCCTGGAGCTGGAGCCAGTAGCCCCGGCCGAAGAGGTTGCGCTCCATGATGGAGGCGGTGACGCCCACATCGTANTAGGTGGAATAGCCGATGCCGCCCATGAGCGCGCCGGTNTTGGCCTCCTTGACCTTGACCTTGAGGTCCACCTCGTCCTCGTTGCCCGTGGGCACGAGCTCCATGTCCACGGCGGAGAAGTAGCGCAGGCGGTTGAGGCGCTCGGTGGAGCGGCGCAGCTTGGCGCCTTCGTACATGTCGCCGTCGCCGAGGCGCATNTCGCGCAGGATGACGTTGTCGCGGGTCTTGGTGTTGCCCTCCACGGTGAGGCGGCGGATAAAGACCTTCTGCTTCTTGTCCACGAGATAGCCCACATCCACCTGCGGGCTGCCGTCCTCGGCCTTGATGAGCTTGGTGTCCACCTCGGCGAAGGCATAGCCGTAATCGGCGTAGTAGTCGGTGAGGCGCTTGCTGTCCTCCTGCATCACCGTGAGCGAGAAATAGTCGTTCTTGTTCTTCCAGTCGTCCATTTCGACGACTTNGAGCATATTGGGCTCGCTGTCGATGATGTCGCCCGCGAATTTCACGTCGCGCACGGTGTAGCGCGGGCCCTCGTGGACCACGAANTTCACATAGATGCCGTCNGGCTTGTANTCCACCTCGGGCGCGGAGACCTGGATGTCCACAAAGCCCTGGTTGAGGCCGTAGGCCGCGATGGCGTTGGTGTCGCGCTCGAGGTATTCCTCCTTGAGCACGCCCGNGCCCGTNANCCANGAAAAGATGTTCCGCGGCTTGAGGGCCAGGTACTTGTCCATGTCGCTCTTGTCGAGCTCCTTGATGCCCTCGATCTCCACTTCCTTGANATAGAGCTTGTTGCCCTCGTTGACCGTGATGACGAGCACCGCGCCGCGGCCGCCCGGCCTGTCCTGCAGGCGGTAATTGGCCTTGGCGAGATAGAAGCCGTCCTTGCGGTAGAGCTCGGCGATCTTTTGCAGGTCGTCGGACAGCATCTGCTCGTTGAGCACGCTGCCCGGCTTGGTTCCCATGGCCGCGATGACGTCCTCGGCGTCGATCTCATGGGAGCCCTCGACGATGATATTGTCGATGCGCGGCTTTTCCACCACGGTGAAGACGAGCACATTGCCCTCGAGCGAGGCCTGCACGTCGCTGAAATAGCCCATGTCCCAGATGCGCTTCACTTCCTCGTTGATGGCGTGGGCGTCGGGGGTGTCGCCCTTGCGGATGGTGAGGCGCATGAGCACGGTATCCGGGTCAAGCACGTTCATGCCGCGCACCTGCACATCGGCGAGGCCGCCACCGGCGGCCGCCGGGGCCCCCATGGGCACGAAGCCGTTGCCGGAGGAGGCCGCCTGGGCCTGCGNGGCCTGCGCGGCCGGGGCTTCGGCAGGGGCCGTCATGGACGAGGCGCGTGCGGCCAGTGCCTGCGCGCATTCGCCGAGGGCCAGCAGGGACTGGCGCTCGAAGGAGGCGGGAACCGCGTCGCCCTTGTAGACGGGCACGAGGCGCGTCTCCATGGTGAAGCCGTCGCCCAGCTGGTTGAAATTGCCGTAAATGACGATGTCCGCCCCGGCCTGCCGCCCCAGGCGGCGCGCCGTGGCGAGGTCGATGGTCTCGCTCCCGCTTGCGCGCAAAAGGCTCGAGGAGCGGCTCATGGGNACGGCCTTGAGGCCGTTCTGCTCCAGNTTGGTGATGATGAGCTGCGGCACGTCNCGGGANGCGTCGGGCATGTCGGGGCCGGCATTGGCCTGAAANGGCAGCACGAGNACCGTGGGNTGCCCGGCATTGGCGGCATGGGCGACGCCGTGGGNCAGCGCCACCGCCAGCAGGNCCGGCAGCNNCATGAGCCATATCCCCCGAAGCGCCCTAGGCAAAAACTTTCTCATAGAGAGCCCCCGCTCGAAGTTCCAGGCCGCGGTCCATGCGGGCGGCCAGTTCCTGATTGTGCGTCACGATGACCAGTGTCATGCCCAGTTCACGATTNAGNTCAAGCAAAAGNTCGCCCACCTGCGCGCCGGTGTTCTCGTCCAGGTTNCCCGTGGGCTCGTCGGCCAGAAGCACCCGCGGCCGCAGCAAAAGNGCCCNGGCGATGGCCACGCGCTGGCGCTCNCCCCCGGANAGCGTGGCGGGCTTGCTCTCCATGCGGTCGGCAAGGCCCACGCGCGTGAGCATGGCGCGGGCGCGCGGCTCNANGGCGCCGAACTTCTCCCCGCCGATGAGCGCGGGCATGGCCACATTTTCCAGCGCGGAAAATTCCGGCAGGAGGTGGTGGAACTGAAANACAAAGCCCAGGCTCCGGTTGCGGAAGGCCGCCTGNTCGTCCGGGCTCATGGCNGCCATGTCCGCGCCGTCAAAACGGATGNNGCCNGANGTGGGGCTCNTCCAGCGCGCCCATGAGGTGCANNAGGGTGGACTTNCCCGAACCNGANGCCCCNAGCACGGCCAGGGCTTCGCCTTCCTCAACGGCAAGGTCNAGATGCCGGAAGATGACGAGCTCCTCNTCNGCGCCCGCGAAGCTCTTGCTCACNTCCGAAAATTCGTAGATGGCGGCCATGNCTATTCGTAGCGCAGGGCTTCGGCCGGTTGCAGCCGGGCGGCCTGGCGCGCCGGATACAGGGTGGCNAGAAAGCAGAGCAGCATGGCGCTGGCCCCCACGATGAGCACGTCGGANAGCGTGATGCTGATGGGCANATGGTCCAGNGTATANACGTTTTCCGGCAGCTTGATGAAGCGGTAGCGCTTGAGCAGCCAGCCGAGCCCGAGNCCGAAAGCATAGCCGAGCANGGTCCCNACCAGGCCGATGATGCAGCCCTGNAGCATGAAGATGCGGCGTATCATGCGNCGCGTGGCNCCCATGGACATCATCACGGCAATGTCNCGCGTCTTTTCCATGACCAGCATGACGAGGCTCGTGACNATGGAAAAGGAGCCGATGAGCACCACCATGGCGAGCAGGATGAACATGCCGATCTTTTCCAGCTTGAGCGCCGCNAAGAGGTTGGCGTTCATGTCCATCCAGGTNCGGACNTAGAACGGCGCGCCNAGNTCNTCGGCGAGGCGGATGGCCGTTTCGTCGGCGTGGAAAAGGTCCTTNACCGTNATCTCGATGCCGGAGAGAAANCCCGCGGGCAGCCCCAGCACNTCGCGCGCCGCCGGGATGCTCACAAAGGCGAGGGAGGAATCATATTCAAACATGCCGGTCTTGAAGATGCCNACCACCTCGAAGGGGCGGATGCGCGGGGAATANCCCGCNGCGCCCTTNTGNCCNGCCGGGGAGAGCAGGTTGGCGCGGCTNCCCACAAAAAGGCCGAGGCGNCGCGCCAGCTCGTCGCCCACGATGATGCCNGGCGTNCCCTCGCGNNTNAGGTCGCGGGCCTNGCCCGCGCGCAGNNCGGTGAGCATGGANAGCACGGAAGGCGCGGTCTCGGGNTCGATGCCGCGNAGCACCACGCCCTTGACGCCNCCGCCTGCCGACAGCATGACTTCGGTATANATGAANGGCATGGCCCCGGTGACGNCCTCGGCCGNGCGGATGCGCTCAAGCAGGGCCGGNGTGTCGTGCTCGAAGGCCGAAGGCNNATGGGACATGACGATGCCGTGNGCNTTGGCCCCGAGNATCTTGTCGCGCATNTCCGTGGTGAGGCCGTTATAGACCCCGAGCACGAGCACCAGCGCGCCGACGCCGAGAGCCACACCGAGGATGGACATCAGTGAGATGACGTAGATGAAGGTCTGCTTGCGCCGCGAAAACAGGTAGCGCAAGGCCACGAAGAGTTCAAAAGACATTTGCGGTATCTTGGCCCAGCTTCAGGCAAGATTCAAGAGTTTTTTTAGACCGGGGAAAGCGGCTCCCGCCAAAGGTTTTCAAGGTGGCGGAGGCGGCCGTCCGCCTCCCCGCGGCGGCGTGTTGCGATGGTGTCCAGCGCAGCCCGGGCTTCGGCCGCCAGCGCTTCGCGCGCGCCCGTATTGTCCACCGTGAGGTCGCAGGCGGCGAGCTTGCGCGCTTCCGGCCATTGCCAGGCCTCCAGCGTGGCCATTTTCGCCTCGTCCCAGTGCCGGTACGCGGCCATGCGCTGCCAGCGGGGCTCGCGCGGGCAGGCCACGCCGATGACCACGGGGCGGGGGGCAAAGGCCGTATCCCAGCCGCATTCAAAATAGAGCGGCACTTCGGCCACGGCCACGGGCGCACCGCCGGTCTCCGCATTTTCCCAGAAGCGGTCAAGGTCCCGCCGCACGAGGCCGTGGACCACGCGCTCCAGCTCGGCGCGCAAGGCCGGGTCCCGTTCCAGCACCTGCATGAGCGCCTCCTTGTCCACGCTGCCGTCCGCGGCGAGGACGGCCTCTCCCTTCATGGAACCGAGCCACGCCGCGGCCTCACCGCCCCGCGCGTAGAGAGCGGCCACATCGTCATCCGCGCTGAAGCTGGGAATGCCGAGGCCCGCAAAGGCTTCGCGCAGGGCGGACTTTCCGCTGCCGGGATTTCCGGTGATGACGATGCGCTCCATGCGGCGGCAGGCGGCGGTGACGGCTTCGCGGAAATCCTCCGGCGGGGGCGCGGTAAAGGCGAGATCTTCCCCGCTCAAAGGATGGCGGAAGGCAAGCCGCCAGGCGTGGAGCATCTGCCGCGGCGCGCGGGCGCGTACCTGCGCCGGGGCATAGAGGGCGTCCCCGAGGAGCGGATGCCCCGCATGGGCCATATGGACGCGGATCTGGTGGGTGCGGCCGGTGAAAATGCGCACGGCGAGCAGGGAGGCGCTCCCGTCCGGCGCGTGCCAGAGACGCCGCCAGCGCGTGTGCGCGGGCTTGCCGCCTTTTGCCTCGGGAACCACGGCCATCCTCGTCTTGAGCGTGGGGTGGCGCCCCAGCGGTTCCCGACATTCGCCTTCTTCGGGCGCGAGGCCGTCCACCAGCGCGAGGTATTCCTTGTGGACCTCGCGCTGCGCGAAGGCCTCGCTGAGGGCCAGGCGCGCGGGCTCAGTGAGCGCCACCACCATGAGCCCGCTCGTGTTCTTGTCGAGGCGGTGCACGATGCCGGGGCGCTGGCCTTCAAGGCGCGCCAGTTGCGGAAAGCGCCCGAGGAGCCGCTGGATGAGCGTGTGCTCCGGACAGGAGGGGCAGGGATGCACGGTGAGCCCGGCTGCCTTGTTGCAGACGATGAAGTCCTGGTCCTCATGGACGATGCAGAGGTCGCCCGCTTCGGCGGCGAGGCAGCTCTCCGCCTCGGGGAGCTCGAGGTGAAGCGCCTGTCCCGCGCGCGGCCGGAAGTCCGGGTCCGTGACGTTTTGCCCGTCAACGCTGGCGCGACCCTCCCGGATGGCCCGCTGCACGGCGGCGCGGGAAAGCCCTGCTTGCGCCGAGCTCAGGATGCGGTCAAGACGCCTGCCGTCCTCCTCCGGCGCGACTTTATGCTCAAGGCTCGTCACGGCCGCGGCCCGGCGGGGGTGGTCAGGGTGCGGATGCGGTCCACGAAGGTCACGGGCAGGTAGAGGTTTTTGAGCTCGCTGCCCGGCGTGAGCGACGTGACCACGGCCCTGCCGATGACGCAGCGCGCATTGTCGTTGCCGTCCTCCACCACACGCACGCCCCAGACATTGTGGAAGATGGCCGGCCGCCCCTTCCACGCGCCCACATAGAGCATGATGTGCCCGCGCATCCCCACGAGGCTCAGGAAGGGCACGCCGTCCGAGAGGACGCGCGCCTCCTTTTCCTGTGCGGAGAGGCCCTCCAGCGGGACGACCACGCCGCGCCGGGCCTGCGCCACGGAATTGCGCGGCAGCCAGATGCCGAAGGGCGTGAAGAGGTCGCGCGTGAGCGCGGAACAGTCCCGCTCGCCCAACATGCCGCCCCAGCCGTAGGGCTGGCCCATCATCACATTGCCGACCCGCGCCACATTGCCGGGCGTAAGCGGCATAGGCATCGGCTCGGCCACGCCCGCGGCCAGCGGCACTTCCGCGCTGTCCGCCATACCGGACGGCCCCCGGTAGGGCACGAGCACGTCGCAACCGCCGTCCGGCCTGACCTGTGCCAGGGGGAGCACCGTACCGATGCCCGCCAGGCCCCCCGACGCCGCCGGGGCGTCCGGCCCACCGGGCAGGGCCACCTTGTCGCGCACGAGGGCCGCATGGCGGCCGCCCCGCCAGAGTCGCTTGAAGTCCGCATCCACGGGGGCCACATCCGCGGCGTCCACCCAGCCCCCGGCAATGGGACATTCCACATAGTGCCAGCGGCCGTCCGCAGTGGTGTGCGCGATGAGCAGCGGCGTGCCCGGCGCAAGAAGGGAATACTGGAAATAGTCAAAGGGATTGGCGCGCTGGTCCGGCGTGGGCTCGGAAAAACGGGGCTCGTGCGTGGGCAGCTCGCGCAGGTCCGTGGCGCGCAGGGTGATGGCCTGCGTCGCCCGCGAGGGAAAGGCGGCAAGGCGGGCATTCTGGGCCAGCGCGTCCCACTCCGGCTGGCTCCAGCGGCTGCCGGCCGTGCGGAAGCCGCGCGCCTTGCGGAAAAACACCGCCACTTCCCGCCTGCGGATGCTCGTTTTCGTCATGTCCCAGGGGCCGAAGAAGATTCGGTCAAAGGCGCCGTTCATGGCGTCCTGCGTCTCCGCATCGAGGAGGCGCCGGTCGCTCCCCGCGGCGCGCGCGTAGACCGCAAGGTCCTGCGGGAAGGCGCGCAGGTCCTGCGGGGTCTGCATCCACGAGGGCAAGGTGCCGTCGCGCGTGGGCACTTTTTTGCCCGCGCAGGCCGTGAGCAGGCAGGCAGTGAGGCAGAGGAGGAGTAAAACGAGGCGCGTGCGCTGCATGGAGACCGCCTTGGTGAAAGCCATTGCGCAAGGGAGGCGAAACGCAGTTGCCTATAGCACCGGGCGTGGCGGCAGGCAATGGCGGCGCGCCGCTTGACCGCGCGGGGCAATGCGCTTATGCGTGGACCATGCCCGGCCATCCCGGCACAGGTGGCGAAAGGAGGACCCATGCGCAAAGCGCCTAAAGGCTTTTGGCACTATCTGGAAACCTGGCGCGAACTTTTCCCCCGCAAGCGCGCGGTGCGCTGGCGCGGCACCTGGCTCCAGAACGGCTATTGCCGCGACTGCCGCTATTGCTGCGGCCCGCAGGATTCTTCCGTGCCCTTTCCCATGGCGCTTTTGCCCTCGCAAATCCGCCCGGACCTTGAGAAGGATTTTTACCTGCTCGATGCGGACACGGCCTATATCGGCGCTGCGGGCTGCAAGTCGGACACGGCGCACGGCTGCCGCCTGCCGCTGGCGCTCCGGCCCGTGGCCTGCGGGCTCTTCCCCATCGTGCTCATCAATGGCGGCCTCTATCTCTATACCACCTGCCCGGCGGTTATCTTCACGCCCCTCATCCGCTTTGCGGACCTGGGGCTCGAGGCGGCGCACTTCCTACTCGGCTTCAGCCTTGAGGAACTCAGACACCTTTCTCTGAGCCTCCCCTGCGAGATGCTGGCGCGGGACTATATCGACCTGCGCATCTCCCTTTTTGATGCCGAAGGCAAGGCGGAAGTGCTGCGCTGAAGCCCCGGGAGGGCGCCCTCACGGAGCCCGGCGCTTGTCCGCAGGCCTTCACCAGCAGATCGTGCCCACTCCTCGGTGGCCCCGCAGAAGAAGGTCATTTCCGGCCTTCTGCGCCCTCCGGGGAGGCCGGCGGCGAATATTTGTAGAGTCTTCCCAGTTTGAATTCCGTCGTGACGGGGACATAAGGGCATGAGGGCGAGAGCCGCTGGTGTTCGGTGAGCAGCAGGAAATCGTACTTTTCTTCCGGGCAAATATCCTTTTGGTTTTTGAGCAGTTGTGGCATCGGCCCTGCGCCCCACTCCCCCAGGGCGAAAAATTGCGTGTGCGTCAGCGGCGTAAATTCCTTGTGCGGGGGACGGGTTTGGGAAAGCGGATAGATGCTTGAAACTGGGTGCCGCCCAGGCTCAGCACCCTCACACCGGGGTGCAGCCCCACAGCCCGAAAGGATGCGCGCAGGGACTGAAGCTGTGTCATGTCAAAACGCTGCATAGTGAAAACTGCCGTTTGGACTGCTGCAAGGATGGCAAGGATACCCAGGCAGACGAGCAGCAGGCGCTTCCCGCGTGTACCGATGTGCTTTGAAAGAAAAGTCAGGATGCGCCTGTCGCTGTGCATTTCCGCAAAAATCAGGCTGAATAAAATAAATGCCGAGGGAGTGACCGCAAGAATGTAGTGGGCAAACGGTCGCCCGGAAATGCAGGCGAAAAGATAGGGAACGACAAGAAAAATTGCAGCAGCCGGGAAAGAGGATTTTTTTCGGAAGAAAATGATCAGGAGTATCAGTACGCAGGTAAGAAAAAACAGGCGGTTTTCTTTTACCAATACAATGTATGGGGAGAGGCCTGAGCTTGGCTTATCTCCTATATAGCTCAAGTTGCAGATGATATACGACAAATAAAATTCATGGAGCGCATCATGGCCATAAAAATAGAGGATCATGATGCCCGCAGGGATCAGGAAGCCCAGCGCTGCCTGCAGGATATATTTGATAAAATTTTTGCTGTACCATAAATCCACCAGAAAGATGGACAGGCTCAAGGCGGCCAGATTCATTTTCATGAAAACGAGCAATGCCCCGGCAAAGCCGTAAAGGAAAAAACGCCAGCGCGCCCGTTTGAGCCACGCGAAGGCGGCAAGGCCATTGAACAAAAGGGCGTATTCTTCTGTGGCGTTGCCGCCTTCAAGATTTTTGGAAATAAATATCAGGTAGATAAAAATAAAGAAGCAAAAATAGATGATGGCGTTGTTTCGATTGACAGCGAGAAAGAGCGCCGCAAAAAGAAACAGATTGATGATTTCCACATACACGATACCGTAAAAATCCCCGGCGAGCCAATAGCCCAGCAGGCTCATGAAAAAAATGACAGGGCCCTTGTGGTCAAAAAGGCCTTGTACGGGAGCAGGCCGTCGTGCCAGGCCGCGCCAAAGGTGGCAAACACCGAGGCGTCATAGCCTGTCATTTTCGTCGGGGTGAGGCACGCATCCCTTGTGATAAAGAAGATGCAGCCAAGGAACAGAAAAAAGAGAACGGAGAAGAAGGTCATTCTTTGGGCCGTCATCATGGCTCCGCTGTGGCTGAGTGGTGGCTCAGGCGACAGGATGAAGGCCGACAGCATCCGGCGCATGAAGCCCGGCGCTCATCCTTGTGCGCGTGTGGTAAAAACTATTCTTAAATCAAGTGCTTGTCATCCCGGCGTTTTGCGGGGCCGGCCGACAGGGGCTTTTTCCCCGCAAGAAAAAACGCTATGACGGGCCACGAAGTTTCCGGGAGGTTCGCGTGGACACAACGACACTCTTGCTTGAAAAGGACGAGATGGGCCGCATCCTCGAGCGGCTGGCCGCCGAAGTGCTGGAGCGGCATCCCGGCTGCAGGGACCTCATGATCGTGGGCATCCAGCGGCGCGGGGTGGACCTCGCCCGGCGGCTGGCGGCGCTTCTCGAGGCCCGCTGTGGCGCCAGCGTGCCCTTGGGCACGCTGGACATCAACCTCTATCGGGATGACTGGACGAGCCTCGAGGGCAAGCCCCACATCGGCACCTCGCACATCCCGGAAGGCCCCGACGGCCGCGTGGTCCTGTTGGTGGATGACGTGCTCTTCAGCGGGCGCACCGTGCGTGCCGCGCTGGAGGCCATCCTCGATTATGGCCGCCCACGCGCGGTGGAGCTGGCCGTCCTCGTGGACCGCGGGCATCGGGAATTGCCCATCCATGCCGACTATGTGGGGCGCCAGGTCACCACCGAGCGCCGCTGGCATGTGGATGTGCTGCTCGAAGAGCGCGACGGCGAGGACATGGTGCGGCTGGATATTCGGGATTGAGCCTTCTAGCGGCCCTCCTGTTCCGGTGCACAACGCCAATCCGGCATCGGCCCGAGAGGCCGGTCCGCTGCGTCAGGCCGTGTTCAGCTTGCGCTTCTGGCGTTGCCGCAGATAGAGGCGCCAGCACCAGGAAATCATCAGCATCGCCACGATGCCGATAAAGGCCCGCAGGGTGCGCGAGGCATTGAAGGGCCGCTCGAAGCCCCAGGTGGTCGCCCTGTCCCATGCCGGGTGGTAGAGGAACCAGCCCAGCAGGAAAGCCACGCCCAGCGCCGCCAGCGCCCCGAAAATCCAGTACAGGGGGATGGGCTCCTCCCAGAAGAAGGAGCGGCGGTAAAAACGCCTGTGCGCCAGCGAGATGGTGAAGAGGATGACCCCGGCCATGAGCGCCGTCTCCCACGCGAGCCCCTTGAGGAGCGCCCCGACCATGCCGAGGCCCAGCAGCGCCACGGCCAGCCGGAAGGCGCGCGTCTGGCGGCGTTCCAGCCCATAGGCCACGAAGAGCAGGGCCGCGCCCGAGAGCGAGCAGACAAAGTGCCCGGCCCCGATGGCGCTCATGGGCAGCCACTGGGTGAGCAGGGCCACGGTGCGCGGCGCTGTTGGCAGCGTTGCGGAAACGAGGAGGATGAGCCCGCCCACAAAGACGAGAAAGGCGCTGATGGAGTGGGAAAGCACCGAGAGCCAGCGCCCGGCCTCGCGCAGCATGGAGCGGCGCTGCCTCGCCTCGTAGGCGGCCAGCAGGAGCGCCGCCGCCAGCAGCGGAATGATATAGTAGATGAGCCGGAAGAGCAGCACGGCCGCGAACACGGCCTGGGTGTGGCTCGTGTGCGAGAGCTCGAGGATGACGAGCTCGAAAATGCCTACGCCCCCCGGGATATGGGTGAGCACCACGGCCACCTGCGCCATGAGGTAGCTCGGCATGAAATCGAGGAAGTTGATATTGACGTCCCCCGGCAACAGCACATACATGCACGCGGACGCCGCCACGATGTCCACCCCGGCCACGATGCACTGGGCTATCGCGATGCGCGGCGAGGGAAAGACGAATTCCTTGCCGAAAATATGCACGGGCTTGCGCACCAGGAAGCACAGAACAAGGTAGGAGCAGGCGATCAGGGTGAGGATGAGCCCGAGGACGCGCACGTCCTTGATGGGCATGTTGGTGAGCAGTTCCTCGGGGATGTGGGGGGGAGCTAGGAGGAAGATGACGCCGCAGGTGCCGAGCGCACCCACCCAGAAGGTGACGGCCAGCATGAGCACGAGCCGCACGATGTCCGTCAGTGAAAAGCCCCAGGCGGAATAAAAGCGGTAGCGCACGCTGGTCCCGCCGAGGAGCGCCCCGAAATTGTAGCTCACGGCCTGTCCCACGAAGGAGACGAGGCCCACGCGCGGAAGCGGCAGTTTTTTGTGGATGGCTTTGAGCGCCAGCCAGTCATAGCCCACAAGGATCATGTAATTGATGATCATGAGCACGAGCGAGAGGCCGATGCGGCCATAGGAAATCTGCTCGATGCTTTGGCGTATCTGGGCGATGCTGTACGCCTTGAGTTTGTTGTAGAGCAGGTAGACGGCCAGCACAAAGATGCCGGTCACGAGCACGGGGCCCAGGTAGCGCAGATACTTTTTCATGACAGTCGGGCTTTTCGGCGCGGCGGCCTTCGCCGCGCACCCCCAAGCATATACGTCCGCCAAGGGCTTCGCAAGCGCAAAAGCCCGCGCTCCCTCCCGCTCGGCGGGGCTTGACGCGGGCGCGCGGGCTGCCTAGTATAAATGCATCGGCAGCCGCGTGCGCTGCCCCCCTATCCCGCATATCCACCCGTTCCCGAGCCTGCGCTGCCCGTGCAGCGGAGGTCTTTTTTCGCGTGAGGGCGAACATGACGAATATTCCCATTTCCGTTCAGGGCTATAAGCGGCTTGAGGACGAACTCGCGCGCCTGAAGAGCGAGCGGCCCGCCATCATCCAGGCCATCAAGGAAGCCCGCGAGGAGGGCGACCTGCGCGAAAATGCGGGCTATGACGCCGCGCGCGAGCGCCAGGGCATGGCCGAGGCGCGCATCAAGTATATCGAGTCGCGCCTTGCGCTCTATCAGGTCATCGACCTCGACACCCTTTCGGGCGACAAGGTGATTTTCGGGGCCACGGTGGAAGTGGAAGATGCGGACAGCGGCGAATCCCGCACCTATACCATCCTCGGCCCGGACGAGGCCGATCCCGCCAAGGGCTCCATCTCCTTCCTCTCGCCCGTGGGGCAGGCGCTGCTCGGCAAGGAAGTGGGGGACGAGGTAAGCGTGGACATCCCGCGCGGCCGCGTCACCTACGAAGTGGTGGATATTTCCTTCAAGGGCAGCAAGGACCTCTGAGACCGCCCCGGCGTCCGTGCCCTGCGGCTTTCAGCGGCCGGGTGCCGGGCCTTCCTTCAGCATGAGGCGCCAGCCATTATCCGGCGCGGCGCACAAATTGGCGTTGCGCAGGGGGTGGTGCTTCACGGTGTCGCCCCAGCGGGCGAGAAAGCGCGCCTGCGCTGCCCGGGTTGTGGGCTCTTCCTCCGCTTCGGGCGGCAATTCCCACTGTCCCCACGGCGACACCAGCGTGAAGCGGCCCCGCGTCTCCTCCTGAAGGCTCAGGGCCACTCCCGCAAGCCCGCCCATGCGGGCATCGAGCGCGTCCTCCATATCCGGCGCAAGCATGAGCTCCCGGCGGCAGGCCATGCACTGCCAGGCGATGCCCAGCGCGTGCCGCGCGAGCAGGAAGCGCCCCCAGCACGAGGTCCGCAGTTCCAGCGGCGTGGCGCCCCGCAAAAGGGGGAAGGGCAGGCCCGTCACATCCGGGGCGTAGCCGCCGTTCCAGAGCCTCCCCCGCTTCCACACAAGTCCGCCCACGAGGGCGAGGTCCGGCCGCAAGGCCTGGATGACCAGCTGTTCCGGGCGGCAGTCCAGCACGGGCCGAAGGCCCGCGTGGAGAAAGAGCAGCACATCGCCCCCGGCTTCGCGCGCGGCCGCACGGCAGCCGTCCGCCCAATACGGCCCCGCGTACGGGAGTGCACGGGGGCGCGCCACCGCGTCCCCCGCCCATTCCTGCGGTGGGGCGGCATCGGGGGCCAGCGGCTGCCAGAGCACTTCCACCCGCATGGCGGAGGCCAACTCGCCCAGGGCCTTCAGCAGGGCACCTGCAGGGGCGCGCCCGGCTGAGGACGCATCCGCGAGCAGGACGACGCTGCATTCAAGTCCCTGTGGTACTCCCAGGAGGAGCTTGAAAAAGGTGTTCCGCTCCGAGGAGAGGCCCTCGACCACATGGCCCCGCCGCTGCGCCGCTTCCGTGAGCGCGCGGCGCGAGGCCTCGAGCACATAGGGCTTGGCGCCGAGGCTGCCCGTGGTGCTCCCTTCGTGGACGCGCCAGTGATAGAGCACCCGGGGGATATGCCCCACGCTGTGCGGCTCCAGCCCCTCGGTGAGGCGCAGCCAGAGGTCGAGGTCCTGCGAGCCCTCGAAACCGGGGCGCAGGCCCCCTGCGGCGCGCACCGCCGCCGTCGGATAGCTCGTGAGATGCCCGACGCTGAAGAGGTCACAGTCAAAGCCGGGCTTGAATACGGGGCTGCGGCGCACGCCGTCGTTATCGATCCTGTCCTCGTCGGTATAGACGCAAGCGAGGCCCGGCCGCGCGGCGATGACGGCCGCGGTTTCCTCCAGGGCCGCGGGCGCGAGCAGGTCATCGTGATCGAAAAAGGCCACCCAGGGGGCGTCCGCCACGGCAAGCGCGCTGTTGGTCGCGCGCGAGATATGCCCGTTCTCTTCGCGCAGGACGAGATGGATGCGCGGGTCCTTGTCCGCATAGGCCCGGAGCAGTTCCGGGACGGCCGCATCCGTGGAGGCATCGTCCGCGATGCAGAGTTGCCAGCGGCCATAGCTTTGCGAGAGTACGGAATCCAGCGCCGCTGCAAGGTGCTCCGGCCGCGGGTTCCACACCGGCATGAGCACCGCGATTTCCGGCCACTCCGCGCCCGTCTCCACCCGGACCGGGCGCAACTCAGGCTCGCGCAGTTCCACCCACGCATCGTAGGACGAGGCGGCCGCATCCAGCGAGCACGCCCAGATGCCTGCATCCGCCAGGGCGCGCATCCCGGGCCTGAGCATCCGGTAGTGGAAACGTGCCTGCCCGCGCAGCCAGCGGTGCGTCGCCCCGGCGAACTCCACCAAGCCCGCGCCACGGGCGAAGGCCTCCATCCGCCGCGCCTGCGCGACATACCAGGCGATGGCGTGGGGCAGCAGAGAGGGGAAGGCCCGGCAATGCTCCACAAGGCGCCCCAGTTCCGCCGGGTCCGATTGCGCCAGCAGGCGCAGCAGATGCGTCGGGTCCGACGCGTGCCGCCAGGCGAGCCACGGGTCCCTCAGGCTGTCGCCCTGCGGCCCGGCTTCGGGGAGTTCCGGACCTTCGTCCAGCCAGGGGCTGAAGCTGTACTTAAGTCCGTCGGCCAGCACATGGAGCGGGTAGTCGGGGCGCCCGGTGCCGGCGGGGATGCGGCCGCGCTGCAGAAGGCTGTTCCAGCAGGCGGCGGTGGGAAGGCCTGCGTACCTGTCCGCGAGCGTGGCAAGAGCCAAGGGTTCGGTGGAAAAGGCGGGGCGCCACTTGCCGAGGCGGAAACAGAGGTCGAGCGGCGCAAGGTCGTCAAGGTCGGGTGAATAGCCTCCGGCCGCGCAAAAATCGGCCACGCGCAGCATGAGGGCGCTTTCCGGCCCCACCTGAAACAGGCGTCGCTTTTGCGTCAGCGGATGGCTGGCCGGGAGGCCCTCATAGAGGAAATGGAGCTGGCGGCGGCTGTCGAAAACGCTGCCCATGTGGCGCACCCGGCGGGGGAGTTCCCCGCCCGGCGGCGAGAGCAAAAGCGGCGAGACGGCCGCAAGCGCGGGCTCGTCGGCAAGCCGCCGGGCCAGCGTGGCGAGGCATGACGCTTCCGGCGTGACCGAGCTTGAGAGCAGCAGGAGAAATTCGGGGCGCGCGGGGCCATCTTCGCGAGCCACGGCATCAAGCAGCCCATTGGCACGGGCGCGCCAGTCCTCCCCGTGCTTGAGCGCGTGCCACGCAAACCCCGCAAGCCTCCCCTCCGCCAGCAGGCGCTCGCCCAAGAGGCGACCATCCTCCGACACAGCCGCAGGAGCGCCCCGGGCTGGCCAGAGCACCACGACCTGCGGGGCTGCGTCGGAGTCGCCCAGGGCCGCGAGGCTTGCCCGCGGGTCCGGGCCGTGGAGCAGGACGAGGATGCGGGAATGTGCAGCCGCAGGGGAAGTTTCGGGCATGGCCGGATGCTATGCCACTTGCGGCCGCCATGCAAGAAAGGGCCGCAAAAGGAAAAGGCCGGAGCCGGAAATCCGGCCCCGGCCCCGAGTGAATCGGGCTGGTGGGCTACTTGAAGGCCTTTTCAAAGTTGGGCACGACCTGCTTCTTGCGGCTCATGACGCCGGGCAGCCACACGGTGTCGCCGTCCACCTTGACGCCGAAGGCGGCTTCCACCACGGCGGGGTCNTCGGAAACGATGAGCATTTCCGAGCCTTCCTTCATGATGTCGGTGAGCAGCAAAAAGACGCTGTGGCGGCCTTCNCCCTTGACGCGGGCGATNTCCTCGCGCAGGCCCTGCTTGACCTCGTCGAGGATGGAGAGGTCCACCACCTCGAGCTGGCCGATGCCGACCTTGTTGCCGTTCATGTCAAAGTCCTTGTAGTCGCGGAAGACGAGGTCGCGCATGGGCGTCCCGTCCACGGCGCTCTTGACCTTGAACATTTCCATGCCGAGGGCCACCACATCGTCCACGCCGACGATGGCGGCGAGGTCNTCCACGGCCTTNCGGTCGGCCTCGGTGCAGGTGGGCGACTTGAAGATGACGGTATCCGAAAGGATGGCGCAGAGCAGGCCGCCCGCCACATTGCGNGAAAGTTCCACANNGTAGAAATCATACATGTTCTTGATGACCGTGCCGGTGCAGCCCACGGGCCAGATCCAGGCCTCGATGGGGGTGGCCGTGGTCACGTCGCCGAGCTTGTGGTGGTCGACGATGCCGAGCACCGTGGCCGTGTCCATGCCCTGCGGGGCCTGGGCCAGGTCGGAGAAGTCCACGAGGAAGATGTCCTGCCCGGCCACATCGTTGACGATCCTGGGCGCGGGGAGGCCGAACTTCTCNAGCACGAAGGCCGTTTCCGGGGAGGGNGCGCCCTGGGCGGCCGCGGTCACGTCGATGCCGCGTTTCGCGTAGAGGTCGGCCGCGGCGATGGCGGAAATGATGCTGTCGGTGTCGGGGTTCATGTGACCAATGACAAGTGCGGANATGAAGATGCCTCNTTTGTGCGCCGCCAGGGNGGCAGGCAATGCCANGGGATGCGGCTCACAAACGCCGCGTTGTTCCCTTTAGCACAAAGTCCCTGCCATGCCAATACCCGTGGGAACATTTCCCCGCTGCCCGCGGGTTCAGTCCTCTTTCGCGCGGGGGTGGGCCTGGTCGTAGACGCGCATGAGCCGCTCGAGACTTANCTGGGTATAGCGCTGCGTGGTGGCGAGCCTTTTGTGNCCGAGCAGCTCCTGCACGCTGCGCAGGTCGGCCCCGGCNTCGAGCAAGTGAGTCGCGAAGGAATGGCGCAGNGTNTGCGGCGAGACGGTCACGGCAAGCCCGGCCTCGCGGCAGAGGAGGGCGATGCGGCGCGCAGCCTCGCGGCGGTTGAGGCGCGCCCCGCGCGCGCCCACGAAAAGCGCCTGCGAATCCACGGCGGCGAGATAGGGGCGGTCCTCGAGCCACGCGGCAAGCGCCGCCACCGAGGCATCCGAGAGCGGGGCCATGCGCTCGCGGCCGCCCTTGCCCATGACGCGCGCCATNCCCCCGGCGAGCCCGATGTCATCCACATTGAGGGAGAGNGCCTCGGAGATGCGCAGGCCCGAGCCGTAGAGCAGTTCCGCGAGGGCNAGNTCGCGCGAGCGCAGCCGCGCCGCCTCGGGACTTGCGCTGGCGNCCCGCGGCTGCTCCGGCCTNGCGTCCAGCAGGGCGCGNGTTTCCTCCCGGTTGAGGATGCGCGGCTGGCGGCGCTCCTGCCGGGGNTTGTGCACCAGCGCCGCCACATTGGTCTCGACACGGCCCTGGCGCTGAAGATAGCGGAAAAAGCTCCGCGCGGCNGCGAGCTTGCGCGCCATGCTGCTTTTCGCCAGCCCCTCGCGGTAGAGCTGCCCCACCCAGGCCTGGATATGGCGCGTGGTGACGCTGGCCGGTTCCCCCACATCCACGCCGCGCCCGGCAAGGGCGCGCACGAGCTGGTCGAGGTCCGCCGCGTAGGCGTTGCGCGTGGTGGCGGGCGCCCCGCGCTCNACCGTGAGCCAGCTCACNAAATCTTCCACCAGCCGGATAGCGGCGGGGGTGGGAAGGNTGTCGGCTTTCGCCACACCCGGAAGGGACGGCCGCGGCGTGGACCGCTTCACGACACAGCCTCATAGCGCGCGCCTGGGAGGCGGCGCACGCTGCCCAATATTTCCAGGCCCACNAGCAGGGCGCTGAGCTGNGCCACGGGCAGCTCCAGCTCCTGCGCCAGTGTGTCGATGTGGAGCGCCCCCTTGCGGCGCAGGTGGTCGAGCAGCTGTTCCTTGGGGCCTGATGCGGCGAGNGACTCCGCGGCCTCACAGGCCGGGGGGGAGGGCGGCGGTGCTGGTGGCGGCTGCGGAGTTTGCGGGAGCNNGTCCTGCGGGGGGGCCGCGGCCTCGTCCTGCGGCTCGGGCTCGGGGGGCAAATTCGCCTCGCTGATGCTGAAGGGCCGGAGCAATTCGGCCATGTCGCGCAGGATGTCCTCCACGGTAAAGACCGGGCGCGCGCCCTGGCGCACCAGTTCCTGACAGCCCGCGCACTGGGCGTCCAGCGCGGGGCCGGGCACCGCAAAGACCTCGCGGTCTTGCTCAAGGGCCATGCGCGCAGTGATGAGGCTGCCCGAGCGGCTGGCCGCCTCCACAACCACCACGCCGAGCGAGAGGCCGCTGATGATTCGGTTGCGGATGGGGAAATTTTCGGCCAGCGGGGCCGTGCCCGGCGCAAATTCGGAAATGAGCAGCCCTTCCTCGCCCATGCGGCGGAAAAGTTCCACGCCCGAGCGGGGATAGATGCGGTCGATGCCCGTNCCGAGNACGCCGATGCTCCGGCCCACCTGATTGAGCGCGGCCGCGTGGGCCACGCTGTCGATGCCCTGGGCCATGCCGGAAATNACGGCTATGCCGCAACCGGCGAGGCGGCGCGCCATGTGGGCCGCCACCTGAAGGGCATNGGNNCCNGCNCGGCGNGANCCCACNACGGCNATGGCCGGNGCGCNNAGCAGNGNGGCGTCACCAGAGAGGTAGAGGAGGATGGGCGCGTCGGGAATCTCGCGCAAGAGCGCGGGAAAGGCCGCGTCCTGCCAGAGCAGGATCTCGGGGTCAAGGGCGCGCGCGCCGTCCCATTCCCTGCGGGCCCCGGCGCGCCAGGCCTCGCTCGTGAGCTCCGCGGCCTGCCGCTTGTTGAGGCCTGCACGGGGCCAGTCCGCGGGGGAATGGACAGCCTTGTAGGCGGAGCCGAAATAGCGGAGCAGGCGCGCGCGGGAGCGCGCCCCGATGCCCCGGCAATGGCGCAGGGCGAGCGTTGCCCAATATTCGGCGCGTCCCGCCTCGCCCAAGGCCGCGAAGCGGCGCGGCCCCGGTCCTTGCGGCTGTTCCTCCCGGTCACCGCTCAGCGCGCCACCCCCATGGCCCGTGCGCGGCGGGCGGCGTCGGAGTTGGGGAACTGCGTCATCAGTGTGCGGTACTTTTCAGCAGCTGCCGTCCTGTCGCCGAGGCGGCTCATGGTCATGCCCGCCTTGAGCAGGGCGTCGGCGTTCTTGTGGTGCTGGGGATAGGCGTCATTCACTTTCTGGAACTGGGCCAGCGCCTCGGGGTACTTGCCCTGGGCGTAGAGGCCCTCGCCGATCCAGTAGTCGGCATTGGCCGCGTAGCGCCCGTGGGGATATTCCTGAAGGAAGTCATGGAAGAGCCGCAGGCCCTCATCCGTCCTCCCGGCCAGGGTGGCGTTGAGCGCGGCCTTGTAGGCCGCTTCCTCCCCGCGCGGGGACGCTGCACGGGCCGCGGGCGCGGGACTTGCGGGCTGCGCCGGGCTGGCCAGGGCCTTTTGGGGGGCGCCGGGCTCGGACGTCAGCGGCTGGCCCACGGGCGGAAGGCCCGGATGCTCGGGCGGCAACGCGAGGCTGGACGCGGGGATGCTGGGCACGGGCACAGTGCTCGCCGCGCCGGAGACCGCATTTGCCCTGGGGGCGGCAGACTGGCTTGCCGCGGTCTGGGCCGTGGTGGCCGGGGACGCTGCGGGGAGCGTCGTGGGCGGAAGGTCAAGGGGCGGCAGGGCCGCAGGGCTTGTGGCAGGCTGTGCCGCAAGCGTGCCTGAGGGGCCCGCCACGGGGCGCCCCACGCTGCCCGAGGCCCCTGCGCTCGCCGTGGCTGTGGCCTGCCGCTGTGCCGGGGCTTGCGCCCGCGGCGTGGGGGCGGGGATGGGCGTCGGCGCGGCGGCGGGGTCGATTATCCGGCCCTTGGGGCCCGCAGCGGCGGCAGCCTGCGCGCCCGTGGCGGCAGGGACCGCCCCCGCTTGCGCCGTGGCAGGAGCTGCGCCCTGAGTCGTCGCCTGCGCGGCCTGATTGCGCTCGGCGGCCGCCCTGCGGGCCTGGGCCAGCAGCGCCTCGGCCCGGCTGGTGGGCTGGCTCGCCTGCGCCGCCGTGGCCGCGCCCGGAGCACCAGTTGGGGCGGCTGCCGGAGCGGCACCGGTGGTGGCTGCCGGGGGCACGATGGGGACCACGGTCATGGAGGTCTTTTTGCCGTTGCGCGTGCGGACCTCGTAGACGCGATTATTGAGCTGCGCCACCTGCGAATTGAGCGAGGCCATGCTCGTCTCAAGCTGGTGCAGCCGGAACTCGTTTTCCCGCAAAAGCTTGGTATTGGTCTCGCTGGTGGATTCCAGCTTGTCCACCTGCCCGGTGGACGCGCAGCCGATGAGGCCCAAGGCCAGTGCCAGGGCCGGGATGGTCAGGAAGTTTTTCATTGCCGCCCTCCGCCTTTATTTGTGCCCCAAAGTGACGGTTATTTCAAGAAGTCTTGCGGGCCGCGCATTTTTGGGGCAAGAAAGATGCGGTTTTTGCCTTTCGGAGCACAGCGGCTCCGCAAACCCTCAACGCCCCAAGGCCGCACGGGAGCCCTTGCGCATGAACGCCCTCGAACAGATACTTTCCGCCTGGCCCTGGCTGCGCACGGCCTTTGACGCCCTCTCCATCATCGTGCCGCTGGCCGCGCTCTTTGTTTTTGCGGGCATGGGCTTCATTTCGGCCACGGCGCGCATCCTCGCCGATACGCGGGGCCGCAGCGCCTTTGAAAAATGCTCCCGCCAGCTCGCCTTTCTTGGCATGATGGTGGGCTGGATACTGCTGGTCGGCGGCCGCGTCTGGTTGCATTTCACGCGCGGCATCTATGTGCCCGGCAGCGTGAGCGCCTATTTTCTTGAAATGAGCTGGCTTTTGCTGAGTCTCGGCGTCATGTTGAGCAGCGTCTATTACACGCTCTGGCGCATCCTCAGGAACCTGCCCATACTTCATGCCACCATCGGCATGATCAGCGCGGCGCAAAGCTGCTTTTCCGCCGTGGCCGTGCTTGGTACGGCCCGCCTGCTGGCGGCCCTGGCGCTCCCCGAAGCCACCTCCGGCGCGGGGCTGCAAAACCTGCTGCCCGAGGATCTTTCCTCGCCGCTGTGGACGGCCGCCGTCTGCACCGTGCCGCTTTTCTTCGCCCTACCCGCGGCCGCCGGAGCGCTCTGGCTGCCTTTCCGCCGCAAGCGCGACGATTTCGGCCGCGACTACTACAATGCCATGATCCCCTGGTGCGCCGCCTGGGCACGCAATGCCTGGGCCGTGCTCTGGCTGGCGATCCTGGCCTTCACCATCCTCAGGGTGTCGCAGGCCTTCGAGGGGGATGGCATAAGCTCGCAGGAGGCGATTCTCGAGAGCACGCGCCTTTTGCTCTGGCTCATCCCGGTGCTCCTCTGGACCTTGGTGCGCAGGAGCGCCGTCGCCCTGCGGCATCGGGCGACCCTGGCAGTCGCCCTCGTCCTCGCCATGTGCTTCATGCTGCCCTATTATCTGGACCTCACGGGATTTTAGCGGCCGCTACTTGCGGTATTGCCTGCGCCATTCATCGAGGAAGAGCAGGCTCGTCTCCAGTTCGTTGAGCGGGCCCGTGCGGTGCCTGAGCCTGTCCATGACATCCTCGAAGGGCGCATGGGGCGGCAGGCCGAGGCTCGCGGTGAGCCGCGCGAGCTCCTCCCGCAGGGGCGCGTCAAGGGCCGGGGCCGCCCCTGCTTCGCGCCCGTCCTTGGGCCACGGGCCGAAGGCGTCCTCCATGGCCGCGAGCAGGGTTTTCATGCGCTGCTCATAGGTGTGCTCGGCGAGTACGCGCGCCCGGGCGCGGCGGGCATAGGCCTCGCGTTCCTCCGGGTGGGCGAGGAAGTAGTCGATCTTGCGGTAAAATTCCTCCGGGGTGTCAAAAGTGGCGAGCTCGTCCGGCGCAAAGAGACCGTCCATGAGCGAGCGGCGGTCCACCAGCTGGAAAGCGCCCATGGCCGCCAGCTCGAAGGTGCGGGGATTGACGAAATCCCCGTGGCTCACAAGGTCTTTTGCCGACACGCTGGAATGCAGGTTGAGGTTCACCCTGGCGGCATTGTAAATCTTGACGCTCTCCTCCTCGCCGATGCGGCTGCCGCCCCGCTGGATATTGCGGGCGAGCAGGTTTTCCCCCTCCCAGTCCGAGCCCCAGATCTTGAAATCCCGCCCGGCCAGCGGCCGAAAGGCCACGCGCCGGTTGGGATAGCCCGCGCCGAGAAAGGCGATGTCCGAGCCGTATTCCCGCTGCTCGGCAGGGCTCAGGGCAAGCGGCCTGTGAAACTCCGGGAGCGCCGCCAGCGGCAGATAGAGCGCGTGGGGCTGGCCGACGGCCGCGAGCTCGGCCAGGAAGGGCTCCTTCTGGATGACCGCGAACAGGTCATAGAGCGGCGCATAGGCCTGCCAGTAGGTGAAGATGCGGTAATCCTCCACAAACCACATGGCCGTGCGCACCCCGGCGCGCCGCAGCTTCTGGAGCAGCCTGTGGCTCATGGGGGCCTGCGCCAGCGCAAGCACGAACTGGGGCGCGAGTTCCTCCACCTGCGCCCAGATGGCCTTGGCGACCACTTGGAGGAAGTCAGCCTCGAGGGCGCTTTTGCGGGCGGGTGTGAGGTCCAGCCGCGAAAGGCCCGTAAAGGCAGGATGCAGCGCCGGGGCGTCGAAGACGCGCACCGTATGCCCGAGCTCCGTGAGGGCGCGCGCGCAATAGCGGCCGATGGGGAGTGAACCGCCATACATGGGGAGTACCACCAGAATACGCAGGGGCTCGGATGTCATGTGTACCTCCCTTGCGGCAACATCCATTCGGCATCGGGCAGGAGGGCCTCGCGAAGGCGCGCCAGTTCCTCGCGCTGTTCCTGGCCTTCGGGGTGGGGGGCAGTGACGACGCCGGGCGCAAGGTCGAGCCAGTCCGCGAGGACGGCGCGCGCGCCCTCGCGCAGGAAGGCGTCGGGGTCCGCGCCCGCCAGAAGGTGCAACTTCGCGCCAAGGCCGTCGAAACCGCTCTGCCAGCATTGCAGGCCGGGCGGGAGCGGCCCGGCAGTGGTGGGCAGGCCTTCGGAGCTTGCGAGCGACCGCGCGAGCAGCCGCGCAAAGGCCGCATCCTGAAACAGTTCAAGGCAGGCGACCTCATGCGGGCAGGGCGCCGATTCGAGGCAGGGCGCGCAGGGCGTCGCCGCCTGCCAGACGGTATGGCCGAGGCCGTAGGGGCCCGTCTCGTGACACCACGCGGAGGAGAGGAAAAAGGCCAGCACGGGTGTACCGAGATGCGCGGCCAGATGCATGAGGCCCGTATCCGGCGTGACGAGCAGGTCGAGCCCGCGCACGGCCTCCACAAGGCCCTCCCAGTCCGTCTTGCCGCTGAGGTCCTCGGCCTGTGCGGCCAGCTTCGGCGGCAGTTGCCGCAGCAGCTTGTGCGCGGCGGGGCGCTCGGCTGCGCTCCCGAGCAAGAAGATGCGCGGCCCTCCGAGCACGCCAGAGACCGTTTTTACCACTTCCGCCAGCAGGGGCACGGGAAGCGAGCGCCGCGCCTCCCGCCCGGAAAGCGCCACGCCGAGGCCGCGGCCGCCGGGCTTTGCCTCGGGGTTGAGGCGCTCGGGCGCTATGGGGGCTTGCGCGAACCAGGCCCAGAAGTCCACGAGGTTGAGGGGCGAGAGCCGCCGCCTGCGGCTCAACTGGAAGGCGAGGCGCGCCCAGGGAGAGCGCAGCAGCCCCCCGTCGGACACGGGCGCCGGGCGGTAGCCCACTACCGTTTCGGGCGGGAAGAGGCGGCAGAGCGCCCCGGTCAGGCCGGAAAAATTGCAATTATAGACCAAATCCGGCGCAAGGTCGCGCAACTCGGCAAAAGCGGCCAGGTTCCGGGCCTGGGCCGCTTCCCCGTCGTGCCCGTGAAAGGCGAGGCCGTACACGGCCACTTCGGGATAGAGCAGGCGCGCCAGCGGAACGAGGTCCGCATCCACGGCAAGATGCACCTCGCCCCGCTCCCGCAGGGTGAGGATGAGCCGCTTTGTCTGGACAAGGTCGCCAAAGCGCGCCGCCTGCACAACAAGGAATTTCGCCATGGGGCACTCGCAACCGCAGGACCGGGCCGGAAGCTCCGGCCATCTGGCCATTAAATGGCACCGCAGGCGCATGGTAGTCCATGCGCCCGCGTGAGACAAGCGAAGGAGCGGCCCGGCCGTGGCCTACTGAAGGCGGGTATAGACGCTGGGCTTGAGGCCGCTGCCCGCGGGCATGTTTTCCTGTAAGAGGGGCGCCAGGTCGGGCGTGATGGGGACCGTGCCCATGCCCTTGGCAAGCACCTCGTTGGTGGCCACGGAGATGAGGCTCATGGTGAAGCGCACCTGGCCGCCGCTCACCACATAGGTCCCGGCGAGAATAGCCTGGCCGACGCCGTTGCGGCTGGCGAGCTTGCGCACGTCGCGCGTGAGGATGAATTCCCCGGTGCGCTTGTCGAAGCGGATGTCCTTGCCGCGGCGCAGTTCCTCGTAGCGGTAGCCCATGTTCACGAGGTCGCTGGAGACTTCCTCCAGCATCTGCCGGGCCAGCGGGTTGGCCTGCTCGAGGTTGTTGATGTTGGCCGGGGTGGTGCCCATGATGAGGATGCGCGAGCGCGCGAGGGCCTGCAATTCCTTCTTGCTCATGTCCGGGCTGGAGCCGGCATAGCGCATCATGAGCTGCTCATCGAGCTGTTCGGCGATGTCCTCCCCGGCGCGGGGCACATTGCCCGCGGCCGCGGCCAGGGGAAAGAGCAGGACGGCGAGAACGAGGATGACGATGACAAGACGGGCCATGAAGATACCTCAGCGCATGGTGCGGATCTCAAGCTCCACACTGGCGAGTTCGCGTTTGATGATGGCAAGGTCCGCATCGTTGCGGCAGGTGGAAAGGGCCAGCGCATAGCTTTGCCTGGCGAGCTCGAAGCGGCCCTGGTCCCGGTATTCCCGGCCCTGTTCCACATAGTCCCAACTGATGTTGGGCCCGCGCTCGATGCGGTTGTCGTGCGCGCCGCAGCCCCAGAGGGGGAGTGCGAGCAGCGCGACGAGAAAAGCGGGGAGGAGCTTTCGCATGGCGACTTCCCGAAGTTCTGGCTGGTGTTTGCGAATCACTTGCCTTGGACGATCCTCACGGAGCCGCTCTTGAGCGAATCCGCCGGGGAGGTCAGCGGTCCGTACAGGCCGCCTTTGATGCGCGGACCCGCGGGCTGGGCCGGGGCAGACGCCACGGGTACGGCGGGCGGGTCGCTCTTGCCCATGCGCACCACCACCGGCGTATTGACGAGCACGAGCTCGCCCGTGCGCAGCACAAGGCCGTCCGAGGCCCGCACCAGGCGCACGTTGACGAAGGTCGCGTCCTTGTCCACATAGTAGGTGCCGACCACGAGCGCCGCCCACTTCTGCCCTTCGTAGGGGACCACCTGGTTGGCGACGAGGGCGAGGTCGTCCCGGCCGCCCACCACGGATATTTTCCCGGTCAGGCGGTATTCCCGCGTGGGGAAGCCGCGCTGGTTGAACTCGTAAAACATGGATTCCGCCATGAGGCGGCCGAGCGGCGAGGACGTGGAGGTGTTGTTTTCATCCACGAAGGAAGTGGGCATGGCCACAAAGCCCTGCAGCGCGTCATTGGGCACGGTGGCGAGCATCTGGTCGGCGAGCTCGCGGCACTTGAGCTTGATTTCCACCGCGTCCACATAGCCGGGGTCATTGGCGGTGCCCCTGGTGCTGCATCCGGCAAGGACGGCGAGCAGGAAAACGCTTATGAGCGCAAGACGTAAAGGATTCTTCATACGGACCTCTCCGTGGCCGGGACAGGCTCATTCGTTCTATCGGCTCCCCGGCGGGAAACTTGAGGCCATGTGCGGGCCATTCCTGCCGGGAGAATTTCCCGCAAAAACATTTGCAAGATATATTCCAGAAATTGACTTGGCTTGCCCCCGGAAATAGCGTAGATTTCAGCTTTGTCAATGGTTGGCGCAGGATTTTTGTCGAGCGAGGGGCGAGCGGTGAGTCGACCGTCCCGCCTGCGCTTGCGGCAGGATTTTCCGGTTTGCAGGGATTGAGGGGGCGCTATGGGCGCGAGCAGCCGCCAGGTGCGGCTCGGCAGCTTGCGTGTTGGCGGCGGTGCGCCGGTGATGGTGCAAAGCATGACCAATACCGACACCCGCGACGCTGAGGCGACAGTTACCCAGATACGCCGTCTCGCGGCCGCGGGTTGCGAGGCCGTGCGCGTGGCCGTGCCCGACGAGGCGGCGGTGAAGGCGCTTCCCGCCATCCGCGCCGGTTCGCCCGTGCCGCTCATCGCGGACATCCATTTCGATCACCGCCTCGCCGTGGCCGCTCTGGAGGCGGGCCTTGAGGGCCTGCGCATCAATCCCGGCAATATCGGTCCGGCCGCCCATGTGGACCGCGTGGTGGACGCGGCCAAGGCCCACGGGGCCGTGGTGCGCATCGGCGTCAACGGCGGTTCGCTGGAAAAGCCGCTTCTCGAGCGCTTTGGCGGCCCCAGGCCCGAGGCCCTTGTGGAAAGCGCGCTCGGGCATTTGCGCCTTCTCGAGCGGCGCGGTTTTTACGACGTCAAGATTTCCCTCAAGTCCTCCTCGGTGCTGGACACCATCGCCGCCTACCGGCTGATGCGTGCGGCCTGCGACTGCCCCCTGCACATCGGCGTCACCGAGGCCGGGGGCTCCATGCGCGGCACGGTGAAATCCTCCGTGGGGCTGGGCATCCTGCTCCATGAGGGCATCGGCGACACCCTGCGCGTCTCGCTCACGGCCGACCCGGTGGAGGAAGTGGCCGTGGCCTGGGAGATCTTGCGCTCGCTCGGGCTGCGCTCCCGCGGGCCGGAGCTCATTTCCTGCCCCACCTGCGGCCGCACGGAGATCGACCTTTTTGCCCTTTTGCGCGCCGTGGAGGACCGGCTGGCCACGACCACACAGCCCATCAAGGTGGCCGTCATGGGTTGCGTGGTCAATGGTCCCGGCGAGGCGCGCGAGGCGGACATCGGCCTTGCGGGCGGCCGCGACAAGGGCATCATTTTCCGCAAGGGCCAGGTCGTGCGCGTGGCGCGCGGACAGGAGGCCCTGCTCGCGGCATTCATGGAGGAGCTCCAGCAGCTCCTCGACGGCGACGACATCCCGGCCGGCGCCGAAAGGGCCTGAGCCAGCACCGTTCATTCACCCACCTGCCATTTCGCAAAGGACAGCCATGCGTTTCAGCTCCTGCTACATCCCCACGCTCAAGGAAAGCCCGGCCGACGCCGAGGTGGTCAGCCACAAGCTCCTGCTGCGCGCCGGCATGGTGCGCCGCCTCACCTCAGGGCTCTATATCTATCTGCCGCTCGGGCTCAAGGTCATCACGAAAATCGCCGACGTCATCCGCGAGGAAATGGCCGCCGCGGGCTTTCAGGAACTGCTGCTGCCCATGGTGCAGCCCGCGGACCTCTGGAAGGAGACGGGCCGCTGGGAGCATTACGGCAAGGAGCTGCTCCGCTTCCGCGACCGCAATGACCGTGAATACTGCCTTGGCCCCACGCACGAGGAGGTCATCACCGACCTTGTGCGCGGCGAGGTGCGCTCCTACCGGCAGCTCCCGGTGCGCCTCTACCAGATACAGACCAAGTTCCGCGACGAGATACGCCCGCGCTTCGGCCTCATGCGCGGCCGCGAATTTCTCATGAAGGACGCCTATTCCTTCGATGCGGACATGGAGGGCGCGCAGAAGAGCTACCAGCTCATGTACGACGCCTATGTGCGCATCTTCACGCGCCTCGGCCTGCGTTTCCGCGCCGTGGAGGCGGACACGGGCTCCATCGGCGGCAATTTCTCGCATGAGTTCATGGTCCTCGCCGATACAGGCGAGGACACCATCGCGGTGTGCGATTCCTGCGACTACGCGGCCAATCTGGAGCGCGCCGAGGCCATCTGGAAGGGCGAGGTGTGCACCGACGCCTGCCCGGCCATGAAGCCCGTGGCCACGCCGGGCGCGCATACGGTGGAGGAAGTAACGGCCCTGCTCGGCATCTCGCCGAAACAGCTTGTCAAGACCATGCTCTTCAGCGTGGACGGCGAGACCGTGGCCGTGCTCGTGCGCGGCGACAGGGAGGTCAATCCCGTCAAGCTCAAGAACCTCCTCAAGGCGCAGGAGGTGGAACTCGCCAACTCCGCGGCCGTGGAAGCGCTGACGCAGGCACCGCTGGGCTTCGCCGGGCCGGTGGGGCTCAAGCTCCCCATCTATGCGGACCTTGAGCTTCAGGGCGGCACAGATTATGTCACCGGGGCCAACAAGGGCGACACGCACCTTCAGCATGTGGACCTGAACCGCGACGCCGGCATTACCGCCTGGGCGGACCTGCGCGAGGCCGTGGAGGGCGACACCTGCCCGCGTTGCGGCGGGCGCCTCACGCTCACCCGCGGCATCGAGGTGGGGCATATCTTCATGCTCGGCCTCAAGTACAGCTCAAGTATGCACGCCGCCTTCCTCGACGAGAACGGTAAGGAAAAGCTCATGATCATGGGCTGCTACGGCATCGGCGTCTCCCGCGTGGCCGCCGCGGCCATCGAGCAGAACCATGACGACGGCGGCATCGTCTTTCCGCCGCCGGTGGCTCCCTTCGACTGCATCCTCCTCAATCTCGACCCGCGCGACGAAAAGGTCACGGCCGAGGCCGAAGCCCTGTACGCCATTCTGGAGAAGCAGGGCGTGGACACCCTGCTCGACGACCGGGAGGAAAGGCCGGGCGTCAAGTTCAAGGATGCGGACCTTCTGGGCATCCCGCTGCAACTGGTGCTGGGCGGCAAGAGCCTGGCGCGCGGCGTGGTGGAGGCCAAGGACCGCAGAAGCGGCGAGAAGGCCGAGCTGCCGCTCGCCGGCTTTGCCGAGGCCTTTTCCGCCTGGGCAAAAAGCGTGCACGAGGGATGGAAGGCCCGCTCCTGACGCGGGCCTTGCGGCGGCTTCCGGGTGCGGCACATGTGGGGGGACGACACGGGACATGACGGCCGGGAAGGGTGGGCAGAGCCCTTCCCTGAAGATGCGCCTGCGGCCGGCGTGACGCCCGAGGGCATCCTCACCGTCCGCGCCCTCACCGAGCGCCTGCGCCGCACGCTGGAGACCCGCTATCCCTTTGTCTGGGTGCGCGGTGAGGTGAGCAATCTCTCGCGCCCGGCCTCGGGCCATGTCTATTTCAGCCTCAAGGATGCCGAGGCCCAGCTCCAGTGCGTCTGGTTCAGGAGCCGCCAGCGCGAGGCGCACACCTTTGACCCGCTCACGGGCGAGGTCTTTGAGGGGCCGCGGCCTTCGCCCTTGGAGGCGCTTGCCAACGGGCTGGAGCTTCTCTGCGCGGGCCGGGTCAGCGTCTATGCGCCGCGCGGCCAGTACCAGCTGGTGGTGGAGCTCGTGCAGCCAGCCGGGGCCGGCCTGCTCGCCCAGGCCTTTGAGGAGCGCAAGCGCAGGCTGGCCGCTGCGGGCTACTTCGCCCAGGAGCGCAAGCGGGAGCTTCCGTGGAACCCGCGCCGCGTGGCCCTCATCACCTCGCCGCATGGCGCGGCCATCCATGATTTTCTTGAGCTCGCCGCCATGCGCGGCTGCGCTTCCGAGATCCGGCTTTTTCCCGTGTCGGTGCAGGGGCCGCGGGCCGTGCCGGAAATCGTTACGGCCCTGCAGGAGGCCAATGCGCAATCGTGGGCCGAGGTCATCGTCCTCATTCGCGGCGGCGGCTCGCTGGAAGACCTCTGGGCCTTCAACGAGCCTCCCGTGGCCGAGGCCATCTTCCACTCCGGTCTGCCCGTGCTGGCGGGCATCGGGCATGAGGTGGACGTGAGCCTCGCCGACCTGACGGCGGACAGACGCGCGGCCACGCCCTCCCATGCGGCGCAGCTCCTCTGGCCGCTGCGGACGGAACTCTTGCAGCGCGTGGACGACCTGGAAATGGCGCTCGCCCGGGCGCTTGAGCAAAGGCTGGAACGGGAGGAACACGGCCTGCGCCTTTTGGAACGCGGGCTTGCGTGGGCCTCCCCTGCGCGGCGGCTGGAGCGCCTCGGGGAGCGGCTCGGTGTGCTGCTCGGCGGCCTCGATGCGGCCACGCGACGCTGGCTGGAAGAAAAGGCGCGTGTTCTGGATGACTTGGAACGGCGTCGGCGTACCGCATTCACTGACAGCGATATGCGCGGGCTGGAGCTCCGGCTGGAAATGCTGGCAGCTGCCCTGCCGCGCCTTATTTCGCGGCGGCTCGCCGGGTGCGGCGCAAGCCTCGCCGGGCTTGAAGGGCGGCTTGGCCGCGCCGCTTCCGACCTGCTCACAAGTCGCGCCGCCCGGCTGGAAAAGCTGGAACTCAGGCTCGCCGCACGGGACCCGCTGGAGCCGTTGCAAAGGGGCTATGCCCTCCTCTATGCGGAAAACGGAGCCCTTGCGCGCTCGGTCAGGGACTTCGCGCCCGGCGATGAAGTGCGCGCACGCCTGTCCGACGGCGCCCTCAGCGCGCGGGTGCAAAGTGTCACACCAGACGCAGAAAAAGGAAATCGCCCATGAATACACACCACCAAGGGCTGCCGGGCCAGAGACGCCTGCGGCTCGCCCGTGGCCTCGCCGTCCCTGGCTTCATCCTCGGTCTTGTCCTCCTTCTTTCGTGGTCTGCGACCGCCGTGCCGGCCGGGGGGGCTGTCCACCTCACCGCGCCGGAAAGCGTGGCCCGTGGTGACGCCTTTGTGGCCCGGCTCAGTTCCGACGCGCCTGTGGACACGGCGAGCTTTTTCTGGCGCGGCAAGCGCCATGTGGTTGCCGCCCGCGAGGTGGAGGATGCCTCGCAGGGCCGCGCCTGGCAGGCGGAGATACTCCTTCCCGCTCCGCTGGAGGAAAAGGCCACAAGCCTCAGCCTCGGCGTCTGCGCGGGCAAAAAATGCGCGAAGCCGGAAACCTCGCGCGAGGTGCGCCTTTTTGACCGCAAGCGCCCGGTACAGCGCCTCACCGTGGACAGGAAATATGTGACCCCGCCGCCGGAACAGGCCGCGCGCATCAAGCGCGACCGTCAAAAGGTCGCCGCCGCACTGGCCCAGCCCCTCGACGAGCAGCTTTGGGCGCTGCCGCTGGACCGCCCGGTGCCCGGCTCGGTCTCCAGCCTTTTCGGCCTGAAGCGCGTGTTCAACGGCCAGCCGCGCGGGATGCACCGCGGCCTTGACCTGCGCGGCGCGGAAGGTTCGCCCATCCGCGCCTGCGCCGACGGCGTGGTGGCCCTGGTGGACAACCTGTATTTTTCCGGCAATGCGGTCTATATCAATCACGGCAACGGTGTGTTCAGCTCCTACTTGCACATGTCGAAGCCCCTGGTGCAGCCCGGCGAGCGCGTGGAGCGGGGGCAGGTCATCGGCCTTGTGGGGGCAACCGGCCGTGTGACCGGGCCGCACCTCCACCTCGGGCTTGTGGTGCAGGGGGAATCGGTGGACCCGCAGCCCCTGCTCGCGCCCGCGGAACAGGGGAAACAGGGGGCCGCAGGAGGCGAGAAGAAATGAAGGGCAGGAAGGCGCTTCGCTTTGAGGAGGCCATGACCCGCCTCCAGGAAATCGTCGCCGCCCTTGAGGAGGGCGAACAGCCGCTCGAAAAGGGCATCGCCCTCTACAAGGAAGGGGCAGGGCTTGCACGTTTTTGCCGCGAGCAGCTTGAAAAGGCGCGCCACGAAATTTCCGTCTGGCAGGAGGGCGAGGCCGCGCCCTTCACCGACGCGGAAGCTGACGAAGAGGAGGAAGGCGCATGACAGCCCGGACGCCAGCCGAACACCGGCCGCATATGCCGGAAATCATGGACCCCGTGTCCATGAAGGAACTGCTCAAGCGCCGCGGCGTGGCCGTGGAGCTCTGGCTCGCCACCTGCCTCGATGACCGCGAGATGCCCCCGAGGCTGCGCGAGGCCATGCTTTACAGCCTCCAGGCCGGGGGCAAGCGCATCCGGCCCGTGCTCTGCATTACCTGCGCGGAACTCTGCGGTCTCGAGGAAGTGCGGATGCTCCCTTTTGCCGGGGGCATCGAGATGATCCATACCTATTCGCTCATCCATGACGACCTCCCGGCCATGGACGATGACGATTTGCGCCGCGGCAAGCCCTCCAACCACAAGGCCTTTGACGAGGCCACGGCCATCCTTGCGGGCGACGGCCTGCTCACCGACGCCTTCGGCTGCATGTGCCGCGCGCGCGTCCCGGCGCAGCCGCTGCTCGCCGCCATTGCGGAAATCGCCATGGCGGCCGGTTCCTCCGGCATGGTGGGCGGTCAGGAATGGGACATGATCTACACCGGGCGGCCCTCCATCAGCCTTGAGGAGCTCCAGACCATGCACGCCATGAAAACCGGGGCGCTGCTGCGGGCGTCCTGCGTGTGCGGGGCGCTGCTCGCCGGGGCGGACACGCCGGTCATCGACGCCATCGCCGAATATGGCGCGGCGCTGGGCATGGCCTTCCAGATTGCGGACGACATCCTCGACGTCACCGCGGATACGGCCGTGCTCGGCAAGCCCGCGGGCAGCGACGCGGCCCAGGGCAAGAACACCTATCCTTCCCTGGTGGGCCTTGAGCAAAGCCGGGAACTGGCGCAGGCCCAGGCCGCGCGGGCCAGGGCGGCGCTCGCGCCCTTCACCGGGCAGGAGGCGGCCTTCCTGCGCGCGCTCGCCGACTACACCGTGAGCCGGGCCTGCTGACATGGCGCAGAACGCATCGGCCCGTGGGCTCCGGCTTGGGGACATCCGCGACCCGGCCCAGCTTGTGGGCCTTCCCGACGCCGAGCTTGCGAGGCTCGCCTCGGAGGTGCGCGAGCGCATCATCGCCACCGTGGCGGCCAACGGCGGCCATCTTGCGCCGTCCCTGGGCGTCGTTGAGCTGACCCTGGCCCTGCTCTCGGAATTTGATCTCAACCGCGACAAGCTCATCTGGGACGTGGGCCATCAGGCCTATGCCCACAAGCTGCTCACGGGCCGCGCCGCAGAGTTCGGGAGCCTCAGGCGCCTCGGCGGCATTTCCGGCTTTCCGCGCCCCGCGGAAAGCCCCTATGACCATTTCGGCGTGGGCCATTCCTCCACCTCCATTTCCGCGGCCCTCGGCATGGCGCAGGCGCGCGACCTCGCGGGCCTTAGGCACCATGTCATCGCGGTCATCGGCGACGGTTCGCTCACGGGCGGTGAGGCCTTCGAGGGCCTCAATCTCGCGGGCCACATGGGCCGCAGGCTCATCGTGGTGCTCAACGACAATGAAATGTCCATTTCGCCCAATGTGGGCGCGCTCTCGCTCTTCTTGAGCCGCACCCTGTCGAGCCGCTGGGTGCGCCAGACCAGGCGCGAGGTGTTGCGCTTTTTGCGCAGTATCCCGCGCATCGGCCAGAAGCTCGCCATCTACGCCATGCGCGGCGAGTGGAGCTTCAAGTCCTTCTTCACGCCGGGCATGTTGTTCGAGGCCTTTCGCTTCACCTATATCGGGCCGGTGGACGGTCACGACATCCCGGCCTTGCGCCGGCACCTGCAAATGGCGGCGGCCGTGGAGGACGGTCCGGTGCTCCTCCATGTGCGCACCCGCAAGGGCAAGGGCTATGCCCCGGCCGAAAGCGACCCCACGCGCTTTCACGGCGTAGGCCTGTTCAGCCCGGAGACGGGCGAGGCCTTGGCTCCGGCGGGACAAAATTCGCCGCCGGCCTTTACCCGTGTTTTCGGCGACACGCTGGTGGAGCTCGCCGCGGAGGATGAGCGCATCATCGCCATCACGGCCGCCATGCCCGAGGGCACGGGCACGGACAAGTTCCGTGCGCGCTTCCCCGACCGCTTTGTGGATACCGGCATCTGCGAGCAGCACGCCGTCACCTTCGCCGCCGGGCTGGCGAGCCAGGGCTTCCGGCCGGTGCTCGCCATTTATTCCACCTTTCTCCAGCGCGGTTATGACCAGGTGGTGCATGACGTCTGCCTCCAGAACCTGCCCGTCACCTTCTGCATCGACCGGGCGGGCCTCGTGGGCGCGGACGGCGCCACGCATCACGGGGCCTTTGACATCGCCTATTTGCGCCATGTGCCCAATATGCGGCTTCTGGCCCCGCGCGACGAGGACATGCTGCGCCACGCGCTGAAAACCGCGCTTGCCGTGGATGGGCCCTGCGCGGTGCGCTATCCGCGGGGCGCGGGCGTGGGGGTGGAGCGCCAGGGGGCGCCGCGCGTGCTCCCCGAAGGCCGGGGCGAAGTGCTTTGCGAAGGGGAGGGGCTTGCCATCATTGCGGCAGGGCCCTGTGCGCACACGGCGCTGGAGGCGGCTGCCCGCATCGAGGCCGAAACGGGGGCGCGCCCGCTGGTCTTTGATCCGGTGTGGCTCAAGCCGCTCCCCGAGGAGCAGCTTGCGGAGCTTGCGCGCAACTTCGACCGCCTACTCTTTGTGGAGGAAGGCGCGCGGGCCGGGGGCTTTGCCTCGGCAGCGTTGGAATTTCTCAGCGATGCCGGTCTTTCGCGCGGCCAGCGCATCCGCCGCCTCGGCCTTGGGGACGCCTTTGTGGAGCACGGGACCCAGGCCGAGCTGCGCGGCCTTCAGGGCTTGGATGTGGAGGGCGTGACTGGGGCCGGCCTCGCCCTGCTGCGCGGTGAGTGAATGGATTTTTTGAAGGTGATGCTTCCGCGCCGGAGCGTGGCCTCCATGCCGCCGGGAAGCTGGAAGCGCGTATTGCCGCGGCCCTGGCCCAAGGCTTCATCCAGCGCAAGCAGGGTCGCGCCCCGTGCCTGTCCCTGCGCTCCTGACGTTTCCCCGAGGGCGCGCAAGGCGCGCACATAGAGGCGCAACCGCGCCGCCGGATGCAGGGCCGCCAGAAGAGCCCTCGGCAGGAGCAGCCCCGGGCCGTCGTCGCTCTCAACTTCCTGCCAGGGATGAGCGCCGAGCGCCGCGTCCAGCAACTTTTCCCAGAAATCGCCGTCCATCTCCCCCAGCTGGTGCAGGGTGACGATGCTCCTGTCCAGAGCCGGATTTTCCCGCCGCAGCAGCGGCAGCACTTCAAGGCGCAGGCGGTTGCGACGGAAGGTGCGGTCCTGGTTGCTCGCATCCTCCCGCCAGACGATGCCGCGCGTGCGCAATAGGCCGCGCAGGGCTTCGGGGTCGGTAAAAAGCAGGGGGCGGAGCACGCGGCGCCGCTCATCCTTGGCCGCCATGCCCGCGAGGCCGGGCCACCCCGCCCCGCGCGTGAGCCGGAGCAGCACGTCCTCGGCAAGGTCTCCGGCATGGTGACCGAGCACGATCCAGTCCGCGTTCCCGGCCTGGCGTTCTTCTTCCAGAAGCGCGTAACGCACTCTCCGCCCCGCATCTTCGAGCCCGCAGCCCCATGCCTTCGCGCAGGCCGCCACGTCCTGCCGACGCACCCGGCACGGGATGCCGAGCCGGCGGCACAACGCCTCCACATGGCGGGCATCCTCCGCGCTTTCCGGCCGAAGCTGGTGATCCACGCAGAGGGCAAAGAGCGGGAGTTTTAGCCGCGGCGCCAGCAGGTGCATCAGGAGAGCGAGCGCGGTGGAATCCGCCCCGCCGGAGAGTGCGAGCACAAGGCGGGAGCCGGGCGCAAGGGCGAGCTCCTGTCGGCAGAAGCGCTCCACGCCGAGACAGAGGCGCGCGTGCGCCGGGTTGAGCTGCTGAAGCGTCGGCAGGGAAGGGGGAAAGGGCGCCCCGGTTTCGGCGCACACGTCTCAGGCCCCGCGGCCGCGGCGTCCCGGAGGGACGTCAAGAGCAAAGACGCGGCGCACCAGATTGACGCGGGCGGGCACGCCGTCGCGGGCCATGCCGTCCTCCTTGAGGAACATGATGGGGGCGTGGTTGAGCTTGTGCGCGATGGCGTGGGCCATGGCCGTGAGGGCGGCGCGCTGGTTCTCGTCCAGCGGGCCGAGGCGCTTGAGGGTCCGCGCCAGTTCCTCCTCCGCCACGCGCTCGCCGCGGCGCACCAGTTCCACGATGGTGGGCTGGCTCTCGAGGCTTTCCAGCCAGCGGGAAAAGAGCGCCACCTCCTCGTCGAGGATGGCCCCGGCCTTGGCGGCCTCCTCGCGGCGTCCGGCGAGGTTTTCCTCCACCACTTCGCGCAGGTCGTCGATGTCGTAGAGGTAGACGTTGTCAAGGCCGTTCACGTCCGGGTCGATGTCGCGCGGCACGGCGATGTCGATGAAGAACATGGGCCGATTCTTGCGCGACTTCAGCACGGCGCGCAGGTCGCGCGCGCGAAGGATGGGTTCCGGCGAGCCCGTGGAGGTGATGACGATATCCGCCTCGGCAATGCGCGCGGGAAGCTCCTCAAAGCCCGCGGCCCTGCCGTGGAAGCGCGTGGCAAGCTCCACGGCGCGCTCGCGGGTGCGGTTAACCACGACGATCTCGTCGATGCCCGCCTGGAGCAGGTGCATGGCCGCCAGCTCCGCCATTTCGCCTGCGCCCACGAGGAGCGCCCGGTGGCTTGGCATGTCGCCGAAAATGCGCCGCGCGAGCTCCACGGCGGCATAGCTGATGGAAACGGCGTTGGCGGCCACGGCGGTCTCGGTGCGGACGCGCTTTGCCACGGAAAAGGCCTTGTGCAGCAGCCGGTTGAGGATGACGCCCGTGGCGCGGCTCTCCACGGAGCGGCGATAGGCCTGTTTGAGCTGCCCCAGGATCTGCGGCTCGCCGAGCACCATGGAATCGAGGCTGGAGGCCACGGCAAAAAGGTGGCGCACGGCCTCGTTGCCCGTGTATTCATAAAGGTAGGGCGCGAGGTCTTCCGGCTCGGCATGGCGTGCCCCCGCCCAGGAGCGCAGGAGGTGGTCGCGCACCGTGGCGCTGTCCGCGCCCACGCCCAGGAGCTCCACGCGGTTGCAGGTGGAAAGGATGAGCGCCTCGCTGAGCGCGTCGGCCGTGGGCACCGCCCAGGTGTCGGGCGCGCAGTGCTCGGCCAGCGCGAAGCGCTCACGCACGTCCACCCCGGCGGTGCGGTGGTTCAGGCCCACAAGAACGATGTCGTGCCGCATACGCCCTGCCTATCCGCGCAAAAAGGCGTGCTGCGTTTCCATGAACACATTGACCACCACGAGCGAAAAGACCGAGAGCAGGAAGATGAAGACGGCGAGGCGCGCGGGCTTGCGGCCCTTCCAGCCGTTGGCGAGGCGGTTGTGGAAGAGCACGGCCAGCAGCAGCCACACGAGGAGGCTCACCACTTCCTTGGGGTCGCCCGTGAGCGTGCCCCCGAAGACCGGTCGCGCCCAGAAAAGCCCGGCCACGATGCCGACGGTATAGAGCGGAAAGGCCGTGAGCGCGCAGATGGCGTTGATCTTGTCGAGAATGGCGAGCGCGGGCATGTCCTGCCAGATGCCGCCCATGCGCTGCTTGCTCTTGATGCGCCGCTCAAGGAACAGGAAGAGGGCGCCGGCGGCGAAAGCCAGCGCGAGCAGGCCGAGGCTCAGGAAGAGCGCGCCGATATGCAGGGCGAAAAAGGGCCCGTGCAGCGAAGGCGGCAGGGGCACTGCGTCCTTGAGCCACGGGGTTGACATGAGAAAAAGGATGAGCCCCAAAAGCGCGGCGAAGATGAGTGGCGCTTCCTGTCGGAAGCGGGCCCAGAGCCCGATGCCGCTGAGGAGCACGAACCAGGCGAGCATCTGGAGATACGCGCCCAGCGTGAGGCCCTCGGGATGGCCGGCGTGCGCGCCCAGTGCGAGAAGCAGGGTCTGGCAGGCGAAGGCCGTGACGCCGAGCCAGCAGGCGGCGCGGCGAAGGGGCGCGCGGCGGGAGAGCAGCCCCGCAAGGCCCACTGCGCCCGCGAGCGCATAGGCCACCAGGGTGAGGGCCGTGGAGGCTTCGGGCGCGAGAAGGTCAGCAAGACTCATGCGTTTCTCCGTCGGGGACGGTGCAGGGGCGGTTCTCCAGCAGGGAGAGGGCCTCGGTGGCCAGCGCGGGCGGAAGTTCCCGCTCGAGCCAGCGGCGGCAGCGGTCAAGATCGCCCGCGGCGAGCCAGTCTCCCAAAGGCGAGGCCGCCACCTTGCGGAACAGTTGAGTATTGTGCCGCGTATCCCGCTTCATGGCAAGGACAAGGGGCCGCAGCCGTCCGAGGAACTGCGCCAGCGCCGCCCGCGGCTCAAGCCAGGTCTCCAGTTCCCGGCGCAGGCTGCGCGCGAGCGCCGGGCTCGCTCCGCCCGTGGAAAGCGCGGCGCAAAGCTCCCCGCAGCGCGCCACGGCGGACACGGCGAACTGGCCGAGTGCCGGGGCGCTCGCGCAGTTGCAGAGCACCCGCGCTTCACGGCACAGGGCCGCAATGCGCGCATTTTCATCGGCGTCACTGGTGGCGGCAAAAACCAGGCGGCAGGGCGCAATGTCCGCGGCCGTGCAGGGCCTTCGCTCCACGCGCACGCGCGGGTCGGCCAGCAGGCGCACGGCTTCCGGGTCCGGCGTTCTATGGGGGGCCGCTTCCGCCTGTCCCGCGTCCAGCGCGAGCACCGAGCCTACGCCTGCGGCCAGCACCCCGGCGAGCTTGCGCAGGCCCACTTCGCCAAGGCCCACCACCAGACAGCGCTCGCCCTCGAGGGAAAGAAAGAGCGGATAGGCAAATGGCATGGAGACATCCTTCCAGCACCGGGCTTTCCCGGAACGTCCTCCAGCATACCCGAGGCCGCGCCGATTGCAAGCGCAGCTTCCGCGGATACGGGCCGGGGCCCCTCCCCGCGTCCCCGCCATTGACAGGGGGGGATTCTTTCCCTAACCAATGGGCCGGAAACGCAAGCAGCCACAGGAGTCGTCATGGCACTGAGCATCGGTATCGTCGGCCTGCCCAATGTGGGCAAATCCACGCTCTTCAACGCGCTGACGCGGGCCCAGAACGCGCAGGCGGCCAACTATCCCTTCTGCACCATCGAGCCCAACAAGGCGACCGTGGCCGTGCCGGACGCACGGGTGGACGCGCTTTCGCGCAAGGTCACGCCCGAGCGCACCATCCACGCGCAGGTGGATTTCATCGACATTGCGGGCCTCGTGCGCGGGGCCAGCAAGGGCGAGGGGCTGGGCAACCAGTTCCTCGGCAATATCCGCGAGTGCGCGGCCATCGTGCAGGTGGCGCGCTGTTTCGAGGACGAGAACATCGTGCATGTGGACGGCAGTGTGGACCCGCTGCGCGATGTGGAGACCATCGAGACCGAGCTTCTCCTGGCCGACCTCGAAACCGTGGAAAAGCGCCTCGAGCGCCAGCGCAAGGCCGCCAAGGGCAGCAAGGAGGCCAAGGCGCAGGTGGAGCTGCTGGAAGCCTTGCTCGCGCACCTGAATGGGGGCAAGCCTGCCTCCACCTTTTCCCTGCCGGAAGCGGGCGATCCCTTTCTCGGCACCTGGCGCGAGCTCGGGCTGCTTACGGCCAAGCCCGTCATCTACTGCGCCAACGTGGACGAGGAAAGCATGGCCGAGGGCAACGAACACTCCGAAAAGCTCCGCGAGTTCGCCGAGGCCAGGGGCGCGGGCTATGCCCGCATCTGCGCGCGCCTGGAGGAGGAATTGCAGGGCCTCCCCGACGAGGAGCAGGCGGAACTGCTGGCCTCCTACGGCGTGGAGGAGAACGGCCTCGGCCGCATCATCCGCACGGGCTATGCCACGCTCGGCCTCTCCAGCTACTTCACCGCCGGGCCGGACGAAGTACGCGCCTGGACCATCCACAAGGGATGGAAGGCCCCGCAGGCCGCGGGCGTCATCCATACGGACTTTGAGCGCGGCTTCATCCGCGCCGAGGTCATTTCCTACGATGACTACATGAGCCACGCGAGCGAGGCCGCCTGCCGCGCGGACGGCGTCCTGCGCGTGGAAGGCAAGGACTATGTGGTGCAGGACGGCGACGTCATGCACTTCCTGTTCAATGTCTGATCCAATGTCCGGGAGGGTGGCGCGCAAGGAAGGCGGCGTCGGCCGTTAACCGTCCTACTCTTCCCGGCCGAGCTTGTTGCGCACCTGGCGGCAAAGGCCCATGAGCGCGTCATATTCATGCCGCCGCAGCCCCGCGCGCCCGAAAAGCCTGCGCCACGGCAGGAGAAAATAGTCCGGATTGTCGCCGTGCAGCACGTCCAGTGTGAGCAGCATGGCCTTGATGGCCTCCAGCAGGCGTTCCTGCTCGGCGGCGGTGATGCGGCGCCCGCCGCTTCCGGCTTTTTGCTCCGCTTCGGGCGCCTCCGCGCTGCCCGCACAGTTGCGGGCGCTTGCGCCGCGAAGCGCGCGACTGCATTCATAGAGCAGGATGAGCACGGCCTGCGCCAAGTTGAGCGAGCTCGCCTCCCCGGCGGTGGGAATGGTGACAAGGCGCTGGCAGAGGAGCAGTTCCTCATTGGAAAGCCCCCTGTCCTCGGAGCCGAACACCAGCGAGACGCGCTCCCCGGCGCGCAGGGCCCCGGCCGCCAGCGCCCCGGCCTGGTCGGCGGCGAGCACGCTCCTGCGCCAGCCCCCCAGGCGCGCGGTGGTTCCCATGACGAGGGTGCTCCCGGCCACGGCCTCCGCAAGGCTCGGGGCCACGCGCACGCTCTCGAGCACGGGCAGGCCCTTGGGCGTGGCCAGCGGCCGCGCCTTCTCAATTTCCCAGCGCTCGGGCGCCACCAGGCAAAGGCGGCCGCAGCCCATGTTGGCGCAGGCCCGCGCCGCCATGCCGATATTTTCAGGAAAGCGCGTGCGCACAAGGACAACTTCAAGGGCATCCAGCAGCACGGGCGACCTCAGCAAAAGGCCACAAGGGCGTGGAGGAATACGCCCACGACCTCGGCCGGGGTTTCAGGCTCCGCCACCGCGGGCCAGATGTGATGCGCGGTGAGCGCGATCATGGCAGCCCCCGTGCCGCATTTGCAGACAGTGCCGAGAAAGCGGCCCATCATGGCGCCCATGGCGGCGTTCATGGCTTCGGCCGTGGGGCGTCCCTTGGCGACTTCCATGATATAGCAGCCCAGCCACGCGCCGAGCAGGGCGCCGAGCAGCGCCCCCAGCCCCCAGAACAGCGGGGCCAGCAGGATGGCCCCGATAAAGGCCCCCACCATGCCCGCGAAGGTCCCCGAGGAGCTGGAGCCGTAGTGCCGCGCCTTGATGACCTGCACCCCCAGTTCCAGCGCCTCGCCGAGCAGCGCGAAGGCGACCATGCCCGCCCAGAACCAGGCGTCGAGCTGCCCCTGGCCGGGAAGCAACAGCTTCCACAGGGCCACGAGGCCGAGGATGATCCAGTTGGCGGGCAGCCCGAAAATATTGAGGAACAGCACGAAGCAGAGCAGGGTGAGAAAGGCCCCGGCCAGCAGGGAGGCGAAAGGAAAGGCTTCCATGCCCTATTTCTTCTCGCGCAGGTCGCGCACGCGCACCGCCTTGCCCTCGGTGCGCGGCAGGCTGTTGCTCTCCACCAGCTCCACGCTGGGCGTGACCAGTATCTCGTCGCGCAGGCGCTGGGCGATGACCTTTTGCAGATTGTGGAGCACGCGCATATCCTCCACGAAATATTCGTCCCGTATCTCCACCTGCACGCGCATCACGTCGCCGAAGCCGTCGTTCTCAAGCAGGATGAGATAGCTTTGCCCCACTTCGGGGAAGGTCATGATGACTTCCTCGATCTGCATGGGATAGATATTGACGCCCTTGACGATGAACATGTCGTCCGCGCGGCCGAGGATGCGGTCCATGCGGCGGTGTTTGCGGCCGCAGGCGCAGCTTCCGGGCAGGAAGCGGGTGAGGTCGCGCGTGCGGTAGCGGAGGATGGGCATCCCCTGGCGGCAGAGGCTCGTCATGACGAGCTCGCCCACCTCGCCGTCGGGCACGGGCTCGCCCGTGGCCGGGTCCACGATTTCGGGGATATAGGCGTCCTCCCAGATGTGCAGGCCGGCCTGCGCGAGGCACTCGAAGCCCACGCCCGGGCCGTTCATCTCGGAAAGGCCATAGGAATTGTAGGCCTTCATGGCAAAAAGGTCCTCGATGCGGCGGCGGAATTCCTCGGTGTAGGGCTCTGCGCCCACGAGGGCGATGCGCAGCGGAAAGTCGCGCGGGTCCTCGCCCATGCTGCGCAGATGCTCGCCGAGGATGAGCGCGTAGGAAGGCAGGATGTGCGCGACCGTGGTGCGGAAATCCTTGGCGAGCTTGATCTGGCGGCGAGAATTGCCGGCGCCCGCCGGGATGGTCATGCAGCCGAGCCGCTCCGCCCCGAAATGGATGCCGAGGCCGCCCGTGAAGAGGCCGTAGCCGGACATGTTCTGGAACACATCCTCCCGGCGCACACCCACCATATACATGCAGCGGGCCATGAGGTCGGCCCAGGAATTGATGTCGTTCTGGGTATGGCAGATGGCCACGGGCGAACCCGTGGTGCCGCTGGAGCAGTGCATCCGCACGATCTCGCCCTGTGGTACGCACAAAAGGCCGGTGGGATACTGGGCGCGCAGGTCGTCCTTGGTGGTGAAGGGGATGCGCGCAAGGTCGTCGAGGCTGCGGATAGCGTCGGCATCGATGCCCGCCTCGTCCAGCCGCCGGCGGTAAAAGTCGCAATGCCGCGCCTGGGCCACGGTGCTGCGCAGGCGCGTGAGCTGGGTGGCCGCGATATGGTCACGGGTCCAGAGCTCTGCAGGGTCAAAAACGTCCATCGGTCATCCTTCGGGGCGGTCTGCCGCTGACGGCCGGCCCCATCACGAGTGGGGGCGCGTCTGCGCCCAACCGTGGAGAAGTCCGAAACAACCCGCATGGGGCATATCCCCGTGCGGCGCAATGTCGCGACCGTGCCCGGCCAGCAGCCCGCGGCGCGCTCCGAGCAGGAAGGTGGGCGCAAAACTGCCCGCGGCCTCGCAGGACTCACCAAAGGCCGTGCCGTGGCCGCCGCCGACATGGACCTCCTCGCTGGGGAGCCAGCGCAGGCGCAACTGCCTGAGGTCCTCCAGAAGGTGCGGAAGCTCGCGGAGTTCCGTGTGGTGCTCGTAGAGGGCGCAGACCCGGCCCCTGTAGACCAGCGCCGCCAGGGTGTGCTCATTGCCCGCGTTGACGACGGTGATACCCTCGCGGAAGCTGCGTTCAAGCACGGCAGCCTCGCACAGCGCGCCGAGCACGGCGGCAGCGGTGGTATCCGCCACGGGGCCGCCCGTTTTTTTCTGGAGCGCGTGGAGGCGGGGCAGGGAAGCGGGTGCCTCGGCGTAAATCCAGCGGGCCGGGTCCGGGTTGGCGGCGAGCACGGCGTTCCAGCTCTCCATACGGGTATCGCCGTGGGCGTGGGGACGGCTGCCGTGGTCCTGCGCGGCGGCAAGGACCATATGCGGCTGGGGCAGGCCGGAAAGGCGGAGCATACTCTCCCAGAATTCGGGCGAAAAATCCTCAAGATGGACGGGCACGCAGTCGGCGGGGCAGGTCTCGGTGATGCTGACGCCGAGGGCGCGCACGGCCTCCACATCCTCATCGAGGGCCAGGGCGGCCGCCAGCGTGGCGCAGGTGGGGAGCGCGGCGGCAAGATGCCCGCGCAGCGCCTCGCGGAAGCCGTCGCCCATGATGCCCCCGTAGAGCCACAGGCCGCACTTGAGCAGGGTGAGCTCGCGGATGCGCTGGCCCACGAGCCGCGCGGGGGAGGGGAGGACCCAGCGGGGCCAGTTGGCGCACTCCTGACCGGAACGCGCCAGCAGGGCACTCTGTGTGTCGCACCCGATTTCAAGGCACAGCACAGGCCCGGATTCGCGCAGAAAATGGCGTACTCGCTCGTTCATGGCCGAAATCAGCTCCCGCACGGAAAAGCGCCGTCCGAGTGTGATACCCGCAAATCATGCCTCTGCGCAAGCCCGGCAGACCGCGCGATGCTGCACGGAGGCGGGGCGGGCACGGCTGCGGCCGGTGGGCATGGGGGGTAATTTCCCCAGGTCGGGAGGGGTGTGGGGTGGCTGCGCCCCGAAGGAGAGGCAATGCAGGTACTCGTGCGGTGTACTCGTTGTCGAGGGTATACACCCACGCGACGATGACGAGGATTTTCACAGACGCGGGCACGGCGCGCAAGAAGCGCTACGGACAAATGAGAAAATCTGCTTGACAGCCTACGGCAATTTGCCTAGTGTCACCTCCTGCAAACACTGGGTTGTCGTTCAATTGGCAGGACGGCGGATTCTGGCTCCGCTAATCAAGGTTCGAGTCCTTGCAACCCAGCCATCAAGTCCCCATCGTCTAGTCGGCCCAGGACAACGGCCTTTCACGCCGTCAACAGGGGTTCAAATCCCCTTGGGGACGCCAAATTTAGGTACAAATACGGATGCCAAGGTGTAAAAGCCTTGGCATTCTTTATTTTTTCTCTCCAGTTGTGTTTCCAAAAGTGTACCCAAGTCCAGTTGCATCCACACTTTTTGTGGGTATATTTGTGGGCATCGCTGTGCTATGCTGATTTGCGATACCCACACAGTCAACTTGCTGAAATAGCAATGTTTTTGTCCATGTGGGTATCATATCGTCCATTAACGTGGAGGTAGCCAAGATGCCCTTGACCGATACCCACATCCGCAGCCTGAAACCGGAAGCGAAGCCAAGGAAGTATTTTGATGGAGGCGGGCTCTTCCTCTATGTACCCCCGACCGGCAGCAAGCTCTGGCGGCTGGCCTACCGATTCGAGGGCAAGTCAAAGCTGCTCAGTTTTGGCGATTATCCGGCTGTTTCCCTGAAAGACGCGCGAGGGCGGCGCGATGAGGCCAAAGGGTTGCTCGCCAAGGGCATCGACCCGTCAGCCCAGAAAAAAGCCGCCAAGCGGGAACAGGTCACGGCTGAGCGCGACAGTTTTGAAAATATCGCCTTGGACTGGCATCGGACACGCCTTGCCGGATTTTCGGAAAAACATCAGGGAACAGCCCTATATCGGTTAAATACCTACATTCTCCCCATCATCGGGAAAAAACACATAGCCAGGCTTGAAGCGCCGGAGATTCTCGCCCTCGTCAAGAGCATCGAAGACAAAGGAAATCACGAAACTGCGCGCAGGGTACTTCAAATTATCGGCCAGGTATTTCGTTTCGCCATTGCCATGTGCAAAATTAAGCACAATATCGTGGCGGATCTGCATGGCGCATTGAGGCCCCGCAAAGTTACCCATCGCGCCGCTGTCCTGGAAAAAGAGAAAGTTGCCCAGCTCCTCATGGCCATTGATGACTATGCTGGTTACTTCCCGCTTGTCTGTGCCCTGAAACTGGCTCCGATGCTGTTTGTGCGCCCAACCGAATTGCGCTGCGCCACCTGGCAGGAGTTCGATCTGGACGCAGCCGAATGGCGCATCCCAGCCGAGCGCATGAAGATGCGACGCACTCATATCGTTCCCTTGTCCCGCCAAGCTCTCGCCATATTGAAGGAATTGAAAAAGTTTTCGGGGGAAGGCCAATACCTCTTTCCATCGATGCGGACGGAAACACGGCCCATCTCGGACGCGACCATGCTCAACGCCCTCCGGCGCATGGGCTATCAGAAGCATGAAATGAGCGTTCACGGCTTTCGCTCTATTGCTTCAACCCTGCTCAATGAGCTCGGCTATAACCGCGACTGGATTGAACGCCAGCTTGCGCATGGAGACAGTAATGGCGTCCGCGCTGCCTATAACTATGCCGAGTATCTTCCAGAGCGGAAAAGGATGATGCAAGAATGGAGCGATTTTTTGGATGGCCTGCGCTATAAGGTAGAACATAAATAAAAATACCCCATAAAGAATTAAGTTCGCAAAAGGGTATTTCTGTCTCCACAGGGATACCCTTTTTTGTAAGTTGCATAATGCGCTTCTCAAAACAGATTGTTGGAGGAGCTTAGCGGCCCGCTGGCCGTCAAGAAACTAAACTTTTAGAGAATTATTCCAATAGATTATATTCACATACCAAATCTGGTTACATATGAATGTCTTTTCCTTTCGTTTTAACTATGCGTCATTATAGAATAATTTTGTACAAGGATGAATTTTGGTTACAAATGCTCAAAGTACAAATTTTTTTGGAGTATACATTCCCCTACTGGCAGACTTGTCGTAGAAGTAACTTACTATTTTAATTACATATCGCATGAGAGGAGAAGAACGTATTTTTCAGTTTAAAAAATTTTCCCAAAAATTAAGACCTGTTGGCCGCCAAGACGGCCTCAATTTATATAAGTATTTATGGACACCTGTGTCATCAGAACTGCATCCAGCCGCATCTGGATACATTCTGGTTACATGCTGAAATGTATGGATAAATTTACGAAATACAGGCTATAACCCTCCGTAAACCGTTTTTGAACGGAGGAAGGGTTATGGCAACGCAAATACCCGCCACAGGTTTTCTCAGGCTCCATCAGATTCTGGAATTCTTTCCCATCAGTAAGAGCGCGTGGTGGAAAGGCTGCGCGACAGGGCGCTATCCCAAGCCGCTCAAGCTCGGCCCGCGCACCACTGTCTGGCGCGCTGAAGACATCAGGGCATTCATCGAGAACGCCGGACAGACGGAGGCACACCATGAATGACCTGTTGCAGACTTTTCAGGAAGTACTCGTTCAGCACGGCCTCGTTCCAGAGCAACTCGTGGCAGATGGTGAACTGCATCGCTGCCCCACAGAAAGCAGGCCACACAAGCGAAACGGCGCTTACATAGCGCATCCTGATACTCCGGCAACCCTCTGGTGGTGCAACTGGGAAACCGATGACCAAGGCACGTTCTGCGCCGAGGAGAAACCTACGCTTTCCCCGGCCGAACTTTCGGCGTGGCAGCAACGCCAGCAAGCCATGCGCAGCCAGCGAGAAGAAGAATGCGCCAAGCGCCATGCGGAAGCTGCAATGCGTGCCAAGCAGGAGTGGGAAGCTGCGCCTTCCTGTGACAGGGAGCATCCGTATCTGCTTCGCAAGGGTATCTCCCCACTCCCAGGCATCCGGCAATCACGGGATGGCGCGCTGCTTATCCCGGTTCTGGATGCTGCAAGCAGGCTGCAAAGTCTGCAACGCATCTATCCTGATGGCGCAAAGCGCTTCCTCGTGGGGGGCAAGGTGCAGGGCGGACGATTTACCATCCCCGCCTTGCAGGCAAAGCCAATCTGCATTTGCGAGGGCTTCGCCACCGGCGCGAGCATTCATATGGCCACGGGCTGGGCGGTCGATGTGGCTTTTTCCGCGCATAACCTTTCAACACTCGCCAGGATGGTAAAAGAGCGGTTCCCCGGCCGGGCCATCCTCATTTGCGGAGATGCAGATGAAGCAGGTCAAAAGAAAGGCGAGGACGCCGCGAGAGCCACAAACCTCCCGCTCGTGATTCCCAACTTCACCACTGGCTCGGGCACTGATTTCAATGATCTGCACCAGAGCGAAGGGATGGAAGCCGTTCGCTCCCAACTGGAAGCGGCCCTCGTCAAACGGCAGGGGCTTGTGGCCCTCGACATGAGCGAATTCCTGTCCATGAAGATACCCGACCGAGGTTATCTTCTATCGCCCATCCTTCCGGTTCAAGGGATAGGTATCCTCTATGCCCCGCGAGGCGTTGGTAAAACTTTCGCAGCTCTGAGCGTTGCCGTGGCTGTCGCCTCCGGCGGCGCTGTGTTCAACTGGCGTGCCCCCGTGCCCAAGAAAACGCTCTATGTGGATGGCGAAATGCCGGCCACGTCCATGCAGAGCCGCTTGTCCTCTCTTGTCGGTGGTATGGCCATTCCGCCTCAGGCTCTGAAGAACCTTTCGCTCATTACGCCAGATTTGCAACCCTGCGCCATGCCCGATTTGTCCACACCCAACGGCCAATCCATGATTGAACCGCTGCTGAAAGGGGTGGATATGGTTGTCCTCGAAAATATCGCCACTCTCTGCCGCACAGGCAAGGAGAACGAATCACAATCCTGGCAGGCCATGCAGGCGTGGCTTCTGGATCTGCGGCGGAGGGGCATCACGGTCCTCTTGGTTCACCATGCTGGCAAATCCGGCGACCAGCGTGGTACCAGCGCCAAGGAGGACATCATGGATACGGTTATCAGCCTTCGCAGGCCCAAGGAATACGCGATGGCCGAGGGCGCGAGATTTGAGGTTCATCTCACCAAGGCGAGAGGTATTCTCGGAGATGACGCCAGACCGTTCGAGGCAAATCTGATTACCGAGGGAAGCGCCCTGTACTGGCAAGTCCGGGAAATTGAGGACGTGGAGCTGGAGGAGCTGAAAAGACTCTTGGAAGACGGCTACAGCATCCGCGACTGTGCCGAGGAAATGGCAAGTCCAAGGGCGCGATTCAGCGCCTGAAGAAGCGTCTTGACGCCAGTTCAAAATAGACCAATTTCAGGTGTACCGCTGTACCGCTGTTAAGTGCCGGTACAGCGGTACACCTGTTTAATATAGAGTAAAGATGTTTTCTTATGTCCACCCTCGTCCTGCATATGAATAACCACAAAAAAGAGGCAATTCGTGGCGTCCAGTCGCATAATCGATACGAACGAGGGGAGTACTCAAATACGAATATGTGACGACGCCCTGTTTGCACTAAATTATTAACTTCGCGTGGACACTTTCAAAATACGCCAGACCATCAAGGATCATATCGATGATCTGCTCAGGGGCATGACCGTAGGGAAGAACCCAAGATATGTGGTTTCAGTGTACCGCGCTTCAGGTTTCATTGACCCCTCCCCCAAAAACAGGTCCATTGAAAAGTTAGTGTTCCTGGCATAGGAGCACTTCCATGAAACGGAGTCGATTCAGCGAAGAGCAGATCATCGGGATTTTGCGTCAGGCAGAGGCCGGTATACGCGTAGTGGATTTATGCCGTAGGCACGGTATTTCGGATGCTACCTTCTATAAGTGGCGGGCAAAGTACGGAGGCATGGATGTTTCCGATGCCATGCGCCTGCGCCGGCTTGAGGAGGAGAACGCCCGGCTCAGGAAGATGGTGGCAGAGCAGGCGCTGGACATTTCCATCCTCAAGGATGTCCTGTCAA
>JAAUYU010000033.1 GCA_014804965.1 Desulfovibrio sp.
GCGAACCTTTTACCATATTTTAAAAGGATAAGGCTTCCCCCCCCCCCCCCCCCCCCCCCATAAAACTCTATGGATTCCGGTCATTTGACTATCAGCATTGTTTTTTTGACAATAGACTTTGTGATCGCTTGCGAGATGTACTCTGGCTTACGCAAAGTGAAAAACAAATTTATTTTGCCACAAAATTTTCTCAACCTATCGGTAAAGGTCCCGCATTAACTCTCTCAAGTAAAGTTCCCGACTTGGATTTTTTTTGTAATAGGGGCGCTAAAGACATTTTCCCCCTCTACCGCAACGCAGCCGCCACGGAGCCGAATATCCTCCCCGCCTTGCTCGAGCTGCTTTCCAAGGCATACCAGCGGCCGGTGGGGCCCGAGGATTTGGCTGCCTACGTCTATGCGGTGCTCGCGCCCAGCGCCTTTACGGAAAAATTCCATACCGAGCTGGCAAGCCGCGAAGTGCATGTGCCCCTGACCAGGGATGTGGTGCTCTTCGCCCGCGGCGTGGACCTGGGCAGGCGGCTCATCAGGCTGCACAGCTATGGCGAGCGTATGTTGGCGCAAGGGGACAAAAAGGGGGACGTTCCTCCGGGAAGCGCCAAGTGCCGCAAGGCGGTCCCCGGCGACCCGGAGGGCTATCCCGTGGCCTTTTCCTACAATGAAAGCACGGGCACGCTCCATGTGGCGCTGGGGAGTTCGCGCCTGTGAGCCCGGAGCTGTACCATTTTGAAGTTTCGGGCCTGAAGGTGGTCCAATCCTGGCTGAACTATCGCATGAAAGAAAAATCCGGCCGCAAGTCCTCACCGCTGGACGACATCCGCCCGGAACGCTGGACGGCCGAATATACGGAAGGGCTGCTGCGCCTCTTGTGGGTGCTGGAGGCTACTCTGGAAATCTATCCGGCCCAGAAGGCGCTTCTGGAAGAGATACTGGCAAGGGACATGCTTACGGCTGACGAACTGCCCCCCGTTCCCGAAGCGTCCAGAAAAGCGCCGGACATCCCAAAAGTGGTGCGCGTCGAGCAACAAAGCCTGTTGGCGTGAGGGTGCGCCTCCCGGCCGCTAGGCCTCCTTGCGGAAGGGATGGTCGGAGTGGCGCTCGCGCGCCAGATACCAGCCCACCATCCAGCCGAGCAATGAAAAGGCAAAGCCCACGAAGAAGGGCGGGATGATGCTCGCCTTTTCCCAGAAGATCGGCAATATGCTGAAGCTCTTGTTGGCCGTGAGATACCAGAACATGCACACCGTGAAGCCCGCCGTGCAACTCAGCCAGGCGCCCACGGGGCAGCGCTTGCCGAAGCGCACGAGCGCCACGTAGGGCACCAGCACGGTCGCGCCCACGATGCTCCAGCTTGTTGTGCAGAGCAGGGCGATGAGCTGGCCCTTGATTTGCGCGCAGCCGCCGGAGAGCAGCACGCAGAAGATGATGCCCGCGAGCCACGCGCCGCGCGAAGCCTTGCGGCCCGGCAGGTCCTCGGCGAGCGCCGAGACGGCGATATGGAAGATGGCCGTGGCCGTGGAGAGCGACGCCGACACGATGGCGAGCACAAAGAGCTGCAGCCCGGCGTTGGGAAGCAGCAGCCGCACCAGCATGGGCATCACTTCGTCCGGCGAGCTCACCTCCGGCAAAATGAGCCGCGAGAGCGAGGCGGCAAAATACGCGCCCCCCACAAGCAGGGTCAGCACCAGCATGGCAAGCGGCGTGATGCGGTCCACCTGCTTCGGGGAAGCGAGCGCGAAATGCCGCTGGATCATCTGCGGCTGGGCCCACACCGCCACTGAAGTGACGATGACGAGCGAAATGATGAACCAGCCCATCTCGCCGCCGGAGAGGGCCGCAAAACCGTTGTTCACCGCGGCCGTCGGCGGAAGCTCGGCCAGCTTCTCGATTCCCGCCGCCGGGCCGCCCACCTGCACAAACACCGCGCCGACGAGCATACAGATGCCCACCAGCATCACAAAGCCCTGCATGGCCTCGGTATAGAGGACGCCGCGCAGGCCGCCCACAAACACCGCAAAGCCCACGAGCAGCGCCACGGCCCAGATGAGTATCCAAACAGGCACGGGCACGATCTGCGCGAGCAAAAGCGCCGCGCCCTTGATGACAGCCGAGGCATAAACGCCGAGGAATACGGCGAACAGCACGGCCAGCGCCTTGCCGAGCGCGCGGCTCTCGTGGCCCTTGGCGATAAGCTGGGTGGGCGTGCGCGCGCCGAGGGCCCGCTGGCAGACGCGCGTGGGCCACGCCATGAAGCGGTAGACCATCCAGGTGCCCAGCCACACATTGCCCGCGGCCACGAGCAGCATTTGCAGGCCATAGGCATAGGCGAGACCGCCGAAGCCCACGAGGGCCACGGCGGAAATATAGGTCGCCACATAGGCGAAAGCCTGGATGCCGAAGCCCACGCGCCCGGCGGTGAGGGCGTCATGGCCGCGCCCCTTGCGCGCGAGCCACACAAAGACCGCGATATATGCCGCCCAGATGCAGATATTGAAAAACATCAGCGTCGGCCCCGGTGTTTGCGGGCCACGGCCGCGAGATTCCAGATGGCCAGCACCAGCGCCCCCGCCAGGGAGAGCACGGCGATCTTGACTGCCATGTCGGTGAGCATGAGCGCCTTGAAGAAATCCATGCTGTCTCCTGAAACCGGGGTTTGGGAGGGGGCGCCCTGCGGGCGCGCCGCTCGGGCGGCTGTCATTTCACGGGAGCGTTGCCTTGGTCGGTCGCCGCATCAGCGCGGCTCCTGATAGAGCGGGAAACAAAGGCCAGGGTCTCCTCATAGAGGCCTTCAGGCGCATAGGGCGTGAGCACACGGGTGCGGTTGGCCCCGACAAGGAGGGAAATGACCACCTGCGCCGTACCGTCGGCATCCAGCGTGACAAGGCTGCCGTCCTCCACGCCGCGGACGAGCAGGGCGGCCAGCAATTCGTGGATGCGGGCAAAGCGCGAATCCATGAGGTCCCTGTCCGTCTTGGTCTTCATGTCGCTGTAGGGGGAGCAGCGCACGAGCACGAGCCAGTTGGAGTGCGGATCGATGGAAAAATCAAGGTAGGCGCGGCAAAAGCGCATCACTGCATCATAGCCCGTGGGCGCGCCCGCCACCGCGGCCTTGAGGTGCGCGAGGAACTGTTCCAGCACGTCGAGGCCCGAGGCGAGGAAGAGCTTTTCCTTGTTGCCGTAGTGGTGCGTCAGGAGGCCGAGGGCAACGCCGGCACGGTCGGAAATCTTCTTGAAGGTCGTCTCCGCATAGCCGTATTCGCCGAAAAGTTCCTTGGCGGCTTGGAGGAGGGCGGCTTTCTTGCTCGGGTTCCTGTTCATGCCGGACCTCGGGGCTCAGTTGCCGCGTGTGCGCCGAAAGGCGGTCTGGGCGTAACAGCCAAGGCGCTCGAGACGCCGGTCCACAAGGTCATAGAGGCTTCCGGGGGTGAAGCGGCCATTGGCGCGCCGCCTGCCCGCGGGAAGGCCGCTCAGGAGCATGAGGGCCTCCTCCATGCGGCGCACGGGATAGATGGCGAAGCGCCCGGCTTCCACGGCTTCGAGCACTTCGGGGGAGAGCATGAGGTGGTCCACATTGTCATGGGGGATGATGACCCCTTGCGTGCCCGTGAGCCCGCGCCTGCCGCAGACTTTGAAAAAACCCTCCACCTTGCGCGTGGCCCCGCCCACGGCCATAATCTGCCCGGAATGGCTCACCGCCCCCGTAAAGGCGAGGTCGAGGCGCATGGGCGTCTCGGCCAGCGCCGAGAGCAGGGCGGCGAGCTCCGCGCCGGAGGCGGAATCGCCCTCGATGCCCGCGTAGCTCTGCTCGAAATAGAGCGAGGCCGAGAGCATGAGGGGCTTGGTGCGGGCGAAAAGATCCGTGAGGTAGCTTTTCAGGATCATCATGGCCTTGGTGTGGATGGGGCCGCCGAGGTCGGCCTCGCGCTCAAGGTCGATGATGCCGTCCTGGCCCACGCCCACGGTGCAGGAAATGCGGTGCGGCAGGCCGAACTCGTAATTGCCGTGCCAAGTGACGGAAAGGCCGTTCACCTGCCCGACCGCAGAGCCCGAGGTCTGCACCTTGATGATCTCGCGGTCATATTCCTCCATGAAAATCTCTTCATCGAGGTTGGCGCGATAGGTGCGGGCGGCGTAGGCGTCCTCCAGCGTGGCGGCGTTCACATGCGGCAGCCCGCGCAGTTGCGCGAGGGCCGCGGCCTCGATCATGAGCTCGCGCAGCAGGGGAAAGCGCAGCGAAAGGCGGCGCTGGTCCTCGCAGAGGTGCGAGCCCAGGTCCACGAGCCACGCCAGGGCGTCCCGCTCGAAAGGCGGAAGCTCCGCCTCGGCGGCGATGCGCGCGATATGCCCGAGATACGCCCGCACATTGGGGGCCGTGCGCTCGGCCACATCGGTCATGTGGGCCTTGATGCGGAAGAGCTTGGCAAAGCGCTCGTCCGCCATGAGCAGGCTTTCGTAAAGCTCTTCCCCGCCGATGAGCACCACCTTGAGGTCAAGCTCCAGCGGCTCCGGCAGGATGCCCTTGGTGCGCAGGGCGGTGTCGGCGGGCTCGCCGCAGTCCTCGATACGGGCCTGGTTGGCGCGCAGGGCGCGGAGCAGGCCCTCCCACGCGCCGGGATGCTGGAGGATGTCCTCCATGTGCAGCACGAGAAAGCCGCCATTGGCCTTGTGCAGGCTGCCCGCGCGGATAAGGGTGAAATCGGTGACGAGGGCGCCCATTTCGGACTCGCGCTCCACGCAGCCGAGCAGGTTCACCGCTGTGGGATTGTCCTCCACCACGATGGGCGCGCCCGCAAGCTCCCCGTTATCCACAAAAAGGTTCACTTCGTAGCGGTAAAAGCAGTCGTCGGCCGGGGGCTGCCCGTGGGAATCGCCGGGCCCTGCGGCATCCCGCGGCAAAAAGGCCTCGGTATTGCGCAGGATGTCCTCGCGCAGGGCATCGAAATAGCCTTTCAGGGCATCCGAGGGGCAGGCCTTGAGCATCCGCTCGCGCGCCGGGGCGAGTTCCGCGTCCAGCACCTGCCTCATGGCCGAGAGTTCCAGCTCGTGCTCGTCGTCGCGAAAGGATTCCTCGGCCTTGTTCAGCTGGCGCAGGAAGGCCGCCATCTTGCCAGCCAGGCTGTCGCCGCGGCGCTTGAGGTCAAGGCGCAGGGCATTGTCAAGGCGGCCATATTCCTCCTCGCTCAGGCGCTTGCCCTTAACGAGCGGAAAGAGCGTGAGGCCGCCATTCTCATCCACGTCGAGATTGAAGCCACGGTGGGCGGCCACGTCGTTCATCTTGTGGATAAGGCCGGTGCGCACCTTCTGGAAGCGCTCCATGAGGCGCGCCCTCTGGCGCACATAGGCCTGGGTCTCGAAGCGGCGCGCCAGCTCGCGGCCGATGGCGTCGATGACATCCTTCAAGCAGTCCTTGAACTTTTTCCCCTGGCCCGCGGGGAGCGCGATGAGGAGGGGCCTGTCCGGGTCCGCAAAGTTCTGGACATAAACGAGGTCATGCGGCGTCGCCATGCGTTTGGCCCGCGGCCGAAGATAGTTGAGCAGCATATAGCTGCGGCCGAGGTCCGCCTCGCCCGAAAGATAGACATTGTAGCCCGTGGCCCTGATCTGGAGCGCCAGGTCGAGCGCCTGCATGGCCCGCGGCTGGAAAGGATTGGCGCGGCCCGCGCCCTCGCGCGGCAGGGGAATGGCCGAGCTGTCGGCCCAGGGGATGCGCGCCGGGTCATAGGTGGCATGGAGGCGGGATGCCGGAAGGGGAGCAATGCGTGCCATGCGTGACAATTAATGTTTTGGATAAAGTTTTTCGAGGATGGCGCGCCCGCCGCCGTCGAGCAGTTCCGCTGCAAGGGATTCGCCGATCTGGCGGGAGTCTATGGCGTCGCCGCGCCTTTCGCCGCGCAGGATGAGGCTGCCGTCCACTTCGGCCACAAGGCCCTCAAGGACGATGTTGTCCTCGTCCACAAAGCGCGCGTGCCCGGCAATGGGCACCTGGCAGCCGCCATCCAGCCCGGCGAGGAAGGCGCGCTCGGCATCCACACAGACGCGGGTGTCGCGGTCCTCAAGGCTCGCGAGCAGCACGAGCAGGTCATAATTGTCCTCACGGCACTCGATGCCGAGGGCCCCCTGGCCCACCGCGGGCATGACGCGCTCCGGGTCCAGCGGCAGCATGTAGGGCGCGCGCAGGCCGAGGCGCTGGAGCCCGGCCGTGGCGAGGAGGATGGCGTCGAAGGCGCCTTCCTCCAGCTTGCGCAGGCGCGTATCCACATTGCCGCGCAGGCTCGTGATGCGCAAATCCGGCCGCAGGGCGAGCAACTGGGCCTGCCGCCTGAGGCTGCTTGTGCCCACATGAGCCCCCTTGGGCAGCGCCTCAAGATTGGGATAGGTGCAGGAAAGCAGACAATCCGTGGCGGCCTCGCGCGGGGGCACGCAGCCGAGGAGCAGCCCCTCGGGGAGCTCCATGGGAATGTCCTTGATGCTGTGCACGGCAAGGTCGGCCCGGCCGTCCAGCAGGGCCTCCTCGATTTCCTTGACGAAGAGGCCCTTGCCGCCCACCTTGGCGAGCGGCACATCCTGGATGACATCGCCCCGCGTCTTGATGACGTTGAGCGAAATGGAAAGGCCGGGCTCCAGTTCTTCGAGCAGGTGCTTGACGTGGGCCGCCTGCCAGAGTGCGAGCCTGCTGCCGCGCGTGGCGATGACAAGGTGCTTGCGCATGGGTGCCGCCCTGGCGGCCGGGCCGCCGATGCCGGATGTGCCCGGCCGGGAAGTTTGCGGATGTGGGGCCGAAAAGCGCCGGGCCTTTAGCGGCCGCAGCTTGCGCAGTTGCCACCGGAACAGCCCGCGCAGCCGCCGCTGGAAGAGGGCGCGGCCATGCTTGCGAAGTCCATGCCGCCGTCGCTCCTGCAACGGGCGCAGCGCGACATGAGCTTGTGGGTCTCCGCGGAGCCGCAATAGGGGCAGGCCGGCATTTCGTCGCCGAAAACCAGTTCTTCAAAGTCGCGGCCGCATTTTTCGCAGCCATATTCATAGATGGGCATGGTCAGTCCTTTGCCTCGAGCCGCGCCGCAAGCAGGGGCGCGAGCGCGGCGGCGTTTTCAAACAGATAGTGGTCCGTGAGCTGGCAGAAAAGATGGCCCGCGGCGATATGCAGCTCCTGCACGAGGGGGGTGGAGGCTTGGGGCGTCTCGAGCAGGATGCGACAGAGCCCGCGCATCCGGCCGCCGCCCGCGCCCGTGAGGCCCACGGTGAAGAGCCCGGCCCGCGCCGCCCCCTCCAGCGCGCGCACCACATTGGGGCTGTTGCCGGAGGTGGAGATGGCGACAAGCATGTCCCCGGGCCGGCCGAGCGCCTCCACCTGGCGCGCAAAGACCTCGTCATAGCCCATATCGTTGCCGATGGCCGTGAGCGCGGAGGTGTCCGTGGTCAGGGCGATAGCCGGGAGGGCAGGGCGGTCCATGAGGAAGCGGTTGACGAACTCCGCGGCCAGGTGCTGCGCATCCGCGGCGCTGCCGCCATTGCCGCAAAAGAGGAGCTTGCCGCCGCCCGCGATGGCGCAGGCCGCCTCAAGGGCCGCCTGTCTGAGGGCTTCGGCGCGCAGGCGGAAAAATTCTTCGCGCAGGCGCGCGCCCTCGGCTGCGTGCCGGGCAATGATTTCGAGTGCGGCATCGCTCATGGCTGCGTTCCCGGTGGTGGTGCAGGTGGCCTGCCATTTCCAGACGAACCGCCCACTTGTATGCCAAAGCGCGCGCCCTGACAAGAGCGGGAGCGCCAGCGGGCACAGGCTTGCGGTCAGGCCCCTGATGACGTAATCAAGCCGCATGTGTCCGCAGGAGATTCCCGATATGCTGCCCGATATGCTGGTGGTCTGCAAGGCGCGCCATGCGAAAGCGCGCGCCCTCGGCCAGGAGGTGCTTGTCTGGCTCAAGAGCCGTGGCCTCGGCGCGCGCCTTTTTGAAGCCGGGGACCCGGCCATCGGCGCGGCAGACGCGCGGCCTTCGCGCTGCGTCATCGTGCTCGGCGGCGACGGCACCATTCTCGGGGTTGCGCGGCGTTTCGCCTTCAGCGGTGTGCCGATTTTCGGCATCAATTTCGGGCGCGTGGGCTTTCTCACGAGCGCCGACCCCGCCAACTGGCGGGAACGCCTTGAGCGCGCGCTCGCGCCCGGTGCCCCGGTGCGGAGCTCCCTTGCCCTGCGCTGGCAGCTCGTCCGCAGCGGCGGCACGGTGAGCGAAGGGGTTGCCATCAATGATGTGGTGGTGGGTCGGGGGGCGCTGGCGCGTCTCGTGGGCCTCCATGTGAGCCTGGACGGCTGCCGCATGGGCATCCTGCGCTGTGACGGCCTTGTCTGCGCCACCCCGGTGGGAAGCTCCGGCTATTGCGCGTCCGCCGGGGGCCCGGTTCTGCACCCGTGCATGGACGCCATCGGCCTCACGCCCATCTGTCCCTGTCCGGGCCCGGTGTCGCCGCTGGTGCTGCCGGGGCGCGTGAGCTGCGCCGTGGGCATCGCCGCTTCGGCCGAGGCGTGGCTCACCGTGGACGGGCAGGAAGGTCAGGCGCTCATGGGCGGGGACGAAGTGGTGCTGACGGGCGCGCCGGACGGGGTGCGCTTTTTGGGCGGTGTGCGCTTTTTTGAGCGTTTGCGCGTGCGGGGCTTTGCCCTGGACGCCGAAGATTGCGGGAAGGGCGGCCCCGGAGAAGCGCGCCGCGAGGGGGAAGAAGATGGGTGCGTATGAGGCGGTCATCGGCCTGGAAGTGCATGTGCAGCTTGCCACGGATTCCAAGCTGTTCTGTTCCTGCCCCAACAAGTTCGGGGCTGCGCCCAACACCAATGTGTGCGAGGTCTGCACCGGGATGCCGGGGGCGCTCCCCACGCCCAACCGCCGCGCCATCCAGTATGCGGCAACGGTGGGGCTGGCCGTCAACTGCACCGTCAACCGCAGTTCGCGCTTCGCCCGCAAGAACTATTTTTATCCCGATCTCCCCGCAGGCTACCAGATCTCCCAGTTCGAGCTCCCCATCTGCGAGCACGGCTGGCTTGAGGTGGATGCCGGGGAGGGCGCGCGCCGTATCGGCATCACCCGCATCCACATGGAGAACGACGCGGGCAAGAACATCCACGCCCCGGCCGAGAACGCGAGCTATGTGGACCTGAACCGCGCGGGGACACCTCTTGTGGAGATCGTCTCCGAGCCGGACATGCGCTCGGCGGCCGAGGCAGCGGCCTACCTCAAGGCCCTGCACGGCATCGTCACCTATCTCGGGGTGAGCGACGGCAACATGGAGGAGGGGAGCTTCCGCTGCGACGCCAATGTGTCCATCCGGCCGCGGGGCGAGACGGCGCTCGGCACGCGCACCGAGCTCAAGAACCTCAATTCTTTCCGCAATGTGCAGCGGGCCATCGAGTACGAGATTTCCCGCCAGGAGGACATCCTCGAGGACGGCGGCACGGTGGTGCAGGAAACGCGGCTCTATGACGCGGCGAAAAACGTCACCGTGGCCATGCGCGGCAAGGAGGAGGCGCAGGATTACCGCTACTTCCCGGACCCGGACCTCCTGCCCGTAGTGATCGCGGAGGAGGAACTGGCCGCATGGAAGGACGCCCTGCCGGAGCTCCCGCGGGAGCGCGCGCGCCGCTTCGTGGAAATGACCGGCCTTCCCGCCGCCGAGGTGGAAGTGCTGGTGCAGACGAAGGGCCTCGCCGACTTTTTTGAGGCAGCCTGCGCCGGGGCCGAGCCGCGCAAGGTGGCGGCCCTCATCCTCGGGCCGCTTTTGCGCGAGTGCAATGCGCGGGGCGTTGCGCCCTCGCCGGACCTGTGCCTGGACGTGTGGAAGATGAAGCCCGAGGCCCTGGGGGCGCTCGCGCGCGTCATCGACGAGGGGCTCATCAGCGCCAAGATAGCCGCGGACATCTTCGGCGACCTCTTCACGAGCGGCGTCATGCCCGAGGACTATGTGAAGGAAAAGGGCCTTGCGCAGATTTCCGATTCCGGCGCGCTGGAGGCGGCCGTGGATGGCGTCATCGCCGCCAATCCCGCGGAGGTCGAAGCCTATCGCGGCGGCAAGACCAAGCTCATGAGCTTCTTTGTGGGCCAGGTGATGCGGGCCACCAAGGGCAAGGCCAATCCGGCGCTCGTCAACCAGCTGCTCGCCAAAAAGCTCGCCTGAGGGGCGGGCGCTACACGCTGAGATTGAGCCCGGAAAGCAGGGAAAGATTGCCGCCGGAATAGGCCCCGAAATAGGAGCTGGCGCTGCCGGAATCCGCCCACCAGGAGGCCATGGACTCGATCTGGATGCGCTTGCGCATATCCGAGGGCGCAAGCTGCATGGCCTTGCGGGCGTCGTCGATGCCCGAGAGCGTCTCGATTTGGCGGTATTTTTTGACGAGGTCGGGATTTTCGTCAAAAAAGCGCTGCACCTTGTCGCGGTCCGGGTGGTCGCTGACCACGGTAAGGCTGCCGTCGTCGCCGATCTGGATGGAAAAGCTGATATTGGGGTCAACGCCCAGGCTGTCGAGGCCCGTGGCGAGCTTTTTGCCCGTGGCGCTGTTCTGGTCGAGCGCCGTCTGCACCTTGCTGAGCGCACCATTATTGACGCTCACCTGCAGATTGCCTTCCTTGCCGAGGCGCAGGCTTACGTCCGAGGTCTCCAGATTCCGCTTGCCGAGCTCCTCCTTGAGGGCGTCGGCGAGTTCGGGATTGTCCTGCAACCACTGGTTGATGGAGGCCCCAGCATCGGGGCTGCCCTTGACCGCGAGATTCCCCTCCGCATCAAAACCGAATTCCAGGGGCGTCTCGAGGGACACGCCGAGCTTTTCAATGCCCGCGCGCAGATCCTTCGTCAAATCCGCCTTGCCGTCCAGCGCGGACTGAAGGCCGCTCGCCGCCGTGTTGACCACGCTCATCCGGCCGCTTGAGCTCAGGCGGAACTCCACGGCAGAGTCGGCATCCACGCCTGCCTCGGTCAGGGAAGCGCGCAAATCCTTGCCGAAGGAGGGATTGGCGTCGAGCCACGCCTGGGCGGCCTTGCGGTCCGCGGCATTGGACCCAATCGCCGAAATCTTGCCATCCTTGTCCAGCGAAAAGCTGAGACCTGAAAGGTCGCTGATGCCCGTTTCGGCGAGGCCTGCCTTGACGGCCTGGCTGAACTCGCTCTGGAGCTGCTCCCTGTAGCGGGTAATCTGGCTGAAGGTCACGCGGCTGTTGGACGAGACGCCCATGGCGTCCATGGCATACTTGGTGAGCTCCACCATGCTCGAAATCTGGTTCGTCATGGAGGAACCGCTGAAAAGCGAGCTCAGGCTGTTGGCCGCGGAGCTCTTGGCCGTTTCGGAGCCGGTGCTTTTCAGTTGCTGGCCCTGCCACTGGAACAGAACGTCACGATAGTTGCCGATGCCGGAAATACTCATGGGGACTCCAGGAAGTTTTTGCCGCCGCAGGCGCCGGGGCAGGGGAAAAATGCCTCCCCAGCGGCAGGTGCGGTGCTGCACCCGTTTTTATGCAGGTATCGTGCCATATCGGCAGCCGTCCTTTGCGGGGCTGTGATGGACAGGGCAGGCGAAATAGGCTACATCACGGGACATGCCTGAGCGTCCCTCTGTGCCCGAGCTCGTGGAATTTGACGATCCCGCGCTCGCCAATCTGCTGTTCGGGCCGCGCAACGCGCATCTCGACATGCTGGCAAAAGCCAGCGGCGCGCATATCACGAGCCGCGGCGCCAGCGTCCTTGTGGAAAGCGAAGACCCGGATGTGCGCCGCGCCCTCTGCCAGGTCTTTGTCCAGCTCTACGCGCTTTTGCGCGGCGGCCTCGTGCTGGGCGAGCAGGACATTACCCGCGCCTATGCCATGGTGCGCAACGACCCGGGCCTGAACCTCGGGGCCGTCTTTCGCGACGCCGTATTCGTGAGCACGCCGCGCAAAACGGTCACGGCGCGCAATGTGGCGCAAAAGGCCTATCTTGAGGCCCTGCGCACCAATGAACTCGTCTTTGCCGTGGGGCCGGCGGGCACGGGCAAGACCTATCTCGCCGTGGCCATGGCCCTGTCCATGCTCCAGCGGCATCGCGTCAAGCGCATCGTGCTGACGCGCCCGGCCGTGGAGGCCGGGGAGCGCCTCGGTTTCCTGCCCGGCGACCTCGCCGACAAGGTGAACCCCTACCTCAGACCGCTCTACGATGCCCTTTATGACATGACGCCGCAGCCCAAGGTGGCGGCCATGCTCGAAAGCGGGGTCATCGAGATCGCGCCGCTGGCCTTCATGCGCGGGCGCACGCTCAATGACGCCTTCATCATCCTTGACGAAGCCCAGAACACCACCCGCGAGCAGATGAAGATGTTTCTCACCCGCATGGGCTTCGGCTCGCGCATGGTGGTCACGGGCGACGCCACGCAAATCGACCTCCCGGCGCAGCCGGGGGCGGACAGGCCGCGTTCCGGCCTTGTCCATGCCCTCGGGCTGCTCAAGGAGGTTCCCGGCCTTGCCATCCACCGCTTCAGCAAGGCCGATGTGGTGCGACATCCTTTAGTCGGAGCCATTGTCAGCGCATATGACGAAGCAGAAAAAGCCGCCCCGGGCCTCTAGCACCCTGGCGCTTATCCGTGCGCTCAAGGCGCGCCATCACTGCGGCTGGGGCATCTGGGCGCTGGTCGGGACACTGCTCTTTCTTTCGCTCCTCGCGGGGGCGAATTTCGAGACGGCCCACCGCCTCTATGTGGCCGGTCAGGTGGCGGAAAGCGACGTCATTGCCGACCGGGACCTGCTCGTGGAGGACACCCAGGCCACCAAGGCGCGCAGGAAGCAGGTGCTGTCGCTCCAGCCGCCTGTCTATGACCTGAGCATCGAACCCTATACGCAATTCCAGAACCGCATTCTGGAGATTCTGCGTGCCCTCAACAGCGGCCCGGAACATAGGAACTCCCCCGAGCTCCAGCGACTCATCGAGGAAGTGACGGTCCCGGTGGCCGACGAGGTGCTGCCCGAGCTCTCGCGCCGCGAGGTCCAGACCTATCTTCTGAAGAAGCTGCTGCCCCAGATACGGGAGCAGCTCGCCGAGGGCCTTGTCTGGGACATCCGCGCGGCCCGCGTGGGACATTCCGGCATCGTCATCCGCAACCTGGACGCCAATACCGAAGCCTTGAGGCCGGATGTGCGCTCGCTCCCGGACGCCCAGTCGTTCCTCGCCGAGATTTCCGCCCAGCTTCGTGAAGCACCGGAGCTCAATCCCCAGTCACGCCGGGCCATCAATATCCTCCTTTCCGCCACCATGCCTGCCTCGCTCACGCTCAACCGCGAGGCCACGCAAAAGCGCAGCGCGGATGTGGTGGCCTCCGTGGCCCCGGTCTATTACCAGATACAGAAGGGCGAGCTCGTCATGCGCCGTGGCGAGCGCGCGAGCCGCGAGCAGCAGATCAAGATGCAGGCCCTTTACAATTCCGCGGCCGCCCCCATGCGCTGGGAGACGGCGGGCGGGGCCTTCCTCTGCTCGCTGCTGCTCGCCGTGGGCTTTTTCGTGGCCCCCAGCGGGCGCCCGGGCACGCCCTTGCGCAAGAAGGACATGCTGCTCATTTCCCTCGTGCTGCTGCTCTTCGGCATCGGGGCCAAGTGCGTCTGGCTGCTGGGGCTGCGCCTCGACAGCCCGAACCTTATCAACGCCTTTGCCATCGCCTATCCCGTGGCCGGCTCCGTGGGACTTGTGGCCATGGTTTTCGCGGCGCGGCGCTACTGCACCATGGGGCTTTTGCTCTCCTTCTTCTGCATGCTCATGTTCCAGGAGGGCATTGCGCTCTTCATCTATTATTTCCTCGGCGGGATGCTCGCCACCTGGCTTGTGACCAGCGCCCAGAACCGGCAGGACGTGGTGTGGAGCGTGGTCCCGCTCTCGCTGGGGCTGCTCATCGTCTGGGCGGGCATGGCGCTCCTCGCGCAGACGGCGCCCATTCTCATGCCGGTGCAGATGATTGCCGTGCTCATAAGCTCCCTTCTGTCGCTCATCCTGCTCTTTGCCGTGAGCCCGGTGCTGGAGATGGCCTTCGGCTACAGCACGCGCTTCCGCCTCATGGAGCTCATGAGCCTCGAGCAGCCCCTGATGCAGGAAATCATGGTCTCCATGCCGGGAACCTACCACCACTCGCTCGTGGTGGCCAACATGGTGGAGGCCGGGGCCAAGGCCATCGGGGCCAACAGCCTGCTGTGCAAGGTGGCGGCGCTTTACCATGACGCGGGCAAGCTCACCTATCCCGACTATTTCATCGAAAACCAGTTCGGCGCGCCCAATAAGCACGACAAGCTCGCGCCCTCCATGAGCGCGCTCGTGCTGCTCTCGCACGTCAAGAAGGGCACGGAGCTCGCCCAGCGCTACAACCTGGGCCTGGAAATCTGCGACATCATCCGCCAGCACCACGGCACGCGCCTCATGCGCTATTTTTACCAGAAGGCGCTGGACCTCGGCGAAAAGCCGCAGGAATCGGACTACAGCTATCCGGGCCCGCGCCCGCAGACCAAGGAGGCGGCCATCCTCATGCTGGCCGACTCCGTGGAGGCGAGCAGCCGCACCCTCACGGACCCAACGCCCGCGCGCATCAAGAGCCATATCGATGCCATCATCAAGGGCATCTTCGCCGAAGGGCAGCTGGATGAATCCGAGCTCACCTTCAAGGACCTGCACTACCTGAGCGAGAATTTCCAGCGCATCCTCACGGGCATCTTCCACCAGCGCATCACCTATCCGGATGCCAAGAAATCCGGGCAGGACGCCAATCGCAAGCCGGAAGAAAACCATGAGGCGAAGCATGGCGCAGGCGCGGAGACACCCAAGGCCACGACAAGCCGCGAGAACGCGCGGCCGCCGGAAGGGGCTGCGCCCGCGGCGGAGAAAGCCCCGCCACTGCCCCAGGCGCCAATGGCCGGGGAGAAGCCCATTGCGCTCTGAGCGCCGGACCGCGGGTATGGCGGAAGCCAAACGCCGGAGCCCGACGCCCCCGGTGACGATCGTGGTGCGGCATGGCGGGGCGGCGTGGCTCTGCCCGCTGGACAGGCGGGAGCTCAGGCGGGCGCTCTCTGCCATGTGCGCGGCCGCAGGGCCCCTCGGGCATCCTGTGGCGGGCGTGGACCTTTACCTCATTACCGACACTGACATGGCCGGGGCCAATGCCCGGCATCTTGGCTCCATGGGGCCCACCAACGTGCTTTCCTTTCCCGGCGCTCCCGGCATGGCCGGGACGCTCCTGCTCTCGCCGGATACCCTTGAGCGGGAATGTCTCCTCTACGGGCAGGAGCCGGTGGAGCACCTGCTGCGCCTGCTCGCCCACGGCATGGGCCATCTTGCCGGGCTTGACCACGGGCCGGAAATGGATGCGCTCTGCTCCGCCCTTGAGGCGGCGGCTGAAACCGGGCTTGCCCTGTGACGGGGGGAGCGATGTCCTCCGAATTGACGGGAGCCCACAGCCCGCGGGTCTTTGCCTTTGCCGAAGTCGCTTCGGCTCTGGATACGGCCTTCGAGCTCGCGCAGGAAGGTCGCCTCAATACTTGGGACAGCGTGCTTGCTGAGAGCCAGACCGCCGGCCGCGGGCAGTTGCGGCGGCATTGGCACTCGCCCCCCGGCAATATCTACGCCGCCCTGCGCCTTCCCGTTTCGCCGCCCTTTGACGGCGGGGCCGCGGCCACGGCAGTGGGCGTGCTGGCCGCCGAGGCCCTGGAGGCGCTCGGCTGGGGCGCGGCCATCAAGTGGCCCAATGACCTCATTCTCGAAAGCGCAGCCGGGCCGCGCAAGGTCGCGGGCATCCTGCTGGAGGAACGGGGCGGCGTCCTGCTCGCGGGCATCGGCGTCAATGTCGCTTCAAGGCCCCCGCAAGACGCATTACGGGCGGAAGCCGCGCTTGCGGCGACGTGCCTCGCCGAAAACGCTTCCGGCCGCCCTGTGCCATCGGCGGCGGAGCTGTGGGCGCGCCTTGTAAGTCACATGGTTTCTGCGTACACTGACGCGCGCATTTTCGCGCGCACCTGGCGCGGCCGCGCCGAGGCGCGCCTCCTCTGGCTGGGGAGACTCGTCACCGTCATCGACGGGGAGGAGGCGCTGGCAGGGCGCCTCGCGGGCCTCTGGCCATCCGGGGGCCTGCGCCTCGTGACGCAGAAGGGCGCGCTGGAATGCACCGGGGGGAGCCTCCGGCCCCGTGACGGGGCGAAGTGACGCGCAAGGGCCCGCGCCTGCAACGCGCCCGGCCGGGATACATGGTCCTTACGGAAACAGAGGGAAAGGGATGGGCAGAAAAACATTCGCCGACGTGCAGGAATTTCTCAAGGGCAAGGTCATACTCGTGGCAAATCGGGGCATCCCTGCCCGGCGTATCTGTCGCTCCATCCGCGAACGCTTTGACGCAGTGGCCGCCATGACCGCCACGGACGTGGACAAGACCGCCCCCGCGGCCGCCACCGCACAGGAGCTCATCCTGCTCGGCAATGAGCCGCGCGCTTATCTCGACATCGACGCCATCATCGACAAGGCCAAGCGCCGCGGTGTGGTCGGCATCCATCCCGGCTGGGGCTTCGCCTCCGAGGACACGCGTTTCCCTCAGCGCTGCAAGGAGGCGGGCATCACCTTTATCGGGGCCACCGCCGAGGCAATGAACCTCCTCGGCAACAAGGTGCAGGCCCGCGCCGTGGCGCGCAAGCTGGGCATCCCGGTGGTTCCCGGCTCCGACGGCGCGGTGGACATTGCCACGGCCCGCCAGCTCATCAAGGAGATCGGCCTTCCCATCATGCTCAAGGCCGAGGGCGGGGGCGGCGGCCGCGGCATCTTCGCCATCCACAACGAGGCGGAGCTGGAGGACGCCTTTTTCAAGGCCTCCTCCATGGCCCAGGCCTCCTTCGGCAATCCGCGCCTTTTTGTGGAAAAGTTCCTGGCCGATGTGCGGCATATCGAAATCCAGGTCATTGCCGACATGTACGGCAATGTGTTCGCCTTTGACGAGCGCGACTGCACGGTGCAGCGCAACCACCAGAAGCTCATCGAGATCACGCCGTCGCCCTGGCCCGGCGTGACGCCGGAATTGCGCGAGCGCCTCAAGGACTATGCGCGCCGCCTCGTGCGCGATGTGGGCTATCATTCGCTCGCCACGGTGGAATTTCTCATCACGCCTGATGGCGAACCCTACCTTATCGAGGTCAACACCCGCCTGCAGGTGGAGCACGGCATCACCGAATGTCGCTACGGCATCGACCTCGTGGAGGAGCAGATCGCCGTGGCCTTCGGCGCGGAGCTGCGCTACCGCGAGTCCGAGCTTCTGCCCACTTACAGCGCCATGCAGGTGCGCATCAACTGCGAGAACCCGCAGGACAATTTCGCACCCAATTCGGGCCTCATTTCCCGCTATGTCTCGCCCGGCGGCCCGGGCGTACGGCTCGACTCCAACATCAGCGCGGGTTACGAGTTCCCGGCCAACTACGATTCTGCGGGTTCGCTGCTCATCGCCTTTTCCCATGACTGGGAAAAGACCCTCGGCATCATGGACCGCGCGCTCGGCGAATATGTCATCGGCGGCATCAAGACCACCATTCCCTTCTTCCGCAAGGTCATCAAGCAGCCGGAGTTCCGCCGCGGCGAGATCAACACCAACTTCATCGCCGACCACCCGGAGCTCATGCACTATACGGACATCGCGCCGGAAGGGGAGCGGCTCGCGCGCCTCGTGGCCGAGATTTCGGCCAAAGGCTACAATCCCTATGTGCAGCTCGGCGAATACCGCTCCATAACCACCCCGGCCCTCGGGCCTTTCGCCCCGGTGCTGCCGCCCATCAGCCCCTCGGTGCGGCGCAGGCCCTCCCCCTATCCGCACGGGGACAGGCTCGCCACCCTCGACTATATCCGCGACTCGGACTACATCCACTTTACGGACACCACGCCGCGCGACTTCACGCAGTCCAATTCCGGCAACCGCTTCCGCCTTGCCGAGGACCGGCTCATCGGCCCCTATCTCGACAATGTGGGCTATTTCTCCATCGAGAACGGCGGCGGCGCCCACTTCCATGTGGCCATGCTCGGCAACATGACCTATCCCTTCACCGAAGCGCGGGAGTGGAACCAGTTCGCGCCCAAGACCTTCAAGCAGCTTCTCGTGCGCTCCACCAATGTGCTCGGCTATACGCCGCAGCCGCGCAACCTCATGCGCGCCACGGGCGAGATGATCTGCGACTGCTACCAGGTGGTGCGCTGTTTCGACTTCCTCAACCATGTGGAGAACATGCGGCCGCTGGCCGAAGTGGTGCTCTCGCGCAAGGACGTCATCTTCGAGCCCGCCATCTCCCTTTCGTGGACCAAGGGCTTCGACATCCCGCACTATGTGGACGTGGCCCGGGCCATGATCGACATGTCCGCCGACATCATGGGTGTGGACCGGAAGGTGGCCGTCCGCAACATCATCCTCGGCCTCAAGGACATGGCCGGCGTGTGCCCGCCCCGTTTCATGACCGAGCTTGTGACGGCCCTGCGCAAGGAGTGGCCCGAGCTTGTGCTCCACTACCACCGCCACTACACGGACGGCCTCTTCGTGCCCGCCGTGGGCGCGGCGGCCAAGGCGGGCGCGCATATCCTCGACGTGGGCCTCGGCGCGGCCGTGCGCTCCTACGGGCAGGGCGACGTGCTCTCCACCATGGCCTACCTCGAGGACGAGCTGGGCCTCAAGTGTCACTTGAACAAAGAGGCCATCCGCGACGCCAACTTCGTCTGCAAGCAGATCATGCCCTATTATGACCGCTATTGCGCGCCGTACTTCCAGGGCATCGACCATGACGTCACCCTGCACGGGATGCCCGGCGGGGCCACTTCCTCCTCGCAGGAAGGGGCCATGAAGCAGGGCTATATCCACCTTTTGCCCTATATGCTCAAGTTCCTCGAGGGCAGCCGCCAGATCGTGCGCTACCATGACGTGACGCCGGGCTCGCAAATCACCTGGAATACGGCCTTTCTGGCCGTGACGGGCGCGTGGAAGCGCGGCGGCGAGGAAGAGGTGCGCTACCTTCTCGAAGTGTTGGGGGAGGTGACGCGCACGCCCGAGGCCGAGCTTTCGCCCGAGATGCGAAAGGCGCGCCTCTCTATCTATCAGGATTGCAACGACGCCTTCCGCAACCTGCTTTTGGGCAAGTTCGGTAGGCTCCCGCTGGGCTTCCCGGCCGACTGGGTCTATGAAAGCGCTTTCGGCACGGACTGGAAGGCCGCCATTGCCGCCCGCACCGAGGCCTCGCCGCTGGAATCCCTGACGGACATCAACCTCGCCGCCGAGGAACGCGCCTGTGCCGACATCCTCAAGCGGCCGCCCAATGCGGAAGAGTTCATCCTTTACCTGAACCATCCGGCGGATGCGCTCAAGACCATCCAGTTCCGCGCCAAGTACGGCGACCCCAACAACCTGCCGCTGGATGTCTGGTTCGAGGGCATGAAGGTGGGGCAGGACCTCAACTTCACGGATACGAGCGGCAAGCCCCACCACCTGCTGCTCCTCAGCATCTCGCGGCCCAACGAGGCGGGCATGGCCATTTGCCGCTATGTGCTCGACTCCGAGTTCATGAGCTGCGAGGTGCAGGTGGCGGAGCCCACCTCCACCAAGGGGCAGGGCGTTCCCATGGCCGACCCCAATGACCCTTACGAAGTGGCCTCGCCGAGCAACGGCGACCTCTGGGTCATGTATGTGCATCCGGGGGACGTGGTGAAGGCCGGCGAGGAACTCTTCAACGTCTCCATCATGAAGCAGGAGAAGGCGGTGCTGGCCCCGGTGGACGGTATCGTCAAGCGCGTGCTGAAAACCGCGGACTTCAAGGAAAGCAAGCAGATGGTCTCCGTGCACGAGGGCGAGCTCATTGTGGAGCTCGGGCCGGTGCCGAGATTGTGCCCCAACGAGGCCTGCGGCCAGCCCATCCCGGCGGAGTCCATGCGTTTCTGCCCGTCCTGCGGCACACGCCTTTCGGCGGACTGAGCCGGTTCCGAAACGCCCACCCCATGAGGGTGGGCGTTTTTGCGCGGTGCGGAAAAAGCGGCCCCGGCCGGGTTTTTGTGGACAGATTCCGCATCCGCGTATATTCTTGGTTCAATCTCCAGCGCGTTTTCCACCACGGAGGAAGTCATGGCCAAGACTGCCAAAGCCACGCAATCCAAGTCCAAGAGCCATTCCGGCGATGCGGTCCAAAAAAAGCTCGTCCTCACCGGCGCCGACATCGTTGGGATCGGCCCGGATGCTGAACTCCTAGTTGGCGGCAAAAACTACAATACCGCGCTCATCAGCGAGATCGACGGCATCCAGGCCCCGCACTTCCGGGCCATTTCGTCCGTGGCCTTCCACAAGCTGCTCGACGAAACCAAGGTGAACGGCCGCATCGTCCGCTCCGTGGTGGACAAGGAATACGGCCGCATCGACTGGCTTGACCCGGAAATCAATGGCGACCCGGACTTCCTCCAGAAATTCGTGCGCCAGCTCGGCAAACAGGCCCATGAAGCGGCCAAGGCCTCCGGCGAGGAGGCGCACACCAAGCTGCGCACCTTCATCAACAATATCGTGGAAGGCTTCGCCACCTCCCCCGAGGGCATCGACCAGCTCCGCAAGCGCTCGGTGCTCGTGCAGGCGGCCATCCTTTCGGTGGACCTGCCGCCCGAGGTGGACGAGGCCGTGCGCGGCGCCTACAAGGCCATCTGCGAGGAAAACGGCGACGACATGACGCCCGTGGCCGTGCGCTCCTCGGCCGCCGGCGAGGATTCGCGCAAGAAAGCCTTCGCGGGTTTGCAGGACACCTACCTCAACATGGTCGGGCCGGACCATGTGGCGGAGGCCTACCACTGGGATTGCGCCTCGGCCTATAATCTCCGCTCCATGACCTACCGCCGCGAGGCCATTCTTGACGCCCTCGCCAAGGCCGAGGAAACCGGCGACGATTCCATCGCCGAGACCGCCAAGAAAGAGTGGGCCATCGAGAACACCTCCCTTTCCGTCTGCATGATGCAGATGATCAACCCGGTCATTTCCGGCACGGCCTTTTCCGCAGATACGGCCACGGGCTGCCGCGGCACCAACCGCAAGGACCTCGTCAGCATCGATGCGAGCTACGGCCTCGGCGAGGCCGTGGTGGGCGGCAAGGTGACGCCCGACAAGCTCTATGTCTTTCAGCGCGATGACGGCAGCGAAGTGGTCATCCGCCAGATGGGCTGCAAGGACATGAAGATCGTCTATGACGAGAAGGGCGGCACGCGCGAAGTGCCCGTGCCCGAGCTCGAGGCCCTGCGCTGGGCGCTCTCCCTGAGCCAGGCCGAGCGCGTGGCCAAGGGCGTGCGCGCTGTCAGCCGCGCCTATGGCGGCATGATCATGGATACGGAATTCTGCATCGACGCCAATGACAGGCTCTGGTTCGTGCAGGCCCGCCCGGAGACCCGCTGGAATGAGGAGCTGGAGCTGCATCCCACCACCATCTTCATGCGCCGCATGGAGGTTGACCCCAAGGCGGCCGCGCAGGCGGAAATCCTGGTTGAGGGCAACGGCGCCTCCCGCGGAGCCGGGCAGGGCACGGTGCGCTTCTTGCGCTCCGCCCTGGAGCTCAACAAGGTGAACAAGGGCGATGTGCTCGCCGCCGAGCGCACGGACCCGGACATGGTGCCGGGGATGCGCGTGGCCTCGGCCATCATGGCGGATGTGGGCGGCGACACGAGCCACGCGGCCATCACCTCGCGCGAGCTCGGTATCGCGGCGGTCATCGGTATCCAGCGGGTGGAGGTGCTTCGCGCGCTGGACGGCTCGGACGTCACCGTGGACGGCACGCGCGGTCGCGTCTATCGCGGCCTTCTGCCCCTGCACCAGATGGGGGGTGAGATGGACATCGCCAAGCTCCCCATCACCAAGACAAAAGTGGGCCTCGTGCTCGCCGATGTGGGGCAGGCGCTCTTCCTTTCGCGGCTGCGTAACTATCCGCAGTTCGAGGTGGGCCTTTTGCGCGCGGAGTTCATGCTCGGCAATATCGGCATCCACCCGCAGGCGCTGGAGGCCTTTGACAACGGCGAGCTGGACGTGGTGGTGGAAGCCAAGTCGAAGGAGCTGGAAAACCGCCTTTCCAAGATACTCCGCGAGCAGCTGGCAGCCGGGCTCATTGTCATCAATTTCAACCTGCGCGAATATGTGGGCGAAATCACAGGCCTTGCCGCCGAGCTCGCCAAGCTGGCGGACTCGGACAAGAACCTGACCTCCGACGAAGTCCTGCTCCAGCACCGCAAGATGCGCGAGCTCGACCACAAGCTCGACCAGCATATGGAAATGGCCTCGCGCCGCATCGAGGTGCTCAAGACCTCGGCCAACCTCGCCGACCATGTGCGCATCATCATGGGCTATGACGATGAGCTGGCCCTGCTGTCCTCGACCGACCCCGAAGCGCCCAAGCGCGCCGCGGAAATCGAGGCCAGTGTGGAGGCGCATGTGGAGCGCGTCAAGGACCTGCCCACCGTCGTCCGCGTGCTTGAGAATATCCGCCACCTGCGCGAGGAGGTGAGCCTGCGCTCCGGCCTGAAGAAGGAGATGGACGACATCCGCAACCTGCCGGACAAGATCCGCGCCATCATCAAGTCGCGCGGCTTCCGCACCGGCAAGGAGCACTATGTCCAGACCCTGGCGCAGAACCTGGCCCTCTTTGCCATGGCCTTTTACGGCAAGCCCATCACCTACCGCACCACGGACTTCAAGAGCAACGAATACCGCAACCTTTTGGGCGGCAATCTCTTTGAGCACCAGGAAGCCAACCCCATGCTGGGCTTCCGCGGCGTCTCGCGCAATATCCACGACTGGGAGATCGAGGCCTTCAAGCTTGCGCGCGGCGTCTATGGCGGGAGCAACCTGCGCATCATGCTGCCCTTTGTGCGCACGCTGGAGGAAGGCCGCTCCATGCGCTGCTACCTCGACCAGGTGCACAAGCTCAAGAGCGGGCAGGACGGCCTCAAGATTATCCTCATGTCGGAACTGCCGTCCAACGCCATCCTTGCCAAGCAGTTCATCAGCGAGTTCGACGGCTTCTCCATCGGCTCCAACGACATGACGCAGATGGTGCTCGCCACGGACCGCGACAATTCGCGCCTGTCGCACATCTATGACGAGGAGGACCCGGCCGTGGTCTGGGCCATCCTCGTCAGCATCTTCACCGGGCAGAAATACTGCAAGAAGGTGGGCTTCTGCGGGCAGGGCGTTTCCAACAGCGTCATTTTGCGCGGGCTCGTGGCCATTGCGGGCATCACGTCGGCCTCGGTGGTGCCGGACACCTATTACCAGACCGTTTTCGACATCAACGCGGTGGAAGAAGAAAACATCCCCACCTCGCAGCTTGGCCAGTGGCTGACCAGGCAGCACCACAAGCGCCTTTCCGAGCTCATGGAAAATTCGGGCTACGGACATATCCTCAAGAAGTACACCGAGCCGCAGGACATCCAGGAATGGTACGAAGGCGAGCTCCAGCGCCGCCACGAGCAGCTGCGCGAGCATTTGGACACGCCCAAGGAGGACTTCTACCGCGCGGAACTGCAAAACTTCCGCGCAACCTTCCACAAGCCCGTCATCTACGCCACCTGGAACTGGGACGATACGGTGCTGGACGCCCTGCACCAGGCGGGCTTCAAGGACTTTGAGGAGCAGGCCAAGGCCATGGTCAAGGCGCGGGAAATCGAGGCCTGAGAGCCGATAAATACCTGAACATCAAGGCCCCGCCCGGAAGAGCGGGGCCTTACGCTGTCATGCGGAAACTGAAAGCCCCGGAAACGGACAGATAGCGTTTCCGGGGCTTTCGGGCGTTTGTGCCGCTCAAAATGGGGCTTTTGGGCGGCATGATAGCCAGCTTCATTTTTCCGGCTTCGCGCCCTTGATGCCACTGTCGAGGAGAGCCAGGAACCTGTCATAATAGGCGTCGTGTTCCTCCAGGAGGAGGGAGCGGTTGTGTCGCATCCGGGTGCGCAGAATGAGGAAGCGCAGCCGCTCCATCTGGCGCACGCGCTCGCGCTCGTCCTCGCAACCCTCCAGCAGGTCGGCGAGCTTCTGGATTTCCTTGCGCTCGGCAAGCTCCGGGGGCAGGCAGTCGGCATTGCGCAGGATGGTATAGGCCATGCGCAATTCCGGGGGCACATGGCTCATGTCCTCAAGGTGCAGGGGGCGCCCGGCATCGGGCAGGTCATCAAAATCCCCGCGTTCCTGCGCCTCCTGTATGCGGCGCTCGGCAATGGCCCCGATGATGGACCACTCGCCGTTCATGCGCTCTCGCCTCCGCCATTGGCCTCATCCTGGCCCCAGCGCTGTTTCCACTCCATGAGCAGCTTCAGCGCCTCCAAGGGGCTCAATTCCTCGGGGGAGAGCTCGCCAAGCAGCCGCAGCAGGGGGTGGGGCGGGGCAGTCTTGGTGCGGTCATCCTGTGCCTCGTGGTTGTCGGCGCTCCCGGAAGCGGGGCCAGCCATGTCCACGCCCGGCAGGGTCAGGGACGCGGCCACGAGGTTCTTGCGGCCACTCTCCCGGCTCTTTTCCAGCGCGCTGAGGATGGCCCGGGCGCGCTGCACCACGGGCACGGGCACGCCGGCAAGCCGCGCCACCTCCACGCCATAGCTGCGGTCAGAGGGGCCGGGCACGAGCTTATGGAGAAAAAGGATGTCGTTATTGTGCTCCCGGATGGCGATATTCATGGTGAAGACGCCGGGGATGCGCCCTTCGAGCGCCGTGAGCTCGTGATAATGCGTGGCAAAAAGCGTGCGCAGCTCGCCGCCGCCACGCCCGGCGAGGTCCTCAACCACTGCCCAGGCCAGCGCCATGCCGTCAAAGGTGCTGGTGCCGCGGCCGATTTCGTCAAGGATGACAAGGCTGCGGCGCGTGGCCTGGCGCAGGATGCGCGCGGTCTCCATCATTTCCACCATGAAGGTGCTCTGGCCGCGCGCAAGGTCGTCCGAGGCCCCCACCCGCGAGAACAGGCGGTCCACCAGGCCGATGGTGGCCTCCTCGGCCGGGACCAGCGAGCCCATTTGCGCGAGCAGGCAGATGAGCGCCACCTGCCGGAGGATGGTGGACTTTCCCGCCATGTTAGGCCCGGTGAGCAGGCACAGACGGTGCTGCTTGTCGAGGTGCAGGTCATTGGGGACAAAGTTGGCGCTCCCGACCATGGCCTCCACCACGGGATGCCGCCCGCCGCGGATGTCGAGCCCCGTGTCCTCGGTGAGCGTGGGGCGTGTCCAGCCATTGCGGCGCCCGACTTCGGCAAGGCACTGCCAGTAGTCAAGATGCGCGAGCAGGTCCGCCATATGCACGAGCCGCTCCCGCTGGGCGGCCACATGGGCGCGCAGGTCCTGGAATATCTGGTATTCAAGGCTTTTGCGCTTGTCTGCCGCGGAGAGGAGCTCTTCCTCCAGATGCTTGAGCTCTTCGGTGGTGAAGCGCTCGGCATTGACGAGCGTCTGGCGGCGGATGAAATGCTCCGGCGGAGGGGCCGAGCCGGCCGCCCGTGAAATTTCGTAATAATAGCCGAAAACCCGGTTGTAACCGAGCTTGAGCCTGTTTATGCCGGTTTTGCGCTGCTCTTCCTCCAGCAGGCGCTGGAGCTTTTGCTCGCCATTTTCCACGAGGTCCAGCAGCGCGTCGAGCCCCGCATGGAAGCCCTGCCGGAAAAGACCGCCATCGGTGATGACGGCTGGCGGGTCATCCACAAGCGCCGACTGGAGCAGGGCGGCCAGATCATCGAGGTCATCCCAGACCTTCAGGAGCTCATAGAGGGGTTCGGGGAGCGTGTCGCCAGTGGCCTCCTTTTCCGTGAGATAGCGCCCCTCCTGCGGGCGGATGAGGGCGCAGCGAACCGCGGGGAGCGCCCCCAGGCTTTCGCGCAGGGCAATGAAGTCCTTGGGGGAGCTGCGGTTGAGGCTGATGCGCGTGGAAAGGCGCTCAAGGTCATAGACCTTGTCCAGAGCCGCGCGCGTGGCGGCCCTGACCTCGTCATTGTCATGGAAATAGGCCACGGCCTCCTGAATGCGGCGAATGGGCGTAAGCTCCCGCCAGGGATGGTGGAGCATATCCTCCAGAAAGCGGCCGCCCATGGGGGTCATGGTCATGTCGAGGGTGTGGCGCAGTGTGCCCTTGCCCCTATGCCCGTTGAGGCGGACAAAAATCTCGAGATTGCGCTCGGTTATCTCGTCCACCAGCAGGCGGCGGCCGAGGTTGAGCGGTCGGAAGGGCATGAGATGCTCGGGGTCGCGCTTTTGCGTCTGCTCCAGATACGCGAGCAGGCCCCCGCAGGCGCGCATGAGGGTTTCCTTGCCCTCCAGCCCCAGGGCGGCAGCCTCCTGCACGCCCTGCGCCGTGAGCACCCGCTCCGCAGCGCGCTTCGGCTCGAAATGCTGCACCGGGATGCGCACGAGCCGGATACCCTCCAAAAGGCAGCGCGGCGGCAGGCTGAGGCCCTCCGGCACGAGGAGCTCCCTGGGCGCGAGCTTCTGCACCCATTGCCAGAGGTCGGCCTCTTTTCTGAACTCCACGCCGGACCATTGCCCGGTGGAAACCTCGGCCCAGGCAAAGGCGTAGCGTCCGGCGCTCGCGTTCTCACAGACAGCGCCGAGATAGTTGTGGCTGCGGCCGCCAAGATTGGCGTCGTCAAGCACCGTTCCCGGGGTGAGGACGCAGGTGACGGCGCGCTTGACGATGCCCTTGGCGTCCCTGGGGTCTTCCACCTGGTCGCAGATGGCGACGCTGTAGCCGCGGTCTACCAGTTGCGCCATATAGCTCTGGGCGGCATGCCAGGGCACGCCGCACATGGGGTAGGCGTTGCCGCCATCCTTGCCGCGGCTCGTGAGGGCGATCTGGAGCTCGCGCGAGGCCGTGGCTGCGTCCTCAAAGAAGAGCTCATAAAAATCGCCCATGCGATACATGAGCAGGGCATCAGGGTATTCAGCCTTGATGCCCAGATACTGCTCAAGCATGGGCGTGAGTTTTTGCGGAAGTTCTGGCATGGCCGCAAGCTGCCGGGGATGACGCCCCGTGCTGTGGGGGACCTGTCCCCGTGGGGCCGGCCACGGGGGCGGCCCGTCACAGGGCAGGAAAACTAGGCGTTGGCGGCGTCGCCGGAATCCTTGGCGGCGGGGGCGTCAGCCGCGGGAATGGCGGGTGCTGCCGGGGCGGCCTTGTCCTTGCGGTGGAAGAAGGAGGACTTGACGCTTGCGCTCTCGCCCGTGATGTCCTTCTTCAGCTTGGCGAGTTCCTTTTCCAGAGAGGTGATACGCCAGCGGGACTTGACGAGCTTGGCCGAGGTGTTGCAGCGGTCCCAGAAGAGCAGCGCCAGCGAGAGCAGGGCGCCCACGAAGAAGGCTGCTATCACCAGGAAATAGAAGGGCAGCGGAATGGACTTCATGGGCGGGATGAAGAAGAGGTTCAGCGACAGCTCAAGCTGCTGGGAAAGGGCGGTCTGGTTCTGGAAAAAGAACACCAGCGCCAGAAAGATGAGGATGGCGAGCACAAGGGCCTTGAGGTAGCGCATACGATTCTCCTTGCGGCAGGAACTGACTCCGGTTTTTCCGAAGCTCGGCTCCGCGAGGGGCTTGGCCCGCGCGGCTCCCGGCCCCGTCCGTTCTATTGGGCGGCCTGTCCCTCCGGGGAGCCATTCCCCGCGACGGACGGCCCGGAAGCGCGAAAATAGGGCAAAAGCGCGGCATAGGTTTCGCTGAGGTGCTGAGGCATGGTGCGCACCTCGTCCATGACGGCCATGAAGGAGGAATCCCCGTTCCAGCGGGGAACGAGGTGGAAGTGCAGGTGCTCGCGGATGCCCGCGCCCGCGGCCTCGCCCTGATTAAGGCCCACATTGATGCCCTGGCAGTTGAAGTGACGCTTGAGGATTTTCGTGCAGCGTTGGAGAAGCACCATGATCTCGCGCGACTCCGCATCCGTCAAATCTTCCAGCGCCATGACGTGCCGATACGGGCAGACCATGATATGCCCGTTATTGTAGGGAAACTTATTCATGATGACAAAACTGGACGCCCCGCGATGGAGCACGAGCCGCTCCGCGTCCTCCTCCGTGCCTTCGGGCAGGCAAAAGACGCACTCATCGGGCTTGGGGCCGAGGATGTAGTCGATACGCCAGGGAGCCCAGAGTTGTTTCATAGTTGGGAAGTATACACGCTCACCGCAAGCGGGGCAAGCCTTGAAATGCCCGTGCGCCCGCGGCGTCTACGGGGCGTCCTCCTCCGCGGCGTCCTTTTCCGCCGCGGCCAGCGTGGCTGCGAGCTTAAGCTGGGCCTGGGCCGTCGGGGCCTCCCCGTCCAGCTTGGCGCGCAGGGCGCTCGCCAGAAGGCGCCCGAAAGCAGGTCCGGGCTCAAGGCCCATGCGGCGCAGGTCCTCCCCGGTGATGTCGGCCTTTTCCCTGCGCCATTGGGTGATGTAGCGCGAGAGCGTCTTTTCGAGGCGCGCGTCCTCGTCCTCGGCCATGAGATAAAGCAGGAACTCCAGCGGAAGCGGCTGCAAAAGGTCGCAGAGCTCGCTCACCCGGGCGTTGCCGTTATCTGCAGCCGCCTGCCAGGCCTCGAGCTTTGGCCGCGCCATGCGCATGAGCTCCCGCTGGCGCATGATCTCGCCGCGCCGGGCATGGGGCAGGCCCAGGCGCGCATAGTTGACCGAGGTATCGGCATAGTTCAAGTGACGGTTTAAGCCGAGGAAATAGAGCAGCCACGGCTGCGCCGCTTCCTCAAAATAGAGCAGCCGATACCAGGCAAGCACCTCCTTGAGCCTGCGGAGCAGTGCGCGCTTGCCCGGATTGAGCGCCAGATGCGGGGAAAGCGCCTGGAGGATGCCGAGCTCGTCGAGGCGCACGAAGCAGGCGTCCGCCTCCTCCTCATTGCAGATATGGCGGAATTCATTGAAAATCCTTGCAGGCGAGAGCTTGTCCAGAAGGTGCATGGGGAGGATGTTGCGGATGAGCTTTTCCGTGCCCGGCCCGATGCGGAACTGGTAGCGCTGTTCAAAGCGCACGGCGCGCAGGCAGCGGGTCGGGTCCTCCACAAAGCTCAGGGTGTGGAGCACGCGGATGAGGCGGTCCTTGATGTCGCGGCGCCCCCCGAAAAAATCCACCAGTTGCCCGAAGGGCTCGCTGTCGAGGCGCACGGCAAGGGAATTGATGCTGAAGTCGCGGCGGAAGAGGTCCATCTTGATGGAGGAAAGCTCTACCGTGGGAAGCGCCGCGGGGTATTCATAATATTCCAGCCGGGCCGTGGCGACATCGATGCGCTTTTCCCGCCCCTCGGCATCCTTGAAGATGACCACCGAGGTGAGGAATTTCTGGTGCTCGCGCACGCGGCCGCCCAGGGTCTCGGCAAGGGCCCGGGCGAAGGCGATGCCGTTGCCCTCCACCACGAGGTCCATATCCTGATTGGGCACATCGAGCAAAAGATCGCGCACAAAGCCCCCCACCGCATAGACCGGCAGCCCGAGGCGCTTGCCCGTCTCGCCCGCAAGGTGGAGCAGGTCCTGCGTCTGCTTCGGCAGGCGGTCACGGATGAGCTTGCTCACATTGTGCGTCTTGCCGTTTTCGCGCGGGGAGGGGAGCCGCCCGGCCTCGCTCGCGAACACATTGATGAGGTCCGTGCGCGTCACCACGCCCACCACGGCATCGTCCCTGACGATGGGCACGAGCCGCTGGCGCTCGCCCACGATGACATCGGTGAGCTCCTTGATGCCCGCCTCGGGCGGCAGCATATGGACGCGCCGCTTCATGTACTCGCACACGGGTTCGTCCCCGAGGCCGTGTGCCCGCGCGCGAGAGGCCGTCTGCGCGTCCAGCAGGCCCACGCATGTGCGTGTCCCGGGCTGGAACACGGGCACGGCCTTGAGCCCGAAGTGGAGCATGAGCTCGTCGGCCTCGCGCAGTGTCGCCTCCGCCTCGATGCCCACCGCGGGGGAGGACATGTATTCGCCCGCATTTTTTTCGGGATTGGCCTGGTCATAAAGGCGCCGCAGGATGGTCTCGCGCACCTCGGTGATCATCTTGGAGCGCACCGAGGCCGAGGCGGCGTAGACATGGCCGCCGCCCCCGAGCTCCTTGCAGATGTCGCCCACATTCACGGCGTCGCTGCGGCTGCGCGCGACCACCTGGATACGGTCGCCCATGAGCCCGATGGCGAAGAGCACCGTGAATTTTTCCATTTCCATGAGCCTGTGGGCGAGGTGCGCAAAATCCCCCAGATAGTGCTCCAGCGAAACTTCGGCCAGCACCACGGGCACATTGTTGACAAGATAGGTGCGCGCGGACTCCAGCAGGCTGTTGAGCGCGTGGATGTGCTGGCTCGTGAGCTCATGGGCCGCCATTTCGTTGATCTGGTTGACATCCATGCCCAGGCTTAAAAGCCACGCGGCGGCCTCGAAATCCTCCCCGGTGGTGGAGGAATAGGTGAAGGAGCCCGTATCGCCGTAAATGCCCAGCCCGAGGAGCGTCGCTTCCTCCGCGGTGGGGCGCATCCCCCGCTCGCGCAGGGCCAGCGCGAGGCTCGTGGTCACGGCGCCCGCGTGCGAAAGGTGAACGATGTCCGCCGGGATGTCGTCCGCGGAGTCCGGGTGATGGTCCCAGGCCTCGACGCGGACGCCGGGGCGCTCGAGGAGCTGCGCCACATGGGGCACGCGGCTCTTCTGGCGCGTATCCACGAGCACGAGGCGGTCATAGTCCTCCCAGTGGATGTCCTCGCTCTCCACGAGGTTGTAGGCCGCGGGGTCGAGCGAGCCCACGAGCTTTTGCAGCCCGCGCTCCTGCGTGCCCGGAAAGAGCAGGGAGCAGGGCGCATAGAGCCTGCGCGCCGCGAGCATGGCCGCAAAGGCGTCAAAATCGGCATTGGCATGGCAGGTGATGAGGGTGCGCCCGGAAGTGGGCATGCCGGAAGTTGTCATGGCTGGTTCCTGCGGTTATGACACGCTGCGCGGATGGAAGCGGCGATGGATGCCGCGCAGGCGCTCGGCCTGCACATGGGTGTAGATTTCTGTGGCGCTGATGTCCGCATGGCCGAGCAGGGTCTGCACCGCGCGCAGGTCCGCGCCGCCCTCGAGTAGGTGCGTGGCGAAGGAGTGCCGGAAGGTATGCGGCGAAATGGGCCGCCGGATGCCCGCCTCGAGTGCCAGCGCCTTGATGCGCTTCCAGATGAACTGGCGGCTCAGGGGCGCGCCCGCCCTGTTGACAAAGAGGTGGTTGCCCGCAGGCCGGAAGAGGGGACGCCAGGAGCGCAGATACTCGTCGAGGAGACGCACGGCGAGCCCGTGCAGGGGCACGAGGCGCTCCTTGGCGCCCTTGCCGAATACGCGCACAAGCCCGGCCTGGAGGTCCAGGTCCCCCACGGTGAGGCCGCACAGCTCGGACACGCGCAAACCGGCCGCATAGAGGAGCTCGAGCATACAGCGCTCCCGCCGGCCGTTCTTGCTCTCCATGTCCGGGAGGGCGAGCAGCCGCTCCATCTCTTCCCGGCTCAGGACTTCGGGCAAGTGCTGCGGAAGATGCGGATTTTCCACCAGCGCTGCCGGGTTGGCGTCGAGGACGCCTTCCTCCACCGCATAGGCAAAAAAGGCGCGCAAGGCAGAAAGCCGTCGCGCCAGGGTGCGCCCCGTGTTGCCGCGGCCCCGCATCCACGCGAGATAGAGAAAAAGATCGCGGCTATCGGGGAAGGGGCCTTCGCCCCGGGGCTCACCCTCGTCCTCCGCTTCGGCCGCATAGAGGAAAAAATTCTCCACGTCCCGGCCATAGGCCTCCACCGTGCGCGGCGAAAGGCCCCGCTGTGCGAGCAGATGGTCCAGCCATTGCGGCAGCAGACGGGCGAGACGCGACGAGCGCCCTTCGGGATTTGGTCCGGCGGTCATGCGGCACATGCTAGCCCTGAAGGCTGCCGCGGGCAAGAGGGTGGCCCTTGGCGTGGACGGGGGGACTGACTATACTCGGGCGCCATGTCGCAAGGGAAAGGAATGACGAGAATGAAGAGTCCGACCATCGCCTATGTGAGCCTGGGCTCTAACTGCGACACCGCCCGGCAGATGCTGGCCGAAGCGGTGGAGCGTCTGGGACAGCTTCCGGGAATCAAGGTCGCTGCAGCTTCGCCCGTGTACGCCACCGAGCCGCAGGACTATGCCGACCAGCCCTGGTTCCTCAATCAGGTCCTGAAACTGGAGCTTGACGCCTCCTGGCGGCCGCGCGCGCTGGTGGCGGCTCTGCTGGCACAGGAGGCCCACATGGGCCGCGTGCGCGACCCGGCCTTGCGTTTCGGCCCGCGCGTCATCGACCTTGACCTGCTCATCTTCGGGGAGGAGCGCTGCGACTGGCCGGACTGCACGCTGCCGCATCCGCGGCTCTTGCGGCGGGCCTTTGTGCTCGTGCCGCTCCTTGACGTGGCTCCGGGGCTCTTGGTGGAGGGCGTCCCCCTCGCCGAGGCTTTGCGGTCGCTCCCCTACAGGCTATGCGATGGGAAAATTTTCCAATGACGCGCCGCAGGCTGTATGTTAAGGATGAGGTGCCGGGCGGCCAGTCGGCATGACGGCCCCCATCCCGTAAAGGAGCAGGACCATGTGGAAATGGCTGATACTCATCGTCGCCGGCTACGCCCTCTATCGGCTTTTCGCCAATGATTTCCTGAAAAAGAAAAAGGCCGGGGAAGAGGAGGATGCCGCCGACTTGGAGCGCAAGGTGGCTGCCGGGGAAATGGTCAGGGACCCGGAATGCGGCACCTATGTGGCCGTGGACAGCGCCATCTCGGTGCGCGACGGCGAGAACGTCCGCTATTTTTGCAGCTACGAGTGCCGCGACAAGTATCTCAAGCGGCTGGAGGACGGCGGCCGGGTTCTGCCGCCCCGCAACGAGGAGTGAGCCGGACGGCCGGCAGTCGTTCAGGGTACATCGGCGCTGCGTCTCCCGGCGGTACCTGTGCGGGATGAGGCGCCCCCGTCTGGGCCACGCCGCGGAAGCGCCGCCCTAGCGCAGTTCCCGTTGCACCACGTCGGCGAGGTCGTGGGCGTACTGGCGCACCTTGTCGGCGTTTTCCCCCTCCACCATGACCCGGCAGAGGGCTTCCGTCCCCGAATAGCGCAAAAGCACGCGGCCCCGGCCCGCAAGCTCGGCCTCTACCTTGGCGACGGCTTCGGCGATGGCGGGCCTTTCCTCAAAGGGCAGCCGCTTTTCCACATGCACGTTGACGAGGCATTGCGGGAAGGGCGTGAGCAGGCCCGCGAGCTCGGAAAGCGGCTTTTCCTTTTCCCGCATGATGCGCAGTATCTGGAGCGCGGCCAAGAGGCCGTCGCCCGTGGTGCTGTAATGGTGGAAGATGAGGTGTCCCGACTGCTCGCCGCCGAGCATGGCCCCCTCGCGGCGCATGGCCTCCACCACATAGCGGTCGCCCACGGGCGCGCGCAGAAGCGTACCGCCATGCTCGCGCATGAATATCTCCAGCGCGAGGTTGCTCATCACCGTGGCCACCAGCAGGTTGTTGGGGAGCTCCCCGCGCGCCATCATGGATTGCGCGCACAGCGCCATGAGCTGGTCGCCGTCGAGGATGGTTCCGCGCTCGTCCACCACGATGAGGCGGTCCGCGTCGCCATCCAGTGCGAGGCCCACGTCGGCCCTGAGCTCGCGCACCTTGGCGGCCACCACCTCGGGGTAGAGCGAGCCGCAGTGGTCGTTGATATTGGTGCCGTCCGGGGAAGTGCCGATGCGGAACACCTCGGCCCCGAGCTCCTCCAGCGCCAGCGGCGCCACCTTGTAGCTCGCGCCATTGGCGCAGTCCACCACGATCCGCAGCCCGGAGAGGGTGAGGTGCGTGGGGAAGCAGCTCTTGGTATAGACGATGTAGCGGCCCCCGGCGTCCTCGATCTTGGTGGCGCGGCCGATGCTGCGCTCGTCGGGATAGGGCCAGGCAAAGTCCGGGTCCAGCACCATGGCCGCAATCTCGTTTTCCGTCTGGTCCGGGAGCTTGTAGCCGTCCGCGTCGAAAAACTTGATGCCGTTGTCATAAAAGGGATTGTGCGAGGCGGAGATGACCACGCCGAGGTCGGCGCGCATGTTGCGCGTGAGGAAGGAAATAGCCGGCGTGGGGAGCGGCCCGGTCATGATGACGTGCATCCCCGAGGCGCACAGGCCCGACGTGAGCGCCGACTCGAACATGTAGCCGGAAAGGCGCGTATCCTTGCCGATGACCACCCGGTGCCTGTGCGGTCCGCGCCGGAAGCGCACCCCGGCGGCAAGCCCGAGGCGCAGGGCCACATCCACCGTCATGGGCCAGGTGTTGACCGTGCCGCGCAGGCCGTCCGTTCCGAAAAGTCGTTGAGCCATCTCACGCCTCCGCACACGGGCGCAGCCCGATGCACTTATTTGGTTCGCGTCACCTTAACGTCATCGTTGGCCGGGTTCAAGAGCGTCATGCCCTCGGGCAGCCTGAAGCGGAGCTTCACCTGCCTGGTTTCGCCCACTTCCATGGCAGGTGGCAGCACGCTCACTGCCATGCCCTGAAGGTATTTGGAGTTCTTGGCGAGCGCCTCGGGAACCTCCACGAGCACCGTGAGCTCATGCGGGGACACCGAATAGTGGTGGTCGGCGTCGCTGTCCACCACGATGGTGCAGTGCCGCGAGACCACGGTGCGACCGCTGGTGATGGTGTAGCGCACGCGCACCGAAGGCGGGTTGGCGGTGACGAGGCTCGGGGTGTCGAGGGTGATGGTCTGCTGCACCGTGGTGCCCGCCGCCTTGGGGTCGAGCTTGATGGTGAGGGGGAGCCGCGTGATGGTGTTGATCACCTGTTCGGGCCCGCGCAGGATGACCGTTGCGGGCGAAACGCTCAGATTCTCCACGGTGAGGGCGTCGTTGTGCAGCGGCGACTCCTCCTTGGCCTGAACGGGCACGCTGCGCTCAAGCACGGTATCTGCATGGATGACGATGCGCGGCGGCTGGATGTCCACCACTTCAAAGGCGCGGAAAGCAGGCCCGAGTTCGTCACGGCCCAGGGGCACGACGGTCTCGCCCTTCTTGATGTCCGAAAGGTCGATGCCCTCGGTGAGCCGCTCACGCGGGATGGAGCGGAGCAGTGTCTCAGGCCCGCGCAGGCGCACGATGAGCTTGCTCACGAGGCCGTCGGTCACCACGAGGTTGGAGGGAATGCCGTAATAGTCGATATTGACTTCCACCTGCGCCTCAAGGCGGTCGCGCACGCTCACCGCATACCACATGACCGTGGCGAGGAGCACCGCGATGAACATGGAGAGCACATGCGGGGCGCGCTTGAGGCGTCCCTTTTCCCCGGCGGCCTCCGGCTTGTCAAAGGATTTCATTGAGCACCTGCCGCAGGCGTGTGGCGTCCAGCGAACGCACAAGTTCCCCCTTCATGGCCACGGAGATTTCCCCGCGTTCCTCGGAAACGGCAATGGCCACGGCATCGCTTTCCTGAGTGATGCCGAGGGCCGCCCGATGCCGCGTGCCGAAATTCTGCCCCTTGGCCACGGCCAGCGGCAGGATGCAGCCCGCCGCCATGATCCTGCCCTTGCTGAGGATGGCCGCCCCGTCGTGCAGCGGGGCCTTGGGATAAAAAATATTCATGAGCAGCTGACGGGAGAGCAGGGCGTCCAGCCGCACGCCCTCCCGCTTGATCATGTCCCCGAGGCGCATACTGCGCTCGATGACGATGAGCGCGCCGATGCGCAACCGCGCCATTTCCACGCAGGCCTCCACAAGGTCGTCCACGCCGCTCGCCAGAAGCTCCTTGCGGCGGAAAAAGCGGTGCGCGCCCATTTCGCCTAGGGCCTGGCGGATGTCGGCTTGGAAGATGACGACGATGAGGATGAAGGCCGAACCGAAAATATATTGCAAAAGCCAGGAGAGGGTGTAAAGCCCCAAGGCACGGGACACGAAGTAGAGCACGCCGAGCAGCCCCAGGCCCGTGAGCACGGCGAGGGCACGGGAGCCGCGGAGGAGCTGGATGACCTGGTAGAGCAGGACGCTGACGAGCGCAATATCCAGCGCGTCCCGCCAGTCAAAGACAAAGTGTTCAAAGACCATGCGTACTTCCTTGTGCGCCCGGGCTGCGGTCGGCTGCCCGGCTCCTTCCATCAGGCTCCGGCAAGGGCGGCGGCGAGCCGCAAGGCCCCCCTGACGCCCGCCACATCATGCACCCGGTGCCAGAAGACGCCGCGCTCCCACAGGAGCGCCGACGCCGTTTGCGTGGCCGCGCCGCGCGCCTCCAGCGGAAGGCCCAGAAGATCGCCGAACAGGGATTTCATGGAAAGCCCCACCAGAAGCGGCCGCCCGAACTCGAGAAAATCCTCCATGTGGGCCAGCAGGGCCAGGTTGTGCGCCTGCGTCTTGCCGAAGCCGATGCCCGGGTCCAGCACGATATGGTCCTCGGGGAGGCCCGCCTTCACAAGGCGGTCAATCTCACGTGCGAAAAAGCGGCGCACCTCGAGGCACACATCGGCATAGCTCGGCGCGTCCTGCATCTCCGGCGGCCGTCCCTGGCTGTGCATGAGCACATAGCCCGGCCTGCGCTCCGCGAGCACGTCAACAAGTTCCGGGTCCACGCCGCAGGCCGAGACATCGTTAATGATGACCGCCCCCCTGTCGAGGGCGGCTGCGGCCGTGGCCGCATGGACCGTATCCACGGACAGCGGAATGCCGGGCAGCCTTTCGCGCACGGCATCAAGCACCGGGATGAGCCTTTGCTGCTCCTCACAAGGCGAAAGCGGCCGCGCACCGGGGCGGCTCGATTCCGCGCCGAGGTCCAGCAAGTCCGCCCCGGCAGCGGAGAGGGCCAGCGCCTTCCGAAGCGCCGCCTCGCCCGTAGTATGTTCGCCGCCGTCATAGAAGGAGTCGGGCGTCAGGTTGAGGATGCCCATGACCCCGAAGGGCGTGGCTGGCGCGAGGTTCACGCTGCCGGCAACGATCCAGGGGCCGGGCGCTGGACCCAAGGCCACTCTCTCCGGCGCTGCGCACACCGCCATCAACGGCCCCTGCGCGGCCGGAACGCCGGAGCCTGTCTTGCCCGCGTCATTCTCCGTTCTTTCCCCGGCTGTCCTTGTTCTCCGCGCCTTCGTCGCGGGCGGTGCCTGCGCCGTCCTTCGCGGAGGCCTCTTTCGGCTCCGCCGGTTTTTCCGGCGCCGTTTCTTCGCTGTCCGCCGGGGCCGCATCGTCCGATTCGAGCACAAAGTCGGTCGTCTCGGACACCGCCGTGCCGCCGCCCGCGCCGTCCGACGGGAAGGAGGCGGCGCTCACCTCCAAAGGGGGGAGGGGTTTGCCCTCCATGAGCAGGTCGAGGTCGTCGCCGGTGATGGTCTCGCGCTCCAGCAGGGCGCGGGCGATGCGGTGCAGGGTGTCGGCATTGTCCTCAAGCAGTTTGCGGCAGCGCGCGTGGGCCTCCTCCACGATGCGCTTGACCTCGGCGTCAACCAGGCGCGCCGTGTCCTCGCTGAAGTTCTTGTTCTGTACCCATTCGCGGCCGATGAAGACCTCCTCCCCGGTCTCGCCGATGGAGAGCGTGCCGATGGCCTCGCTCATGCCCCATTCGCAGACCATCTTGCGCGCCATGCGCGTGACGCGCTCAATGTCGTTGGAGGCGCCGGTCGTGATGTCGTCGAGGATCAGTTCCTCGGCCACGCGGCCGCCGAGCAGCACCACAAGATTGTTGAGCAGATAGGTGCGCGAATAGCCGTGACGGTCCTCCTCGGGGAGCTGCATGGTCACGCCGAGGGCCCGGCCGCGGGGGATGATGGTGACCTTGTGCACCGGGTCGGAGCCGGGCAAAAGCCGCGCCGCCAGCGCATGGCCGCCCTCGTGGTAGGCGGTGATGCGCTTTTCCTCGTCGGAGAGGATGAGGCTGCGGCGCTCCCGGCCCATGAGAACCTTGTCCTTGGCGAATTCGAAATCGCGCATGTCAAGGCGGTTCTGGTTGAGCTTGGCCGCCTGCAGGGCCGCCTCGTTGACGAGGTTCTCGAGGTCGGCGCCGGAAAAGCCCGGCGTGCCGCGGGCCAGCACGTCGAGGTCCACACCGGGGTCGAGCGGCGTGCGCTTGGTGTGGACTTCGAGGATGCGCCTGCGGCCGCGCAAGTCGGGCGTGGGCACCACCACCTGGCGGTCGAAGCGCCCCGGGCGCAGCAGGGCCGGGTCGAGCACGTCCGGCCTGTTGGTGGCCGCGATGAGGATGACGCCCTCATTGCTCTCGAAGCCGTCCATCTCCACGAGGAGCTGGTTCAGGGTCTGCTCGCGCTCGTCATGGCCGCCGCCGAGTCCCGCGCCGCGCTGGCGCCCCACGGCGTCGATTTCATCAATAAAGATGAGGCAGGGTGCGTTTTTTTTGCCCTGCACAAAAAGGTCGCGCACGCGCGAGGCGCCCACGCCCACGAACATTTCCACAAAGTCCGAGCCGGAAATGGAAAAGAAGGGCACCCCGGCCTCGCCCGCTACGGCGCGCGCAAGCAGGGTCTTGCCCGTGCCGGGAGGGCCCACGAGCAGCACGCCCTTGGGGATGCGGCCGCCAAGGCGCGTGAACTTCTTGGGATTGGAGAGAAATTCCACCACCTCTGAGAGCTCTTCCTTGGCTTCGTCCACGCCCGCCACATCGGCGAAAGTGACGCGCGCGTTCTCCTGATTGAGGAGCCGCGCCCGCGAGCGCCCGAAGCTCATGGCCTTGCCGCCGCCGCTCTGCATCTGGCGCATGAAAAACACCCACACACCGATGAGCAAAAGCATGGGGAACCAGGAGACGAGCAGGGTCATGTACCAGGGGGATTCTTCCGGGGGCTCGGCCTTGATCTCCACCTTTTTCTCGATGAGGCGGTTGACGAGGCCCGCGTCCTGGGGGGCGTAGGTCTGGATGCTCCTGTTGTCCGTGGTCTTGCCGATGAGGGTCTGGCCCTGCATGGTCACGGAGAGCACCTGCCCCTCGTCCACCTTGGTGAGAAATTCCGTGAAGGGCACCCGCTGCGCCCCGGACTGGGGCTGCTGGAACATATTGAAAAGCATCACCATCGCCAGGACGATCGCCGCCCAGAGCATCAGGTTGCGGCTGAACTGGTTCAATACTGCCTCCGTTGCCAATTTGGCCGCGCCCACCCGGCGCGCCTGTCCACGCGGAATGTGGCCGCCGCCACGCGCACGCCTTTTGCGCGCGCAAGCGACGCCCGCCCCCTGGGGGCAAGTCCCTTTCCATATAATATTCTTCCGGTTCTTGGCAATGGCTCACAGGTGCGCGTCTTGACGCTCCCATGCGAATGGCATACCGTGTCCTACTTTCCGCGAGAAAGCGGAAAGCGGCAGTCTGTGGCCGAGCGCCATCAGGGCAGGGGAGACGGAAGGGGGCTTGAGCGTGGACGATCGGGAACAGAGAAAAAAGAGCGCGAAGCCTGCGGTCAAGCTGGGCACCAAGTCGCCGCATACGGCCTATTTCATGCCCATGCTCGAGAGCTTCGCCGGCAAGAACGAGCTCAACGAGGTCATCAAGAACCGCGTCACCAAGGCCTGCGACCTTCTGGACAGCGGCACGCCGCTCTTTCCCAACGATTTCCGCAAGGAACACTCCGTCGCCTGGGTGCTGGAGAAGTTCGGCGCGCTCGAGGGCGAGGCGCTGGAAGCCACGGAGGATGTGTTCGCCATTGCCGGGCGCATCGTCTCGCTCAGGTCCTTCGGCAAGGTGGCCTTCTTCCACCTCATGGACCAGAGCGGCAGCATCCAGTGCTATGCCTCGCGCGAATATCTGGACGAGGCTACTTACAAGGTCGTCAAGAAGCTCGACGTGGGCGACATTGTGGGCGTTTCCGGCCATCTTTTCCGTACGAAGACGGGAGAACTCACCATCGCCTGCCGCTCCCTGCGCCTGCTGACGCGCTCCATGCGACCGCTGCCCGAAAAGTACCACGGCCTGAAGGACATGGAGACGCGCTACCGCCAGCGCTATGTGGACCTCATCGTCACGCCGCGCAGCCGCGAGATCTTCCTCAAGCGCAGTCTCATCGTGCGGGAGTTTCGCCGCTTCATGGAGGAGCACGGCTTCATGGAGGTGGAGACGCCCATCATGCAGCCTATTGCGGGCGGCGCCACGGCCAAGCCCTTCAGGACACATCACAATGCCCTCGACCTGGAGCTGTTTTTGCGCATCGCGCCTGAGCTCTACCTGAAGCGCCTGCTCGTGGGCGGTTTTGAAAAGGTTTTCGAGCTCAACCGCAATTTCCGCAATGAAGGCATCGACACGCGCCACAACCCGGAATTCACCATGTGTGAATTCTACTGGGCCTATGCCACCTTTGAAGACCTCATGGACTTCACGGAGCAGCTCTTCGCCCACATTGCGCGCAAGGCCTGCGGCAGCACGGTCATCACCTATCAGGGCGAGGAAATCGACCTCACGCCGGGCCACTGGCACCGCATGAGCTTTTATGACTCGCTCACGAAGATTGGCGGGCACAATCCGGAATTTTACAACGATTACAACAAGGTAAAGGCCTATATCCGCGAGCGGGGCGAAAAGATCCTCGAAAACGAGTGTCTGGAAAAGCTCCAGGCCAAGCTCTTTGACCTGGATGTGGAAGACAAGCTCATCCAGCCGCACTTCATCTATCATTATCCCACGGCCATCTCGCCGCTCTCGCGTCGCAACGACGCGCGGCCCGAAATAACGGACCGCTACGAGCTCTTCATCACCGGGCGCGAGCTTGCCAACGCCTTTTCCGAGCTCAACGACCCCGTGGACCAGCGCCTGCGCTTTGAGGAGCAGAAGCGGGAGCGCGAGGCGGGCGACGACGAGGCGCACAGCATGGACGAGGATTACCTGCGCGCCCTCGAATACGGGATGCCCCCGGCCGCGGGGCAGGGCGTAGGCATCGACCGCCTGGTCATGCTGCTGACCGATTCCCCCTCCATCCGGGAAGTCATCCTCTTCCCGCTGCTCAGGCCCGAGTTCCAGGCCTCCTGACGCATCACGCAGAAAGGGCGCGACGGAGAACCCGCCGCGCCCCGGAAACGGCCCCGGCTAGAGCTGCGGCAGCAGCTTGGGAAAGTCGGCGCTCTTGATGGATTGCCGGATGAAGGCCTGCGCGTCCTTGCGGTTGCCTGTGACCGTCGTCACCATGAAGACGTCGCCTTCCGTGCCTACCCAGGCCTGACAGGGCATCCCCTGCTGCGTGAACGAGAAGGTATATTGCCCGTTCTTTTCCACCGGGGGCTTTTCCGCCTTGAACTGCTCGGCGAACATGCCGGCAATGGTCTTACCGTCGGCCACACCGCGCGGACCTACCACCATGGTGACAACGGCGCTCCCGGCCGTGCGCGCAAAGATGGCGCTGGTCATGCCCTGATTTTCCGTGGGCGCCATGATGGCCTTCCAGTCGTCGGGCATGGTGACAGTATAATACTTGCAGTTCAGCTGTTCCGGGCCCTTGGGCGTGGGGGCGGTTTCCGTGGCCTCGGGGGCCTTGTCCGTGGTCTTGGCGGCCGCAGCGGCATCGTCCGCTTTTTCCGCGGCCAGCGCCGGGGCGGCCAGGCAGAGGGCGAGGCCAATGGCGAGTATGTGCTTGAGCATGGTTTCTCCTTGTGGGGTTTTCGGGCGCGCAAGGGGGCAACGCCGCGCGGGCACCGGGCGCGCCTGCGCCAGAATAGCCGCTGCCTGCGCCGATGACAAGATTTGCGCGGGATGGCTCCGCGGCCGGAGCGCCGTTGACAAGGTGCGCCGTGTCGGAACATAGTCGGGAAAAGATGCACACCTGCGCTCACCACGCGCGGCGGCCGAAAAGGACCTCGGGCCGCCGCTTTGCTGTTGGCGCATCCTCCAGCCTGCGGGGGCTCCATGATCCGCATCCAGGAAGTTCTGGACAAGGTTTCGGAAAATAACAAGAACGCCAATCTTGAGCTCATCCAGCACGCCTATGTCTATGCGGCCACGGCGCACGCCGGGCAGACGCGGCTTTCGGGCGAGCCCTATCTGTCACACCCGCTGGCCGTGGCCTCCACTCTGGCGGAAATGGGCTTTGACGAGTCCACAGTGGCCGCGGGACTGCTCCATGACACCGTGGAGGACACCAAGGCGACCATCGAGGAGATCGACGAGAATTTCGGCGAGGATGTGGCCGACATCGTTGACGGCGTGACCAAGATCAGCATGATCACCTTTGAAAACAAGGAGGAGGCCCAGGCCGAGAACATCCGCAAGATGATCCTCGCCATGAGCCACGACATGCGCGTGCTCATGGTCAAGCTGGCGGACCGCCTCCACAACATGCAGACCCTCGACTTCCAGAAGGCCCACAAGCAGCGGCGCATCGCGCAGGAAACCATGGATATTTACGCGCCGCTCGCCAACCGCCTAGGCCTCAATGTGCTCAAGCGCCGCCTCGAGGACCTGAGCTTCAAATACCTGCGTCCCGACATCTACAACCAGATCGACCACTGGCTCGACACCCACCAGGTGGTGGAAAAGCACATCATCGACAAGGTGGTCAACCTGCTCCGCGATCTTCTGGCCTCCAACGGCATCCAGGGCGAAGTCTACGGGCGCATCAAGCACAAGTACAGCATCTACAAGAAGATGCAGTCCCAGTCCCTCACGCTGGACGAAATGCACGACATCATGGCCTTCCGCGTGCTCGTCAAGGACATCAAGGACTGCTATGCGGTGCTCGGCCTCGTGCACTCCCAGTGGAAGCCCGTGTACGGGCGCTTCAAGGACTACATCTCCATGCCCAAGGCCAACGGCTACCAGAGCCTGCACACCACGGTCATCGGGCCCGAGGGCGAGCGCATCGAAATCCAGATCCGCACCGAGGACATGCACCGCCAGGCCGAGCATGGCGTGGCCGCGCACTGGCTCTACAAGGAAAAGGGCCGCGTCAACAGCAAGGACCTTGAGCAATTCTCCTGGCTTCGGGAAATTTTTGAGCGCCAGGGCGAGGAGGCGGACTCGCGGGAGTTCATGCACTCCTTGAAGATGGACCTGTTCAAGGACGAGGTCTATGTCTACACCCCCGCGGGCGATGTTAAAGAACTGCCTGAAGGGGCGACCCCGCTCGACTTCGCCTTCCATATCCACACCAAGGTGGGCCAGCACTGCGCCGGGGCCAAGATCAACGGGCGCCTCATGCCCCTCGGGACCGAGCTCAAGAACGGCGACATCGTGGAGATCGTCACCGACCCGGCCCGCAATCCCAACCGGGACTGGCTCAAGCTCGTCAAGACCGCACGGGCGCGCAGCCGCATCCAGCGCTACCTGCGCACCGAGGAGCGCACCCACGCCGTCACGCTGGGCCGAGAAATGCTGGAAAAGGAAGGCCGCAAGGTCAGCCTCAATGTGAGCAAGGCCCACAAGGAGGGCCACCTCGCCATCGTGGCCCAGGACATGAACTTCGACAGCGTGGACGACCTCGTGGCCGCGGTGGGCTATGCCCACATCACGCCGCGCAAGGTGCTCAACCGCCTTTATGCGGTGCTCCATCCCGAGGCCGTGGCGCCGGCCGCGCCGGAGCCGCCGAGCGTCAAGGAGAGCAAGGAGGCCGCGCGCAAGAAAACCGAGGGCGTGGGCATTTCCGGCGTGGACGGCGTGCTCATGCGCTTCGCCAAGTGCTGCAACCCGGTGCCGGGCGACCCCATCATCGGCTATATCAGCCGGGGCATGGGCATCACGGTGCACCGGGCCGACTGCGCCAATGTGGCCAACATGGAGCCCGAGCGGCTCATTTCCGTGCACTGGGAGGGGACAGAGGCCGAGCAGCCCTACGAGGCGGGCATCTTCATCATCTCGCAGAACGTGGCGGGCGTACTCGCGCGCGTTGCCGAGGTCATCGCCCATAGCAGCATCAATATCACGGGACTGAGCATGGACACCCAGGTGGACGGCCGGGCGCGCCTGCGCTTCACCGTGGAGGTGAAGAGCGCGAACCAGCTCTACCAGCTCATCGAGGACATCCGCGCTTTGCCGGACATCCTCGAAGTGGTGCGCGACACCGAAGACGCCTGAGGCCCCGGAGCGCGGGAAGGCCGTGCGGAGCCCCTGCCGGTGCGGCCCGCGCCCACGCATGGCTTGCAAATTCCGCCGGTACAGGCTAAGAGCAGGGGCTCCTTTTGTGCAACTTAGCTTACGCCGGGGCCTCCCGGCGTAAGACTACACCTCTGGAGGTGCGCTTTGTTTGAATCCATCGCTTTCGCCATGGGCACGCCCCAGGCCGGGGGCGCGGCCCCCGAGGGCACGGATATGCTCATGCAGTTCCTGCCGCTCATCCTCATGTTCGTCATCTTCTGGTTCCTGCTCATCCGGCCGCAGCAAAAGCGGGCCAAGGCGCACAAGCAGATGCTCTCCGAGCTCAAGCGCGGCGACCATGTGGTGACCTCCAGCGGCATCATCGGCCGCATCCTCGAAATCGACGACGAGCAGGTGCTGCTCGAAAGCGGCGATTCCAAGCTGCGCATTTCGCGCGCTGCCGTGGGCGGCCTCATGCAGGCGAGCGCCCCGGCGGCCCCCGCGGAAAAGAAGTAGACGGCTATCCCGTCCGCATCAGGCCGGGCAGGGGCGCGTCATCCCGCGTGGTGACGCGCGCCGCGCGCCCGGCGTTTCCGTTGTCATTTTCGGCCGTGTGGGCCGTATCCTGGAAGGTGAACGATGGGTCTGCGGTGGCGACTCGGCATTTCCGTGCTGGTATTCGTGCTCTGCTTGGTCTATGCCCTGCCGAGCATCCCGGGCATAGGGACGGCGCTTGAGCGTATCCTGCCTTCGAGCAAGATCAATCTCGGCCTTGACCTCAAGGGCGGCATCCACCTCACCCTGGGCGTGGATGTAGCCAAGGCCGTCAGCAATGCCCTTGCGCTGGCCGGGCAGGATGTGCGCCGCGTGGCGCAGGATGAAAAAATCGTGGTGCTTCGCCCGCGCGTGGTGGGTGGTACCACCCTGGAATTTGTCCTGCCGCGCTCCGAAAACGAGGCCAAACTCCAGGAACTGCTGGCCCGGCACTTCCCCCAGCTGGATGTGGAAGCGCCGCAGCGCGGCGACGCCGGGCAGCTGCGCTATGTGGCGCACTTTACCTCCGATGAGGTCACGCGCCTGGAAAACATGGCGCTGGACCAGGCGCTGCGCACCATCCGCAACCGCATCGACCAGTTCGGCGTGGCCGAGCCCGACATCCGCAAGCAGGCGGACAACCGCATCCAGGTGCAGCTCCCCGGCATTTCGGACCCGCGCCGCGCCGTGCAGATCATCGGCCAGACCGCGCACCTCGAGTTTCATCTGGTGCGCGACGATGTGGACCCCGGCAAGGCCGTGCTGCCCTCGGGCGTGGTGGTGCTGCCCCTGCTGGAATCCGCCTCGGCCCAGGGCAAGGAAGCCCAGAAGGAAGGCCGCATCGCCGTCGAGAAGGACGCCATGCTCACCGGCGAGGACGTGGCCGACGCCCGCCCCGCCTTTGACCAAATGAATCAGGCCTATGTGACCCTCAACTTCAATGGCCGCGGCGGCCGCATCTTCGAGCGCGTGACCGGGGAAAACGTGGGCCGGCGCATGGCCATCGTGCTTGACGGCAAGGTCTATTCCGCGCCGGTCATCCGCGAGCGCATCGGCGGCGGCAGGGCGAGCATTTCCGGCAACTTCACCACCGCCGAGGCGCAGGACCTCGCCATCGTACTCAGGGCGGGCTCGCTGCCGGCGCCGGTCTCCGTGCTGGAGGAGCGCAGCGTGGGTCCCTCCCTCGGGCAGGAATCCATCGACAGCGGCGTGCGGGCGGCCTTGGTGGGCGCGGCGCTCGTCATCATCTTCATGGCCATCTATTACGGCATCAGCGGCATCATCGCCGACCTCATGCTCTGCTTCACCATGCTTATCGTCATGGCGGGCATGGGGGCCTTCGGCGCCACGCTGACCTTGCCCGGCATTGCGGGCATCGTGCTCACCATCGGTATGGCGGTGGACGCCAACGTGCTCATTTACGAGCGTATCCGCGAGGAACTGCACCACGGGCTCACGCCGCTCGCCGCGGTGAAGGCGGGCTTTGACCGCGCGGCCATTTCCATCACCGACTCCAACCTCACGACCATCATCGCCACGGTGGTGCTCTACCAGTTCGGCACGGGCCCCATCCGCGGTTTTGCGGTCACGCTGTCGCTCGGCATCATTGCTTCCATGTTCACGGCCATCTTTGTTTCGCGGGCCATTTTTCAGGAATGGGCCCGCCATTGCGGCCCCAAGGGCATCAGCATCTAGCGCGGCCCCTTTCGGGCCAGAAGCAGGCATCCACTCCGGGGCGAAAAGCTCCGGGCGCACATGGAGAAACCCATGGGCTTTGCATTCATCAAGCATGACACCCATATCGACTTCATCGGCAAAAGGCGCTGGGCCTATGCCGTCTCCATCCTCATCCTGCTGGCGGGCCTCGCCTCGGTGCTGTGGGGCAACGGCCTGAGGCTCGGCATCGACTTTGCGGGCGGCGTCATCGTGCAGGTGCAGTTTGCGCAGCCCGTGGAGGACGAGGCCCTCAAGAAAAGCCTCAACATTCCCGAGCTTCCCGGCATCAGCACCCAGCGCTTCGGCGAAGGCGGGCGCGACTACCTGCTGCGCTTTTCCAGCTCCGAAAGCGGGGATGCCTCGGTGCTGCGCACCAATGTGCTGAAGGCGCTGGCGCAGGCCTTTCCGGACAATCCCGCCGAAATCCAGCGGCTCGAGGTCGTGGGGCCAAAGGTGGGCGACGACCTCACCAACAAGGCACTGAGCGCGCTTTACTATGCCGTGCTGCTCATCGCCGTCTATATTTCCGGCAGGTTCGAGCAGCGCTGGATGGCCGGCGCAATCATGGCGGCGGCGCTCTGGGGCGGCATGTACCTCTTCAGCTTCACCCCGGTGAGCATGGGCTGGCAGGTGCTGCTGGCGCTCGCCATCACCCTGATGGTCTGCTTTGTGCTCAAGCTGAACTTCGCCCTCGGCGCGGTGGTGGGCCTGTTGCATGACGTGTTCATCACCCTGGGCCTGCTCTCCATCCTCGATGTGGAGATCGACCTCAACGTCATGGCGGCCATCCTGACCATCGTGGGTTATTCGCTCAACGACACCATCATCGTCTACGACCGCCTGCGCGAAAACCTGCGCGCCCGGCCCGAGCTGGACCTTGCCTCGCTCATCAACCGCAGCGTCAACCAGACGCTCTCGCGCACCATCCTCACGAGCGGCACGACCTTTGTGGCCACGCTTTCGCTCTTCCTGCTCGGCGGCGGCGTCATCCATGATTTCGCGCTGACCATGCTCATCGGAGTGGTGGTGGGCACGGCCTCGTCCATCTATGTGTCTTCCGCCATACTGCTGGCCCTGGGCGACACGGATTTTTATGTCCGCGCACAGGAAAAGGAAAAGTACGAGCGCCCGGGAGAGCACGGAATCGTCTAGCCTCTTCCCGCGCACGTTTTCCGGCCGCCCTTGTGGAATCCGCAGGGGCGGCCTCGCTTTTTAAGGGAATGGTTTTTGCAGCGATTTAGCTGCGCTGGAAGATATTTCCGGCCGCAAGGTGATACTCTATGCAGGTTTCAGGCAGCTACAGCGCCATCGGCGCCCTCACAGGGATCGACCCCACGCAGCAGACGCGTCGTGAGCCCCGTCGGAGCGGCGCGAGGGCAGGGGACACGGTTTCCATTTCCGAAGAGGCGATGGCGGCGTTCCGCAATTCCACCTTGCAGGTGGATGAAGCCCCTGCAGATGAGGCGCAGGACACAGCTACAAAATTTCGCCGGGCCCTTGAAGACGCCTGGAATGAAACTGAGCGTGCTGAACCCTCTCTCATGGCGCAGCTGCGTGGGCTTTGGAGCAAGTTCCTTGACTAGTCCATGCTCCAGAGCGCCAGTGCCTCGTCAAAGCTCACTTTGTGCACCCCGCAGATACCGTCCACGAATTGGTAGGGATAGGTGCCACTGAATTGCGGCTCGGGGTAAATAAAGCTGTTCCAGTGGATGAAGGAGGGAGCTTCGTAACCCCCCGGGTCAAGGATGAGTATCCTCTGCGGTTTGGGCAACGCTCCGTTTTTTCTGGCACTCCCGCACGTTGCCTCCTCAAATTCAAGGCCGCAGGCGAGCACGGCATGGGCCACTCCGCCCCGTGCCCTGATGCCGAGGATGACCGGATGCCCGTCTGAGAGATGGCTTACGGTGAAGCGGATGATACTCTTGTTGTTTCCTTCGTGAAATTCGGTCTTGATCTTGCGCCCATACGCCTTGTCCAGAACCTCCTTCAGGTCCTCGATATAGGAGCCGCCGCTGAAAAGGGCCGGATAGTCCTCAAACTGCTTGTAGAGCCTGCCCAGTTGGGTGCGGCGGTCCGGCTCATGGGCAAAGGAGGTTTCATCGTCCACATAGCCGCACAGGTTGAGGCCCATCATCAAGGCGTAGAGACCGCATGCCCCGTCGAGGTCCCCCTGACGAAACAGCACGGGATGTTCCCTGTCCACGACAGCATCGGCAATGAGAATTTGACGCACGAGAGCCCTTCCTTTCCATTAAAAGATTTTAAAATAACGCCTATTCGCCCACGGAAAAACCATCTTTGTGCCCCCCCGGGCGGACCGGCCTGACGCGGCGCGTCCCGGGAGGAGTGTAAAAGACGGCTGGCCCTGCTCCAGATTCACTCCTCCTCATCTTCCTCCTCGTCATCTTCATCCATATATCCAATCTCTTCCGCCAACGCATTGCGCAGCGACCTGTCCACTACATAGCGCAAGGCGTCCTCATTATTTTCCAGCGCGAGCTCGCACAGCTCCCGCGTCTGGTGACGAACATACCTGAGGGTGTTGCCAGCCTGCTCAAGGGCAAGGCGGCAGATATGCTCCGTCTGGAGGTGGACATATTTCAGAGCCTCCGGATCTTCCTCAATGGCCTTGCAGCACAGGGCTTCGGTCTGGTGCTCCACATATTTCAGAGTCAGGCCGTCGCGGCGGACAGCTGCGCGGCAGAGGTCCACCGTCTGTACCTCCACAAAGCGCAAAGCCCTCGGACTCGAGCACACGGCGCGAAAACAAAGACTTGGCGTCTGGTACCGCACAAATTTCAGCGCCTCGCCGTTTTGCTCAACAGCTGCGTGGCAGACCTCTTCCGTCTGGTTCTGCACATACACGAGGGCACTCCCATCCTTTTGCACGGCAGCAAGGCACAGGTCTTCCGTCTGTTCGTGGACAAACTGGAGCGCTTCGCCATTGTTCATGACTGCGGCGCGGCAAAGGCCCTCCGTCTGATGCCTCACATACTGCAGAGCCATGCCATCCTGCTGCACAGCCGCGCGACAAATCTGCCGAGTCTGGTGATGCACATACTGAAGCGTCAGCCCGTCTTCCTGCACAGCTGCGAGGCAGATGGCATCCGTCTGGTCGGTGATATACTGGAGCGCGTAGGGGTATTCCCACACGGCAAGCAGGGAGAGTTCTTCCGAAGGTTGCGGGTGAAGGCGGATATTTTCTGGGTCCGCAACAATCAGTTTCCGCCAGAAGTAGTCGTTAACATTACTCATGGGCTCCTCCTTTATGACTTAGTGGGTCATGTCGCCCAGAGGATAGACGCTTCCCGTTTCATTTTCTGAAACGCAAAACGAAAAATTTTTTAACGAATTTTCCGGGTGCCGGGTCAGGTGGTCTTTGTGTCAGATGAGGGAGAGACAGGGGCAGCCCGAGAAGTCAGGAGGAGGGTATGTCCTCAGGGCCGTCCAGGATGGCACGGGTCTCGTCGCGTACTTGCCGGACAAGTGACGGGGGCTCCAGCACGCGCGCATGGCGTCCAAGACTCAGCACCCAGGCGAGGAGCTCCTGTTCGCTGCGGGCGAGGAAGGAGAGGATGATGCCGCCATCCTCGCCGTCCTCGATATGCTGCTCTGGCCCGAAGACGCGCTCGCGCACATAGCCAGCCAATGCGGGCGCGATAGCGAGCCGCACCCGGAATGGCGCGCCGTCCACCACGCCAAAGCCCGGTTCTTCCACCGGGCTTTGCAGGTCATGGATTCGCCGGGTGAGGTGCACGTCCCTGAGCCGATGGACGGCAAAGAAAAGGGGATGCAGCGCTTCCACGCGCCCCTTGTCCGTCACCTTCCAGCCGTGGGCGTAGAGGGCACCGTGGCCGCTCACGAGGCGCGTGACGGCCATTTCGTAGATGCGGTCCGGTTTGCGGGCATAGGTTATTTCACAGACGAGCCGCTGCCCAATGGCGCGCAGGAGCGTTGCCAATATCTCCGCAAAGGGCGCATAATCTATACTGCCGAGCATGGCCGGCTGCACCAGCGGGACCGCTGTATCCGCGTGCGGGGGCGCTTCCGCGGAAAGGGCGGCAGCCTGCCGGAGCGTGTCATCAAGTGCTTCACCCATCTCCTCAGAAAGGAAGGGGGCGGCCAGGTCCCGGCAAAAGGCCAGCAGGCGCATGGCTTGCGCGCTGAACCTGAGGCCCCCGCGCTCGGCGTCCGTGGGGGCGCGGTCGAGCCAATACCACTTTTGCCAGCGGCCATCCTGAAGGCGCAGCTCCATCCTGAGGGCGACGCCCTCCAGCCGCTCGATGCGGGAAAGCAGCCGCATCATGGTGGGCTTGCTGCACTGGAAGTGCCCGGCCAGTTCCGTGAGGGACCAGGCGCGGGGACTCAGCAAAAGCAGGGTATAGAGCCCGAGGATTTTTTCCGTCGCTGTTTTTTCCGGCATGAGGTTGTCCCGCTTGAAGGTGCAACGGCACGTCCGGCCGCCAGGGATGCCTGAGCGTCAGGGCTTTTCAGGAAGTCCGACGCTCTTGCGGAGAGACCGGATTTCGGACGCCTCGAGAAAACGCGCTTCACCGGCCTTGAGCGCGCCCAGGGTAAGGCCCCCCTCGGCCACGCGCGTGAGCCGCAGGATGGTGAGGCCAAGGTCGTCGCACATCCGGCGGATCTGGCGATTGACGCCCTGCCTAAGGACGAGCCGCAGCAGGGTGCCGCGCCTGTCCTGTGCCTGCACGCGGCTGGCCGCAATAGGGAGGAGGGGAGTACCGTCCGAAAGCCGCATCCCGCCGCGCATGATTTCCAGATGTCGCTCGGGAACTTCCCCGCGCACCAGCACTTCATATACCTTGTCCACATGATGGCGCGGATGGATGAGACGGTTGGCAAGTTCGCCGTCATTGGTGAGCAGGAGCAGCCCTTCGGAAAAATAGTCCAGCCGCCCCACGGGGAAAAGGCCCAGCCCGCGGGTCTTTTCGGGCAAGAGGTCCATGACCGTGGGACGCCCCTGTGGGTCGCTCAGGGTGCACACCGTGCCCACGGGTTTGTGCAGGAGGAGATAGATGTGCTCCTGCCGCGCTGGCAGCGGCTCGCCATCCACGGCGACGCGGTCGCCGTGAAGCACCCGGCGCCCGGGATTGCTCTCCGGGCTGCCGTTCACGGTGACGCGCCCGGCAAAAATCAGCGCGTCAGCCTTGCGGCGCGCGCACAGACCGGAGGCGGCGATGGCCTTGTTCAGGCGCAGGCCCTCGGCGGAAGCCTCAGAGGCGGGATCGCCATGATTTGCCTTGTCTGCGACATGCCCGGACCTGTGAGCCCGCGCCCCGGCGCCGGGCTTATCGGAAGTGCGGTACCGGGCGCCGCGACCGTGGCGGCAATTCGAGATTTTGGAATGTGCAGCCGGTTCTTTTGGATTTTTCATGCAGCATACCGTGGACGTTCTTGGGTCTGCCGCCATGCTGCTCGAAAGCGGGGGGAAACGTCAAGCAGGCGGCATCCCGAGGTTTTTGAGGTTTATTAGTTTACATAATTATCATTATGGGACAAATAAAGCTGAAAGGCTCACCGTGAGGGGAAACCCCACTCTCGCCATTTTCCAGCCTCATTTTCGAGAGGACTCGCCCCCGCGCTCGGTCCGCGCCAGTCGCGCCCCTTGCCGTCAGCAAGGCTCTGACGTACAACAGGCGCAAGCCTTTGCAACCGGGCCGCCATCGCTTCCGTCAGCGTGCGCGTGTGCGCCGGAAGCCATTGGCCTGAAAAAAATTGAATGATCCCCAGATATTAAAAGGATAGTTCATGGGTTTTGCCAACGCGAGCACCAGTTTTACCCGCTTCCGCATCCTCGACCCGGTGACGGACGAGCTCATCCGGGAAGTTCCCGAGCGGCTGCGCAAGCACGCCTTTGTGGATATTGACGAGCTCCCCGAAATGCAGTCCACGGGCTGGGTGAGTTTTGAGGATTTCCTTGATGCCGAATGGATGGAGGCCCCGCCGCAAAAAGGCAATTATCTCGTGTTTTCGCTGCGCGTGGACAAGCGCAAGATACCGGCCGGGGTCATCCGCAAGCATGTGTCCCTTGCCCTGCGCCAGGAAAAGGAGGAGATGCGCGCCCGCAACAAGACCTTCATTTCCCGTGAAAGAAAGAAGGAAATCAAGGAACAGGTCCTGCTCAGGCTCAGGCAGCGCTTTCTGCCCGTGCCGGGCGAGTTCAATGTCATCTGGCTGCTGGAAAAAAACGAGGTCTGGTTCGCCTCCACCCAGAGCGGCATGATCGACCTCTTTATGGAAGAATTTCTCCGGACTTTTGACCTGCGCCTTGACCAGCTCACGCCTTACACGCTCGCCGTCACCATGCTGGACGAGGACGCCTTGCTCCGCCTGGACCGGCTCGAAACCACACAATTCGCGTCCGCCGACGCCTAGGAAAAAGCCATGAGCCCTGTTTCCTCTGACTCCACGGATGCCATCCTCGGGCAGGAATTTCTCACCTGGCTCTGGTACCGGAGCGACACCGCGCCCGGCGCCTTCACCGACGCGCACGGCCAGCCCTTTGCCGTTTCCATGGAGCAGCGCATCGTGGTGGCAGGCGGCGAGGGCGAGGCGCGCGAGACGGCCTCGGTTTCCGGCTCCCTTTCGCCCCTGCGCGAGGCTCGCTTCGGGCTCGGCACGGGCAAGAAGGTCACGCGGGCGCTCATCCGCCTGGAAAAAGATGACATGGCCTTCCAGTTCACCCTCCGGGCCGAGGATTTTTCCATCGGCAGCCTGCGTACCCCCAAGCTGGACAAGAACGACGCGGATGACGAGCCCGACGCCCTGCTCCTGGAAAAAATCTACCTCATGGAAACCTGCCTCGCCCTGCTGGACACGCTCTATGGGCGCTTCCTGAAACTGCGGCTCTCACCGCAGTGGCAGAAAGAAGTGGCCGACATGGGCCAATGGATGACCCGCACCGCATGAGCGGACGGTCGCCCTTCCCCATGGCAGCCGCATGACCGCCTCCTGACAGCCACATGGACGGACCTCTCTCCCCTGCCCTCACTCCTGCCGCCCTGCCNGGCACNCCGCTCTTCGCGNCCCTGCTGCGCCTGGGGAGNAANCTCTTCTGGATGCTCCTCGTGCTCTGGGGNATCACCCTCATTTCCTTCTGGGTCATCCATCTTGCGCCCGGCTCGCCCACGGACATGGANACCACCCTCAACCCCGTGGCNGGCGCGGCCGCCCGGCAGCAGCTGGAGGCGCTCTACGGCCTCGACAAGCCGCTGCACGTCCAGTATTTCGACTGGCTCTCGCGACTTTTGCACGGCGATTTCGGCAATTCCATGTCCGCGGANGCGCGCCCGGTGCTGGACAAGATTNTCGAGCGCCTGCCGCTGACCGTTTCCATGAACGCCATTTCCCTGGTGCTCACCCTGCTNATCGCCATCCCCGTGGGCATCCTTTCCGCGTGCAGGCGCAATTCCCTGCTGGACCGCTCGGTGACGGTGCTCGTCTTTCTCGGCTTNGCCATGCCCTCGTTCTGGCTGGCGCTNCTGCTCATGCTCTGGTTCGGCATCGACCTNCAGTGGCTGCCCATTTCCGGNCTCACTTCCATGGATTACCCGCGCCTGAGCCCCTGGGGCAAGTTCTGCGACCTCGCGCGCCATCTTGTGCTNCCCATCACGGTNTACACCGTGGGCTCGCTNGCGGGCATGTCCCGCTATATGCGGGCCTGTATGCTGGAGGTGCTCAGGCAGGACTATATCCTCACCGCCCGCGCCAAGGGCCTTTCGGAGCGCCAGGTCATCCTGCGCCACGCCCTNCGCAACGCGCTTTTGCCGGTCATCACCCTGCTNGGGCTTTCCGTGCCCGGNCTCATCGGCGGCAGCGTCATCATCGAGTCCATNTTNGCCCTCCCNGGNCTGGGGCAGCTNTTTTACAGCGCGGTCATGGCGCGCGACTACACCATGATCATGGGCAANCTTGTGNTGGGGGCNGTGCTNACCCTNGCGGGCAACCTGCTCGCCGACCTCTGCTACGGCTTCGCCGACCCGCGCATCCGCAGCAGCGGAGACNNNCAATGATGTGCGCNACTGTGCGCCGNTTCCTCGGGCGCAACGGGATGCTGGCGCTGGGGCTCGGCATCGTGCTCTTCATGTCNCTGGCCGCGCTCGGCGCGCCGTGGCTCGCGCCCTANCCGCCCGATGCCGAACANCTCGACCATGTNCTGGAAGCGCCCTCGGCNGAGTTCTGGCTCGGNACNGACCGCCTNGGCCGCGACATCCTCTCGCGGCTGCTNTANGGCGGCCGCGTGTCNCTGTGGGTGGGCTTTGTGGCNGTGGGCATTTCCGTGAGCATCGGCACNACGCTCGGGCTCATCAGCGGCTATTTCCGNCGCTGGGTGGATGAGCTNGTCATGCGNCTNGTGGACATCATGCTCTGCTTCCCCTCCTTTTTTCTCATCNTGGCGGTNATTGCCTTTCTGGAGCCNAGCCTTACCAATATCATGATCGTCATCGGCCTCACCTCATGGATGGGNGTCTGCCGNCTNGTGCGCGCNGANACCCTGAGCCTGCGCGAGCGCGAATTTGTGGNCGCGGCGCGCCTNGCGGGNACGTCCACGCCNNNCATCCTCCTCNGGCATATNCTNCCCAATGCGCTNGCGCCGGTGCTNATCACGGCCACGCTGGGCATCGCCGGGGCCATCCTTGTGGAGTCGAGCCTGAGCTTTCTCGGCNTGGGGGTGCANCCGCCCATGCCGAGCTGGGGCAACATGCTCATGGAGGGCAAGGCCACCATCGAGACNGCGCCGTGGCTTTCCGTCTATCCNGGCCTCGCNATCCTCATNACGGTGCTGGGNTACAATCTTGTGGGCGANAGCCTGCGCGACCTNCTGGACCCGCGCCTTTCCGCGTAGNNGGCATNGGNCNGGCGGCAACGCNATTTCGGGTGAAANATGCTGGAATATCTGCGCATCCGCAATCTCGCNCTNATTGAGGACATGGAGCTGGAATTTGCCCCCGGCATCAATGTGCTCACCGGAGAGACCGGCGCGGGCAAGAGCTTTATCCTCAAGGCNCTGGGNTTNCTGCTCGGGGACAGGCTGGGGGCCGACATGGTGCGCCCCGGCGCGGAGCGCGCGCAGGTGGAGGCNCTNTTTGCCCTNCCCGACGGNGACCTTGTGCTCNGGCGCGAACTGGNNGCGGAAAGCGGNCGCAGCCGCCTCTATGTNAACGATGCCNTGNGCTCGCAGGAAAGCCTGCGCGAACTGCGCNNNCGCCTCGTCAGCCATACGAGCCAGCACGCGCAGCANAAGCTCCTNCAGCCNGCCTTTCAGGCNNGNCTGNTNGAGGAGGNCTTTCCCGAGCCNNCCCTGCTCNCNGAAAGGGACAGGCTTCTTGAGCAACTGCGCGCCGTCGCCGANGANCGGGACANNTTGCGCGCCCGGCAGGCGGGCCTCGCCGAGCGGCGNGACCTGCTNGAAATGCAGCAGCAGGANATNGACAAGGTGGCGCCCGAGGAAGGCGANGANGAGCGCCTNGAGGGCTTGCGCGCCCANGCCCGCGATGCCGAAGCNCNCCGCGAGGANGGNGAACGCGCCCTTGCGCTCCTCTATGGNGAGGANGGCCCNGGCCTGCTNGACCTNTTGGCGGANTTTGAGCGCCTCGCGCACCACATGGNCCGCGGCGGNGATGANCGCCCNCAGGCGGCGGCCGNGACNGCNGCNGCCCTGNGNCAGGAGCTTTCNCNCATGGCNANNGANCTNCGCCGNCAGCCCNCCNCGGAGAATGANNCGGACCTCGACAAGGTGGAGGANCGCCTCTTTGCCCTGGCGCAGCTCAAGCGCAGGCTCAAGCGCACCTTGCCGGAAATCCTCGCCCTGCGGGAAGAGATCCGGGAGAACCTCTCCTTCCTCGATGTCTGTTCACTGGACCTTTCGCGCCTCGACAAGGAGGAAGCCCGGCTTTCGGCGGAGCTTTCCGCCCTTGTGGCCCGCATCCTCCCCCTGCGGCGCGAGGCGGCCGACGCGCTGGCGCGCAAGCTGGAGGAACAGCTCCGAGGGCTTGGTTTTTCGGAGGGGGCGCGCGTGCTCCCGGAGTTTACGCCCCATGAGCTCTGGCCCGGCATCAATGATGAACGCGGCCGCCTGCTCTGGGCCCCCAATCCGGGCCAGCCGCCGCAGCCCCTGGACCGCATCGCCTCCGGCGGCGAGCTCTCCCGCTTTCTGCTCGCTCTCGCGGGCCTGCGCACCGACCAGGAGGACGCCACCTATATCTTTGATGAGGTGGACGCCGGAGTGGGCGGCATGACCCTCAACAAGCTCGCCGACAGGCTGGTGGCCCTTGCGGGCAAGCACCAGATGCTGCTTATTACCCACTGGCCGCAACTGGCCGCCCGCGCCCAGCGGCACTTCCAGATAAGCAAGGTGGTGCGCGACGCGGCCACCTATACCCTCTGCGCCCCGCTGGATGCCGAGGGGCGCCGGGATGAACTGGCCCGCATGGCCGGGGGCGGCAGCCAGGGAGAGGCCGTCGCCCAGAGCTTACTCAAATAAGGCCCTGCCCCGCTGCTGGAAAATTTTGCCCTGGTGCCCGTGGGACCGGCAAAAAGGGACCTTCCTTCCCGTCAAAAAGACGCCGGGATCTGACAGGACCGGCGCCCTCCTCGGGGCTGCCCTCCGCACCGGACTTTGTTTTCAAGGGCTTTCCTCCATTTTTTTGTGATTTTTTCTAGAAATTTTCTTGCCGCGTCCCAACAGGAGCTTTTTTGGCATTGCTTTTGCTTTCTTCCGGGCGTTGCCGCTCCCCTGGAAAATTCGGCAGCCCGGCCCATTCGGGGCTTGCGGACCGCCAGGGGGAGAGGCCGGACGCGACACCTTCCCCCGGAGGCCCCTGTGAACACCGAAAGCCGGAATCACCTGACGGAGATGCTCCACCTGAGAAATGGCGCAACACCGCTCGCCGCATCCCCCCTTTCCGCTCAAGCCGATATCCTTTCCCCCTCCTCCCTCGATGATGCCACTGCGCGCCGCCTGCGCGATTTCATGCTCGAAGGCGCCGAACTTGCCCCGGCGCTGGAAGAACATCTCGACGCCCTGCAGGAAGGCTTTGTTTCCCAGCTTGAGCGCCAGTTTGAAAAAGAGAAGTTCACCCCGGCAAATCGGCTGCATATTTTCCTTTCCCCCGAGGGCAAGCTCGTGGTGGAAGGCGCGGATGACGATGCGGACAAGGTGTGCGCCATTTTTTCGCAGCAGCCCGCCCTTTTGCAGCGCTTCCGCGAGCTCGCGCGCCTCGCCCTGCTCGCCCACGGCATCGCCGTGGCCCGGCGCGCCCACGCGGCTCTGGAGGCAGGCGCGGAAGCCGATGAGGAGCCCATCCTCGCCCGCTACCACATGTGCCTCAAGGGGGCGCTCTCGCATTTTTACGTCCGCTGAGCTTGCCATGCGGGCATTAAATCCCTATGGTGCACGGCACGGGGGCGCACTGGTTTCGACGTGGATATGGAAACCGGAGTTGCAGGCCGAGGCGCCGCTGGCCTCGTAAAAAGCGGCAAAACAGTAATTGCCAACAACGATTACGACTACGCCTACGCTGCGTAAGCAGCCCGGCAACCTGACCGCATAGCCGGTCACGTCCGGCGGGAGGATGCCTGATAATCCCACCGGGCGACACGTATCAGGCTGGCGGAAACCGGTGTCCACCGGGGTTTTCCGCGAGATTGTCACCGGAGGACCCGCCGTGCTGCGCCTGATCAGGGGCCACCAGCACGGTCAGATTCATACCTGGTCTACGCCTGTAGACGCTCCGCGCGGAGTGTTCGCGGACGGGGGTTCGACTCCCCCCGCCTCCACCATCGGTTCATCCGGCAAAAGCCATTTGAATCCCGGAAGTCAAGCTATTCAGCGGACTTTCGGGATTTCTTTCTCTAGCGACATCCAGCCAGGGACAAGGAAGTCCGCAAACTTTTGGTACCTTTTTCCCGAAAAAGGTGCCATATACTGGAAGAAGGTACCATTTAAGGTGCCATCTTGCGGGAGTTTGAAAATGGCTGCGAAAACACCGTCTTTAGAGCTTACCATCAGAAACGCCAAGGCCGTAAAAGGAGAGGTGCAGGTCATTCGTTGCGGTGCGGGCTTGGAAATGTGGATTTCCGTCAACCAGGGTGGCACCCCGATGAAAAAATGGGTCTTGCGCTATTCCGATGCCGCAGGAAAGCGCCAGAAGGTTCGCATAGGCTCCTACCCGGAGTTGACGCTTGCCAAAGCCCGCGCATCGGCCGAAGACCTGAAAGAAAAGGCGAAAGCCGGTATCAACTTGGCCAAGGAGCGGGGCAAGAAGCAATCGTCCCAAGTGTATTCCCGCACTTTTGAAAGCGTCGCCATGGCTTGGCTTGAGAGAAAAACGCCTGAATGGGATGACGCTCACGCAAAGCGCCAGAAAGAGCGGCTGTCGGGTAATATTATTCCGGCCTTTGGAAGTGTGGACATTAATGACCTCACGATGATGCACATTGACAAGGCATTGTCAGTCATCATTGAGCGCGGCGCCCGTGAAACGGCGCAACGTATCTGCTCTATCCTCATAAAAATCTTTGAGTACGCAGACCTGATGGGTTTTTTGGAAAATCCCATAATCATCAATCGATTAACACTCTATCGCAGGGAAATGCCCAAGCCGATTGCCAAACGCCACTTATATAAGGAAATGTCGGAAAATGAAATCGGTCGATTGTTGCAAGCCATTGAGAACTCAAAAGGCAGATGGACCTTGCAGACGAGTGTAGCCCTGCGATTGGCTCCGTATGTCATGCTCCGACCTGTCGAAATTTGTGAAGCGGAATGGGCCGAGATCAATCTCAATGACGCCGAATGGTATATTCCCGCATCCAGAATGAAGATGTCTCGTGACCATATTGTGCCATTGCCTCGTCAGGCCGTGGAGCTATTTTTGGAAATACGGCCTTTTTCTGGGGCTAACAAATATGTCTTTCCGTCCCCCAGAAATCATAACGCGCCTATTTCAACGGCTTCTCTTCTCCAGGCAATCCGACGGCTCGGATATGCCTCCACGAAAGAAGAAGGCAACAGCTTCTGCACTCACGGGTTCCGGGGCATGGCGTCAACCACGCTTAATCAACACCCGAACTTTCAACACATGAAAGAAGACTGGATCGAGTTTCAGCTTGCCCTGACCCCTCCCCCAAAAAGAGGTCCATTGAAAAGTTAGTGTTCCTGGCATAGGAGCACTTCCATGAAACGGAGTCGATTCAGCGAAGAGCAGATCATCGGGATCTTGCGCCAGGCAGA
>JAAUYU010000034.1 GCA_014804965.1 Desulfovibrio sp.
CGCCTGGCGCAAGATCCCGATGATCTGCTCTTCGCTGAATCGACTACGTTTCATGCAGTGCTCCTATGCCAGGAACACTAACTTTTCAATGGACCTCTTTTTGGGGGAGGGGTCACCACGGTATGACAAAAAATATTCTCAATTTGAGCGAAGGTAGGAGGGAAGTTATTTTAGCGGGAGTAGATTACGCTTGGCCAATAGTTCGCTCAGTTTTTTTGTGGGATAATTTCGGAGGTACCAAGTTCTCACTTCCTCTACTTGGCCTCTCTCTCCCATTTCTGTCATCGGCCACACCAAAAGATGCTATGACTCGTAGCCCGACATACAGGATTAATCGCAGCAACATATTTGAATTATTATAAAAGATGTAATCTACTTAATTTTTTTTTAATTTTTATTGTCCTGCTTGACTTAAATCGCGTTATGGGTGAAAAATTTTGAAAAAAGGGAGGCGGCATGTTACCATCTCAACTTTCCTTATTTCCTCAAGACTCAGCATTAATCGAAAAACTTCAAAAAGAATTTGCCCCGTTAAAATCCCTTATTGTTCCCCATTGTCAATATGCAGCTACGAGTACTTTGCGAATGTCGTACCTTGATCCTGACTATACAACCCCCCAAATTATTGGAACATATTTGCATGACAACCTTATCTCTCGCCTATTTGATACCTATAATGCTAACGATTCGCAATATTTAAAATCTTATTTCAAGAAACAAAAATTCCAATTATGCTATACATCGCCATCTTCTATAGATTACCACATGTCGATACATAGGTGTGGTAGTAAAAATTTTGTACCAAAAGGAGCACATGGGTTGAAAAAAAAGGTTCAGTTGAGCTATTCCCAACCTTACCTATTATCTTTACCAGATATTAAACAGAGTCAGAAAGGCCATCTTGGATTATTTGTTGGTATAGTTTTCCAAGAAAACAAAGGATTAATTGAAATTTTTCTTGGACAATTAACGTGGAGCTCAGTAAAAAGAAGATATTCAACAAATAAGCTAAGCGTTCTTTATAGAACTGGCTTAAACAAGATAGATACATCAAAGTATACGGCGCACTCATACGAAGAAATTGCAGAAGCTGAAGTTAAGTTCAACAAAAGACAAATATAAATTATCATGAAACACCAATTTAATAAAAAACTACCTGAGAGCTCGGATGATGGGAGAACTATAGCCTATCATTTGAATTATCTAATGCCTGAAAAAATCTCGTTTGCCCGAGAACTACGCGGTCTAACGAAAAAAGCGCTCGCTCAAAAAATAGGAGTATCGCCTTCTGCAATTACACAATTTGAATCCCACGTTAAACCTAATATTAATACATTTAAAAAATTAGTAGAGACTTTGGAACTCCCGTTCGCTTTTTTCTCTTCAAAAATCAAATCGTTATCTGCTCCAGCAATTGATGAATTTCATTATAGAGCTCGGGCCTCAGTAAGCCAGATGATGAAATATAAAAGTAGACGTTATGCAGAGGTGGTAGTAGGAATATATAAATTTTTAGAAGAATTTGGAATAGAATTCCCTACTGAAAATGTTACCCCCCTGCAAGATTCTTTTAGGGATGGAATGCCTATATCACACGTAGCGAATATGGTTAGAACGTCTTGGGGATTAAAAAAATTACCTATCAAGGATTTATTTCCTTTATTAGAAAGAAATGGGATTTTTATTATTCTGCTGGATCAAGAATTTAATGATATTGAAGCTTGTGCAACTTGGTTTGGAGATAGACCATATATCATGCTTGCATATAAAAAGTTTGAAAATTCTAGTAGCCGCATTCATTTTGATTTATCACATGAATTAGGCCATCTATTTTTACATGATGAGTCTTTCCTAGAGACAGAGAAAGAACCGCAGGCCCATGAATTTGCAAGTTCATTTTTACTTCCTGAAGAAACCTATATAAAAGATTCTCCTCGAAAATGGAATTTAGGCTCCTTTATTGATGTAAAAGAAAGGTGGCATGTATCTATTCAGGCTGCGCTCCGCCGATCTCGTGATTTGGGTATTATTAGTGATGCAAGTTATCGTTGGGGAATGATAGACTTATCTAAAAAGGGATATCGCCTTCATGAACCTAGAGAATTCCCTTTGGGGCAACCAACACTGCTAGCTAAAGCTTTTGACCTAATTAAGGCAGAAATCACACTAGAAGAATTTGCGAAATCCGTGTTTCTACACCCCCATGAGCTTGAACAAATATTATTAATGCAAAAAGTACCGTTAGATACTATTAAAATCATGAAAAAAAATAAAGAGGGTGACGACACCCATGCAAATATAGTGAAGTTTAGAAAATCAAAATAAGCTTTTTTTACATAAAAATTTGGTCTTGGCTAGCAGAGGGATTCGTCTCTGAGCTTTTTGAAGATGAACCTGTAAATGTCCTCATGTCAAAGATTAAATCCTCATATTCTTTCAAATGGAAATAAATAGTAACGAATTCTACCGAAAATTCCACATTCTGTGAACTTCACCTGCCATGCGGTTTAAGCTAGTACAAACTAGGCCGTATCCCCGTTCTGCAAGCTTTGATGCAACCAAGGAGTACGCAGATGTGGAATTTATTTGAACTGCAGCCCATGCTTCTTGAGCATCCTGAGGACCGACAATTTGCCGTCGCCGCTGTTTCGCGTTGCCACAACGGCACTATCGGATGGTGGAGCGCCGATTACCTTATCGACCAAAACTCAACGGGCTTCGGAGGTTCCGGCTTCCCGTTCAACCCTACTTGCGCCGTTGAGGAGTGGGATGAATCGGAAAACTGCTGGAAGGCCGTGGACAAGCACAATAGGGTTTACAAGTTCCGCTTGCCCACCGAAGAAATGCTGCGCCAGTGGGAGCAGTACAAGCAATACGTCCCAGACCCACAAGCCCTACAAAGGATGGTTGAGAAATAAAGGCTCTATAGGGATTCACGAAGATTCTCCAAGGAACGGGCATGTGGCCGTCCATTCCTGACTCGCCTCAACGAAGTATTCGATCGTTGAGGTAATAGTTGGGACCCACTTCTCGTAACTGGGCTGGCCTCATGCCAAGATGCATTTCACCGCATCCTTGTCCGGTGAGCGGGACGTTGGGCATCCAGTTCCTCCTCAGCCTTTGAATTGGTCGCTTGCTCGCCTCCATTGTCGCGGGGCTGTGTCTCTGCCATTTCTGGTTTCGGCAACTTGCTGGCTTTGACGGCCAGCTCGCGCACAACAGCGGTATCCCCTTCAATGCCGAAAGCGTAAGCCATCATGCGGTGCGCGTAGCGTCGCCAGTCCCTGTCCGGGGGATTTTTCCAGGCTTGGGGCGCGCACTGGAAAAGCGTCTCCTCCACCATTTTTGGTGGAAAACCGACTTTGCGCATTTGGTAGGCAATGGAAGCATTGAAACGATCCGGTGTCACATTCGGGGAAGCCTGGAGGATGGCGCGGCCATAAGCCGCGTATGCGGCGCGCGGATCCCAGGTCGGCTGTGGCGGCACGGTGGGCCTTCCGCGAAATTCCGGTGGGAACGCCTCAAGCGCCTTCCGATAGCGCCAGCGATGTGCCTGATAGACAAAGCCGTGCTCGCGCAGCCAGTCCTCAAAGCGCGGGCGGCGCGGCGGTTTCCTCTTGGACAGCTCGCGCCGCAGCTGGCGCAGTTCCTTCCGCTGCTGGCGTTTGAGAAAATGCCTGGCGATGTTCAGGATACAGCGCGGGTACCCCTGAAAGCGTTCATGCAAGGTTTCCTGCTCCTGGCGTTGCTCCTTTTTCTTCCGTGCAAGCGCGGCATCAAGTTCGGCAGGCTCCTCAGGCTTCTCGCTTGCGGCCAGGGCCGCACAGTCCTCCTGATAGTTCCGCCAGAGCTTTTGGTTGACGGGGCTCACGGGCTCCGGCTGTGGCGCGGACATCCCCTCCCCATAATCTCCCGCCACGAATTCCCCCAGCCTTTTCTGCAATTTGCCAAGGCTGAACGCCTTGTCCACCGAAGACGCCTTGACTGCTATATCGCCCACGAAAATGATGGCCCCGGAACCCTTGCGCTCAAAGCGCAGCCCCACTTCCGCAAGTCTGGCGTGGAGCTCCGCCCAGGTTTCCGCCGTGGCGAGGATTTTGTGCCCGCGTTCGTGCGCCACCCGCTGGGCCGACTTTTCGCCGGTGGCACATTCAATGTCCCTGGCAGCCTGCGTGAGTCTATGACCGCGCCTGCACGGGCGGGGCACCACCTGGCCGCTTTCATTCACCGCGTAACGGGCATGGGCTTCCGTCACCCAGCCCTGCCGGTGCTCCACCAGCGCCAGAACCTTGTGCGCGGCCTCAATGTCAAAACCGTTGTTAGGGTCGATGACCTTCATGGTGACCGGGTGCATACGATTGACGGCGATATGCACATGATAATTGTCCGTGTTCCAGTGCAGCCCGTACACGGTCTGGCAGCCCTCAAGGCCCAGCTCCCTGAGAAAGATGTCCACGAGCTCATCCACCTGCGCGGCCGTGGGCTGCTCGTCAGCCCTCCAGGAGAACACATAGTGCGAAACCGGCATCCGCGAATGGACGCTCTCGGTCGCCAGGGCGATCATTTCCAGACGCTGGCCCTCATGCCGCGAAGCGAGAAGATTCCGGCTGCCGGAATGCTCGACTTTTTCGACGCCCCGGCCCCCTTTCGGCTGCCGGATGTAGTCCACCAGGTCGGCGATTTGGCGCGCTTTTGGCTTGGAACATTTTTTAGATTTGATCTTCTTCACGATCATGATTGTCCGCTCCGATGGCGTCGATTTTTTTCATGATGGCGTGCAAAAGTTTTTCGTGGAGCAGCAAAAATTCCGCGCTGACTTTCGCTTCCCGCAAAGTCAGGAAATGATGTTTCAGCAGACCGCCCATGCGCCGCAGCTCGCGGATGGTCCACTCGTCCGTGCGTGGGATAATCGCCCTTCCGCCAAAAATTTTTGATCGAGCATATTCGGAAAGCGACACGCCGATGACCGCCGCCTTTTCCCGCAACCGTGCCTTTTCTTCCGATGTGACGCGCAGGGTCAGCAACTGGTTTTCCGCGTAGCGCGGGCGTGTGTTTCGGTGGTTCATGGTTCACTCTTTTTTGCCTTTTTGGACGTGAGAAGCGCAGCGCCGAGCGGCCAGGGAGTCCAGAGGGATTTCCCTCTGGCAGGATGGAGACGTATTACGGCTCCCATCCTGCCAGAAAATACCGGGGGACTTGAAACTCAGTTTTTTGCTTCGCTGGTTCCTCGCGTTTGCAGGAAAATTTCCGCTCAAAAGTGCGCTCCGTTTTTCAGAAGAACCGGCCAGATTTCACGGAGAAAATGCTGGCGGAGGGCTGTGTCTTCCGGCATGGGAAAGGCGCGGTTCTCCGGCGCGACAATGGCTCGTTTCTCCTCTGGCGAAAGGCCGGAACGCCACGCCTCGAACGCGGAATTTTTGCGTTCCTCGCGCGCGTTTTTCAGCCGTTCCTCCTCGGCGGCGGCGTCCCTTTCCGCCTGTTCCTGCGGCGAGATATAGCCCTGCGGTCGGCGATAATATCCTGTCCGCGCCAACGAACTGAACACCCAATTAAGCGGATGCGAAACCGGCTCGCCATTTTTGTCACGCATGGCTCCCTGCTCCAGTTCCCACTCGGCATGGGTGAGACCTTGCGCCAGATTTTTCGCCCCCATGCCGACCTGAAAAAGGCGCGCAAGAATCTGGCGAACCTGGCAAGTACCGAAGCCGATCTTCGCCAGGTTGGGCCAATGGAACGCGATATCTTCCTCGCTCAGGGACTCCAGGCGCTGACTGGCCGATGGCGGAGCTTGCCCTTCAGAAAAGACAGAAAGATTTCTTCTGTCTGTCTTCTCTTTAAGAAGAGAAGGCATGGGATTTTCGCCGGGGGTCGCGGCCGCCTCCGTGGGCGTCGCCGCGCCCAGCTCCGCGCTCGGCTCTGGAAAGCCGGGCGGGGAGATGTACGGGCACGGGTCCGCCGAGAACGCATAGCGGTTACCCTGCGCCCTGCCAGTGGCAGCGCGGCTGCGGACAAGAAAGCTCCGCTTGCCGAGCCGTTCCAGCGCGCCCCGCACCGCGCCCTCGGTAGCGCCGATACCGTACAGACGCGTTACGGCCTCGGCGATCTGCCAGTAGGCTATGGGGGTCGGCTGCGCCTTGAGCAGGCTCAGGATGGCGATCTGCATTTCTGAAAAACCGAGCGGGCAACGGGCTTTCCGCAAGGCCGTCTTCGCGGGCGTCTCCGTGGACGGCTGTACGCCCGCATCCGCGCCGGTCTGCATACACGCCCGGCTGCACGGGCGATTCCGCGCCGGGCCGCACGCTTGGCTCCACAAAAACGCGCCGGGATACGCGGGCGAATTCATGCCGGGGTTCATGGCCGTCTCCACACCATCTACGGCAGGGTAACTTCACCGGCGGCCACAAAGGCCATGAGGTCGGAGAGGCGGTAGCGCACCGCGTTGCTGCCGGGCAGCTTGATGTAGACAGGCGGCTGCGAGAGATAGCGCCGCTGCTGGAGGGTGCGGTCGGTAAGACCGAGATAGGCGGCCGCCTGCTTTTCGTTGAGCAGGATGTGGTAGGGATCGTCGGCGNGCTGCGCGAGCGGANCCGATTTCTTAAGGCCNGNGTTGNGACGCNNCATGCTGTGAACCTCCTTTGTNGTTCACNNCATGTNGCGNGGGCGNGTTTTTTCCTATCTCAGATACGAAAAAGAACGAATCAGCGCGAAAAANGNCGTTTTCTTATCTGCTATTTTCGGTTTTCNGCTTTTGATTTCACATGGTTACGTTCTTTCTTCANGCCGCGCAGCCGGGGCAGAAATTTTGCGGCCTCAATGCAGCGGCAGGCGTCCTGATAGTCGGCATAGAGGGTNGGCCGGGCGGTAGTGAGCTCCCGAAAGTCGTACCAGTCGAGATTCTTGCCCGTGCCCGTTTCGGGCGGCTGCCAGTGGGAATTGCTCTCCGGGAAGTGTCGCTCCTCCAGGGCGCGCATGGCCTCGGCCGGAGTGGTGCCGTATTCCTGGCAATGATCCCAGAGCCAGAGGCCGAGCATCCGGTGCAAGGGCTCGGCGCGAATCCTGCCGCGCTCCTCGTTGAGCGCGGCCCGGTAGAGGCGCTGCTCCTCCTGCTGGACGGCGGCAACGCACTCGGCGGAGCAAAGCGGGGGCTCACCGTGGCCGTCCCCAACCTCCTGCACCTTGCGCCCCTCCAGCGTACANCGCGAGGCATCGCGGGGGCAGAGCTGGAACTGCTCCTCGCGGCCGACTAAGGGTGGCGGACTTTCCCGCTCCCAATAGCGGAACTGACCTGAGAGCATACGGCCCACGATGAAATCCGAAGTGTAGTCGATAATGGGCCACGCCGGATAATAGCCGAATTTTTCCACCATGGCGTCGATGGCCTGATTACAGGTGGCAAACAGTTCCTGGGCCAGACAGGCCTCTGCTTCGAGTCGCCCTGTGATGGTCTGGTATTCCTTGAGATTGGAGACCGGCAGGCGGGGCATGATGGAAACGTCACCTGAACCCTGGAGGAAGGGCTCAAGCACGGCGCGCAGCTTTCGGTATTCCGGGTTTCTGTAAGTATATTGCCAGCTCCAGAAATTGTAGATTTCGCCGGAGATATGGCGCTGGTCGGCCATGAGGCGTTTTTCCGGGAAAAGCTGTACTGGCACGGGCTCGGCGTCAAAGAGCGCCTGCCAGCAAATCAGGGCCACGCAGTTACGAATCGCCTGACTCTCCCCGGCAAGAAGCGGCGTAAGGCGCTCCAGAAAAACATCCAGAACACGGAAATGAAAAAGACAGACGTAATAGGCGCTTTCCCGCTGGCGCAGATGGCTTCGATACCTGCCGGAGACGCGTTGCAGCAGGGATTCAAGAACGTCGTTTCTGAAAAAGGACTGCCGGGGTGTGACGGCCTCCATTTGCCGGACGAGATGCGCGGCGGATTCCCCCTCGCACAGCTCGCCCACGCGCAGGACAAGGTTTTGCTTGTCCTCCTCGGTTGGTGGTGAAAGAAAATCCGCCTGCGCGGTCGCCAGCGCCGCGTTGATGGCTGTGTAGAGGCGCGGCGCGTCTCCGGGCAGCGCCTCATGCAAGAGGCGGAGAACACTTTTCTGAAAAGGCAGCCGCCACGAGCCCCACGGGATGACGCCCAGGCTCCAGAGCAGCTGGTCGTTCCAGTACAAAGCCCCGGAAACCTGACGCACCGCCGAGGCGTCCACCTGCGGCAAAAGGAAGAAGCGCCGCCAGTGTTCCTGAAATACTGTTTCGGGCTTAAATTGCTTTACCATTTCTCAGGATATTTTGATTTTATGGGGGGAGGGAACCTCCTTATAACAGCGTTCACAAAAAATAGATACTCCAGCCGTGGGCAGTGCCGAGCGTTCAGAAGTACTCGCAACAGCACGGGGAAATTTCTCCAGGAACCAAAATAGCGGATCAATCTTGCCATTTATAGCTGCATGACCTGCATGGGCTCATTATATTCTTGTACTCGGCTTTGGGAGCGGTAGCTGCCCATTTGCAAATACTCTGCAAAATTGGCACAACCGACTTCCCTCTTTCCGTAAGGGAATATTCCACATGCGGCGGTATAGCATCGTAGGCTTGACGGCACACAATCTGGTCGAGGATGAGCTCCTTCAATGCCGAGCTTAATACCGCATCGGTAATATTTTCCAGTTCTGTACGAAGTTCGCTATACCGCAAGATTTTCTTTGAATCCAAAACGCAGATTATACGCGATTTCCACTTGCCCCCAAATATATCAAGGCCATATTCCAGGGGGCAGCGGATATCTTTTTCCACTTTAGGTTTATACATCTAACACCTCGTCCCGGGCAGACTACCCGTATTATTTGGAGATATTAAGATACTATGAAAATACATAGTAACTCATAAATTTATTTATATCTTTTTCTTTGCATACAGATGCTCTATCTGGAAAAAAGAACGTCAGACCCGGCGTTACGAAACAGGAGGTTTTCCCAATGGAAGTACGGGCTTATCTGGAAATCACCATGAAAATCGACGAGGCGAATCGTCCCGCTGCCGCACGAGTGTACTCTGAGTATCGCGAGCCTTTTCTGAAAACAATTCCGGGCGCACTGACCAAGGCGCTCCTGATCCGTGAGCAAGATGTTCAGGTACTCCATGGATTTGACAGCGTTACGCATGCAGAGGCGTATCTCAAAAGTGAAATGTTCAATAATGACGTTTTTACAGGGCTCGCACCTTTGTGGAATGCCGACCCTGACGTGAAGATTTATTCCGTTGCCTGACAACAGGCTCACGCATGTGAAGACCTGCCGGGGAGCCGGTGGGTCTTCTNCTGCGCATACAACATTTCGCACTCATCTTTCAGCATGAAAATTCATGATAGCGTCCTATATTTTCTCAAGGGGGCCCGTGTTAAGGACCAAAGCAAATACCCATANNATGCGTCGCTCATAAATAGTGGCGCATCGATGACACCTTCATTTTTTAATTACTCTCCCAAATTTTCAAAAAAATCCTCGTCCACACGTTTCAGCTCCAGCTTTCTCTCCCCCCTGACGCCGATGCCATGTTGCACCATAATTTCAGCCAATTCATCACCGGCAATCAAGCGCAAGTGCTTATGGCTGCGCTCTGCATATTCCTTTGCCGCCTTGGTATACCGGCTTGTGGTCACAAATACCCCTTTTAATATGCCGTGCGCGTCCATGGCACCTGCGAACTCGCGGATTTTGTCGGGGCCTATGGGAGAATCCGGACTGTACCTTTTTGCCTGAAGATAGATTTTGTCCAGACCGAGCACATCCTCAGTGATGACGCCATCTATGGCCCCATCACCGGTTCCCCCTGTTCTTTTCCCCGAGCCGTCCTCCCCGTAACCAAGGCCCAACATCAGCTTGACAATCAACTGCTCAAACTACGTATCATTCAAAGCCTGGACTCGTTCCTTAATATCGGATTGCAAGGCGGCATTGTACATGCCCCCTCGATACGTTCTTCCGGGGTATCTTCCTCGGCCTCACGAGGCTGGCCGCCGGGCTCCATACTCTCGCCTTCAGCGGGGGTGGCGCTTCCCTCTCTGAACTGACGAAAATTTTCTGAGTGGGCTTTTAAAAAATGGATGTCTATGCGGGGAGGATTCTCGGAAAGAACCTATCGCCCTGCATCTGTGATGCCATATACGCCTCGGGATTCACGCTTCAACAGGCCTGACTTGACAAGATACTGAAAGTCCCACTGCACTCTGTTGGCAAGCCGACTCTGTCTGCCGCTTGGCAACATTTCGCGCCTGTCATCATCGGAAAGTCCAAATTCAGCGGAAACGTGGGCAACCGCCTGTGCTGTATTTACAGATCAGCTCGCCGCCAGGCGGAGAACAGGCAGCATGAGGGTTTGAAAATCGGGAATAGCCATACGGGAGCCACCTCATCATTCATTTTTAGGCTTGCCTATGAGGGAAGAAAAAGGCCCACGCCACACGGACGTCAATATAGCTCGTACGGATAGCATGGCAAACAGCGCAAACCCTGACAAGAGGGCTTGGCCAGGAAAAGCACACTGCCGGAACGCGGCTTTTGCGACATGGGAGATTGTCCAATACGCAGCCTCCTTTTTCCTTGTCCCTTGACGTCCATGTGGTCAACTTGTCGGAAATTCCGACAGCTTCAAAAGTTGTCGCTTCTACCCCTATTTAACCTGCCGAATAACAGCACTACAAATACTCGAACGCATCGCTCATAAGCCGAATTTCGGAGGCAGCCGCTTTGACGAGGGAGGCTTCGTGCCGCCAATGGGAGACGACCTCGCGGATTTCGGTAAGGCGTTTCTGCGCCTCACCCTTTCGGAATCGGAAAAACTCGGCAACTTCCACCGCATCCTTCAAACTGAAAGCGCTCATATCATCCATAATCGCCGTATGCAGAAACGCCGCCTTCTCTGTGGGATGGGAAGTTTCAAGGTCGTAAACGGGCGAGAGCCGCCAGCCCAGTGGCTCCCGCAGGAAGCCGTGATTCCTCAGATGGTCGTCCACATTGTACACGCACATATTGAAAACCATACGCGACCAGAGTTCATGCAGGTCTTCCACGGGGGCCGAACCTTCCGCCTGAAGCACCGAGGCTATATCCACATAACTCATGTGGTCGCCGTCCCTGGTCTCAAGCAGGCTCATGGCCGAGATGAAGGGAATACGCTCCGTTCCCCGGCGGTCGAAGCGGCGCACAAGCAGGACGTTCTTCCCCGCAACCTGTTGGAGCTGGACTTCCGGGGTGCGGATGCCCGCCCGGCGCGCCAGCTTGAAAGTCACATATTCCCAGAGCGGGATGTCCCGGTCGTCATTGCGGCTGGGGAACTTGGCGATAAGCAGCTCGCCGTTCTTCCCGAGTACAGAGACCTTGGGCCGTGCGCCGCCAAGCGAGGAACCGGGAGCGACAAGCACCTTCAGGTCGGCATCCGTTTCCGTCCGGGCGTCGATATTCTGCGCCGCGCTCAGGAGCTTGGGCAGTGAAATGAGGGGTGGCACGGAACCGGCCCCGGATTCCGCAAGAAAGCTCTGGCCCTCATCGGCGGAAAGGCGGATGGCCCCTTGCCGGGTAACATCGTTGACCCGGAGCAAAAAGTCCGAGTCCAGCAAGGTGCGCGGCTTGCGCTTTTCCGCCTCGGCCCAGGCGCTTTCCTGGCGGCGCAGCAGCACCTTGCCCCAGCGGTCCGGCGAGCAATCCTGAAAGCAGAGGAAAAGCCCCTCGCAAGCCTTGGGATACTGGTCGAGCGGCAAGTCCGGGCTCAGGGCGAACGCCTGCGGGGCCTCAAGCCACTCGGGCGCATAGGAAAACGTGGAGGAAAGCCTGCCCTTGCTCTGGTTCAGCCAGAGGATGCCCACAAGCCGGGGCTGCTCGCGGTGAAGATAGACAGAATATTTATCGCCCATCTAGCCCTCCACTTTTCGCACACGGGCTCGCTTGGGTAGGCGCTCCTCGTCCAGCATCAGGCCGAAGGCATCGTTTTTCTGGTCGAGCAGCTCCGAGAACGGCGTGCCCATGCCCAGGGCGTAGATCACCGCCGCGACATTCCCCACGCTCACGCCGGTTTCGCCTTTCTCAAGACTGGCCAGCGTCTTGGTGGAGATTCCGGCGCGCTCGGCGACCAGCGACATGGGGAGCCGCCGACGGAGCCGCGCGGATTTGATGTCGCTGCCGAATTTTTTGAGGGAGCGTGAAACGTGGAGATTCGCCATGATAAACTCGAAATATTTTACTTGTTATTTTGGTATAACAGGCACTTTATTTCCAGTTTTATCTGGCGTCAAGGGAGGAAGCAAGGGGCTGATTCATTGAGGGATAGACGCGGGAGGCCGTAGGCCCCGACACACACCTTGAGAAATGGAGGGAAGGCGTGCCTAGTCGTTCCGGCCCGTAAACGCCCCCTATTCTTCGCTCCCACCCCCCACGCCCGGCACATCCTCCAGAAAATCCCCCACCAGGCTGGCCGAATTTTTCAGGGCGCTGTCCTCCAAGTGGGCGTAGCGCTGCGTCAGCGACGGATCCTTGTGGGTCAGGAGCTTCTGCACATGGGAGAGCGGCACCCCGTGGGACACGGCCACGCTGGCGAAGGTGTGCCGGAGGCCGTGCAGCGGCCGGAAGTCCTCCGGCAGGTCAGCCGCGCGCTTGATGGCGTTGACCTGCTTGTTGATGTCGGTCATGCGGCTCACGCCGTCCCTGCCGGGGAAGACATAGGCGCTGTCGTTGCCGCCGATTTCGGCCAGCAGTTCGCGCACCGGCTGGGTGAGGGGTATGCGCTCGTCCCGGCTGCTCTTGGCCCCCTCCTGCTCCTCGCCCCTGATGGTGATGAAGCCGCGCTCAAAGTCGATGTGCGCCCACTTGAGGCGAAAGAGCTCGCCGCGCCGCATGCCCGTATAATAGGCCATGAGCATGAACTGCCCTGCCTTGCGGTTTCTCGCGTTGCGCGCGGCTTCGATGAAGCGGGCGCGCTGCTCGGCGGTGAGCATCTCCGTCTTGACATTGTTGAGGCGCGGCATCTCGAAATGGAGCTGCGCGGGCGACTGCCACGGACACAGCCCTTTCTTGACGCCGAAATTGATGATGCGCCGAAGCAGCTCCAGCACGTTCTTCACCGTCCCGGCCTTCTTGCCCGCCTTGGCGAGTCTGAGGCGCAGGGCATCCACGTCATGCGTGCCGATCTCCTCCGGCGTGCGACCCGCGAACTCACGCAAATAGTTCTTATAGCGGTTCTCGTCTGTGACGATGCCCTTGAGGCCCGGCTTGTTGGCCTTGTACGCCTCCCAGAGCCGCGCGATGGTCCAGCGCCCGGCAATGGCGGCTTCCTGCGCGCGGCGGATGCGGCGGCGCTCGGCATTGGGGAGGCTTACGCCGTTGACGCGCTGTTCCCGGACTTTCGCGGCTTTGGCGGCGGTCATGCGCTCGGATTCGCGTCCCACCTTCTCCTCGATCTTTTTCCCGTCCAGCCGGTACATGATGTAGAATATCTTGTCCGGCTTGCCTGTCGGCACATCGTCCCGACTTTTGGCGCGGGGCTTTCCGAGGACAAAAAAGACACCGATTTTTTCAGTCTGGTGGCGCTCAAGTTTAGACATGGCAAGCCCTCCAGGGCGATTTTGCCCCTCTCTATTCCCACCATATTCCCACCACGTCAAGCCGAAAAAGGCCGAAAAACACCGAAAACGACCGTAAGACACTACCCAACTTAAATCAATTATTAGCAGAAGTTAGTAGAAAAAAGAAGGGAACCGATAACGGCTCCCTCTGTGCTCATAACCCGAAGATCGTAGGTTCAAATCCTGCCCCCGCAACCAAGAAAATCAGGTAATTACGGTTTTCTACCCTAAGGCCTTTTCATTTTTCTAACCTATTTCTAACCACACCCTATTGCCTTGGGAGCGGCAAAGCGTGGATTCATGCGGTTTTTTGGATGGGGATCAGAATAACTTCTGAACCGGGCACCTGGACGAATCCTGAGAAAAATCTGCCTCGGGCGTCTTCGGCCACGCGAGCCCATGCCTTCTTTGAGATGCCCCCAACATTTTTCTAACCAGTTTTTCTAACCTCGGCCACCATATTCATGACGCAACTCAAAAATGGCAATGCACTGACTCAGCGTGTACCTCGAAAATATTCGCCACCCTAGGTAGTGTCGTCTTTTAATTTTAGCCCAAATGACAATACACCTAATATGTACAGCAACCAAGAATGAGGCGGTATTCTTCGCATATCTTGTGGCGATTCCACGCCAGCACTTCAATTCCAGAAATGCATTTTCGATAAGATGTCGGAAACGATAGAGATACCTATCGTAAGGGCGAAGGATTTTACGGATTTTTCTCGGCGGAATAACGGGGAGGATACCTGCCGCGGCCTCAAGTGAGCTGACCAGTGCATCACTATCATAGCCCTTGTCTGCAAGAAGATATTCAGCAGTCGGCCCTTCGATAAGTCTGCAAGCTTGCGAACAATCTGCAACGGTACCTGCTGTAACAAGCATTCTGACCGGCATACCATGCGCATCCACGGCCAGATGTCTCTTTGAGTTGAGCCACCCTTTGTACGCCCCATATCCTGATTGCCACCATGTTCACCCACAGCATGTGGATGTACCTTGACGTGACTTGCATCAATCATAAGCCATTCAAAATCTGGCTCCGATATGAGAATTTCAAGTAACCTTTCCCACACTCCGCTATTTCTCCACCGACAAAAACGGCGATGGGTATTTTTCCAGTCCCCATAATCAGGAGGTAAATCCCGCCATGGCGCGCCTGTCCGAAGGATCCAAAAAACTGCATTGAGAAAATTTCGATTATCACGGGCAGTAACGCCTCGAGTTCCTCCCCCGACCAGGAAGGTGCGGCTCCAAAAGATTCCAAACCCTCTCAGATATGTCGTGACGGCGATGCGCAGCTTGCATATCCACCTCCTTTTGGAGAAGGATAGCAGAAGGTTTAAAAAATTAAAAGAGAAATGAGGACCTATCTAAGGAGATAGAACGCCCTGTATTCCTCCAAAACGAAAGTATCTCAGCAGTATGATAAAGGTTTTGACACGAAAGGCACAATATTGGGAACATAATGGGCTATTTCAAAAAGAGGCGCAGACTTACCATGTGGCATGATTGCTGCGCCTATGCCTTTGATTTCGCAATATACCTGCGCCAATATTTAATAATTGGGCTTAATCTCAGTTCTTTATCTACATTTCCTCGCGGATACGAGCACAGTATCTTCTTTCAATTCAAAAACATCTGTGCTTGGCTTTTTATTGCATTCTTTACATAGTGGCACAATGTACCAAGAACAATCAGAGGTATTCTTCTGAACATGTGCCCCCACTTCTGCAAAGCCATCGCAGTCTTTACATGAACACAGAATGGCAACCTCGCCAGATAGATTCTCCCAATGATTAAGCCATGTGCCACACTTATCACAGGTATTGTCACTAGTGCCATTCAAATTCTTTACTTTCATGATGAGCCTCACTAGGTTAGAGAGAGTTTAGGGGAAGCCTGTGGTCTGGTATTATACGTGTTTCATAAGCATCTCACCTCAGGAAAACATAGCACGGAAAAGCATGTCATACAATTGAAAGCAAAATCTTAGCCGGTAGATTTTGTACCATCTATTTCATAGTTTTGATCTCTTAATTATTTTAGTTAGTTTATTAAATAAATTTTAAGGTCTGGGGCGATATTTGTCAACTTGATTCTAGATAGTGCCGTCATTTAATTTTAGCCCCGATGGCAATACACCTAATATGTACAGCAGCCAAGAATGAAGCGGTATTCTTCGCATATCTTGTGGCGATTCCACGCCAGCGCTTCAATTCCAGAAATGCATTTTCGATAAGGTGTCGAAAATGATAGAGGTATCTATCGTGAGGACGAAGATTTTACGGCTTTTTCTCGGCGGAATAACGGGGAGGATACCTGCTGCTTCAGGTTAGCTTACCAGTGTATCACTATCATACCCCTTGTCTGCAAGAAGATATTCAGCAGTCAGCCCTTCGATAAGTCTGCAAGCTTGCGAACAATCTGCAACGGTACCTGCTGTAACAAGTATTCTGACCGGCATACCATGCGCATCCATGTCCAGATGTATCTTTGAGTTGAGCCCCCTTTTGTCCGCTCCATATCCTGATTGCCACCATGTGCACCCACAGCATGTGGATGTACCTTGATGTGACTTGCATCAATCATAAGCCATTCAAAATCTGGCTCGGATATGAGAATTTCAAGTAATCTTTCCCACACTCAACTATCTCTCCATCGAAAAAAACGGCGATGGGTATTTTTCCAGTCCCCATAATCAGGAGGTAAATCCCGCCACGGTGCACCTGTCCGAAGGATCAAAAAAACTGCATTGAGAAAATTTCGATTATCACGGGCAGTAACGCCTCGGGTTCCTTCTCGACCTGAAGGCGCGGCTCCAAAAGATTCCAAATTCTCTCAGATATGGCGTGACGGCGATGAGCAGCTTGCATATCTACCTCCTTTGAGAGAAGGATAGCAGAAGGTTTCAAAAATTAAAAGAGAAATGACGACACCATCTATCTTCTTCAATTTTCATAGTGATTCGACTTATAACTGATAAAAAATGCGCCACTATCATAGCTGCGCAAGAATCACCCTCTGCAACGAAATACGCGCCTAGTACTTAATTATTATGGATATTAAGATACCTAGTTTCCTTTTCTTATTTTTTTGACTTCTATCTTGGATTTTTGAACTGGCCTCCGCAAAGCATGGGGGCGATAAATCTTCCGTGCGGCAAAAGCCTGGAAAAGTCCCGGCCCATCGAAACCTGACACCACTTGCTCCTGCCTGCCATTGCCACCGCGCGTATATGCGCTTGCCCCACCTCTTGTAACCGCCTATCATTCGCAAAGAAAATTTTTCGCCGGAAAGGTGGCTACATGAGCTACGATGGTATTTTCGACAATCATCTCTATGACCGCAATTTCTTTGAGAATGAGATTTTGGAGACGCTTCCTGAAATCGCTGATCCCGATGCGGTATTTGAAAGGCTTGAACAGATACGCAAAAAGGTCGTCACGGGCGACTCGGAAGCCAATCTCGACCTTTCCTTTACTTCCGCTTTACTGGACGAATTGGACTGGCCCCATGCCTATCAGCAGAAATTCAAGTTTCATGGCAATAAAAAAATTCCCGATTTTTTCCTGTTCGCGAGCGGCCAGGACAAGCACACTTTTCTTGCCTCGCCAACTGATAACAAACCCTTGAAAACGATTTTCTCAATTTGGGAGGACAAGGCCGAAAACGTGAAGCTGGACAACGGCAAGACGGACAACAGCAACCCCTATTTCCAGCTCATGGATTATCTCGTGTATTTGCGGCTTCCTTTCGGCTTCCTAAGCAACGGCCACGAAATCTGGTATGTGGACAATTCCGACATATTCTCGGAGAAACGCTACCTGGCCATGGATTTCGACAGGCTTGTGCAAAGCCGCAATGTGAACGCCCTGCGCATCTTCCTCGGCATCTATGGTCATGCCGGCCATATGGCGGCCGGGGATAAGGAAGCCCCGGCCGCGCAGGTCGCCAGGGAGAGCATGAGGCGCAAAACCCAGTCCGAAGAGGAATTGCGCAATGTCATCTACGGATTGAACGGGCGCGACTCCCTGTTTGAAAAATGCGGCGTATTTCTTTTCAAGGCACAAGAGAAGCAAGATCCCTCAATTCTCACCGAGCTTTACAAAAACTGCCTCTATTTCACTTTCAGGCTCTTATTCATTGCATTCTTTGAGGACAGGCACCGGAACATCCTTCTCAAGCATTCGGGCTACCAGAGCGTGTCCCTGCTGTCCCTCTTTCAGCACACCAAGGAGCTTGTGGAGAAGGGGGACACGGATGGCTACCAGTCCTGGAATGCGCTGCAAACGCTTTTCCGCACGCTGGATGAGGGCAATCCCAATCTTGATATTCCCCTCTTCAACGGCGGCCTGTTCGCCAGGCGCGTGGCCGCCATGCTGGACCGCCCCAAGGTGATGACTAATCTTGAGGTCCATGAGCTGCTTGACATGCTCTATGGCGAAAGCGCCACCGGATATATCCGGGATTTTTCCTCGCTCTCCGTCATTCAGCTGGGCCGGATATATGAAAGCCTGCTTGAATTTGAATTCCGCATAGCGGAAGAGAACCTTTGGTATTTCGCCTACAAGGAAAAGAAGAAAGCAAAAACTGAGACCATAGAAGGCTACTTCGATACGGAAGATTACAGGAAAATCGAAAAGAAATACACCATCACAAGCGACGTTGTCGGCTATAAAAAAGGCGAAGTCTATCTTGTGGGCGGAAAAAACAGCAGGAAGCAGTCCGCCAGCTATTATACGCCGCAATCCCTGTCACGCCCGCTGGTAAAGGCCGCGCTTGACGATGCGGTGGACAAACTCGGGGAGGCCGAGAGCCTGCTGGACCTGAAGATACTGGACAATGCCTGCGGCAGCGGCCACATGCTTGTCGAATCGCTCCAGTATCTCACCCAGCTTGCCATCGCCAGAATCGAGGATGACCCGAAGCTGATGCCCATACTGGAGGATGAGAAAAAGCGCATCAATGAGGCACTGGATGAACTCGGGCTCCTGAAGATGGGGATAGAGGTCGATGAATTGTCCATCCTGAAAAGGATACTGCTCAAAAGAATCCTCTATGGTGTGGACGCGCAGCCTTTCGCCGTGGAACTCACCAAGTTGAGTCTCTGGATAGAGACTTTTGTGTTTGGAACGCCCCTCTCTTTCATCGAGCACCATGTCAAGGCTGGGAATTCCCTTATGGGGTGCACGATGTCTCGGGTCAGCGAAAGGCTGAATACCGGCCGGGGCAATCTGCTGGCTCTGACCATAAAGCAATCTTTTCGCGCACTGGGCGACGTTTTCCAGAAGTTGAACGATTTGCAGGACACCACGGCCGCCGACATAACCACCTCAAAGAACATCTATCAGGCCGAGATACTGCCCCAGCTTGAAGAGATGAACAAGTATTTTGACCTGATGAACGCGGCTGACATGCTGCTGGCCGAAAGCGGGGCCGACGGCAAGATGGCGACGGAAACCCCGCCCACCGGCATAAGCCCCAATGAGAAATGGAAAGACACCTACAGGCAAAGGGCCGCTGAAAAGAAGAAAAAGGCGCTGCTCCAGCTGAAGAAGTATGAAGAACTCGCCCAGGGATTGCACGACCAGGCGGAGGGCAGTGAAAAAACAGTGTCTTTCATACAGGGGATGCGCGAAAAATACCGCTTTTTCAACTGGCATCTGGAATTCCCGGAAGTGTTCGCGTCGCCCGAGGCCAAGGGCTTTGACGTGATCATCGGCAATCCGCCCTGGGACAAGACCAAGTTTTCCGACCCGGATTTTTTCTCGCAATACCGCTCCAATTACCGGCAGATGAGCAACAGCGAAAAAAGGCGGACAGCAACCGAGCTGCTCGCCAAGCCCTTCATCAGGGAACGGTATGAAAAGGAGGAGAACGGCATCCTTGCGGCCAACGAATATTACAAGGAGCACTTCCCCCGCTCCCAGGGCGAGGGGGACGGCAACCTGTTCCGCTTTTTCGTGGAAAAGAACCTTGGCCTGCTCCGGAAAGGTGGGACGCTGAATTATGTCATTCCGACAGCCCTGTGGACGGACGAGGGCTCCACGGCATTGCGGAAACACATTTTCGACAAATTCTGGCTTCGCTCTTTTTATGGTTTTGAGAACAGGGAAAAGCTGTTTCCAGATATAGACATACGCTATAAATATGGCTTGATGCAAATCGAGAAGCCCAGGGGCGACATGCCGGCATCGGAAAAGGTCGCCACCGCCCGGTTCATGCTCACATCGCCCACCGAGCTGGAAGACAAGAGCAAAACTTTTGCCTACACGATGGACGATGTGAGCATAACCTCCCCCCGCTGGCATGCGCTCATGGAGGTGAGGAGCCGGGCGGAGCTGGACATCCTGCGAAAAATACACGGCTCCGGCTATGCGTATCTTGATCCCGCCTGGATCGATTTCCGTAGGGAGCTGGATGCCACCGATGACAAAAAGATTTTCCATGAGCATCGTGCAGAGGGCATGATCCCGCTCTACAAGGGGGCGTGTATCTGGCAGTTCAACAGCCAGTACTGGAACCAGGCGGGAGCGGAAAACAGGAACGAATACTGGCTCGATGTGGAAGAATTTGACAGGCATCTGCTCTCCAAGGAAAGAAAGAGGATCATCGCTGATCTTTATCCGCAGCTGCCCCGGGCCGGAAAGAAATCCAAGATCAAGGCCGTGCTTGACGCGCTGGGCCTGAAAAATGCGGCGGAGCTTGACCAGTTCATCGTTCCGGACAGGCACTTCCCGAGGCTCGCATTCCGGGCCATTGCCAGCGACACCAATGAACGCAGCATGGTCGCGGCCGTCATTCCGGCCAATGTGGGCGCGCAAAACTCCCTGTGGGTGTCCATTCCCAAGCGCTATGCGCTGGACGGCAAGAAGGTGACTGTCAGGCCGCAGGATTTGGAGACGCTGTTTTTCACCCAGTCTTTTTTCAATTCCCTCGTCTTTGACAGGGTCATCCGCTGCTCGATAACCATCAACGTGAACAAGACCTATATCTTACGCATGCCCATGCCCCAGCCGACAGCGGCCGAAATCACCGCTCATCCCGACTTCCTGCGGCTGGCGCGCAATGGCCTGCGCCTTTCGGCCTATTACAACAAGGAAGCCTTCGGGCCCCTCTTCTCCCAGCTTGGACTTGACGCGAGCGACCGCATAACCACGGAGAAACAAGCGGCCATGGCAAGGCGGGAAAACGACCTCATCATCATCAGGCTTTATGGGCTCAATACAACCGATATGGAAGTAATCCTCGGTTCATTTGCCGGGATGAACAATAACCGCCCAGGCTATGCGGAAGCATTGCTCGAGATGCTGGCTGCCACCACGGCCCCCGCTGATTCAGGAGCATGAGGGAAAACACCCTGGGGGGGTAAATATGTGCATCGTGTACCCGGCGCCATGCCGGGCATCCCGCCTCTTTGCCGGGCCGCCGCCCGGCTTGAGCCATTAAACGAAAAAGGGGGCCTGCGGTCTGCCCCCTTTCTCAATCGCGCATCAAAAACAGCGCCGCGACTTACCAGAGTATCTTCCCGTTCTCCCCATCCGAGGAAATGGTCGGAAAGCCGGCTTCCTGCAGGATGGCCGCGGCCTTGTCCATTTCCCCGTCGTCCAGGCGGAAGGCCACATAGGCGCGGTCCTGCTCGCGGCCCGCGAAGGCGTAGAGGTATTCGATGTTGATANTGTGGTTGCCNAGCACNTCGAGCGCNTCNGCCAGGCTCCCGGCCTGGTCTTTNAGCACCACCGCCAGCATNGGCGTGATCTTGAAAACATAGCCGGCATCGCGCAGCACAGTGGTGGCGGCGTANACATCATCGACGATGATGCGCANNATNCCNTANTCCTGCACNTCNGCNAGCGAGAGNGCGCGCAGGTCGATNTTGTGNTCCCGCANCACNTTTGCCACCGCCGAAAGCGAGCCGGGCTTGTTCTCGATAAAGACGGATATTTGCTTGATAGGCATGTTTCACGCTCCAGAAATTAATGGAGTTTCCGCTTGTCGATGACGCGCTGGGCCTTGCCTTCGCTGCGCGTGATGGACTTGGGCGCCACCAGNTTGACATTGGCGTGGATGCCNAGCATCGACTTCAAATCCGCNACCAGTTCGTTTTCCTTGGCGGCCACAGCGGAGAGGCTGTCCGAGAACATCTCGNTGGTCATTTCNACCTGNACTTCAAGGGTGTCGCTGTTTTTCANCCTGTCCACNATTATCTGGTAATTGGCCGGATAGTTGCGGTTGATGAGCACGGTCTCGATTTGCGACGGGAAAACGTTGACGCCCTTGACGATGAGCATGTCGTCGCTTCTGCCCATGGGNCGCGACATCTTGATATGCGTGCGCCCGCAGGANCAGGGCTTGCGCGAGAGCTTGCAAATATCCCGCGTGCGGTANCGGATGAGNGGNAANGCCTCCTTGGTGATGCTGGTGAACACGAGCTCGCCCACTTCGCCCTCGGGGAGCACCTCCCCGGTTTCCGGGTCGATGATTTCCGGGATGAAGTGGTCCTCGTTGATGTGCAGCCCGGATTGCTCCTCGCACTCAAAGGAAACGCCGGGGCCGGAAAGCTCGGTCAGGCCNTAAATNTCGTGCGCCTTGATGCCCAGGCTTTCCTCGATGCTTTTGCGCATCTCCTCGCTCCAGGCCTCGGCCCCNAANATGCCGGCCTTGAGCTTGAGCTTGTGCTTCAGGCCCTTTTCGGCAATGGTTTCGCCGATATAGGCCGCGTAGGACGGCGTGCAGCAAAGNATGGTGGCCTCGAGGTCGCACATGAACTGGATCTGGCGCTCGGTATTGCCCGACGACATGGGGAGCGTNAGGCTGCCCACCTTGTGCGAGCCGCCGTTCAGGCCCGGGCCNCCGGTNAANAGGCCATAGCCGTANCAGACATGGACNACNTCGTTNTTGTCNCCNCCNGCCGCCACGATGGCCCGCGCGCAGCACTCGTCCCACANGTCGATGTCCGGCTGNGTGTAAAACGCCACCACGCGCTTGCCCGTGGTGCCGCTGGTGGACTGGATGCGCACNCAATCGGAAAGGGGCCGCGCCAGAAGGCCGTAGGGATAGGCCTCNCGCAGGTCGTTNTTGTCNAGGAAGGGCAGNAGNTGNAGATCCTNNCGGCCNCGGATGTCCTCCGGCTTGACGCCGCGNTTGTCCATAAGATTGCGGTAATAGGGNACNTTNTCATACACCCGTTTCACCGTGTCGCGCAGGCGCTCGTCCTGCCAGGCAAAAAGCTGTTCAACGGGCGCGCATTCGATTTCGGGTTGAAAATACTTTTTTTCCGGCATGATCCGATCCGTGTTTTGGGGTTNGTGGAGGGATGGGTGCTGGGAAACAAAGTGCGCCAGAGCCGAAAAAGGGCCTGTCTGCTGGAATCGTTGGGAATCAGCTTTTGCATAGATGATACATGGCATTAAATCAAGGCCGCGCCGGAGGAAGCCCACCTGAAACGAACACTTTTGGGCTTGNNCTATGTTATCGTTATTATTATCAAATTANTATTNCGATAAAANTTTGCCATGATNNCNCCTGGCCCCTGTCCTGNCACCGGGGCCTACCCCNTTGCCCCCCTGCTGCTTCACCCGAAGCATTGGCCTGCCTTTCCCCGCCCGGCAGAAGCCGCGTATCGACCGCGCGGCGCAGCTCCTGTGAAAGAGCACCAGCAGCAGCAACCCAGCCGTGNGCCATGCAGAACTGAATTGACCGGGGCGNGTGAGCCTTCCCCCGGACCCTGGAAAAGCCGTTAAACAAAAATGGCCCGCCATGCAGGCGGGCCAAGGAAGATTCGGCCGATGTATAAACTACTTCAGCGGCGGTATGCGAAGCTTCTGCCCAGGATATATTTTATCCGGGTCTTTTAACATGGGCGTATTGGCCTCAAAGATTACGGTATACTTGCCGCCCTTGCCCTTGCCATAGACCGTTTCAGCAATTTTCCAGAGGGTATCGCCCTTCTTGACTTCATAGAAAACGGATTCTTCGGCAGGCGCCTCCACCTGAATATCGTCCGTCTTTACAGCGGCGACACCCGCGTTGTTGCCCACAGCGAGCACCGCCTTTTCCAGGGTGGCCTGATCCTTGACCGAGCCCTTGAGGACCACCTGATCGCCCTCCACCTGGACCTGGAGATCTTTTGTATCCAGCCCCTGGGCATCCAGATGCTTTTTCAGTTCATCGGCTTTTGCTTCGCCACCGCCGAAGATTTTCTCACCCACATCCTTCAGAAAAGAAAAAATACCCATTTTCAGCTCCTGTGTTGAATGCTTCAGTGGCCCGGTCGGCTGCCCCATTTTCGTGCCATGTCACGCGCAACCGCCATATCTCTGAAATATTCATAACTTATAATTTTTTGGCTCGCAATAAGGCGCTTCCCACTCCCGGAGAGCGTCCCTGGCCAATCAGGCTGGGCGTCAATCTCCGGCAGCCGGAAGCCGGGAGAGTTTTTTTTCGTAACCCGGCGTCATGTGGCGGGGCTTCACCCCAGCCTTTCCCGTTAAACAGGCCGTTGGGCATCCCCCTTTCGGCAGACCTTAAAATGGAGCCGCCGCTGGTCGCCTGCCCGGAAAACGGTTTTCTGGTCTGCGCCGGACTATCTTCCCTTAATTCCGGCCTGAGGGGCAGGCCGCAGGGCCGGAAAACCGCAGGCACACAGGCGGCGCGCCTGCCGGCGTTGTCCCGCCTGTCGGTGAGGGCTCAGCACGCCCCCCCACACATCCATCGGCGGCGTGCCGCAGCGCCGGAGCTTGCGCCCCTTGGTCCGGCCCGACATTTCCCCGCCTCTTTTCTTCTTGCGACTGCTAAACCACTTTTGTAAGCTCGAAACTGCGCAATTTTCCGCAAAAATGAACACGAGGAAGCCAAAATGGAAAACAAAGACTGGTCCGAAAATGTGCAGACCCACTGGCACCCGGCGCCGGGCTTTTTTGAACAGTCGGCGCAGGCCATAGCCGAGGGGCTGCAAGCCAATTCCGACAGCTACCGCCAGGCCATGGACAGGCTCGATTTTTACATCAACCGCGCGGGGGACAAGCTGAAGGACCCGCAGAAATTCGAGGAGGCCAAGACGATCCTCCGCCGGCTCTACGGCCGGGCAGAATAAGCCACCACTGAGCATCTTTTCGGAGCCCGCGGGTTACGGGGGCGGCGTCGCGCACGCCCCGGAAAGGCCCGCCGCAACGGCCGCGCAGGCAAGGGCCCGGAGTTCGCAGGGCAGGCGCCGGACGGGTGGGGGGCAAACACAAGGCGCGGAGCACGCGGCCGCACCTGAATGCGGCTGGAACCAGGCCCTAGAAAGTTCAGGGACAGGCCTCCACCTCCCGGAGCGCCCTGGGCAGCGTGTGCCCGCTCCTGCCCACCGCCTTGAGGCTGGTCCACGGGCAGAGTCTGGGCAGTTCGCCCCTCCTTGGACAGGTGCCGGGACACTTTTCGCAGCGCGGGTCGCTGCCCAAGGGGCAGCACACCGGCCACGCGACGCTCTCCGCCTCAAGCTCTTCCGTATTTTCTGGGAGACTGCTCCTGTCCGGCCACCAACCGGTGCCGGAACAGCCGTCGCGCCACGGCCAGACACATCGAGCGCCAAAGGGCAAGCGCCCGAAGACGCCGGGTACCCCAAGGGGAACCTTTCAGGGCCCTGCCAGCAGCGGTCCGGGAAGCTGTTTCGCAAAAATTGTCAGGGTTTCCGGCCCTCCGGGCGCACGGCGGCGGCCGCCTTCGCCGGGTCCTTCCGGGCCGGGCCGCTGTCGGCGATTTCCACCAGATAGACCGAAAGCACGATGAGCGCCACGGCCAGGCCCTGTTCCCAGCTGAACCTGTCCTGCCCGAGGGCATAGCTCGCGGCCATGGACACGATCAGGATGACATAGCCGTAAATGGCGACCACCGTGGAAGGAAGGTCGCGGATGCCCACCGCCACCAGCAGGTAGCTCACCGTGGACGGGAACACCAGCACGAAGAGCAGTGCCAGCATGGGCGCCGAAAAAAGCCCCTGCTGCAATACCGGCGCATGGAGGCCGTGGATGGCAATCCCGGCTGTCGCGGCAATGGCGCCCCCGGTGAACAGCCATTTGTTGAAGGTGATGTTGTCCATTTTCCGGAGCAACCCCCTGGACGCCACCAGATAGACGGAGTAGAAAATCGCCCCCCCGAGGCCGCAGAGATTGCCAAGCAGCGGATTGGTGGCGATGTCGTCGCTTTTCTGGGTGAGGATGCAGACAAGGCAGCCCGCCATGCCGAGCCCGATGCCCAGCACCTTGCCCCGTGTGACGGGCTGATGAAAGAACCAGGTCGCCATGAGGAGCACCCACACGGGCTCCGTGCAGATGATGAGCGAGGAGGATACCGGCGTGCTGTAGGTCAGCGCCAGAAGGAGGCCGAGCATATACCCGTAAACAAGGAACATGCCCATGCAAAGCAGGCAAAGCCGGTCTTTCCAGCTGATGCCGGGCCGACGGATGCCGGGACGGCTGGGGCCCCCGCGCTTGTTGGTAAACAGGCCGATGAGCCAGAAAGAAGCACCCGCAAATACCAGGCGGAGGAAAACGCCGCTCACGGCGTCCATCCATGCGGGCTGCAGATAGCGCAGGGCGTTCTGGTTGAGGCCGGAGCACACCTTGGAAAAGCTCATGGCCAGGTTGCCCTTTACCTTGGGGCCCATGCGGCGCCTCCCGTTGCTGTGGTTCAGGAGAGCTCACGCTATCTTAAATTGAAAATCATTTCCAAGGGGGCGGACAAGATTTTTTGGGGTCAGCGGGTGGGAGAGTTGGGGGGCACCGGGGTCGCGCTGCGCGGCGCGATATGGTCAGAGAGGTTATGGGACGCGCCGAACTACAACTCCCGAAAAAGCTCAGCCCCGCGCGGCTTTTTGGGCTTTGCGGGGCTTTGTCGGATGCTAGGTTGGTGGGTCGTGCGGGGATCGAACCTGCGACTCTCTGCTTAAAAGGCAGATACTCTACCTACTGAGTTAACGACCCATTTCCTCAGGATAAAATGCTTCGTTTGCCCTGTCAAGCGAAGGCGGACTCCAGGGCGGCTCCCGGAGCGGCTCTTGAAGCACTGGTGACGGGAGCCCCGGACAAGGTAGTCCGCCGCGTCCACAGGCACTCGGGCGCCTTTCAGGCACAAAGGCTGTGGCCGTCGGTGGGCGGCAACGCCGCCCTTCTCACTGCCATGGCCTGTCCCCCTGGCGCAGGCGCTCGGCGACCCGCTCCACGAGGTCCGGCAAGTCGGCGACCGAGGAAATGACGAAGTGCGCCCCGGCCTCACGGAAGCTGCGGGCAAGCTCGGCTTCGCGCCGCGCCAGTTCCTCNGGGGGNAGCGCCGCNGCCTCTTCCGCCGTGAGNCCGAGGGCATTGCTCGTGCGCGTGACCGCNGCNACCCAGTGGCCCGCGTTGAGCCCCTCCTCGATGTCGGCNACGGTGTCGCCCACCTTGATGACCGCNTCGGGCGGNAAGACGCCCATCTNCNNGCAATTCNNCTGGCACATCCANGGCCACGGNCGCCCGGCNGGNACNTCGTCCGCNGCCACNACGCANTCGGGCACATAGCCGGCNNCNGCCGCNCGCGGCANNANNTTNTCCATCATGGCGCGGCTGTAGCCCGTGCAGGAGCCCACCTTCACGCCCATGTCNCGCAGGCGNGCCATGGCCTCCACNCAGCCGGGCACGGGCTCNGCATAGTCGGCGAGNGTNNCGGGCATGAGCTCGCTCACCGCGCCGAANACGGCGCTCACGTCNGCGTCGTCGGGCGCGTGGCCGTTNTTCTCCTTCCANAGGGCGGCNAGGCGNGGCATGGCCAGCATGGCGGCAACGTGCTCGCGCTTTTCGCGGCCCATGGGNGCGCGCACCTCCTCNGTGGTGGGNNTNANNCCNAAGCGCTCGAAGGCGNGNGTGAACACGGCCACNGGCCCGCGGCAGCCGTGGTCCACGGCNGTNCCCGCCCAGTCNAGGATGACGGCCTGCACCGGCCCGGTATAGGGGCGNCCGCGNCGCACAAAGGGTTTCTGCNTCCATTNCNNNGNCTCCTTGCGNNTTNNCGGCGAAAAAACAGGGGGCGNCACAGCCCNATGGCCGCGCGCCCCGNATGCGGCGGNCCGCCGCCGAAGCAGCGGCCCGCGTGGTCAGCTCTNTCTGGACAGGCTCCCTACTTGGGGAAGTACTTCTTGTCCAGCTTCTCGTACTTGGGCAGGTAGCGGGTGGGCAGCGCCAGGGCGTCGCGGCGGAAGGGCGGCGCNAGGCGGGTGCCGTCGGTCATGACCTCGATGACGGCCGGGCGNCGGTTCTTCTTGGCCGTNNNGAGCGCGTCGGCGAGGTCGGCCTGGGTGTTGACGGTGTAGCCGTCGGCGCCCATGGCGCGGGCGATGTCCGCGTAGGACTTGGACCAGATGTCCGCGCCCACGAAGCGGTTGTTGTAGAAGTCCACCTGGTTCTTCTTCTCGGCGCACCAGGCACCGTTGTTGTACACGGTGGCGATGACCGGCAGGTCGAACTGGCAGGCGGTGGGCACTTCAAAGAGGCTCATGCCCCACGCGCCGTCGCCGGCGATGGACACCACGGGGTTGTCCATCTTGGCTTCCTTGCAGTAGAGCTGCGCGCCGAGGGCGGCCTGGTAGGCGAAGCCCGTGTTGCCGAAGGTCAGCGTGGCGATGTCGCGCTTGGCATGGCGGAAGCGCAGGTAGCTGTTGGCCGTGGAGGAGGTGTTGCCGATGTCGGTGGTGGCGATGGCGTCGTTGTCATAGATGAACTTGGCAACCACTTCCAGCGCCTTGCGNGGATGCATGCGGCCGGCCTGCGTGGGCTCGTTGGCGATGGCGTCGATCTCTTTCTGCCAGGCGTCCAGCTCGGCCTTGACCTTGGCGATGACCGGGGCGTTGTCGCGCTCGGGCATGGCCGCGCGGAGCTGCTTGAGCAGTTCCACGGAGGCGTCCTTGGCATCGGCGCAGAGGCCCACGGTGATGGGGTGGGTCTTGGCGATGTTCATGGGATTGATGTCGATCTGGACGATCTTGGCCGTCTTGGGGAAGTAGTTGATGCCGTCCTGCGGCAGGGTGCCGAAGTAGGAGAGGCGGCTGCCGATGGCGAGGATGACGTCGGCCTTCTCCATGAGGTGCATGGCGGCATGGGAGCCCATGTAGCCGATGGGGCCGCACCACAGCGGATTGTCGGCCGGGAAGGCGTCATTGTGCAGGTAGCTGCACGCCACGGGCGCGGCGAGGTGCTTGGCGAGCTGGGCCACCACGTCCACGCAGTCGGCGTCGACGACGCCGCGGCCGGAGACGATGACCGGGTTCTTGGCTTCCTTCAGCACCTTGACGGCTTCCTCGAAGTTGGCCGGGTTGCCGATGCCGCCGGGGGCCACGCGGTACTGCGAGGGCTTGAGGATCTCCTCGTTCACTTCGCCGTAGAAGTAGTCACGCGGGATGTCCACGAGCACCGGGCCGCGCATGGCATAGGCGGCGCGGAAGGCGGTGCGCAGCACGTCGGCCGCGCGGCTCGGATGGGGCACGCGCAGGGAGAGCTTGGTGATGGGCTTGAAGATGTCCCAGGTGTCGCATTCCTGGAAGCCGTCCCAGCCCACGGAGGCGGAACCCGCGCTCGGGGAGATGACGATCATGGGGGTGTGGGCCATGTTGGCGGTGGCCACGGCGGTCACATAGTTGGTGATGCCGGGGCCGTTCTGGCCGATGACGACGCCGGCCTTGCCCTTCATGCGGGCATAGGCGTCTTCCATGTGGCCGGCGGTCTGCTCGTGGCGCACGGAGATGAAGTCGATCCCGGCAGCCGGGAAGAGGTCGAGCAGGTCCATGTAGGCGGAACCAAGAATGCCGCTCACATGGGTGACGCCTTCCTCCACAAGGACTTCGGCCATGGCCTCACTGGGAGTCATTTTGGGCATGATCGCTCCTCGCTTTCGCGTGTGGCTAAATGTGACTGAACGCCCCGGACGGCGGCACGGCGGCTGGCCGCGCGGCCGCGAATCGCCGGAGCTCCTGAAGCATTTCTCCGCCCTTGAGCAAAGAGCGTGCCGAAGTGAAAACGGGCGCAAGCGCGCTCCGGGGCCGCGATTTCAGCAGATTAAGGGCACGGGNCGNCCNGGCCGGCATGTCCGGCGCAAGACACAACTGTCTCNCTATCTGGACAGTTCTGTCAACATATGTCCAGATTTCNAGACATTTCTCTGGACAGTCCCTGACCGGAGGCTTGCCCTCGGCCAATGCCCGGAGTAGGCTTGTGCCAGTACTTCATAAAATAAGGAGTGAGGCCATGAAGAAAGCCCCCAACGCCCCGCGCCGCGCCTTTCTCGCCCGCACGGCCCTTGCCGCGGCCTGCGCCGTGAGCGCGCCCTCGCTGGCCCTTGCCGCCGAAGCCGAGGCGGTCCCCACGCCCGAGNNNCCGCTGGATGTGCTCACCGCGCTCAAGACGCGGCGCAGCGTGCGCGCCTACACGCACGAACCCGTCTCGGACAAGGATCTGGACACGGTGCTCGCCGCGGCCCAGCTCGCCCCGAGCGCGGCCAACGAGCAACCCTGGGATTTCGTGGTCATCCGCGATCCCAAGACNCTCGCNAAGGTGGGCGACATCAACCACTACGCCAGCTATGCCGCCAGGGCNCCNGTGGCCATCCTCGTCTGCCTGGATACGGAAAAGGAGGANATNCCNGGCATGGGCATCCTCGATGTGGCCATGAGCGCCGAGAACCTCCTNCTCGCNGCGCACGGCATCGGCCTCGGCGCCGTGTTCACGGGCATCTATCCCATGGTGGACCGCATGGANGGCTTCACGCAAGCTGCTCGACATGCCCGAGAACATCATCCCGGTNGGGCTCATCGTGCTCGGGCANCCGGCCATCCCGGGNCTGCGCACNGCGGAAGACCGNGTGAAGCCNGNNAANGTGCACTGGGAGAACTGGGCGGGNAAGCGGAAGTAAGGGGGCCCTGGGCGGCTTGGGCCGGCCGCNNTANTCCNTNNCNGNNTTCTCCAGCAGNTGCTCGAACTCGGCGAGGTGGTTCACCACCACCTTGTTGAGCGCCCAGAGCGCCACAAGGTTGGGGATGACCATGAGGCCGTTGAAGAGGTCGGCGAGCTGCCAGACAAGNTCCACNTGCAGGCAGGNGCCNCCGNCCACGAAGGCCACGGCCACCNCGCGGTANANCCCCACGCCNCNGCCGTTGNAGAGNAAGCGCACGTTCTGCGCGCCGAAGAAGTACCAGCCCACGATGGTGGAAAAGGCGAAGAAGAACAGGCACACGGCCACGAAAATGCCGCCGAAGCTCCCCATATCCACGGCATACGCCGCCTGGGTGAGGCGGATGCCCGTGGCCTGNCCNGCGCCGGGCACAANGACGCCNGANACGAGGATGACGAGCGCCGTGAAGGTGATGATNACAAAGGTGGTGAACACGCCGAAAATGGCNACGAGCCCCTGCTGGCAGGGGTGCTCCACCCGGGCCACGGCGTGGGCGTGGGGCGTGGAGCCCATGCCNGCCTCGTTGGCGAAGAGGCCGCGNGCCACGCCGTAGCGCATGGCCTCGCGGATGCTGATGCCNACGGCGCCNCCGAACACGGCCTGCGGNTGNAAGGCCGCCTCGAANATGAGCCCGAAGGCGGGCAGGATGGCGTCCGCGTGGCTCACGAGCACATAGGTGCCACCCGCGATATAGAGNANGGCCATGGTGGGCACGAGNTTNTCCGTCACGCTGGCGATGCGGCCGAGCCCGCCGATGAAGACGAGCCCCGCGAGCGCGGCCACGATGACGCCCACCACGAGCCTGTCCACGCCGAGGGCGCTGTTGAAGGCCTCGGCGATGGTGTTGGACTGCACCATGTTGCCGATGCAGCCCAGCGCCACGATGATAGCGATGGCGAAAAACACCGCGAGCGGCCGGTATTTCTCGCCCATGCCGCGCGTGATGTACCAAGCCGGGCCGCCCACCACATGGCCCTCGCTGTCCGTGGTCTTGTAGACCTGGGCCAGCACCGCCTCGGCGAAGATGGTCGCCATGCCGAAAAAGGCCGCGAGCCAGAGCCAGAAGAGCGCGCCGGGGCCGCCGAGCACCATGGCCGTGGCCGTGCCCGCCACGTTGCCCGTGCCCACCTGGGCGGCGATGGCCGTGGCGAGCGCCTGGAAGGAGCTCATGCCCTTCCTGTCGGCCCGGCGCCCGAAGAGGCTGGCCCCGCCCATGAGGTAGCGCAGGGCGAGCCCGAACTTGCGCACCTGCACGCAGCGCAGCCTGAGCGTATAGAACAGGCCCGTGCCGCAGAGCAGCGGGATGAGGAACAGCGTTCCCCAGAGAAAGCTGTTAACGTCCGTGACCCAGTGGGTGAGGGCTGTCATGTGCGCCTCGCTCGGATTGGCTATGCTTGGTGGTGTCTGTCTGTGCCCTGTGGATACTGCCGAAATTATCCGTCAAAAACAGCCTTTTCGGTGCTGACTGCGTCAGAGAAAAATTTCCTCGGTCGAGTACTTGAGTACACTCCCTTCGGAAATTTTTATCTTCCTTGTCAGCACCGAAAAATCTTATTTTTTAGGATTCTTCCGGCACCAGCCCCCGTCTTCCGCTTCGCTCCAGCCGGATAGTGGAATATCCGTCAACGGCGTTAATCTGAGCCATCGCTGTAGGGGAGAGTAGAAATCGGGGGAATCAGTCAATGGCGTGGCCCTGCGCGCGGTACTCGTTGAGCTTGTTGCGCAGGGTGCGCACGGAAATACCGAGGAGCTCCGCCGCCTGGGTACGGTTGCCCGCCGTGGCCTCGAGGCCTTTGGCGATCATGATACGCTCCATTTCGTGCAGCGGGATGACCGGCCCGGCCAGATGCGAAGCCTCGACCGCTGGCTGCGCGCCGCCAGCTGGCTGGGCGGTTCCGGCCGCCGGGGCAGCCGCAGGAACGTCCGCCGTGCCTGCCGGGGCCGTGTCGGCCGCGCCAGCCGCAAGAGCGGGGGCGGCATTCCCTTCGGGCAGGGCCTCCTCCTCGCCTTCCTCGGCGAAGAGCGGCCACTCGTCGTTCTCAAGCAAAAAGTGCGCGGGCTCGATGGGCCGCCCGTTGGCGAGCAGCACGGCGCGCTCCATGAGGTTCTGCAATTCGCGCACATTGCCGGGAAAGCCGTAGCTGCGAAGCCAGGCCACGGCCGCGTCGGAAAGCGGCGTGGCGGGGAGCCCGTACTCGCGCACATACATGTCCACGAAAAAGCGCGCGAGGTCGAGCACGTCGTCGCCGCGCTCGCGCAGGGCGGGCAGCCGCAAGGGGATGACATTGAGGCGGAAATAGAGGTCCTGCCGGAACTTGCCCTGCTTGACCCAGTCCTCCAAGTCGCGGTTGGTGGTGGCGAGCACGCGCACATCCACGCGCACGGTCTCGGAGCCGCCCACGCGGTCGATCTCGCCCTCCTGAAGCACGCGGAGGAGCTTGGCCTGCAGGGCGAGGTCCATTTCTGAAATTTCATCGAGGAGGATGGTACCGCCGCTCGCCAGCTCGAAGCGGCCGAGCTTGCGGGCGATGGCCCCGGTGAAGGCGCCCTTCTCGTGTCCGAAGAGCTCACTTTCCAGCAAATGCTCGGGCAGCGCCGCGCAGTTGACGGCCACGAAGGGCCCCCGCGCGCGCTTGCTCATGGCGTGGAGGTAGCGGGCGAACATTTCCTTGCCCGTGCCCGACTCCCCGGTGATCAGCACCGTGGCCTTGGAGGGCGCCACCTGCCGCGCCAGCCTGAGCACCCGCCCGATGGCCGGGTTGCTGCCCACGATCTTCGGCGCGCCTTCGCCGGGCGCGGGCTTGTGGCCGCCGAGCGTGGTCGATGCGGGCACGGGCGCGGCCTTGCGCGGCTCGCGCGCCACGGCCATGATGCGCTCCACGTCCAGCGGCTCGATCCAGTAGTCGCGCGCGCCGAGACCCATGAGGCGCTCGGCCTCCTCGGGGCTTCCCTTGTCGGTGATGATGATGACCGGGGGAAAGTTGGGGTCTTCCGCGCCCACGGCGAGCAGGTCCTCCACGCGGAAGCCGGGGAGGCTCGGCCTTGCGAAGATGACGTCCGGCCCGGACTTGCGGATGAACACCGAAGCGCCCTTGAGATTTTCCGCGATGCCAAGCTCATAGCCCGCGTCCCTGAGTTGCGGGAAGACGGAGGTCACGGCCTGGGCGGGCGCAAGAAAAAGCAGGCGTCGGTTGGACATGAGCCTCGTTGTACCGTGTCGCGCGCCGCAATGCAATAATAAGTCTGCGGATTCGGCCCGGAAGGCGGTTTTCGCGCCCCGGCCGCCCCGCTTTCTCCCTTGACACAAGGCCCGGTACGGCTATACTTCCGCTTCCGTGTTCCGGGTCACCGGCGGCCGCACGCAACGCCGCCCCGGCGCGCAACCGCGAAAAAATCCGCGCTTCGGCGCATGGAGGTTTGCCATGGCTCCCCTGCAGAATGCCGTCAAGACTGCCGAAGGCGTCGTCGTCAACGGCTTTGTGGTTTCCCCCTGTGTGGAACAGTGCGACGGCTGCGAGCGCCAGCGCGAGTTCGACGACCAGAAATACTGCTCGAGCTATCCCGACCCGGCCCGCAAGTGGGCGGGCGGCCGCTGCAACTTCGCCACCCATGTGAAGGTGCAGGCCGCTGCCGCCGCCAAGGTCAACCCGCTCAAGGCCTCCAAGCGCGCCGCCAAGGGCCGTTAGGCCGCTTTCCCGTATCGGCGGGAGGCTCCGGCATTTCGGGGCTGCCGGCGCCCTGCCGGCAGCCTTTTTGCCGTTTCATCGGCCCTTTCCGCCTGGCAGGTTACACTTGGCAAATGGTTTCTCAGGCACGCGACGGAAATTCCTCAATTCCGTCTGGAGCGAAGCGGAAGACGGGTGCTGGTGCCGGAAGAATCCTAAAAAATAAGATTTTTAGGTTCCGGCAAGGAAGATAAAAATTTCCGAAGAGAGTGTACTCAAGTACTCGACCGAGGAAATTTTTCTCTGACGCAGCCGGAACCTAAAAGGCTGTTTTTGACGGATAATTTCGGCGTTCCCCCGGCCACACAGCTACACCGCTCACGCAGGTGCAACACAGCCTTTCCCCCTCCCGGAGGCCCCATGAGCCAGCGCGACGCCCTCGCCCGCCATCTTCTCGCCCAACAGGAAAGGGCCGCCACCCTCGAGGCCGAGCTCACGGCCATCCACGCCCTCGGGCCAGAAAATGGCGGCCAGGGCGAGGCCGAGAAGGCCGCCTTCATCGAGGGCCTGCTCGAAGCCTGTAAAATCACGGATGTGCGCCGCGTGGACTCGCCCGACGCCCGCGTGGCCTGCGGCTTCCGGCCCAACATCGTGGCGCGCGTACCCGGCGAGAGCACCCGCACCCTCTGGATCTTCGGGCATATGGACGTGGTGCCCGCGGGCGACCCGGGCGCCTGGGGTTCCGACCCCTGGCGCGTGCGCCGCGAGGGCGACCTCATCTATGGCCGCGGCGTGGAGGACAACCAGCAGGCCGTGACCGGCATGATCCTTCTCGCCGAGGCGCTCGCCGCGCTGGGCATACGCCCGCGCCAGAGCCTCGGCCTGGTCTTCATGGCCGACGNGGNATCNCGTGCCCGATNCCGNCACGGGCTNGCCCATGTGCTCGACACNCTGCCGGAAGATTTCGGCCCCGAGGACTGGTATCTCGTGCCCGATTCCGGCTCCTCCAGGGGCGACGCCGTGGAGATGGCGGAAAAGGGCCAGCTCTGGCTCAAGGTGACGACNAAGGGCAAACAGTGCCACGCCTCCACNCCGCACAAGGGCGCCAACGCCTTCCTCGCCGGGGCCGACGCGGCCGTGGCCCTGCATGACGGGCTCATCCGCGCCTTCCCGGAAGCGGACGGCCTCTATCGCCCCCCGGTCTCCACCTTCGCGCCCACGCGCCACGAGGCCAATGTGGACGCNGTCAATATNCTCCCCGGCAAGGANGTNTTCTGGCTCGACTGCCGCCTTTTGCCCGTNCATCCGGCCGAGGCCGTGCTCGCCCGCGCCCGNGAAATCGCNGCGGAAGTGGCGAGNCGCCGCGGCGTCAGCATCGAGGTGGAGGTGGAGCATACGCAGCCCCCCTCCCTCACNCGGCCCGACCTCCCNGTGCACGCGCCGCTCTTCCCGGCGCTNGCCGACGCNGTGGAGGCCGTGTATCATGTGCGGCCGAAGCCCGTGGGCATCGGCGGNGCCACCGTGGCGGCGCTCCTGCGGGCNCGGCANCTNCCGGCCGTNGTNTGGTCGCGCATNCTCAANACCTGCCACCAGCCGGACGAGCGCGCCTCCCTCGCCAANATCTGCGGNGACGCCGCNGTGTTCGGNCGCCTGCTCATGNCGCATNCCGATACCNNCACCGGGGAGNGACGNCGCCCGNGNNACCCATGCCTGACGCGGNCTTNGACTGCCTTGTGGCGGGNGGCGGCCACGCCGGGGCCGAAGCGGCCGTGGCCCTCGCGCGGCTGGGCTTTTCCGTGCTGCTCGTGAGCGGCAACCTCGACCGCCTNGGGCATCTCTCCTGCAATCCGGCCATCGGNGGNCTNGCCAAGGGCCACATGGTGCGCGAGATCGACGCCCTNGGCGGCATGATGGGCCTCTGGGCNGACGCCGCGGGCATCCAGTTCCGNACGCTCAACATGAGCAAGGGCCCGGCCGTGCGNGCCACCCGCGCCCAGATGGACCGNCAGGCCTANCAGGANGCGGTCAAGGCGACGCTNTACANTNAGCCNGGCCTNACNCTCTGGCAGGACGAGGTGACGGACATCCTNACNGANCACGGCCGCGTNTCGGGCGCGGCNACGGCNCTGGGCCTNANNTTCCGCTGCCGCCATGTGCTNCTCGCCACGGGCACCTTCCTNGACGGGCGCATCCATGTGGGCCTCACGAGCCGCCCGGCCGGNCGCCTCGGCGACGCGCCNGCCCTGGGCCTTTCNNANAGCCTGCGCNGNCTCGGCATCACGCTCGGNCGCCTCAAGACNGGCACCACGCCNCGCCTCCTGCGCCGCTCCATCGACTTTTCGCGCCTNGAGGAGCAGCCCGGNGACACGCCNCCNCCCGGCTTCAGCTTNCACGGGCCNAAGCCNCCGCTNCCGCAGACGAGCTGCCACATCACCTGGACCAACAGCCNNACGCACGACATCATCCGGNNNGGCTTCGACCGCTCGCCGCTCTTCACCGGGGTCATCCGGGGCACGGGCGCGCGCTACTGCCCCTCCATCGAGGACAAGGTGGCCCGCTTNCCGANNCGGGAGCGGCACCACGTNTTTCTCGAGCCCGAGGGCCTCACGAGCGCCGAGGTTTACGCCAACGGCATTTCCACGAGCCTGCCGCTNGACGTGCAGGNGGCCATGATCCANAGCATCGAGGGCCTGGAAAACGCNNTCATGGTGCGCCCCGGCTACGCCATCGANTATGACTANGCGGACCCGGTGCAGCTCTGGCCCACGCTGGAGACCAAGGCCGTGCCCGGCCTCTGGTTCGCCGGGCAGATCAACGGCACNNCGGGCTATGAGGAGGCCGCNNCGCAAGGGCTCTGGGCGGCGCTCAACATCGCCTGCGCCGAGCGCGGNCGNCCGCCCTTCGCGCCCGGNCGCGACGCTGCCTANATGGCCGTGCTCGTGGACGACCTCGTGACNNTGGGCACTTCCGANCCCTACCGCATGTTCACCTCCCGNGCGGAGCACCGNCTGCTCCTGCGGGAGGACACGGCGGANNTNNGGCTCACGCCGCTNGGGCGNGAGCTCGGCCTNGTGGNCGANGCCCNGTGGCGNGCCTTCAACGAGNCGCGGGAGCAGCGCGAGCGCCTCGCCGCCACCTTGCGCGACGCCCGCGTGCCCGCCTGCGGCACGGACGAGGCCGGGGAAACTGCCCTTGAGCCGGGCAAAAGCCTCGCCGAGCTTTTGCGGCGGCCCGAGCTGGACCTGGCGGCCCTCCTCGACCTGCTTGAAGCGCGCGGCGGGGCTGCGGCGGAACTCGCGGCCGCCATCGCCTGCGAGCTTGAAGGCATGGACGCGCGCAGCCGCTTCGGCGTGGAAGCGGACCTCAAGTACGCGGGCTACCTCGCGCGGCAGGCCGCGCTGGCCGCCCGCTCGCGCGGGCTGGAGGCCACGCCCTTGCCCTTGGATATGGATTATGCGAAAGTAAGCGGGCTCTCCCGCGAGGTGGAGGAAAAGCTCGGCCGGGTGCGCCCCATGAACCTCGGTCAGGCGGCCCGCATCTCCGGGGTGACGCCCGCGGCCGTGGCCTGCCTCGAGATCCACCTGCGCAAGCTTGGCCTGCTCGGGCGCGGCCGCCGCGGGGAGCGGGACGAAAGGCCGATGTTGTCGTAGGGAGAGTGCTCGGCCCCCGGCAAGTGACGGCCATACCTTAATTCCGGCTGGAGCGAAGCGGAAGCCGGGTGCCAGTGCCGGAAGAATCCTAAAAAATAAGATTTTTAGGTTCCGGCAAGGAAGATAAAAATTTCCGAAGGGAGTGTACTTAAGTACTCGACCGAGGAAATTTTTCTCTGACGCAGCCGGAACCTAAAAGGCTGTTTTTGATGGATAATTTCGGCGATATACACGCAAGCACAAACACGACACCACTACATAGCAGACCCCAGTAATAAAAATCCGCCCACTCACCTGACAGCACCCATGAACACCGGCGAACTGCTCCTCTCCCTCGCATTCTTCCTCATCCTCTGCGGCGCATGGCTGCTCTGGCGCTACCGCCGCTCGCGACAGAACGCCAGCGAGAAACGCGGCCATATCGCCGCCGCGCTGGAGGCCGCGCGCGAGCAGTTCGCCACCTTCAACCTGCGCCTCATCTCCGACACGCCGGGAACTTCCGGTCTTTCCGCCATCCTCGTGGACATGGACGCCCGCGTGCTGCACCTCGAGGTCTCGGACTATGTGGACGAGGCCTGGAAGGGGCTGCCCGTGGACGCCTTTTTCCGCGTGGAGACGGACGACGGCCCGGTGTTCTACGTTTTCCGCTCGGTCTTTCTCGGCATCAGCCCGGATTTCGGCAAGGCCCGCGTGGCCCTCGCCATGCCGGACCACCTGCGCGTGGAAAAGAAGCGCCATTTCGTGCGGATGCGCCCGCAGGAGGACGCGGTGCGCGTCATCGGCGTCTGGCCACTGGCCGAGGGGCAGGCGCTGCCGCGTTCCACTGCGGACATCGGCGCGCCGCTCTCCCACGCCACGCCCGGCATGAAGGACAAGCCCGTGCAGGTGGAGGACATTTCCGCCTCGGGCCTCGCCCTGCGTTTCCCCGGCAAGGAAAGCCCGGCGCTCGCGGCCATCGGCAAGGGCTCGCATGTGCTCTGCCTCGTGGTCTATGTGCTCGATTGCGCCAAGGACAAGACCACGGCCTTCTGGTGCACGGGCGAAGTGGTCAACGAGCGTAAAAGCCAGGGCGAGCCGCCGGCCCGCATCCTCGGCGTGGAATTCACCAACTGGGCCGTGCTCGAGCCGGGGGGCACGGAGATCCACTGGGCGCACAGCTCGCCCTCGCGCGGCGTCAAGCCCATCCTGCAATGGGTGGAACAGATGGACAGGAAGCGCGGCCGCAAGAAATAGCCCGCGCGGCGCCGGCCCGCGCCCGTGGGCCAGTGCGTTCCCGGCATGTTACGACGGAGGCAGTTTTGGACGGAGGAAGCGAAGGTCATAGTACCATCTGGTCGCGCCTGGGGCGCCTTTTCGGACACGACAGCGAAGAATCCCTGGAAAAGGCCATCCTTGAGGCCCGCGCCGAAGGCGAGGTGGAGCCGGACGAGGAATCCATGCTCCTCGGCATCCTTCGTTTCAACGACCTCCAGGTGCAGGACACCATGATCCCGCGCACGGACATCGACTGCGTGCCCGTGGAGATGCCGCTCCCCGAAGTGGCGCGCGTCATCGTGGAGTCGGGCCATTCGCGCATCCCGGTGTTCCGCGACACCCGCGACAACATGATCGGCATCCTCCACGCCAAGGATGTGCTGAGCTGCCTCATCGACAGCGACACGCCGCCCCCGCCCGTGAGCGAGGTCATGCGCGAGCCCTTCTTCGTGCCCGAAACCAAGTCCATCCGCACCCTCCTGCAGGAATTTCGGGCGCGCAAGCTGCATATCGCCATCGCCCTCGACGAGTACGGCGGAACATCCGGCCTCATCACCATCGAGGACGTGCTTGAGGAAATCGTGGGCGACATCGAGGACGAGCACGACGCCCCGCGTGAGCAGGACATCCGCTCCGTGGGGAACCGCGTCTACGAGCTCACGGGCCGCGCCCTGCTGGAAGATCTGGAGGAGCTCGGCGTCAACATCACCTCGGACGAGGTGGACACCATCGGCGGCTACCTGAGCATGATGGCCGGCCATGTGCCCGGCGAGGGCGAATCCTTCACGCTCCACGGCTGGACCTTCACCGTCATCGACGCGGACATGAAGCTCATCCGCCTTTTGCGCATGGAGCCCGCCGCCGACGCCGCGGCCATCCCCGTGGAAGAGCTGTGATTTACCTTCGGGGCGGTGGGAACGCGCGTGCGGGCCGCCCCGCGGCGCTCTGGGGCCTTGCGGCCATTCTCGGCCTCTGGCTCGGCTTTCCCAATGATGTCGTGAGCGCGCCGCCCCTGGTGTTGCTCTGGCCGCTTTCGCTCGCGGCGCTGGGGCTCGGCGCGTCCTCGGCGGGGGCGGCCCTGCGCCGCGGCTGGCTCGCGAGCCTGCTCGGTGGGGTCGCCGCGCTCTACTGGCTCTCCCTTCCCGTGCATGACGTGGGCGGCCTTCCCTGGGCACTGGCCGTGCCCTGCGCGGTGTTTATCTCGGCTCTCGTCACCTTTCAGGGCGGCCTTTTCAGCGCGGCCGCCCGCCTCGGGCGCGGCCTTGCCCCGTGGCGGCTGGCCCTCGGCCTCGCGATCTTCTGGTACCTGCTCGAATATGCGGCCGCGGTGCTCATCGGCTTTCCGTGGCTTGCGCTTTCCGGGGCGCTCGCCGTGTGGCCCCTGCTCGTGCAGGCGGCCGACACGCTGGGCGCCTATGCCACGGGCGGCCTCTGGCTCTGGGGCGCCCTGCTCGCGCTCTTCGCCTTCCCCGGCCTCGCGGGGCTTGCGGGCGCGGGCTGCCAGATTTTCCGGCCGCGCCGCCTCGCCTGCGGCGCCCTCGTCATTGCGCTCACCCTGGCCTACGGCTTCTGGCGGCTCGACGCCACGCCGCTGGAAATTTCGCCCCAGGGCCCGGAGAGCGTGGCTTTGCTCTTTGTGGAAGGCAATGTGGACCAGGGCCAAAAATGGCTCCCGGATATGCAGGCCGAAACCGTGGACATCTATTGCAGGCTCACGGAACAAGGCCTGACGAAACTCAGAGAGGCGGGCGCCCTCGCCGCCGGGGAGCGGCCGCTGGTCATCTGGCCGGAGACGGCGCTGCCCTTCTTTTTCCAGACGCACCGGCTCTCGGCCCGCGTGCTGGAGCTCGTGCGAAGGGAGGACGTGCCCCTGCTCTTCGGCGCGCCCGGCGTGGAGCGTCCGGCCGGGGGCGGCGGCGCGGAGCCACTTATCTTCAACCGCGCCTTTCTCCTCGGGCCGGACGGCCGCCTCGCGGGCTTCTACGACAAGGAGCACCTCGTGCCCTTCGGGGAATATTCGCCCTCCTGGCTCAACTGGCCCTTTCTCGAGGCCCTTTTGCAGGGCGTGGGCGTCTATACCGAAGGCACGGCCACGGCGCCCCTCAGCTACGACAATCTTGCCCTCGGAGTGCTCATCTGCTATGAAGGCATCTTCCCGTGGCTCGCCCAGGCGCGGGTCACGGACGGGGCCAATATCCTCGCGGACATCAGCAATGACGGCTGGTTCCGCGGCACCCCGGCCTCGCGCCAGCACCTCGCCCTCACCGTCCTGCGCGCCCTCGAGCAGGAGCGCTGGCTCCTTCGGGGCACCAATACCGGCATTTCGGCGGTGGTGGACACGCGCGGCCGCCTCACGGCGAGCGGCCCGCAATTCCGCGCGGGCACGCTGGCGGCGCGGGCGCGCCTCTGCCACGGCGTGAGCCGTTATCACCTGCTCGCGCCCTGGCTGCCGCTCATGGCGGCGGTGGCGCTCTGCGGCGTCGCGTTCCTGCGGCCGCGCCCTGCCCGGACACACCTGTCTTAAGGAGAAACCATGCTCCAGCTCAGCGATCTGCGCGCGGCCTCCGGGCCGCTGACCCAGCGATTCACCAGCCTCTGGGGGCGGCTTTGACGCGGCGAGCGACGAAAAGCGCCTCGCCGACATCGAGGCCGAGCTTGCGCGCCCCGGCGCCTGGGACAAGCCCGAGGCCCTGACCCCCCTCCTGCAGGAAAAGCGACGCCTCGAGGACGAGGTGGCCCGCCTTTCCGCGCTGAAAAAAGCCCATGACGACATGGAGGAATGGCTTCTCCTCGCTGCGGAGAGCGGCGAGGCCGGGGACGCCGAGGCGCAGGAGGCCCTCGAATCCCTGGCCCAGGCCCAGGCCGAGCTCACGAGCCGCCTCGACGAGACCGAGCTCGTCATGTTGCTTTCCGCCGAGGAGGACGGCCAGGACGCCATCCTCGAGATCCACCCCGGCGCAGGCGGCACGGAGTCGCAGGACTGGGCGGAAATGCTCCTGCGCCAGTATACGCGCTGGGCGGCGCGGCGCGGCTTCACCGTGGAGGAGCTGGACTATCTCCCCGGCGACGAGGCGGGCATCAAGAGCGTGACCCTGCGCCTTTCCGGGCCCCACGCCTATGGCTTCCTCAAGAGCGAGCGCGGCATCCACCGCCTTATCCGCATCTCGCCCTTCGACGCCTCCGGGCGCAGGCACACCTCCTTCGCCTCGGTGGACGTGATGCCCGACGCGGGCGACGACATTGAGCTCGACATCAAGGAATCGGACCTGCGCTTCGACATCTTCCGCTCCAGCGGCCCGGGCGGCCAGAGCGTCAACACCACGAGCTCGGCCGTGCGCGTGACGCACCTCCCCACGGGCATCTCCGCCCAGTGCCAGAACGAGAAATCGCAGCACCACAATAAGGAATCGGCCTTGCGCGTGCTCAAGGCCCGGCTCTACAACATGGAACTGCAAAAGCGCGACGCCGAGCGCCAGGCCCAGTACGCGGGCAAGGACGCCATCGCCTTCGGCAGCCAGATCCGCACCTACACGCTCCAGCCCTACCGCCTCGTGAAGGACCACCGCACGGGCACCGAAGCCGGGGACGTGGACGCGGTGCTCGACGGGCGCATCGACCAGTTCCAGCACGACTACCTTCTCTACCGCCATGAACAGGAACACCACTGATCCGCACGCGCTCGCGCGCGAGCTCGGGGACCTCAGGGGCAGCCTCTCCGGCCACGCCGCGCCGGACGGCCCGGCGCCCACGGACGCCCCGGCGGCCCTCTCCCTGCCCGAGGGCGGCGCCGACGCGCCCGACGCCCGCATTGTGGCGCGCGTGGTGCGCGGCTTTTCGCACGAGGGCTGGCAGGAATTTTGCCGCGCCTATCCGCTCAGCCAATGGTATGCCCTGCCCGTGCCCGACGAGGTGGCGACAGGGGTGCGCGTGGCCGACCTTCGGGCCGACCCGTCCTGCGCCACGCGACCCGGCCCAGGTGACGTGCTCCTCGGCGCCCTCGGCAGCACCATGTTCGCGGCCCAGCTGGAGCGCGAGCTTCTGCGCCTTTCGCGCCACGGCGGCGGCCTGAGCCTTGTGGCCGCGGCGCTGGCCGAGCGGCGTCGGCTCGCCACGGCCCTCGGCGACGGCACGGTGGCCCGGCTCGAGCGCATCCTCGGCGAGACCCTGCAGGGGCTGCTCGAGGCCTGCGACAGCCTGGGCGCGCAGGCTCCGGGCCGCTATATCCTCCTTTTGCCGGGCATGGGGCAGCTCAGGACGCGCCGCTTTGCCGAGGCCGTGCAGGCGGCCTTTGCCGAGGCCGCGCGGCCCTTCTTCCCCACCGGGGGCATCACCGCCGGGAGCGGCGCCAGCTGTGCGCTCGGCGTCGTGCACGTGAGGCAGGAACGCGCGCCGCGCGGGCCCGACCTTTTGCGCCGCGCCGGTGAGGCGCTTGACGCGGCCCTCGCGCAGGACGAGGGCTATATCCATCAGGAAACTTCCGGGAGCCACGGCTCCACCCTGGTCCAGTCCGGGGAAAAACGCTTTCTCTTTTTCGGCGGAGAACCCAAATGAACACCACCTTGAGCGTTGCCGTGCTCAGCGGCAAGGGCGGCGTCGGCAAGACCAACCTCACCCTCAACCTCGCCTGGGCGCTGCATGAGCAGGGCTTCAAGGCGCTGCTCATGGATTGCGACATGGGCCTCGCCAACCTGGACGTGCTGCTCGGCATCACGCCCGAAGGCAATCTGCAGGACGCCCTCATGGGCGGCCGCAACCTTTCCGAGGTGCTCCACCCCATCGCCAAGGGTTTTGACGTGCTGCCCGCGGCCTCGGGCGTGCCGGAGCTCAACGACCTCTCGCCGGACCTGCGCGCGGGCCTGCTGGAGCGACTGGAGCCCATGCTCGGGGCCTATGACTATGTGTTCATGGACCTCGGCGCGGGCATTTCCGAGACCGTGCAGGCCTTCGCGGCGCTCGCCGCGGTGCGCCTCGTCATCATCACGCCCGAGCCCACCTCCCTCACGGACAGCTATGCGCTCATCAAGGTGCTCAATGCCCGCTACGGCCTGCGCGACTACATGGTGGTGGTCAACCAGGCCACTTCCGCCAAGGAGGCCCAGGCCACCTTTGACAAGCTCAAGGGCGCGTGCAGCCACTTCCTCCAGATCGAGCCCGTCTTGCTCGGCCATGTGCGCATGGACAAGAAGCTCCCCGAGGCCGTGTGCCGCCAGCAGCCGCTGCTGGCCTATGCGCCCGGTTCTCCGGCGGCGCAGGACATCCAGGAGCTGGCGCGGCGCCTCCAGCGGGTGCGCCTCTCCATGCTCGACTGGCTGGGTCGGCGCGGCATCCTCCAGACGCAGAACTGAGCGGGCCACGCGCCTGAAAGCCATGATGCAAAGCCGCGCGGGGACCGATTCCCGCGCGGTTTTCGCTTAATCCCCGCTCCCCTCTCTTGGCGCCTCACGCGCCATTTCCTCCTGCACGAAGCCCCGGAACAGCTCCGCCGCCGGAGAGAACACGCGCCCCTTTTTCCAGGCGAGCACCAGGCTCACCCCGAGCGGCGGCCTGAAAGGCCGGAAGATGAGGCCGCTCGCTTCCGAGGCGTCCACAATGCCGTCGATGCACACCGCGGCCCCCACGCCTTCGCGCACCAAAAGGGAAGCATTGTAAAGCAGGGTATAGGTGGCCACGATGTCGAGGGGCGTGGTCTCCGCACCCAGCCAGCCGCCGAGCTCGTTATCCGCCATGGCCTGCGCCGAGCAGATGAGGGGGAGCCCGGCGAGCTGGGCCGGGGTGATGGCCGGGGCCATCGCGAGCGGGTGGTCGCGCCGGAGCAGAAGGCCCCAGGCGTCCCTGAGCGGCAGGGTCACGCAGGCGAAATTTTCCAGACTGGCCGCGCCGACAAAGATGCCGAAATCGGCGAGGCCCTTTTCCAGCCGCTCGGAAACAGCTTCGGCATTGCCGCTGAAGATGTGGAAGCGGATGCCCGGATGCCGCGCGCGGCAGTTCCCCATGGCGCGCGCCATGAGCCGCATGGCCCGGGTCTCGCCGCCCGCGATGGCGACGTCGCCCCGGATTTCCGCCCCCGCGGCGAGGCTGTTGCGCGTGCGCTCGGCAAGCTCCAGGATTTCCGCCGCGCGCTCCGCGAGGTACTTGCCCGCCGCCGTGAGGCCCGTGCGCCTTTTTCCGCGCACGAGGAGAGGCACACCCGCCTCGGCCTCCAGCTCGCGCATCTGGCGCGAGAGCGTGGGCTGCGTCAAGTTGAGGGCGGCCGCGGCGGCCGTGAAGTTGCCGCGCCGCGCGAGCTCGAGAAAATAGCGCAGGGAGCGCAATTCCATGCCTTGCGTCCTCCTTTTATTATCAGGCGTTGTGATACCTTAAGTTGGTGGTGCGTCTGTGCTGCTTCTGTGATGCCGAAATTATCCGTCAAAAACAGCCTTGCTCCAGCCGTTGCGACGAAGGAAGCTACGGATGGAGACAGCAGTTAGCTACCGCGGAGGACAATCAGCGAAACCGCTGTCGCTATCCGTAAGCAGGCAGAGCCTGCTAACGGCTACCGCTTTGCTGCTTGCTGCGTCAGAGAAAAATTTCCTTGGTCGAGTACTTAAGTACACTCCCTGCGGAAATTTTTATCTTCCTTGAAAGCAGCAAAAAATCTTATTTTTTAGGATTCTTCCGGCACTCGCACCCGTCTTCCGCTTCGCTCCAGACGGAATTAAGGAATATTTATCTGCTGTATTATTAGACATTCCCCGCGGTTCAGCGGCTGCCCGTTCCCACGCCGACCACGGCCTGCCCGCGCGGCCTGACCTCGATGCCCTGCCCGGCGCAGGCCGTGAGCAGCGCGCAGACAAGGAACAGCGCCAGCGCGCCCGCAAGGACGCGCCCCCGCTTGCGCATCAGCATCATTTTCTCCTGCCCTCCCGGCTTGCGCCCTTTTGGGAGATATGCGCGCCCGGCGGCACGTCTTCCGTTATCCACACATTGCCGCCGATGACCGCGCCCTCGCCGATGGTGACGCGCCCGAGGATGGTGGCCCCGGCGTACACGGTCACGTTGTCGCAGAGCACGGGGTGCCGCGGGATGCCCTTGGTGAGCGTGCCGTCCGGGTTCTTGGGAAAGGAGAGCGCGCCGAGGGTCACGCCCTGGTAGAGGCGGCAGCCGCGGCCGATGACGCAGGTCTCGCCGATGACCACGCCCGTGCCGTGGTCGATGAAGAATTCCTCGCCGATGGAGGCACCGGGATGGATGTCGATGCCCGTGGCCGAGTGCGCCATCTCCGCAATGATGCGCGGAATGAGCGGCACCCTGAGCAGGTAGAGCTCGTGCGCCACGCGGTGGTGGAACATGGCGGTGAGCGAGGGATAGCAGAAGATGGTCTCGCCGGGGCTCTTGGCGGCCGGGTCCCCCTCGTAGGCAGCCACGGCGTCGCCCGCGAGCAGGCGGCGGATCTCGGGCAGGCGCGCCATGAAGGCCAGCGCCGCCTCCCGGCCCCGTTCCTCGCAGCGGGCGCAGGGGTCGCGCAGAGCGTCGGCCTCTCCGTCGCCGCAGTCGAAGCAGAGGCCGCTTACCACCTGCTCGCCGAGCTTGCGCAGGATGGTGTCGAGATTGGCGGCGAGGTGGAAGCGCAGGGAATCGCGTCCCACGCGCACGGGCCCGAAATAGCCGGGGAAGATGGCGGCCCTGAGGCGCCCCATGATCTCGCGCAGGGCCTCCAGCGAGGGCATGGCCGCGCCGTGCGCCTGGAGATGCCAGACCGCGTCCAGCGATTCGGGGCGGCAGAGGCTGTCCGTCACCGCGTCAAGGGTGGAGATGGCGGGGCTTGCGCCGTGGAAGTGGGGCATGGGGTGTCCTGCTTTTTTGTGTTTGTTCACAGTTGGGTAGGTTGGACGGTGCTGTGCGGTGCGTCCTGAATGCCGAAATTATCCGTCAAAAACAGCCTTTTAGGTTCCGGCTGCGTCAGAGAAAAATTTCCTCGGTCGAGTACTTGAGTACACTCCCTTCGGAAATTTTTATCTTCCTTGCCGGAACCTA
>JAAUYU010000035.1 GCA_014804965.1 Desulfovibrio sp.
GGCATGGCGCGGTTGATGATGTCGCGCGGCGAGCGGCCGATGAGCACGGCCAGCGCCGCCTCGGCCTGGTCCACGGCCACGGTGCTCGTATGCACCTGGGCGCGGGCGATCTCCACCTCGGCGCGGGCGCGCTGCCAGTCGAGCTCGGTGATGTCGCCCTGCTCGTAGCGGCTCGTGTAGATGCCGAAGGATTCCTCGCGGCTCTTGAGGGTGCGCCGGGCCGTCTCCAGCTGCATGTCCAGCGCGAGCAGCGCGAAATAGCCCTGCGCGGTCTGCGCCGCCACGGAGAGGCGCAGGGCCTCGTGGCCGATGACGCTGTTCATGAGCACGTCGCTCAGCATGGTGCGCCGGTTGCGNACCTTGCCCCAGAGGTCNAGCTCCCANCCGGCGGAAAGCGCGCCCTGGTANTGCGTGGTNNAGCGCGANAGGCCGCTCTGGGAGAAGGGCACGGTATTGGGCGCCTTTTCCGAGGCGCTCTGCGCCGTGGCCGCGCCCGTGCCGCTCACCTGCGGGAAGAGGGCCGCCGTGGCNACGCCCACCTGCGCGGCGGCGGAGTCGATGCGCGCCAGCGACTCGGCGAGGTCCTGGTTCTGGGTGAGCGCGTCGTCGATGAGCGCCGTCAGCACCGGGTCATTGAAGCGCGTCCACCAGTCCGTGTCCAGCGGGGCCGAGCCCAGGTCCACCGAGCGCCATTCCTTGGGCAGGTCCTGCTCCGGCCGCTCATAGCGCGGCGCAAGGGAGCAGGCGCCGAGGATGCAGACAAGGCCCGCGCAAAGGACNGAAANGAGCGCCCGGTTCAGGGCTGCGCCCCTCCNCTGGCGNGNGACGCCGGGCGCGGGCGTGGATGCGCTGAAACTCATAGATCGTCTTCCTCCTCGTCCACGCTGCCCTTGCCGGCATTGGGGTCGGTCTTGCCGCGCAGTTTGAGCGAGATCTGCATGATGAGCTTGAAGAAATAGGGAAGGAACAGCGTGGCGATGCAGGTGGCGGCCAGCATGCCGCCGATGACCGCCGTGCCGATGGAGTGCCGGCTGTTGGCGCCCGCGCCCGTGCTGATGGCCAGCGGCACCACGCCGAGAATGAATGCCAGCGACGTCATGACGATGGGCCTGAAGCGCAGGCGCGCGGCCTGCATGGCGGCCACGTCGAGGCTTTTGCCGTCATGCCAGGCGTCCACCGCGAATTCCACGATGAGGATGGCGTTCTTGGCGGCGAGGCCGATGATGGTCACGAGCGCCACCTGGAAATAGACGTCGTTCTCGAGCCCGCGGAAATAGGTGGCCACCAGCGCGCCGAACACGCCGAAGGGCACGGCCGTGAGCACCGAGAGCGGNAGCGACCACGATTCGTACTGCGCCGCCAGGATGAGGAAGACCATGACGAGCGCGAGCACGAAGATCATGGTGGTGTCGGAGCTCGCCAGCTTTTCCTGCAGGGCGGAGCCCACCCAGCCGAGGGCGTAGTCATTGGGCAGCGTGGCGGCCACGGCCTCCATGGCAGCCAGCGCCTGGCCCGAGGAATAGCCGTCCGCCGGGTTGCCCATGACATGCGCCGCCGGGAAGACGTTGTAGCGCTCCACCACCTGCGGGGCCGTGCGCCGCTCCAGCGTCATGAGGGCCGTGAGCGGGATCATCTCGCCCTTGTTGTTGGTCACATAGACATCGGAGAGGTCTTCGGGNAGCTCGCGGTACTGCGCCTCGGACTGGAGGCGCACCTGGAAGGTGCGGCCCATGTAGTTGAAGTCGTTGACGTACATGCCGCCGAAAGTGGCGCTCATGGTGGTGAACACGTCGCTGATGTTGACGCCCATGTCCTTGCAGCGGTCGCGGTCAAGATTGGCGTAGAGCTGCGGCGAGCCGGTGGAGAAGAGGTTCTGCACGCTGCCGATGGCGGGATACTTGGGCGTGCCGTCGGCGTTCCTGCTCAGGGCCTCGGCCACGAAGGCGTTGGCCTGTTTTTCGAGGTCCTCGAGGCTGCCGTCGCCACGCATCTGGATATAGCCCTCGAAGCCGCCGGTGGTGCTCATGCCGCTGATGGGCGGCGGCAGAAAGCCGAGCACCACGGCCTCGGGCTGCATCATGGTCACGGCCTTCATCCTGTCGGAGATGGCCTCGGCGGATTCGGACTTGGCCTTGCGCTTGCTCCAGGGCTCCAGCGTGGTGAAATAGGTGGAATAGTTGCTCTTCACCGAAACCGTGGTGATGTCGATGCCGTTGATGTTGGCGAGATGCTTCACCCCGGGGATCTTGAGGCCATAGTCGTTGATGACATTGCCCACCGTCTGGGTGCGCTGGAGGGAGGCGCCGTCGTCGAGGATGGCCATGCCGAGCGTATAGCCCTGGTCCTCGTTGGGCACGAGGCCGCCGGGCACCACCTTGAAGAGCCAGACGATGCAGCCGCACATGAGGGCCGTCAGGATGAGCGCCTTGACGCCGTTGTCCTTCAGGTAGCGCACGCCGCGCAAATAGGCGTGGGTGACCTTGCCGAAGCCGTAGTCGAACAGGGTGAAGGCCTTGGGCGGCTTATAGTTGGGATCGTGCGGCTTGAGCAGGAGCGCGCAGAGCGAGGGCGTGAGCGTGAGCGCCACGATGCCCGAAAGCGTCACCGAAACAGCGATGGTGATGGCGAACTGCTTGTACATCTGGCCCGCGAGGCCGCCCATGAAGGCCACCGGGATGAACACCGAGCAGAGCACGAGCACGATGGCGATGACCGGTGCNGTNATCTCGTTCATGCTCTTGGCCGTGGCNTCCTTGGGCGGCAAATGNTCGCTCTCCATGATGCGCTCGACGTTTTCGAGCACCACGATGGCGTCNTCNACCACGAGCCCGATGGCGAGCACCATGGCGAAGAGCGTGAGCGTGTTGATGGAAAAGCCGAGCGCGTAAAGGCCCGCGAAAGTGCCGATGATGGATACGGGCACGGCGATGCAGGGGATGAGCGTGGCCCTCCAGTTCTGGAGGAACACGAACACCACGATGAACACGAGGATCATGGCCTCGAGCAGGGTGCTGATGACCTCGTGGATGGATTCCAGGACGAAGTCATTGGTGTCCACCACGAGCTTGAATTCTATGCCGTCGGGCATGGTCTTGGCGATCTCGGCGAGGCGCGCGGAAACGCGGTCGCCCGTGGCGATGGCGTTGGCCCCCGGGAGCAAGTAAACCGCACCCATGCAGGCGGGCATGCCGTCAAAGCGCGAGGAAACGCTGTAGTCGAGGCCGCCGAGCTTGATGTCGGCCACGTCCTTGAGGCGCAGCATGGCGCTGTCCGGCCCGGTGCGGACGATGATTTCCCCGAACTGCTCGGGAGTGACGAGACGCCCCAAGGTGTCGATCTGCCAGGTGAGCTGGGTTCCCTCCGGTGCGGGCATTTCGCCGAGGCGTCCGGGCGCGAACTGGGAATTCTGTTCCTGGATGGCGGCCGCCACCTGCTGCGTGGAGATGCCGTACTTGGCGAGCTTGTCCGGCTGAAGCCAGATGCGCATGGAATAGTTGCGGTTGCCGAACACCGAGCAGTCGCCCACGCCGGCCACGCGCTTGAGCTCGTCCACCACGTTGATCTGCATCCAGTTGTGGAGATAGACCTCGTCATAGCGGCCATTGGGCGAGAAAAAGGAAAATACCTGGAGCATGGCGGGCGAGCGCTTGACCACGGTGACGCCCTGCTGGCGCACCTCCTGGGGCAGCGTCGTCTGGGCGAGATTGACCTTGTTGTTCACGTTGACGAGCGCCATGTCCGGGTCGGTATCCAGCGAAAAATACACGTTGATAGTGCCGGAACCGGAGCCCGAGGCGGCCGTGGACGTCATGTAGAGCATGTTTTCCACGCCGTTGATGTTCACCTCCAGGGGTGCCAGCACCGTGGAGGCGATGGTGGCCGCCGACGCGCCCGGATAGCTCGCGCTCACGTTGACCGTGGGCGGCACGAGGTCCGGGTATTGGGCGATGGGCAGCGCCGTCATGGCGAGGCAGCCCACCAGGGTGATGACGATGGAAATGACCGAGGAAAGGATGGGACGGCGGAGAAAGAGATTCGGTTTGGCTGATACTGCCATTGCGCGTACCTGTGTCCGGCGGCCGGAGCCGTTTGCCGGTTATTGCTTGTCCTGTTCCTGGCCTTTGGACGGCTGCTTCGCCTGGCCTTGCATGTGGAGCTCCTCCTCGGGCGGCATCACGCGCACCTTGGCTCCGGGCCGGGCCTTGACCTGGCCCTCGCTGATGATGCGGTCGCCCGCCTGAAGGCCGGAGTCGATGAGGTACTGGTCGCCCACGGTGACGCCGATGGTCACTGGCCGGATGGAGACCACGTCGTCCTTGTCCAGCGCCATGACCGAGGCGCCCTTCTGGGTGATGGAGACGCACTTCTGCGGCACGAGGATGGCGTTTTTCAGCACGTCGCCCGACATGTAGATGCGCACATACTGGCCGGGCATGATGGACTGGTCGGCATTGGTGAAGACCGCGCGCGCCTGGATGACGCCCGTGGTGGGCTGCACCTGGCTGTCGATGAAGGTCACCTGGCCCTCGCCCTTGTACATGCGGCCGTCCAGCAGGCGCAGCTTCGCCGTATAGTGCTCATCCGGCGGGAACTCGAGCTTGCCCGCCGCCGCCAGCTGCTGGCGCAGCATGCGCTCGGGCGCGGCGATGGAAAAGTCGATATACATGGGGTCGGTCTGGTTCACATAGGTCAGGAGCGAATTGTTGCTCACGAGGTTGCCGGGGGTGTAGTTCTCCTTGCTGCTATAGCCGGAGACGGGGGCCGTCACCTGGCAGTAGTCGAGATTGATTTGCGCCTGCCGAAGCTCCGCCTTGGCGGTCTCGTAGGCGGCGCGGGCGGCGTCGCGCTCCTTCTGGGAGACGGCGTTCTTCTGGTAGAGCGGGCGCACGCGCTGCCACTCCCGCTCGGCATTGATGTACTGCGCCTGCGCCTGTTGCATCCGCGCCTCGTACTGGTCGCGCTCGAGCTGGAAGAGCAGCTGCCCCTCCTTCACATAGTCGCCTTCGTCATAGAGGCGCTTCTCGATGATGGCCTCCACGCGCGAGCGCACCTCAACAGCGCGCGAGCCCGAGGCCTGCGCCTGGTATTCCGCAGGCCACGGGGCGTCGGCCACCGTAACCTCATACACGGCCACGGGCACGAGCGGCATTTGCCCGGCCTTTTTGGAATCATCGCACGCGGCGAGCGCGAGCGAAAACAGGAGCACCAGACCGAAAAAAACGGCTGTGCGAAGGGAAAGGGGTCGGGTCATGCGTCACTCCGGAGTCGCGCTGTGCGCGCTGAAAAGCCATGTGGAGCAGGGCGTCAGGGCCGCCACAAAGGGGCGTCCATGCCTGGCGATGGGTGCGAACCCCGTTACTAAGCACATTGGCGGCGAAAAAGCAAGAAAGCGCGCGCAGCAAGGACTGGAAAGCTGCTTCTGGAAATAATCAACGATTTCAGATACATAGATTACCGTATTCTTGAGCGGTAATCATGCGGAATTGTTGAGGAAATTTTTTCTTTTCCCCTGCCGGGCAGCCGGGTGCCAGTGGTAGCGGCCCAGGCGCCCTACGCGGGCGTCTCCGGCGCGAGGCGGGCGCGCACATGGCGGGCCTGGCGGCTCGCCATCTGGAGGAAGGCCACCCACCAGATGGTGGTCTTGAGCAGCTGGACGCGCTCGAAGCGGTGGCGCTCGTCCTCGGAGCGCAGGGAGGTGATCTCGAGGCTCTTTTCCACGCCGTTCTCGTCAAAAAAGACCACGCGCATCCCCGCGCGCTGCATGTTGCGGATGGCATCCGTGGAAAAGAGGGAAATGGTCCTGTCGGAGATTTCCGTGGCGCGGAGCGACGTGGTGAGCTGTTCGGAGCCCGAGGCGATGCCCACGGGCTGCCCGTTGATGAGCAATTCCACCCGGGCGAGGTTGGCGAGGTTGATGCGGCTCCTGATGATGACCTTGCTCTGGCGCAGCATCCGGTAATAGAACACGCCGAGTTCTTCCGAAGCGCCGATGATGACCGTGGTCTGCGTGTCCGGCGTAAAGACTCCGAGAATCGCGGTCATGCCGGAATCGTCGGCGATCTTGCTCTTTTCCTCGGCAACGGCCTGAACGATGCGCGCGGCCTTGCGCTTGGACTCCATGAGCAGGAAAATCAGGAAGATGACGCATACCGCGCCGAGCGCGTACTCCATCCGCACCTCGCCGGGCCGGGGAAGTTGCGGGCGCACGCGCCCTTCCGGCCACTTCCTTAACCACTAATCCGGCGGGGCCGCCGCGTCAATCCTCAAGGCGGTTGCGCTGGCGGGCGCCCGCGCGGGCGGCCAGAAGTTCCGCCAGCACGGGCACGGCCGAGGCCA
>JAAUYU010000036.1 GCA_014804965.1 Desulfovibrio sp.
AACCAGAATATTTTCGTTTCCCTGGCAGAAGCTCGATGTCTCATCGAGGAGTGGCGGCAGGATTATAACTGCAACCGTCCCCACAGCGCTCTGGGCTGGCAAAGCCCGGACGCTTACCGGACGACACATCAACCCTCAACCACGACAGGAAACACTAACTTATCCTTGGTATCGTGAATGGGGTAGGGTCACTTGGTACTCACACCCTTGAACACGTCGATGAATTTCTTGAGCCGGCTATGGTAGCCGTTGATGTTCTGGATATGGTAGATGCCCTTTTTGGCCCTGGTTTCTGCCAGCCTGATATGTTCGAGCAGGTTTTCCTTGGCGAACTTGATGTAGGACTTCTCCTTATCTGTGCAGATGATTGAGTTTTCCTTGATTCGATCAGCCAGAACCTTGTCTAAGGTTTTCCTGCTGGTCTTGCCCAATCCTCCAATCTTGGCAAAAGAAGCCTTGCTACCACGCTCGATGACACAGGGCACGCAGACTTGATCTGTGGACAGACCACGTTTGTGTGAACCTGCCCTGCGCCTTGGCTCCCTATCCACTGGTTTAGAGCCTTTGTACGACACTCGAAAAAAGGTCTCATCAGCTTCAATCAGGCCATCTAGCTTACCTTTCTGGCTCTTTCTCAGTGCGTCCAATATCTTATGACGCCACATGAACGAGGTTCTTAGGCTAATCTGGCACTCAGCAGCAGTTTTGCGCAGGCTCATTTTTCTAATCATGCACTGAATGTACTTGAGCCAAATTTCCAGATTCTTCTTAGTCGATGACAGGAATGTTTCAGACGTGGCCGTGAATATTCTACCGCAGGATTTGCAGGTATACCTCTGCTTGCCCTTGTACTGACCACATTTGACGATAGGCTCGATACAGCCACACCTAGGGCAGTAAAGTCCAGTGGAAAATCTGGTTTCTTCCAATTTTAGGGAAAACTTCTCGCCGGAGATTTTTTTTTGTAGAATCAGGAAGAGCTCTTGCTGCTCTTCATTGGTTAGAGATTGGATGAGTTGGTCGATGTTCATCATTATTCCTTTGGTTAATGGAATAATAAGTCGCTCGACAGGGAATGTACATAGCTGGAGGCGAAAAAATGAGAAACGAGAACTTTTTTGGCGCTTCTGCAGATAATTATGGGAAAGACCCTATCGAGACAACGGGTGGCTGGCTCATTACTATGGATGACCCGTACAGATTAAGCAAAGGCATGTGGCTGCCTGTTATTACATATAGTGACAACCCAGAAAAGCATGAAAAATATCTAGAATTTCGTAGTGACCTTGCTGCATTTATCAAGAAGTGGTGGCCAGACTACCTTAAACAGAGTCTAAGGCCTATCTACAGTTATTGGTATCCACCTATTCAGGACGCATAAGACTTGGTAGGGGAACATCTTTATGTAAAAATGTGAGACCCTTAGCTTCAAGCAATTCTTTTAGGTGCTGATTTTCAAGAAAAAAGTGTGATTTTCTGTTTAGATAAATTAAAATAAGTGCATCTAATGCTGTATAAAGCTGATTATCTAAGGAATTTTCGTTTTTAATTGTGTCGTTATCTAAATTGCACAAATTATTATGTGTATACATTGGCAAAAGATCAGACTCAATAATAAGAAAATTATAGTTCAAACCATGTTTTTTTTTGGATTAAATAATATATTTGCACAAAGAGATTTTGCTACACATTCAGCAATGTCTAATCCCTTTTCATTCTCTTTAGGTTCATAATACAAAAAGTAGCATTTTGGGGAACTTTGCCTACCCATGACTAGGAACTCCTTGCTTACTTTTATATGATGGGGGCACATTACCCGATTTTTTGAAAAATGTGTCCAAAATCTAGACAAAAAAATTTGGATGGGCTAGATTTTGCCTAACAATTTGAACTTATGGGGAAATTTACGCTGGCATACCACTTTGTATAACAGAGCCAAAAAATTCAAGCGGCCATTGATTTCTTGGGTAGGGAAAATGATCCTTAAAAAATTCAAGCGAACCAATCTCGCGCGGACAAAGCGTGCCATGATTGGCGACCTATTCGACTATGTGCTGGCCGAGAAAGACGAGGCCGGCAAGGATAAGTGCGTCTGGTCAACCGCCCTGAATTTTATCGCCGCAACTCGGAAAGGCCAGAAGGCGGAAATGATTTCTCTGGCTGAGGAATCCATCAAAAGCCGGATGCCTGTGGCCCACTGGATGTTAAGCTGGAACGAGAACGAGATACCCACCGAGGCCCAAGTGGCGGAGGCGGTGCAGATGTTCCTCCAGGGCATGGGGCTGGAGGGGCATCAGACGCTCGTGGCTATCCATGCCAACACTCAAAATGTCCATGCCCACATCCTGGTCAATCGCGTTCACCCGGATACTTTACAGGTGATTCAGCCGCACAAGGGCTTTGACATCGAAGCTGCCCACAAGATTGTGGCCATGATCGAGAAAAAACAGGGCTGGCAGCCTCAGAGACAGGCCCGGTATCACGTGGACGAAAATGATCAGGTCATCCGCAACGAGCCGAGGAAGAAGCAGTCTCCATCCAGCAAGGCACAGGATTTTGAAAATTTCACGGGCGAAAAATCGGCCCAGCGAATTGCCCAGCAACGAGGGCGCAAAGTCATTGAGGCGGCCACGTCATGGAAAGAGCTGCATGAGGCCTTGAAAGAGGCCGGCCTGCGTTTTGAGCGAAAAAGTTCAGGAGGCATTGTTTTTGTGGGTGACAAGGCTATAAAGGCCTCGTCCATAGATTGCCGATTCAGTATGGCTAAGCTCTGCAAAAGGCTTGGGGACTTCATACCTGGTGATTATGGCGCACCTATGCCCCAGATTGTGCCGGAGCCTGTCAGCAAGATTGCCGAGGATCAATGGAGGGAATTCCGGAAAACCAAGCTGATTGAAGCAGGCCGCCGGAAACTGCAAAAGGCAGAACTCCTGAAACAGAATGCGGCGGATATAGCCGTATTCAAAGCCCAGCAAAAAGAAAAGCGTGAACGGGCTTATGCCTATCTTGCGAGACACGGTGAGGAATTTGTCGGCATAGCAAAGTTTTTCCTGCCATTTCAGCAAAGCCAGGAACTCATGGACGAGAGAAGGAAACTCACTCAAATGCCGAAAATGGCTTGCAGCCGCTTCAAGGACTGGCTTCGACAGCACAGCCCTTGGCTTGCAGACATATGGCGGTTACGGCGTACCCTCCAGCCAGGCACCGAGTATGGGCATTTTCATAAAGGCTATTTCCCCAAAATTGGAACGCTGCAAAGGCCGGTCGTGCCCTATCGTGAAATGGTCAAAAGTTGCTACACCGCTATGAAAGTTGGTATGTCAAGGCTCGAAGCCGTCCTAGCCCTGCATTTGCGCTGTGCCGGGTATCTCCGTAAGCAGGTGCATGAAGAATTGCAGCGACATATGCCAGTACCGCTTCAAGTCGATCAACTCGCGCCTAAACTTGACTACCTTCAACGGATTCTTGATTATGCCTTTGGAGCGCAGGGCGACAAGTGTATTCTTGATGACCACATTGGTCAGTCCGAAGTGGAGAAATGTAACAAAGAAGCAGAGATTATAGCGCACTCTGTAAATAGTTTTGAACAGTTACGAGCACAAATACAATCTATTAGATAGCGAAACAGATGACATAATAACCAATGGACGGTAAATATATTTCTCCAAACAGTGTATACTCTATAAATATCTATTTATCCCCATTGATAACATATCTTGTGGAAATGGTACGTTTTTGGATAAAGTAAACATCGCACTAGACTGAGATTTCTTCCTTCAGAAAGGAGGCGTCCCTCTGGGGACGCCTCCTTTTCAATGCCCCTGGCGATAACGCCTACTTCTTGCTGGCCTGGTACAGGGAGTGGTACTCCTCCAGCGTCTTGCGGATGAACTTGCCGATCTTGAGGTAGTCCGTCTTGTTGAGGTTGGCGAGCGAGACGCGCACCGACCACTTGGGCCCGTCGAAGCCGTCGCCGTTCAAAAGCACCACCGCGTCCTCCTGCGCGAGCCGCACCACCACGTCCAGCGGGTCGAAGTTGGCGTTAAGGTAGGCCGCGAAGTCGTCGCCATAGAACTTCTTCGCCCAGACCATCATGTCGATCTCGCTGTAGTAGCCCGCGCGGTACTTGTCGGGCAAAAGGGTGAAGCCCGTGGTGTCCCAGAGCGCGGTGAGGCGCTCCTGGATCATGTTGATGAGCTTCGGCTGGAGCTCGTCCTTGTGGATGAGCGCGAAGGCCGAGAAAATGGACATCATGATCTGCTGCGGCGTGGAAAGGCCCGCCGTGTGGTTGAGGCCCACCATGCGGCTGTCGGCCACGAGGCGGTCGATGAACTTGATCTTGGCCGGCTCGGGGCTCAGGCTGCTGTAGCGCCTGATGAGCGCCTCCTGCTTGTCCTTGGGGAGCTCCGCGATGCGGTCGTCGAACACGTTCCCCTCGCTGCGCAGGCACATGGCGGCCGCGCGCCAGCCCGTGGCCCCGAAGTACTTGGAGTAGGAGTAGAGGCACATAGTGTTGTAGGGCAGCGCATACATGAGCGACGTGAAGCCCTCAATGAAGGTGCCGTACACGTCGTCCGTGATGATCATGAGCTTGGGGTTGTCGGTCTTCACGATGTCGAGCAGCTGGGCCTGCGTTTCGGGCGTGATGCACACGCTTGGCGGGTTGGACGGGTTGATGACGCACACTGCCTTGATGGAGGGGTCGCGCAGCTTGTCGATCTCGTCCTTCGGATACTGCCAGTCGTGGTAGCCGTTCTTCTCCACCCGGTTGGCGCTGATGGTAACGATTTCCCAGCCGAATTCCTCCAGCACCGGGATTTCGAGGTACGGCGTGAAGCAGGGCACGAAGAGCGCCACCTTGTCGCCCCGGTTGAGCAGGAAGTTCTGCTGCAGGGAAAGGAAGGCGTAGCACATGCCCGCGGTGCTGCCCTCGGTGGCGAAGAGGTCGAACTGCGTGGTGTCGTTGCCCCCGCCCATGGCCCAGCGGATATAGTCGCGGGTGATGAGCTCGGTATAGGGCAGGATGCGGTCCGGCGTGGGATAGTGGTCGCCGGTGATGCCGTCCACGAGCTCCCAGGCGAAGTCGTCCTCGTCCACGCTGTAGGTGTTCACCATGTAGCTGAAGAACTCCACCAGCACGCGCGCGCCCAC
>JAAUYU010000037.1 GCA_014804965.1 Desulfovibrio sp.
GCTTCCTTCCCCTCTTCGAGAGCGGGGAAGCTAAGAACCAGCGTGCCGCCCTCGCCATGCGTGCTGACGGTAAAGGAGCCATTGGCGGACGCCGTGAATTCGGCGCCTTCCGGATGCGTCCCCCCGTCAAGCATGCCCTCGTTCACCGTGACTTCGGAGACATCGAGGCCCGAATCAGGGGCGCCGGGAACCCGGCCCACATCCGGCGTCACGTTGGTCTGGACGGTCTGCGAGGTAGCGGCGATATCGCCGTCCGCGTCCTTCACCGTGATATTGAAGGTATACTCGTCGGTCTTCCCTTCCACGCCCCCCCGCTGCACATCGCTTTCGGGCCTGGTGTAGACAAGCTGATAGCCGTCGGCCCTGTTGCCCGTGATTTCCATGGCTGAGCCGTCGTCGAGGCGTTCCTGTGTATCCCTGGGGTTGAACGTGTAGTTGCCGTCCGCGTCCGTGGTGACGGCAAAGGTGAAGGTGTAGTCGCCCACTTCCACGGTGAGCGTGGCGCCGTCGCCATCGTCCGCGCCGAACTTGAGCCCGTCGAGGCTCAGGGTGATGGTTTCCGCCGTATCCTGCACGGTATTTTCCACCACATTGCCGGTATCCTGCTCGCGCACCGCGTCCTTGCCGGCCACCAGCATTGGCGTGTCGATCTCCGGGACGTCGTCGACGATGTTGACGCCGAGGGTGCCTTCCTTCACGTCATGGCCGATATTGTCCGTGAGGGTAATTTTGACCGTCTCGACGTCATAAGCGGTATCGCGGACCGCACCCTCGCCAGGGGCCGGATGCTCGAGTTCGCTGTTAAGCGTATAGGTGTAGTGCACCGTGCCGCCAGTGACGCCCGTCACCGTCAGGTCGCCATAGGCCGTGGAAATGGTGGTGGCTTCGCCCCTGACCCTGCCGTTGTCGTCCGCATCGAGGTCGATGGTGATCTCACTGACGGTTCCGTCCTTAGCGGTAAAGGACAGCACGAGGACGCCGCCCTCGCCGTGCGTGCTGACGGTGAAGGCGCCTGTCGCGGTCGCCGGGGAGGAGTTTTCGGCCGTACCGAAGGACAGGCCGGCCTCGTCCACCGTGACCTCGGAGACATCGAGGACCGGCCCCGTGGGCTCGGGCCCGCCGGGAACCCGGCCCACATCCGGCGTCACGTTGGTCTGGACGGTCTGTGAGGTTTGGGCGATGTCGCCGTCTGCGTCCTTTACCGTGATGTTGAAGGTATAGGTGTCGGACTTGGCTTTGGTATCGGCCCCGGCTTCCTTAGACTGCACATCGCTTTCGGGCCTGGTGTAGACAAGCTGATAACCGTCGGCCCTGTTGCCCGTGATTTCCATGGCGGAGCCGCCGGGGCCTGTCTGCTTCTCGAAGCTGTAGTTGCCGTCCGCGTCCGTGGTGACGGCAAAGGTGAAGGTGTAGCCGCCCACTTCCACGCTGAGCGCTTCGGGCACGCTTTGGCCGTCGCCATCGTCCGCGCCGAGGGTGAGGCCCTTCAAATCAAGGGTGATGGTTTTCGCCGTATCCTGCACCGCATTTTCCACCGCATTGCCGGTGTCCTTCTCGTACACCGCGGCGTTGCCGTCGGCCAGTTCTGGCCTCGCGATCTCGGGCACATCGTCCCGGATGATGATGGTGATGCTGCTGGACGCGGCATCGCCGTCCGTGTCGCGCACCGTCACGGACAGGGAATGGGCGATGTGGTCCTGCCCGGGCTGCCCGTGCTCCTGCGTGGCTTCAGTGAGGGTATAGGTGTAGGTGAGACGCCCGGTGGCGGGGTCATAGGCGAAGTTGTGGAAATAGCCTTCGTCGGTGTGGAACTCGGGCTTGCCCACCATCTGGCCGTTCTGCCAGATAACCTGGCCGGCGATCTCGATGCTGGCGAGCCCGTCGGGGGCGGAGACGTGCATGGCGCCGTTGACCGAGACGGAATCGCCGTCACGCAGGCCGCCCTCGCTCACCAGGCGCACGTCGCCGGGGGGCACGATGCCGGCGTTGCCGGGGTCGCCGCCGTCCGGGATGCCCGGGATGCCCGGCGTGCCGGGAGGCACGGGCGTGGGATCTTCGGGCGTGAGGGTGACGGGATTGTTGCCGCCGTCGTCATCGTGGGTGTAGCCCACGGCATTGGGGTGGTCCTCCCACTCGAAGCTGCGGGAGAAGCCCCAGTCAAGGCCGTTCAGGTGCTGAATGCCGCCGGTGAGGGCGGAATCGCCCCACTCGTGGAAGCGCGCGCCGTTGGCGACGGTGCCCGTGCCGGGGCCAGCCGCCGGCATGAGGTCCGGCTCGTTCATGGCCGCGAAAAAGTCCGCCGCGGCGACTTCGGTACCGTCGATGCTGAACGAGGGCAGGTTCTCCTCGTTATATTCCTGATAAAAGCCCTGCAACTCGAGGTTGGAGCCGTCCTCGAACCTGATGTTCAGGTTGTCGCCGTCGCGGGCGAGGGTGGCGTCCGTGGTGGGAAAGTCAAAGACGAAGCGGGCTTCGGGTTCGCAGGGGATGGACTGGGAAGCGCCGGGGGCGGGCTTGGCGAGGCGGATGTCTGCCATGGTGATTCTCCTCGAGAGGTGAGTTTTTCTGCGTCGTTACTGTCGCGGTAGTGAAAGGCCAAAAAAGAAAAGCCCTGAAACAGGCGTAGAAACGCCATTTCAGGGCGGAGGGGCCTCAAAACCGGACACGCAAAAAACCGCGCCGGCGGCACACGGGCGCGTTAACTCAAGAGAGAGAGAGAGAGAGAGAGAGAGAGAGAGAGAGAGAGAGAGAGAGAGAGAGAGAGAGCATTTTAGTTCCTGCCATCTTCGCAGTAAGGGCCGGGCACATGAGCGCGGATGGGTAAAACCCGCGTACAACCACTTCTGACGGATATGCCCTATGCGGCGCACGTCCGCCTGTGGCCGAGAAACAAGGCCGGTCGATCTCCAAATTGGCAGGAAATCTTCTGAAGTTTATCTCCAGATGAGTAAAGAGATAGCAGTTTGGCAAATATTGTCAAGCGATGTCTCGAGAGGGGTACGAAATGCCCGTGAGAGCAGTCAGCCTATTAATAATAAGGCGTCCATGGGAAAAAAGTTTCCTAGACTGACGGGAGACAAGCCTCGCCAGCGTCCCGCAGGCATCATTTGGCATATTGGTGAAATTAGCAGTCACGGCGTTACGAAGCGATGCCCAGATACTGGCCGCATCTGCATCTTCGTCGGGATGTCACGCGAAGCCCTGGCCGTAGGCTTATCACGTAAATTCCGGTGAGAGAATTGTTGGAAGTTTTGCAATTATGGATCTATTTATATGAGTATTAGTGCGAAATATAACTCAGGAAATACAAAATTTGTTTATTATATTAATGATGATATACAATTTTTTCTGCATTTTTCCTCACCATCCAAAGTGCAAGACTATTTTCTTGGAAGTGTTGAAAAAGAAATTTTTCATAGAATACGGCAGACTTTTCACTTTTAGCATCCACTAGGAAAATTGCCCATGCTAATTCGTTTCTGCAGGCCCTGCGCAACGCATCCATAACAAGCAAGCTTCCGACGTGCTGCTTTTGCTTCGATATGTCCACTGCCAATCGGCCGAGGCGAATTGCGGGGACGGATGGATAGCGTGGCATCTTGCGAGCTGTTTCATTAGGGAGAGAGTTGAGAAGAATGGATGCTGCCGAGAGAGTATAGTAACCCACGACCTTCTCGGGGCTCATGGATTGCCGCGCTGCGATGACCGTGGCAAAGCCGCGCCTCATATCTTGGCCAGCTTGCTTGTGCAGGTAGGCGTCAAGAGCTGGGTCGCCACAAGAAAAGCCTCTCCTGTCCATGCCTGGTGTCAGGAGATCAAACAGCAACTTCATGAGCTTTTAACCCGTGCGGCATATTCTTCCGCAAGCTCCTTGAGAAATGGCGTTGGCTCCAATGATTCTTGATTTTGCAGGGCTTCAGCCAGCAGCTCTTGGTCGCGCATGGTCAAACGAATGATAGACTGCTCGGCAATGACCCGTTCAGCCTTTTCCAGTGCAGCTTCAATCAGGAAATCCGTGCGAGTACGTCCCTGCATGGCGGCCGCCCGATCGATGGTTTCCCGAACGGCAAGCGGAATCCGCGCATCTATACGGGACATTGGTGTTTCGTGAGATTGTGTCATGGCAATTACCTCAAAATATGAATACGGCATTTCTCCGTACGGAGCAAGTGGCATGTGGGTCACCTCAACAGGGTATGGTTTGATGCGTAAGCTGAAATACGTTCTTGGGAAATGAGGCGGTGACGGAAAGATTAGCGGAAGATTATGGTTGTCGGACCACTATCCAGCAACGTCCATTAAAGGACTTCAGGATTTTTCATTTATGTGGGTATATTTGTAGGCATAAAATATTTTTATAAAAATAAAATATATAATTTCAGCTATATACGGAAAAGATTTTATCCCCTTGGGGACGCCAAAGATTTCAACTAGTTACGACCGGTTTAAGGTTGTCGAACCAAGCTGGTTACAAAGCTCTGGTTACAAATTGCCTCACGGAAATTTTAGCCGTGGGGCATTTCTTTTTCCAAGAGCATTTCCGCCGTCTTCCCGATACCGCTCTTGCTCAACGCGGACATGATGATTTCCTGATTGCCGTAAAGACCGGCGCTCTTCACATACCTGTCCGTGGTGGTGGTGGCGTGATAATGCCCCATGAGCGTTTGAGCGGCGGAAATCCCGCCTCCTACAAACGTGATGGCGGCAGCCTTGTGCCGCATGGCGTGAAAGCCAAAGGGCTTCACTCCGGCTTTCGCGCATAGCCTTGGCATAAGCTGGTTCCGCTGCGTAAACGGCTGTCCCAGCATTTCATTGCATTGTGTCTGCATGAAGACATTGTCCACCTTGCAGGGCCGCGCATCATGCCACCAGCGCAGGGCTTTGTGCAGCTCAGGGTGGAGTTGCAGCCAACGCGCACGCTCCTTGCCGTCACGCGCTTTGTGATCCGTCAAACGTATGCGACCAGTGTCCAACCGCACGTCCCGTTCCCATGAAAGACGGAAGATTTCACTCCTTCGCGCGCCAGTGTAATAATAGGCCAGCAACATGACCAAATCCTGACCCTTGGCCTGCTGCAAGACCTTTATCACATCCTCCTCCGGCGGGACGTAACGCTCGCCAGCCGTTGCCGGAAAAGGTTTGATGCGCTCCAGAGGCGACAACACTTGCGGAAAACCCTCCACACTCTCCAGACCCCAGTTCCACGCCGACAGCAAATTCTTGCGATAGACATTTGCCCGCTTGGAGCCCCGCTCATCAGCCACATCCGAAAGGAATTGATAGAGCATGGGCTTGGTCAGTTTGGCGATGTCCGAAATGCCCTCTTGCTGGCAATAGGCGAACAGCGCACTCATGACCGTTTTCTTCTCAACATAGGTGGAGTGGGACATGGTTCTTTCCGCAAAAGCCAGATAACGCTCTCCCCAGGCCGAGAGAAGCTCCAGGCCCGAAGGCGTTTCTTTTTGTCTCCGTCCCTCCAGGAATTCCTTTTTCCTCTCTATCTCCCATTGCCTTGCGGCCATCCATTCCGGGCCTTTGGGCCGACCCGCCGGGAAAAACTTGGTATCCACTGTTTTGCCGTCTATGATGACTCTGGCAAGCCAAGCATTTCCCCGATCTTTTCTCAAAGTTGGCATCGCTGAAAACTCCATTCCGGCCCCAGCGAAACCCTCGGCCCCTGCCAATGCGTTTACCACTCCGAAAAGCTATATGGCATCCCGTGGCTTGGTCAAGTCACAGGAGTTTGAAAATTTCGGCCTAAGCCGGCATCGAGTGCTGTGGGTTGAGATACACAGCGAAGCGGCGGCTTTTGAGCCATCGCCCGCAACTACCTCCTGTTCCACACCCCACATTTAAAGATTTTGTGCTGGGTCACAGGGGGTATTTTGGGGGAGTAACTCGCGCTTTGGAATATGCGCATTCCTCTTTGCCGCTGAACAAATGCTCCTGTTCCGACTCACCCGGGGGCCTCTCTAGCCGAAGGACTTTTTGCTCGTTCACACATTTTTCGCCATGACTCCCATAGAGAAAAGCGGGGGAGATAATTTACAACTCTCCTATGGGCGTATCTGGGATTATTGTGAAGGTCCCATATCGAACCGGCTCAGGTTTCGGATGCGGCTTTGCCTCAAGCCCTCTTGGTGTGGTGATGTTTTTTACCGACTCGATATTCTCAGTTTGCCGGGGTGGAAGGGTGCTGTTCTGTTCAGCGCTGCTCCCCTGTTTCTCAGACGCTACTTCCCTGTTTTTCACCTCCTCCACTCCGGGTTCTTGGTAGCGGGCAATCAGACGTTCCGGGAAGATGATCCCGGCCTTTTTCAAGAGGACGCATAGCTCTTTTGGCGTGTACCCTTTCCTGAACGCCCGCTTGATATCCTTTTCAAGAAATGCCACCGCCTCCTCGCGGGAGCAGCGAGTATCCTTCACCGGCAATCCCCTTAAAAGCCTTTGGGCCGTCCCCAGTTGTTCGCGCGTGATTTTTCCGGTTTTCCCCACGGCTGTGCCTCCTTTGTCAAAGATTGAGGCCAGCATAACGAAAATTTTTCCACCCCTGCAAAAAAGCCACTGCACGTTGGGGGTTCTTCGTGGCAAGATGACACCAGTGCTACCGCCCTGGTGTCATCTTGCAAAAGGGGCACGCCCCTCTTGACTCCCCAATGGCGCTCGGCGCTGCGCTTCTCGCACCCGAAAGGCAAAAGGCATGAAAGTCAAAAAGGCATCGAGTTCGACCAGAAAGCTGGGTAGTCATCCGGGCGAGGCGACGTCCTTGAGGATTTGAAAAACAGGCCGGGTATCCCATGATAATCAAGAAAATTAAGTACACAAAAAATACCAAGCCCAAGGAGTGGCAGATCGGCGACTTGGTGGACTATATCCGTAATCCCTCAGTGAGAAATCGCGGGGAAAAGATTGAACACGCCGGGTATCGCAATTTCATAACCGACACTCATACGGCGCAAAAACTTGAGATGATCGCTCTGGCAAGGGAGACCGTCAGGAGCAGGATGCCAGTTAATCACTGGGTTTTTTCCTGGCCCGAAGGCGAGCAGCCCACGCGCGCTCAGGTTGATGAATTGGTCGATATTTTCTTGGAAAAAATGGGCTTGAAAGACCATCAGGCCCTTTACGGCCTGCATTGTGATACGAGAAATTATCACGTGCATATCGCCGTGAATCGGGTGCATCCTGAAACCTTAAAAGTGGTGCGCACCAACAACGGTTTTGACATACGGGAAGCCTACAAAATCAAGGCGTTCATCGAGAAGAAACAGGGATGGTCAGAGCTGGCGAATGCCCCTTTTGGGTATACGGAAGAAGGCGAGCTGGCGGAAAGAAAGCTCCTCGATTCCGCTGTGAAACCGACCCCGAAAGCACAGGATTTTGAGCGGGCGACCGGCGAGAAATCAGCCCAGAGAATTGCCCAAGAACGCGGCCACGAACTCATCAAAAACGCTCAGTCGTGGGCTGAACTACACGCCGGTTTGAAGCAGGTAGGGCTGCGTTTGGAAAAGAAAGGTTCAGGCGCAATCATTTGGGTCGGGGAGCAAGCGGTGAAGGCATCTTCGGTTGATCGCGCGTTCAGCATGGGAAAACTTTGTAAACGTCTGGGCGAGTTTGTGGCAGGAGATTACGAGGACATACCCCCAAGCCCCGCGCCTGAGCCGCTCTATCCGGCCCTGCGTCCCGCATGGGAAATGTACCGAGGCGCAGTAAGGGCCGAAAGGGAAGCCAAGAAAGAGCTTGAGGAAAAAATCAGAGATGAAGTGAACCGCCTCAAGGAACAACAGGCCAAGGAACGCCGGGAAAAGTTGGCCAGGATTGCCAAATATGGCGTGCCGTTTTTAAATATCGGTCGCCATTGCCTGAAACTTGAACATACCCAACAATTGAGAGAGCTACGGGCCAGCTTGAGAGCGGCGTTACCGCCCCGAAGGGTAAAACGGTTTTCCGACTGGCTGAAAACCCAAGGCCGACCGTTGAATCCGCTTCATGCTGTTACCTATGAGGCCACAGATAAGGCCAGACACACCCCCGCCCCCATATCCCCGGAAGCTGCGTCATCGCCACAGGCCAAACTGTTCATGGAGTATGCGAAAGCCGTCAATGCGGAGCGCTACCGAGTGACCGCCATTAAAATGGGCGCAAACGGTGAAAAGAAGGTAATGATCCTGGACAAGCAGTACGGGGAAAGCCGTGGCTTTACGTCCGAAGAATTGGTAAGCCGGATGCCGGAAATCGTGAAGTTGGCAAGACGCGGGGAAAATATCTACTACACCCCATTGTCCGAGCAGAAGCATCATATCCTTGTTGACGACATGAGTCCGGAAAATGTCTTACAGCTCCAGAAAGACGGTTTCAAGCCCGCTGTGTTTCTGGAAAGTTCGCCCGGCAATTACCAGTGCATCCTTACCTTTCCCAAGTTTCAAGGGGATTTTGACCGTGAAATCGGCAATCGCCTAACCGTAATCCTTAATAAGCGTTATGGCGACCCAAAACTTTCAGGAGCCGTTCATCCACACCGCGCCCCAGGCTTTGAGAACCGCAAGCCAAAGCATAAGCGAGAGGACGGAACTTTCCCTCGCGTCAACCTGAGTTATTCCTTTCGACGGGAATGCCAAAAAGCCCTAATCGAAGCGCGAAAGATTGAGCAGGCATTCGCCATGGCCCAACAGCAGAGGAGGCAGCAGGCCAATCTCACGCCCATCATTGCCGATCGAGGTGTAGGCAGTCCCAAGTTAGCCTATTTCAAGCATTTGCAGGACATCCGGGAGCATATCACCATCGAGGACTTCTCGCGGGTTGACGCCATGATTGCCCTTAGGCTTCGCGCAAACGGCCATAGCCAGGAAGAAGTGAAGGAAACCATCCGTGCCTGTGCCCCGGCAATCCGCGAATCACGGAAGGGGCGGAACTGGGAGCGCTACGCCGAGCGCACGGCGGCATATGCTTTTGGCTATGCCGGTGATAGGGATATGAAACGAAATACGCGGCATCGTGGGAGATGGCGGCAGGTTGAAGGGTGGGCTATAACGGAACGGGAATGGCTACGGGCTTAGCAGAAACTTTGACTATAAATTAGCGATTATATTTTAGATAAGTGTAAAATAGAATTTCAGATTGTCATAAAAAAGTAGTAATTTTAATAAATTTTTAGGGGCTGGCCTTGCTAAAGAGAAATTACTCGGATAGGCCATGTACGAGCGAAGAAGTCTATAAAATTCGCGTCAACAGGCTGAACTTATAAAGTTTTTCGTTTCTGTCACCGCACCGGCAGCCGGAGAAATTACAGGAGTAAATCGCAACACCGCTACCTTGTATTTCATGCGCCTCCAGCGCCTCATAGCCATGCATCTTTCCAGTTATCGCTTGACAGGGGAAGTTGCGCCGATGAAAGCTACTTTGGCAGAGTGAGAAAAGGCAAGCGTAACTGGGATGCTGCAGGAAAAATAGTGGTTTTCTGGTTACTGAAGCGCAACGCGAAGGTTTATAAGCCCATTCGTCCCAGTGCGCGAATAGAAGCGCTCATGCCTATCATTAAGGAGCGCGTCGAACCTGATAGCATCGTCTACACGGACATGTCCTGAGCATATAATGCCTTGGGTGTAAACGATTTCCATCATCACAGGATCGACCCTTCAAGTGCCAAGCAAGGAAACTATATCAATGGGATAGAAATTTTTTGGAACCAGTCAAAGTGGCATTTGCGTAAGTTCAACGGCTTTAGGCCTGAACATTTTTACTGGTTTCTAAATGAGTGCGAATGGCGTTTCAATGGTGGCAATCATAAGGAACTATTAACCCAGCTAAATTCCTGGGTTAAAGAAGCCAAATATTAACCTTAGCTAGGACAGTCCCTTAATTATATATAAATTTTACTATATATAAGATACAATATGCTATAAGATATAATGGAGTAAAAAATTAATCAATCGAATGCCCAGAATTACCGATATATTTTAATTTTAAACCAGGAATTGTGCTATCTTCGGTGTCTACTGATTGCTCAGAGAAAAAACCTAGCTGCCATGTATTCAGAAGTAGGTCCATTTTTTCTTTGCTGTATTTAATCGAAGTCTGAACATTTTTTAGATCAATTTCAAAAAGAAATCTGAACAATGCATATTCATTAGATATACGGATTCTATATACAGAAATTAATCTTGGATTATCATGGCTTGCATGAATCTGTTCATCTCTTCCAAATGCTTCTAATTTATATAATAATACGTCTTTATGATTTAAAAGCATATGCACAGGAAGAGAATTAAACATATTGTATCGTTCTATTAAAGTTTTGCATTTAAAATATTTAGGATTAAGAGCGTTGTAAAAAAAAGCTAATTGCTCAAATACTCCAATCTGTGATCTTAAAATTCCTGCATAATTCTGTTTAATTTTATTTACTTCCTTAGAAATTTTTTCTTTTTTAGATATTTCACCTAACTTAAATTCGATTCTTGATTCTGCAACCTTATCAAAATCAAACTCGTCCAAAAATTTTAGTATTCTATAGGTCATTCTAAAATAATTATCAAATCTTCCTTCTCTTATCCACGGTAATTTATTGAACCCTTCATTAATAGATGTTTTATTTTTCAGTAAGTGTTCATATATGTTATTAATGAACTCATCGCCATCAAATTCAAAAATATACTGATTAAATGAAGTATCCACATCATAATTATCCTTGAAGTTTTCGATAAGTACTTCAAATATATTTTTTTGATATTTATAGCTTGCTTTTTTATAATTGTTATCATTTTTGTTATAATCCCCAATATATACTATTGATTTTGAGATAACCCTTTGTGCCTCTAAAAGACTAAAAAATGAATTTTCAAATCTCGTTTGTATTTGAGTTGCATTTTGAGCTTTCAATTCATTTTTTTGACCTGCGAGTTCTTTACGATTTTGCTCCAATTCCTCCTTCTGTAAAATAATCGTAAAGGCTACTGCAGCGAGTGCCATCCCTGAAAAGAGTGCATTAAGACTCCCAAAAGAATCTCCTATTTCGTTACTCTTATCTGTCTTTTCATCACTCACCTTAGCTATAAAATGAAGGCCACTTACTACCCAAAACCCCACCAAAATAATTGCACAAATCCAAGGATATTTTTCTCGAATCCATTTTTTTCCAACGAGTGCAAAAAAGAAGAAAGTTACTGCAAGGATTACAAGTGGAAGATAAACAAATACAAAATAAGTTGACTCAAAGATATTTTCAAAATCTCTTACCCAGAATATCCATAAAAAAATTATTAAGCAAAATCCACACCCTAATGCCATCACACCACAAAAAGGACATCCTTGCTCCTCATTTTTGGGCATCTCCTGACTCCATGCTGTCACACTTCTCTCTGGTTTTACGCCCCACTATCCTGCCTATTTTGACTAGACCCTGAATACTGATAATATGGTATTTCCTCGTAGATATTTCCTCGTATAAACCTTATATATTTCCTTAGCAAGTCATGCCGAGCGACTCCAAACCCAGAGGCATCATGGACTTTCGCCCTACCGAGCAGCAGCAAGCCGTTATCGCCCACGACGAGGGGCCGCTCTTGGTCATAGCCGGGCCAGGCTCCGGCAAGACCTTCACCCTTGTCGAGCGCATCGTGCATCTGGTCGTCAACAAGGGCGTCCAGCCCGAGCAGCTTCTCGTGGCCACGTTCACTGAGAAGGCGGCCAAGGAAATCGTGTCGCGCATTACCCGGCGGCTCATGCAGGAAGGCGTGACCGTGAATGTGGACGAAATGTACATCGGCACGCTCCACTCCATATGCCTTCGGCTGCTTGAGGAGCATCGGGAGTTCACGCGGTTGAAGAAAAACTTCACCGTGATGGACCAGTTCGACCAGAGCTATTTTTTCTTCCAGCATCTGAACGAGTTTGAGGAACTCGCGCCGGTGACGCTGCTGCTCAAAGAGGAGAAGGAGACCAGCCGCTGGAATAAGGCGAACCTGCTCTGCCGCTGGATGAACAAGCTCTCCGAGGAAATGCTCTCCGCAGACGCCCTCATGGCCGACCCGGACGAGGCCATACAGGCGCTCGGCAAGTGGAACGCCCATTACCAGAAGCTGCTTGAGCAGGAAAACCTGCTGGACTTCTCGGTGATCCAACTTGAAGCGTACCGGCTGCTCACCCAAAACCCGGACACCGTGCTTGCGCCCCTCAAGGAAAAAATCCGCTATGTCATGGTGGACGAGTACCAGGATACCAACACCATTCAGGAGCGGTTGCTTTTCTCCCTGCTGGACGAAAAGCAAAATATCTGCGTGGTGGGCGATGACGACCAGGGCCTGTACCGCTTCCGGGGCGCAACCATCCGCAATATCCTGGAATTTGCCGAACACTTCCCCAAGGGCAAGTGTGCCGTCCACTCGCTGACCGTCAATTACCGTTCTGACCCCGGTATCATCGACTTCTACAACGGCTGGATGGACGGCTCGGTGGACGACTTTTCCTGGGAAGGGGAAGGCGGCAAGCACTTCCGGCATCCCAAGCAAATCGAGCCGCCCACCGGCAAGCCCGCGCTGGACACGCCCGTGCTGCGCGTTTCCGGCAGCGCTGATGAGCAGAACTGGCACGAAGAAGTGCTGGACTTCCTGCAAACTCTCAAAGCGAAGCACCTCAGCGACTGGAATCAGGTGGCCTTCCTTTTCCGCTCCGTGCGCTCGGACAAGGCCAAGGCGCTGGCCAGCTACTTGGAAGAACACGGCATCCCGATCTATGCGCCGCGCTCTGACCTCTATTTTGAGCGGGAGGAGGTGCGCCTCATGCTCGGGGCCTTCCTTTTCATCTTCCGAATTTTTAAGGAGGTGCGGGAAAAGTGGGAGGCCAAATACCGCCCGCTTGGCGTGTGGGAGTTTTATGACTCCTGCCTGCGCCAGTTCGGTGCCAGGCTGCGCCAGCCGGAAAACAAGGAACTGAAGGACTGGTGCGTGCGCCGCTTCAATGAAATCGAAGGGATGCTCTCCCGCAACAAGCCGCTGGACTTCGGCTTTTCCGCCCTGTTCTACCAGTTGATCCAGTTCCCCCTGTTTTCGGACTTTCTGGAGCTGGGCACCTCCGCGCGCGACGAGCGCCCGGCCCGCAACCTGGCCATCTTTTCGCAGCTTCTGGTCAAGTTTGAATATCTCCACCATATCCAGGTCTTGCACCCCGACTATCTGGAAAAGAACGTCGGCGACCTGTTCAACCACTTCTTCCGCTACATCAAGGACGGCGGCATCACGGAATTTGAAGACCCCGACGATACCACGCCGGGCGGGGCCGTCCCCTTTATGACCATCCACCAGGCTAAGGGGCTGGAGTTTCCCGTCACCATCGTGGGCTCGCTCAACGCCTCACCCCGCAAGAATTACAGCGATCTGGACGAAGCTCTTGAGGCACGCCACCATGAGCGGCCCCCCTTTGAACCGCTGGAACGGATGAAGGACTTTGATTTCAAGCGTCTTTACTACACCGCCTTTTCCCGCGCCAAGAACCTGCTCGTCCTCACCTGTCAGGAAAAGCGCACCAAGCGGGGCAAACTCAGCGCTCCCACCGAATACTTCCACAAGTTCTACACGCCGCTCCCGGACTGGCGCGCGGCCGACCTTTCGGCGCTCAAGGTGGATGCTGTCCAGCCTGCGGGCATCAAGGGCCGCTATTCCTACACCTCCCACGTCCTGCTCTATGAGGGCTGCCCGCGCCAGTACCAGTTTTTCAAATACTGGGAGTTCAGCCCGGTGCGCGAAGGCCCCATGCTGTTCGGCCAGCTTGTCCACCAGACCATCGAGGACATCCACAAGGCCGTCCTGCGCGAGCAGCCGGAAAGCGTGACCGAGGACAACATCCGCCTCTGGTTCGACGTGAACTACGCAAACCTGAGCCACAAGGAGCGCGTGTACCTGGCCCCGCAAATCCGGGAGGTGGCGCTCGGCCATGTGCTGCGCTATGTGGAGCGCAAGCACGGCAACTGGGCGGATATTCGCGGTACGGAAGTGGACGTGTCCCTCGTGCGGGACGAGTACATCCTCACGGGCAAGATCGACCTTATCCAGGGCAAGGGCGATACCGTGGAGATCGTGGATTTCAAGGCAACGCCCAAGCCCGACCAGTACGCGGAGCGGCATATCCTCGACCGCTACCGCCGCCAGTTGGAGATTTATGCCTTCCTTGTGGAGCAGCGCCACGGCCTTGAGGTCAGCGCCATGAACCTCTATTATACGGGCGAAACAGCCGGCGTGCCGACCTACCGCTTCCCCTTTGACGGCAAATCCGTGGACAAGACCATTGCCGACGTGGACGCCGTGGTGGGCTGCATGGAGCGCCGGGAGTTTGCGGTGACGGAGCGCCCTGCCAAGCTGTGCAAGGAATGTGACTTGCAGGCGTTTTGTAATAGGAGTTTGTAAAATGAATAAAAAGGCACAAGACATCCAGCGGCTTTTGGAAGCTATGAATGAAAAACTTGAGAACGCAGGATATGGGACTGCGAATCCATGTTTTCATTTTAATGAGTATAATGATGATAATATTTATATACAAGACCTTGGATTTGAAATTGGGTACCTTAAATCATTGCTCAATGCCTGTTTCACAAGAAATTATATCGAAAGAGCAACAACTAAGCTTGATTATGATTATTTGAAATTAACTCCATCTGGTCAAAAGCAAGCTTTATGCGGTAATAGTCAAGCAGGAGAACCTGGTATGGCCATAGGACAAATAACGATTAACGGTCCCGCTCAAATAGGAAATGGGAATAGTCAAAATTTTTCTGACTTTATTTCACTTATTGAAGCCAAAATTAACGAAGCACCTGTATCTGAATCCGAGAAGGAAGAAGCCAAGACTGTGATACAAAAAATTAGTGATAATCAGCTTGCCAGCCAATCTATTGCTTCAGCTATTGGCGCCATTATCGGTGGCGTAATCAATTCTTTATGCAAGTGAGAAAAGGAACTTTCATGCCCCAGAACACCCTCCCCGGCACGATGCCTCAGCAAAACGTGGAGCAGATAACCTTTGACCTCCCGCAGCCGGAGCCCATCAAAGGCTTTCCCGAACTGCGCTGGACGGGCAAGCGTCCGTTTACTTCCACGCATTACTATCCGGCGCAGCTCAAGGAGCGCTACGGCGACCCGGTGGACGGGTGGATGAACCGCATCTACTGGGGCGACAACTTGCAGGTCATGAGTCATTTGCTCAAGGAGTTCCGGGGCAAGGTGGACTTGGTGTACATTGACCCGCCTTTTGACTCCAGAGTTGATTATAAAAAAATAATTACGTTACATGGAAAATCTACAACGTCAGATAATATGGCATTTGAGGAGAAGCAATATACTGATATATGGAGCAATGACGAATATTTACAATTTATATATAATAGATTAATCTTAATAAGAGAAATTTTATCTGAAAAAGGGAGCGTATATTTCCATTGTGATTATAGATTAGACAGTTATGTCAGAATTATCATGGATGAAATATTTGGAAGGTCACATTTCCAAAATATAATATCTTGGTGCTATACAGGAGGTGGAGTTTCTAAAACATCCTATGGGCGTAGACATGATTCAATACTTTATTATACAAAATCAAGTGAATGGATATTTAATTGGAAAGATATTATGTCGCCATTATCAGAAGAACAAAAAGAAAGGTATAGATATAAAGATGAAAACGGATATTACAGGCTCATGGGGAGAAGTCTAAAGGGGAGTCCCATAAGCTCAGCACGTGATGTATCACCTGAATGGGAAAAATCCCATCCAGAGCTAGTTTACCGATACTACATGAAAGATGGTACACTTTGTCTTGATTATTGGACTGATATATATCAGTTAAATCAAGTCTCAAAAGATAGAACTGGCTATCCAACACAAAAGCCAGAGGAGCTGTTGGAACGTATTATTCTCGCTTCCTCAAATCCCGGCTCCATCGTCCTTGACTGCTTCATGGGTTCAGGCACCACTCAAGCCGTGGCCATGAAGCTCGGCAGGCGTTTTATCGGGGCCGACATCAACCTCGGGGCAATCCAGACCGCTACCAAACGCCTGAACCGCATTATTGATGAATTGAAGGAGCAGGGGCAGTTTTCCCTGCCCGGAACCAACAAAAAACTCTACCTGAATTTTGAAGTCTACAACGTCAACCACTACGACGTGTTCCGTAACCCGGTTCAGGCGCGAGAATTGCTGCTCCAGGCGCTGGAGGTGGAGCCGCTGGAGTCCACAGATGTGTTTGACGGCATGAAGGATGGCTACAAGGTCAAGATCATGCCGGTCAACCGCATCGCCACGCGGGCTGACCTCAACCCTATCCTGAGCGGCATCAATTACCCGGAAATGGACAAGCGCATGGCAGCCTCGCCGGGCAGCCCGGCGGAGCGAATCATGCTCGTCTGCATGGGGCACGAGCCTGACCTCGCCGCCAGCCTCAAGATGGAGATTGGCGACCAGTACCGTGTGGATGTGCAGGTGGTTGACATCCTGCGCGACCGCAAGGACCTCGCTTTCAAGTACGATTCAGAAGCCGACATCGCCGTGGAGGACGGCGAGCTGGTCATCCGGCAGTTCTATCCCCGCAACCTCCTGCAAAAGCTCTCCATGCTGGACGAAAACGTTGAGGACTGGCGGCAGCTTGTGGAGACCGTGGCCATTGACTGGAACTACAACGGCGAGGTGCTCCAGCCTGCGGTCTATGATAATCCCGGCAAGAACGAGCTGGTTCAGGGGCGCTACAAGGTGCCCGGTGACCACGGGCGCATCCGGGTGAAAATCACCGACCTGCTCTCCGAAAGCCTGGAAACCACGCTGGAGGCGGAGTAATGGCCGGAAGACGAAAGAAGCAGGCCGACCTCCATGTGGACCTCAACGCTACCTTTTACCATGAGCTGTTCCGCTTTTATCGCCACAACAAGGGCACTATCCGCTCTCACTATCGCGGGTTGACGCGGGAAATCCTGGATTACAACGACCCGGACAGGCCCCGGCCGGCCCAGTTTCTGCGGCGACCGCAATTCGAGGCACTGGAAATATACGTCTTCCTCAAGGAGTTTCTCAAGCTGCGCCCGGTGCATGACATCTTTGCGGACTGGTACAAGCGGCGCAAGGGCTTTGAAAATCGCGGCGACGTGCTGGGCATGGGGACGCAGGTCACGCTTCATGAATCGCTCGCCTTCAACGACGAAGCCTATGCCGCCGTATTCAAGCGTATGAAGGCCGCGCGGCAGGACTACCCGAACTATATCTTCGCGCTGACAATGGGCGTGGGCAAGACCTTGCTCATGGCCACCTGCATTTTCTATGACTTTGTGCTGGCCCGGAAGTTCCCGGACGACAAGATTTACTGCCACAACGCCCTGATTTTCGCGCCGGACAAAACCGTCCTGCAATCCCTGCGCGAAATCGAGAGCTTTGACTTCGCCAAGGTGCTGCCGCCGAAGCACGCCAACTGGCTTCAGGCGAACCTCAAGCTGCAATACCTGGACGAGGCCGGGGCCACGCTCAACGTCATCAACAACTCAGATTACAACCTTGTGGTCTCCAACACGCAAAAAATCCTGCTCAAGCGCAAGAACAAGGTGCCGAGCAGCGCCGAGCGGCTCTACCTGCCCGACGTGGAGACCCGGAGTGCGGATGCCAAGTCGGTCTATGACGATATTTCCGACCTCTACGGCTTCGACTCCCCGGAGGACGAGGCGGATCTGACCATCAACCAGCGCTTTCTCAAGCTGCGCCAGCTCCCGCAACTGGGCATCTTTGTGGACGAGGCTCATCATGCCTTCGGGGACGTGCTGAAAAAAGACCTGCTGGAGCCGCAGAAGGAGACTTCCCTGCGCTTCACCATCAATACACTGGCCAGGGGCATCAAGCGCCTGGGCAGCTCGATGGTGGCCTGCTACAACTTCACGGGCACGCCCTATGTGAAGAACGAGCTGCTGCCCGAAGTGGTGTATTCCTACAGCCTCAAGGACGCCATCAACAACGGCTACCTCAAGAGTCTGCGGCTGCATAAATTCGCCAACACGCGCGACAGGGAGTTCGTGCGCGCCGTGGTGGGCGATTTTCTTGAGCGTTTTGACGGGCGCACCCTCGAAGGGATGCAGCCCAAGCTGGTGTTCTTTTCGCCCACCATCGCGGACGCCACGGGCAACCTTCGGCCGCTGCTGGAGGAGGAACTGGCCCGGCGCGACATCCCGGTCTCGCAGCTCCTTGTCAACGTGGGCGACCCGAAAGTCACCAGCAACGACGACATCAGGGCGTTCAACGAACTGGACAGCGTGGGCTCGGAAAAGCGCTTCCTCATTTTGGTGAACAAGGGCAAGGAGGGCTGGAACTGCCGCTCGCTTTGCGGCGTGGCCATGTTCCGGCAGCCGAAGTCGAAGATTTTTGTGCTTCAGGCTTCCATGCGCTGCCTGCGCTCCATCGGGGACAGGCAGGAGGAGGGGCAGGTCTATCTGACGGCGGAGAACGCGCAGATACTCAACGACGAATTGCAGCAGAACTTCCGCCTGACCACTGACGACCTGCTGCCGCCGGAAAAGGACAGCAAGCGATATGAGGTGCGCGTCCTCAAGAAAAAAAGCATCTCACTCACGCGCGTGCGCCACCTCTATGACTGCAAGGAAAAGGAACCTACCGCCCCGGTGAGCTTTGGCGTGGAAGACTGGGACGTGGAGCGCTACCGCATCCTCCATACCGAGGAGAAGATGCTCCAGCCGGGCGCAAAAAGCTCGCAGGAGACGCCCACCGACATCAGCTATATCAAGGAACAGCGCACCTGGAGCGCCTATACGCTTGTGGCCGAGATTGCCCGTTACCTATGCGCTTCGCCGCTGAAAATCGAGCGCCTGCTGCGGCAGAGCGAGGAGGGACTGGACGCCTTGGTTGCCAAGGTCAACGAGTTCAACGAACTGCTTTATGACGAGATCATCCCCCGGCTGTTTGACGCGCTCTACGAGGTCACGAATTACGACAAGCAGGAGCAGGTGGAGGTTGAGCTTGTTCACGACCCGGCAGGCGGCTTCTTTGAGGTTCACGGCGACCCGCAAAAAACCCAGCTTTTCAGGGACTGGCACGCCGATGCCAAGAAGGACGCGCTTGCCGGAAAGAGCTTCCACCTGGATACTTATTGCTTCGACTCCGTGCCGGAGCAGGATTTCTTCTTGAACGTCATCCACCAAGACGACATAAAGGAGGTCTATTTCACGGGGATGCTCACCCACGGCCAGTCGGACTTCCACCTCAACTACATCGACCCGGAAACGCATACTGTGCGGAACTACTACCCGGATTTCCTTATCCTCACCAAGGACGGCGAGTGGCTGGTGGTGGAGGTGAAGGCCAAGAACATGATGGACGACCCGGACGTGCGCGCCAAGCAGGAATTTGCGGAGACCATGCTCAAGGCGAGCCGGATAAAATACCACATGATTCCGCATACCGAGGCTGCGGGGTGGAGGCAGGTGAGCAATTGAAGGTTACACCAGAACGGTTGCTATATATTGTTTTTTAAGAAACGAATCACATTAAGGAAGGATACTATGTGAAAAACTCTCCGAATTGCACACATTTGCTGTCATATTGCCCGACTGGTTTGTAGCAAAGGGCTACACATTAAAGTCAAATACTTTAATTGTTTTGTTAAATATGACATATGATTGAATTGCCGACTAAATTCTAAAGAGGGAATTGAAACGTACTTGATTTTTCTTGATTATGGATGGGTGGATAAGAAGTATGCAATGCACTTTTTATAAATATTTTAGTATTGAATATATATAATAAAGGATATTTTTAGGATAAGTTTAATATTTAAAATTTATTAGTATGCTAATTATATTTATAAAATTAAATGTATATTCAGCAATTCAAATAGTTTTATTTTATTTATCATTTTTTATAAATGCGAGATAGTAGCGAAAGTAAGATAATCAATGAGCATCATTCTATCGTCATAATGAGCGCACCATATAGATATTATGATATAAATACTTATATCACTAGCAAGTTATTTCTGTCAGTGGCGATTTTGAGTGCTATAATGCATCAAAATGAATAAATGATGAATGAGATGGGTTTTTAATGTGGCTACAGTTTAGATGGGGCAGTTAATACTAAAATTATTCGGTAGGATATCCATAATTCTGAAGCTGAACGTAGGTGTATAGGTGGTTAAGCCTACAGGCAACCACTTTTGACATGATCGGATATTAATATTATAATTCGTTCAAAGACTAAATCTCAGATTGCAGGGAACAACTGACTTGAAAATATAATGCAAATAAGATAAAATTTATTTTAATATGAAGATGCATTAGGAGAAGGGATTATGGACTACGAAAGTGTAGATTTTGATTTGCGAGAAGCGCTCCGACAGGAAGAACTAACTGCTGAAGGACTACCTGGGGGCGTGGAGCGTGAAGGCGAAGAACCTTTCCCCTTTGATGCGGAAAAGATATCGATTACCAATAAGCCAGTTCCACTAGAAACACTATTACGTAGGTTACGGCAAGGGTCGATTTCTTCGCCGCTCATTCAGCGAGGCGAAAATATTTGGGGTGATGAACAACAAAGTCGTCTCATTGAATCGCTTATGCTCCGGATTCCTCTCCCGCTATTTTATGTTGCTGCGGACGAGCAAGAGCGCTGGAAAGTTGTAGACGGTCTGCAACGGATCACTGCCATACGTCGCTTCATTCAGAATAAGGAGTTTACACTATCAGGCCTAGAATTTTTGAAGGCCCATGAGGGTGAAGATTTTGATTCTCTTCCACCCCTATATCAGAACCGGATACTTGAAACGGAATTTCAGTTTGCCGTCATCGGCCCCTCCACGCCGGAAAAAGTGCAGCGTAATATTTTCAAACGCCTTAATACGGGGGGCCTACCCCTAACAGCCCAAGAAATTCGCCATGCTCTATATTATGGTCCATCGGCAGAACTCCTACAGGAACTGGTAGGGCTTGAAGACTTTAAAAATGCTACAGCTAATAGTGTTGATGACTCTCGTATGGCTGCCAGGGAATTAGTATTGCGGTATCTAGCAGTTCTTGTTTTTGGTCCTGAACAATATCCACCCAATGGGGATATGGATTCTTTCCTTTGCAATACAATGAAAGTCATTAATGAGCCAACGCGCAAGATATGGGGTTCTTCCGAGACAGTTCCTCCACTGCCACAAATCACCGATAGGGAAACCTTGAAAGCGTATTTCTGCAGAGCTATGACACGTGCTGAGAAAATATTTGGTCGATATGCTTTTCGCAAATCGTTACCTAGCCATAGCAAATGGCGTACTCCAGTAAACAAAGCCCTTTTTGAAGTTTGGTCTTATCAACTATCTAGAACTAATGATGAAACATTTCAGCGGCTTCTCGATCGTAAGGAGGAATTATTTGAAACCCTCCATAATGACATATATGTAAAAGATGATGGACGTTTTCTGGATGCTATTTCTCGGAGCAGTCATGATCCAGCGAGTATGAAGTATCGACACAAGGAAATTGAGTCCTGCATTATAAAGGTAGCGAGGTAAGTATGCTTAACAATCTTTATCTACAAGGATACAAATGTTTCGTTGAAGATTATTTTCAGATGAAGCATTTAACATTACTTTCAGGATTAAATAGTTCTGGGAAGAGTTCTTTTCTTCAGGCGATTCGTCTACTTCATGACCGAAAAAAACTTGATGGACTTGGGACTGGGAAAGATATTGTTTCGGATTTGACTAAATCTTGTCATATTGGTTGCAATGATATTGGCAACCGTGAGTTTGCTGTACAAATGTTTTGGCAGCGTAATGATCCCCTCCCCGTTTTTACCCAGACTTCCACCGTTCCCTTCTGTGATGCTTTTGCCTATGTCTCTGCAGCGCGTTTAGGCCCAGAGCTAGAATTGCCTCTGCGTCAGACAGAAATGGTGTCTTCGGTAGGGGAAAGAGGCGCAGAGGTTCTGGAATTTATCGAATTATATAGCGAACTAACGGGTGTCCCAGATTCTTTATGTGCAACAGAGGAGAGTAAGGGGCTGTTACGAAATATTTCTTCGTGGCTAGAGCTGGTATCGCCTGGTATTACTTTTGATTACCAAACAATTCCTGATATGGATCGAGCTCGGGCCACCTTTGCTAACCGTCGCCCCACCAATGTAGGATTTGGTCTTGCCTATACGCTACCAATCATTGCCAATGTCCTTGCGTGGGCAACGCTAGTTAGTAATGGAAAGATAGCTTCGCCTCTTCTATTGCTTGAGAATCCCGAGGCACATCTACATCCACGTGGCCAGACACAGATGGGAAAATTTCTCGCAACTGCCGCTAGTGAAGGCGTACAGATCGTCTTAGAAACACATTCCGATCATCTACTGAATGGCATTCGGCTAGCTGTTCGTGAGGGAATACTTTCATGCGAAGATAGTAGCTTCTATTTCTTTCGCTATGACCCAACTGAGACAAAAACTATTGTTGAAGAACCCATACTTGATGAAAGAGGTTATTTTGATGATTGGCCCGATGGTTTTTTTGACGAAACTGAGCGTGTTCTTGCACAATTATTTTGAATCCACTATACATTAGGCAAATATGATACCTGTTATATTTAATCCCTATCCCAATGCCGCCTCACGAGAAGTCGATGCGCTTGACCACGCATGGCGCGCTGCAAGAAATCTTCGCCATCTGTCCCAAAATCTTGATGGTAGCCAATCACCTCGGGCATCTTTGCAGGCGTTAACTGGAGAAATGTGCGATTCTCTCCAAGGCTGCGTACTTTTTAAGCATGAGAGTGGCGAGCATATAACGCTGCCGGCATTGCTTCAGCGGATAAAAAGCAAGAAGGAACAGTTTGAAGCGATTCGTTGGCTGCTAACTTTTTTTTCTAAGGGCAATAGCATAGCGGCGAGTTCACTTACTCCACACGATGCAACAACATTAGAAGATCCCGAGTTACCAGTACCTTTACTAGGATATGCTGCCGCACGGGGAGGAATAGCAGCAACCATTAGTGCAGACTCAAGCTGGCATCAGGATTATTTTAGTCTTCGTAATCCCCATGCAAAGGTACTAAACGTTAGTAGTAACAGTAATCAAGAAATATTAGAGGGATGGGTTAAAGAATGGCTCCAGCATAATCTTGATTTTATGGAGTACCTAGAAACACGATTTAAGGTGTGCTTTTATAAAGGAGCACGTCATACGGTTCCAGCAAAGGAATTTCATGCTGGTCTGCAGGAGGCGTTTGAAAAAGCACAGGATCGGTCCTACGCGTGCGACGGTGACTTAATAAAATCCCTAAACACAGGTAGTTCATGCCCTTCACTACTCGAGTTGCGTGCGTATGGTGACGGTGCTCGCGCTTTCTTCCGGCTGCAGGACGGTCGACCATATATTGCAGGTTTTTATACCAAGGGACAAGCTATTAGCCAGAGCAAAGCCATTCGACAGGCTGCACAGAGGATGACAGTTGAGTAGAATTGTGCCGCAGATTTTGTTAAATTTTATCTATTATATAAGAAGAAACCAGTACGGCATGATTTATTCATATAGCTGATTTTTTTCTCATGATGAGCGAATAGCCAAGGGCTTCTGCTACTTTCCATAAGGTATGAAAACCCGGGTTTCCTTTTTCTGAAAGGGACTGGTACAAGCTTTCTCTGGGAATACCCGTATCTCTGGATAGTTTCGCCATCCCCTTGGCTCGCGCTATGGTATTTATGGCTTGCAAGAAAGCCTGAGGGTCATTTTCGCTGCTGACCTCATCCAGATACTCCTGCATGTCAGCCTCATTTTTCAAATAGTCCGCCGCGTCAAATTTGGAAACTTTAAGAAGCTCTTTATCCATTGAGGTACCTCCATATCTCAAGTGCGACCCGAATATCCGCTTTCTGAGAAGACTTGTCGCCTCCGCACAAAAGCAGATAAATCATTTCATCCTGCCTTGTGTAATACAGGCGGTATCCTGGGCCGTAGTCAATACGCATTTCCCAAACTGGGCCTTCCGCCTGTTTGTGGTCGCCAAAATTTCCCTGCTCGGCCCTTTCGATCCTGCGCACGATTTTGATTTTGGCCTTTCCATCCCGCAAGGATACCAGCCATTTGTCGAAATAATCGGTCCTCAAAATTTCCATACGTAGTTTGTAATATATATCTTACAGTTGGTCAAGGAAATATTGCTGGTGATGGATTCCCACCGGGACATGACATTACCAAAATTGTAGGAAATTCTGATGGTCAGCGAACTCTTTACGACCCAGTACTACATGAATTGCCACGGGCAAGTGCCATCTGAGACCAGCGCAGGTGAGAAGACAGAGAGCCGCCCGAAAAATACAAGATTGAGGTGTTGGTGGGCCAGGTAGGGCTGGATTTTTTTGGTTACAAATTTGGTTACAAAAGTACTGCGTCTGGATGCATTTTGATGCGCTTCAATGCGGCTGAAACCCTTGAAATTCAATGGTGGTAAACGCGAGGCAGGGGCCTTTCACGCCGTCAACAGGGGTTCAAATCCCCTTGGGGACGCCAAATTTAGGTACAAATATGGATGCCAAGGTGTAAAAAACCTTGGCATTCTTTATTTTTTCTCTCCAGTTGTGTTTCCCAAAGTGTACCCAAGTCCAGTTGCATCCACACTTTTTGTGGGTATATTTGTGGGCATCGCTGTGCTATGCTGATTCCCGATACCCACATAGACAACTAACTGGAATAGCGTTATTTTTGTCCATGTGGGTATCATGCCGTCCAACAACGTGAAGGTACCTAAGATGCCCTTGACTGATACCCACATCCGCAGCCTGAAGCCGGAAGCGAAGCCAAGGAAGTATTTTGATGGAGGCGGGCTCTTCCTCTATGTGCCCCCGACCGGCAGCAAGCTCTGGCGTATGTCCTATCGATTTGAGGGCAAGTCAAAGCTACTCAGTTTTGGGGGATACCCTGCCGTTTCCCTGAAAGATGCACGGGTGCGGCGCGAGGAGGCAAAAGGGCTGCTCGCCAAGGGTATCGATCCCTCAGCACAGAAAAAAACCGCCAAGCGGGAACAGGTCACGGCTGAACGCGACAGCTTTGAAATCATTGCTCTGGACTGGCATCGGACACGTCTTGCCGGATTTTCGGAAAAACATCAGGGGACTGCCCTGTATCGCTTAAATACCTACATTCTCCCCATCATCGGGAAAAAACACATAGCCAGGCTTGAAGCGCCGGAGATTCTCGCGCTCGTCAAGAGCATCGAAGCCAAAGGAAATCACGAAACCGCGCGCAGGGTGCTTCAAATTATCGGGCAAGTATTTCGCTTCGCCATTGCCATGGGCAAAATCAAGCACAATATCGCGGCGGATCTGCATGGCGCATTAAGGCCCCGTAAGGTTACCCATCGCGCCGCTGTCCGGGAAAAAGAAAAAGTGGCCCAGCTCCTCATGGATATAGATGACTATGCTGGATATTTCCCGCTTGTCTGCGCCCTGAAACTGGCTCCAATGCTGTTTGTGCGTCCGACGGAATTACGCTGCGCCACTTGGCAGGAGTTCGACCTGGAGACAGCCGAATGGCGCATCCCTGCCGAGCGCATGAAGATGAGGCGCACCCATATCGTCCCCTTGTCCCGCCAAGCTCTCACCATATTGAGGGAATTGAAAAAGTTTTCTGGGGAAGGCCAATACCTCTTTCCTTCCACTCGGACGGAAACGAGGCCGATTTCGGACGCGACCATGCTCAACGCCCTGCGTCGCATGGGCTACCAGAAGCATGAAATGAGTGTACATGGCTTTCGCTCCATCGCTTCCACCCTCCTCAATGAACTGGGCTATAACCGCGACTGGATTGAACGCCAGCTTGCGCATGGAGACAGTAATGGCGTCCGAGCAGCCTATAATTATGCCGAGTATCTTCCAGAGCGAAAAAGGATGATGCAGGAATGGAGCGATTATTTGGGCCCGCTCAAAGCCATCCACAAATATCCATCTACATCCTAAAAATTTGTTATTTTCATAAGTTATCCAAGATATGCCTCCAGGCCAGTCCAAGGAAATCTCTTGGCATGGAACCCTTATTGGGGTTCATATCGGGGTCATGGAGATTTTTGTAGGGGTTTGTGTTGGGGTTCGATAAAGGAGGATAACGTCTTGGCAAAATTGATAAAACCGTTGACCGCCACCCAAGTGAGTAATGCCAAGCCCAAAGATAAAATGTACAAGCTCTTTGATGGTGGCGGCTTGTTTTTGCAGGTCAATCCGTCCGGCGGCAAGCACTGGAAAATGAAATACCGCAAAAACGATGGTAAGGAAAGCCTATTGAGCTTCGGCCCGTATCCTGCCCTCACTTTGGAGCAGGCGCGAAAAATGCGGGACGAGGCCAGAGCACAAAAAGCGCAGGGTGTTGATCCAGGCGTAGCTCGTCAGGAGGAGAAAGCCGAGCGTGCCAAATCTGCCCGAGATACCTTTGAAGCCGTTACGCGCGAATGGATCGAGATCCACTCTACAAAAATTAAGCCTCAGTCCATGCATATTTATGAGGTACTTCTGGACAAGTTTGTTTTTCCTATCATTGGCAAAAGGCCCATAGCCCAGATGAAGGGGCCAGATTTTCTGGAACTGCTCCGTGGTATTGAGGCACAGGGCCAGCTTTATTCAGCAAAACGTATCGCCATTGTCTGTGGAATGATCATGCGGTTTGCGGTGGCTACTGGTCGCGCAGAAATTGACCCGTTGCCGTCTGTGCGTGGATGTCTGCGCGCGCATACAACGAAGCATTATGTGGCAATGACCGACCCCAAAGAAGTGGGGCGTCTCTTGCGAACCATAGACGCCTATCCCGGAGGCCTGGTCGTCGCCAGTGCTCTTAAAATTGCTCAGTATGTTTTTGTTCGTCCCGGTGAGCTGCAACACGCAAGGTGGGCTGATATCGACTTTGATGCCTGCGAGTGGCGCTATACTACGAGTAAGGCGGGTACCCCGCATATCGTGCCTCTTGCCCCGCAGGTTATGAAAATTTTGAAAACGCTATATGCCTACACCGGCCATCAGGAATGGGTATTTCCCCACAACTGGCAAAAGGGAAGGCCCATGGCCAAAATAGCCCTTCTTGCTGCCCTGCGTTCAATGGGCATCACAGGGGAGGAAATGACCCCACATGGCTTCCGAGCAATGGCGAGAACCCTGCTTGATGAAGTCTTGGGAGAGCGGTACGAGCTAATAGAACACCAACTGGCACATATGGTGCGCGACCCCAATGGCCGCGCATATAACCGTACTCAGCACCTAGCCGAACGACACCGCATGATGGAGCGCTGGGCCTTGTATCTAGATGAACTGAGAAAGTTAGAAGCAACAGCATCTACTCTCCACTGACTGCTGGAAAACATATCAAGCAATAACAAATTGCCTCATTATTAAAAATAATGAGGCAATTTGTTATTTTAAAAAATAATAATTAATTTATTTATAAACATGATTATCAAGATATTGCAATCAAGAATAAGTTGCTGTTACATCTCAAGTTTTATCGCCTGGCAGGAAATCTGTGAGGACTCCATTGCTCGAGTCATTGTGAAAATTACGTAATAGTTCCTGCCTAATAGCTGATGGAGTACCCGGATCCGGGCTTGATGCTCTCACCATCACTTGCCAAACAATTTATGACGATTGTCGCAATTACGACAGACATATTTTTATAAAAAGCATATTTTTTTAGGAAGTTTGCAGGGAACTCTGGCAAGCGACGGAGAATAGACGTGATCTCTGTGGCACGTGAATATAGTTATATATTCATGAGACCCGAAGTAAATCGGTAGGCATGAGCACTTGGAAGGTCTGATGCAAATTTTTTTAACTGGAAAATTAGCTAGAGAAAGCTGACAATTATTTTAATCTGTTAAGATGGAAAATCTAGATATGGTGACATCATATATGGAAATAAATGTCTCTTTACCCTTTGCCTGCCGTAAGATAGGCAACGAATGTGGGCCTGATAATCCTGTCTGGGCCGAGGTAAGGAACCATGGCAAGGAAATGGCCATTTCAAGAGGAGCTTATTTTCAGCCAGCCTCGGACAAAGATATATATTTCGTTGATAAAGGCAGGTTTAATTCTGTATTTGTCAACCGCAAAGGAAAAAAAAGACAGCTCTTGGAATATGAAACTGGATCCGTTCTAAACTTAACCAGAGCTGTCCTTAAGTCAGTTTCTTTTCTTGAATATATGGCAACTGAAGACAGTATTTTATGGAAGATTCCTATAGACAATGTAATTAGTGACAAACCCCAATGTCCTTACCTTACTCAAATAAGTCTACGTATACTGGCTTCTGTTACGGAGACATATTATACTGGGCTTACATATCTTAAAATTGATAACCTCAATAAGGCCTTTTGTCGCTATCTTATTCTGGCAATGCGTAACGCAAATTCGAATAATTTTTCTCCGGGACTTACCCAGGAAGATTGCGCTTCGATGCTAGGAATGCATAGGGCAACGCTTGCAGCAATCGTCAAGGATCTGAAAAATTCCGGTATTATAGGCTGTTTTACCAGTAGAAAGGTTACTATACTCGATGAGGATAGGCTTCTTCAACTGGCGGATTTCTAAATCTTTGAACACAGGATACTTATGCTGCGCGAGATTTGTATTTTTATAATTATGTTTTTGACTCTGCATGAGGATGCGTTTCCTGCGTCTATGAGCTTGGCAGACGCGAGAAAGTTGCTTTATGAACGAAGCGATATGCTGAAAGCATCCACTGCAAATGTAGAAAGCAAGGAATATACGTCCAATTCGCTCAGATGGCTGCATGGACCGCGCATTGCTCTTGAAGGACAAGAATTGTGGGGCGAAACGCGCATAGATATTCATAAGCGTGTTTCTACACCCCTTGGAGAGATGCCGGTCGATATGGAGGAAAATTATAATTTCAGTGGACCTCGTGCTTCAATAACAGGAACATTACCTATTATAATGGGTGGCAAAATAGAAGCTACACAGAAAATTGCAAGATACCAGGTTGATGAAGCAAGGGCGAAGCAGAGAAATACATATATTGATCAAGATATTAAGTTGATCGGCAGATATTTTGGTTTGCAACTTGCCACTTCAATAGAAAATCTTCGTGCAGATACTCTGAAGATGAAAAATGAGGAATTGGCCAGAGCTGTCAAATTTGAGCGTGAGGGGATGATAAGTCCGGTCGAGCGCATGAGCGTCAAGGTTGCCAGAGATAAGGCGGAACGTGAACATCTGAAGGCAAGAAATGCTGTTAAGACAGCAAAACTGGAATTACAGCGTCTGATACGGACCGAGAGCATCGGTACTCTGACGACGCCACTATTTGTCTTAAATTGCGCGCCTCACACAATGGAATATTGGGTAGAAATAGCGCTCAACAATAATCCGCGTATCGCAATGATTGAGTCGCAGATTCAACAGGCGAATCAAGGTGTTGAAATCAGCAAAAGCTCATGGTTTCCACAAATTTTCGGTTTTGGAGAATACAGCTTTATCAGACATTACCAGACAGCAATTGAACCCTCATGGCTATTAGGTCTTGGAGCCAGCCTCACTCTCTGGGATTCAACTGACAGGGTAGCAACGTACAGAAGTGCAAGGGCAAATTTGCGGGAGGCACGCGCAATGCATGCTGACATAAGAAACCAGATACAAACGGCAACGGAAACAGCGTGGTTGAATGTGCAAAACGCGCGAGAACAATATTTCCTGACGGCATCTGAAGTTGGGCTGGCACAGGAAAATCTCGATCTCAAAAGGCAGGGCTTTGGTGAAGGCCTATATACTTCACTTGATGTGACACAAGCGTGGGATCAATTGCTCGAAGCGGAAGTCGGTAGGCGCATGGCTGCTTATCAATTTGTTGTAAATTATGCAACGCTTTATGCCATTGCGGGGCAGATGGATGATTTCATGAAATTTAATGAAAGAAAAAAACTTATTCTGGAAAAATGATGATGGCAACAAACACTGTTCCTGACGCGACTAAATCTTTTTTGAGACATCACATCTCATATGTGATCATTGGTATGGGGCTAGTTTTTGCTTGTGTTACCATATGGGGAATATGGAAAGCAGTTTTTCCTGGCTTGCCGCCACTCCAAGGTCAGATGGAGGCAAGAGTAATCAATGTTTCCTCCAAAGTCTCTGGTAGGGTGTATCGCCTCCTTGTGGAAGAGGGCGACCTGGTTGAAAAGGAACAGCCCCTTGTGCAAATGCACCTTCCGGAAATTGAGGCAAAACTCTTTCAGGCGGAGTTTACGGAAAAGGCTGCTTTGGCCTCACAAAGTCTGGTTGATGAAGGCGCAAGGCCGCAAGAAAAACTCGCCGCACAGGCTGAATGGGAAAGAGCAATGGCAGCGGCTGAACTGGCGAATAAAACCTACCAGCGCATAGCGCATTTATACAGGGACAAGCTAGTGTCCCGTCAGCGATATGATGAGGCCCGGGCTGATATGTTGGCCACCGCAAATCAGGCGAAAGCTGCAAAACAGGCATATGATATCGCGATGATAGGAGCAAGGGAACAGGAGAAATCAGTCGCAAGGGACAAAAGCGAAGAAGCTCGGGCAGGAGTGGACGAAGTGGAATCATTGGCCGTTGATAGAGAGCTTACAGCGTCCCATTCCGGACAGGTGGACAAGATTATTCTTGTTGCCGGCGAACTTGCCGCAGCCGGTTTTCCCATAATGACCATTGTAAATTTGGATGACCAGTGGGCAACCTTCAACATTCGTGAAGACCAAATGCGCGGGGTCAAAATTGGCAATATACTTTCAGCAACTGTTCCTGCAGTAAGCGATGAAAAGATTGAATATAAAATCTATTATATAAGTCCCAGGGCAAACTATGCTACCTGGCGAAGCACCAGAGAAAATTCTGGGTATGACATGAAAACATTTGAAGTGCGCGCAAAGCCATTGATTAAAGTGGATGGCTTAAGACCGGGCATGAGTGTTTTGGTGGATCGCTGATGCGCGAGGTCTCGACCTGGATTCAAGCCATTGCCCGTACCACTGTCAGGGAATGCAGGGAATGGACTTTTGGCGAACTCTTTTTTTGCGCGATTATGCCGTTATTCTGGGTGCTCGTCGTATGGGCGCTTCTTGGTGATGGCGTAATGACAAAACTTGCCGTGGGTTTTGTTGATGAGGATAAAAGTCATATGTCAAGGGAGGTTGCGAGAGCCTTTGAGGCTACCCGCACCTTCAGGCTTGTACATATATCAAGCAGGGAAGAGGCCATGCGCCAAATGCGTCAAGGGACAATTTATGGCGTGATTGCAGTGCCCTTTGCATATTCCCGTGATATGTTGAATGGCCTTGGTTCATCCGTGAATCTTTATGTTGATGAAAATCGCTATGCGATTGCTGGAACATTGCAAGCGGATGCAGCTACAGTACTGAGCGCCCTTTCCCAGCAGGGCATCTTTGCCCAGGCGCTTCGCACAGGTGTGGGAACGGCTGGAGTTGAAAGAATACTGGAGGTCGTCCATTCCGAATTTTACCCAATGGGTAATATGCAATTCAGCTTTCTTGCGTTTCTTGGCGGTTCGCTCATTCCCGGTGTAATCATGGTGGGCGCAATGCTTGGCTTCGTTATAGCCTTTGTACGGGAAGCGCGCTTAATCAAGATTACTGAATGGTTTGCTTGTGCCAATTACAGCGCATCTGTGGCAATAACGGGCAAGCTTCTTCCACATTATGCGCTATACTGTTTCATTTTTCTTTTTTACATCGCCCTGTTTTGCGGCCATGGCGGTTTTCATCCTACCGGCTCGATCTTTTTGTGGTTTGCGTGTGGCGCATGCTGCCTCGCAGTTTTTGCCGCGATGGCAGTTTTGATAGCCGGTATTTCACCCAATTGGCGATTGGCTCTAGTGCTGGCCTCGGGTTATGCCGCTCCTGCTTTGCCCTACACCGGCTTTTCTATTCCTCTTGATTCCATGAGCGATGCCGCCAGAATTTTTGGGCAGTGTCTGCCATTGACATGGCTGATCCAGGGACAGGCACAACAGTGGACACTTGGTGCAAGTCTTTCAAACATGGGAGCAACATTCCTGGCTCTTGGGATTCTGTTCATTCTACCGGCAAGTGCAGGTTACTTTATTTTTCGTTCCAAAATTTCCTCAGTAACCAATAGGGATAAGGCTGCAAGGACATGAATTGTCGTCGTTGCTTTTCCGAAACTTTCAGGGAATGTTGCACAAACCTCGCATGTGCCCCATTTTTTCTGCTGGCGCTTGCTTTTTACGCCTTTTACTATTGTTGGCCTTATACTACTCAACTACCTTATCATATGTCTGTAGCCGTAGTGGATGCTGACCACTCCCCCCTCTCTCGCAGAATTACCCTGAGTATGCAAAGCAGTCCCAACCTTGATGTGAAATTTGTCACGCGAAACAGGGAAGAAGCGATTGGGGCTATGAAAAGTGAGCAAATTGTTTCAATAATCGGTATTCCTCCCAATTTTGAAAGAGATATTCTGGCCGGTATCCCTTCTGCCATGACGCTCGTTTCCAATGGCGCATTCATAGTGAAAAGCCGCTCCTCCATTGCTGGTGCAGGCGGGATTTTGTCAGAGCTCGCTACAGAGGCGATTGCAGAGGAATTAATGCGCGATGGCGCGAAACCATCGACCATCATAAGGGCGGCCATGCGTGCGCCAGCACTCATCGTGCAGCCTATGTATAATACTATTGGCGGTTATTTAAATTTTGTAGTTCCAATTGTATTTATGATAATATTTCAGACACTTATGCTGTGCGGGTCTGGAATGCTTTTCTTTACACTGTTTTCAGCAACGCCAATGCCTAAATTTCTGACTCTTGCAATAAAATATCCAGTCAATCTGCTATCTATGCAGGCAGCAATCTTTTGTATCTGTTTTATTTGGACTTTATTAATAGAAGGATTGATTTTTTACTTGCATGGAATTAATTCTTTTCAAAACGTGTTTTCGACAATTCTAATGGGCCTGACATTTTCTCTTACAATCAGTTCATTGGGAATTTTACTTGGTTTGCTATTTCGCTCAGCACCATATATCATTCCTGCAGTAGTAATGTCTTCCATCCCTAGTGTTTTTATTTCCGGAAATCTTTTCCCTGGTGAAAATATACCGCTTTTGATGCGAATTTTTGCATGGTTCATACCTGCCACACCAGGTTCAACAGGCATGGTGCGTGCGTCTCAAGCAGGTGCCACAGTTTTTGAAATTATGCCCTATATCTTCCATCTGCTCATGCTAGCAACGCTCTACTTGTGCGTGGCGTTTTTCATGTGCCATTTTTTAAAACAAAAATATTTGTATTGCAGTAATAATTAAATATATAGTAAATTATAATATTATAAAATCATAGGTATTATCAATGGATATTATATTATAAATTATTTATCCGCCAAATTATATTAATTATAAAAATAATAGAGGCTATCCTAGCTAAGGTTAATATTTTACTTCTTTATTCCAAGAGTTTAGGTGGTTTAATAGCCCCTTATGATTGCCACCATTGATGCGCCATTCACACTCTTTTAGGAACCAGTAAAAGTGTTCAGGCTTAATGCCGTTGACCTTACGCAAATGCCGCGTTGCCTGGTTCCAAAAATTTCCATCCCATTGATATGGTTGCCTTGTTTGGCAAATAACCTTGAATGGCCAATCCTGTGATGGTGGAAGTCGCTTACATCCAGGGCATTATATTTCCAGCATATCCGTGTAGACGATGCTATCGGGCTCGACACGCTCCTCAATGATGTGCATGAGCGTTTCTGTTCTCGCATTGGGAATTATGGCCGTGTAAACCTTCCCGTTTCGCTGTGTAACCGAAAATCGCTATTTTCACGCAACTCCCCGGCTGCGCTTGCCTTTTCTCACTCCACCAAAGTAGCTTTCATCGGCCTCAACTTCCCCAGACAAGCGATAACTAGGCAAATGCTTGTCTATTAGACACCGAAGGCGCATGAAATAATAGGTAGCTGTGCACCGATTTACTTCTGCAATTGTGCCGACAGCTCGCGCGATTGCGGCAGCAACGAAAAACTTTATACGTTCGCCTTGTTGACGCGAATTTTACCGACATCGTCACTTGTACATACCATATCCTAGCCATTTCTCATTAACTAGGACAGCCCAAATATTTTATTATATACGTTGCCGATATTATTTAGTTATGCTTAATTATAAAATCTACTTTAATAGTTAAACGAATACTATATCGTCTCATGTTAAAGAAAATGTTCTCTTTTCAAAACTTATATAATTGTAACAATAAATCCATTGATAATCATACAGTAATTATGGAGTGAGCACCCTTCATATTTGTTCATAAAACGTATTTTATTCGAATTTTATCGTATTTACGACAGTCAATCATGAAAATAATTTGTATACCTCCATGTATAGGAATTCCCGAACTTGCAAATGCTGCACTGTCAGCCAACTCCTGCATTTTTACTGACAGCGCATCCCTTAAAACGCAGACATGTAAATGAGGTATTCTATGGACTGGCTCTGGGAATGGGTACAAGCGACCTTCAAGGAATATCCCTCGATCCCCATTTTTCTTACCATCGGGCTCGGTTTCTGGTTCGGCAAGTTCCGCTACAAGTCTTTGAGCTTGGGCGTGGTCACGTCCGTGCTTCTCATCGGCGTCGTCGTGGGCGCGGTCTTCCATGTACCTATTGGCGCGCCTCTCAAATCCCTGTTCTTCCTCCTCTTCCTTTTCGCCATTGGCTACCGTTGCGGCCCGCAATTTGTAAGCGCCATCCGAGGCCAGGGCATCAAGCAGGTCATGTTCGCTGTAGTTATCTGCGGCCTCTGCCTCGCCGTTACATGGGCCTGCGCGAAATTCATGGGCTATAACGCAGGCATCGCCACCGGCCTTTTCGCTGGCGCGCAGACCATCTCGGCCGTCATCGGCATCGGCTCCGACACCATCCAGTCCGTGCTCAACGCGGGCTCCATCACCGCCGAACAGGCCAAGAGCTGGGACGAGATGATGCCCGTGTGCTACGCCGTGACCTATGTGTTCGGCACAGTCGGCTCAGCATGGATTTTGGGCAACCTCGGGCCGGTCTTGCTCGGCGGCCTCGACAAGGTGCGCAAGCAAACAAAGGACCTCGAACAGGAGCTTGACCACTCCAGCCTCCCCGACGACCCGGCCATCGTGGATGGCTACCAGCCCATCGTTTTCCGCGCTTACAAGGCCACGGCCGACCATTTTTCCACCCCGCAGACGGTGAAGCAGATCGAAGCGCACTTCCAGGCGCTCGGCCGCCGCATCTTTGTGGAGCGCGTGCGTGACACCAATGGCAAGATACTGGCGAGCACGCCCGACATGGTCATTAGGCTCGGAGACGAGGTGGTGTTGAGTGGTCGGCACGAATTCATCATTCAGGACGAAAGCTGGGTCGGCCCGGAAATCGACGACGCCAAGCTCATGACCTTCGCCGTGGAAAAGACCCGCGTCATGGTCTCCAAGAAGGCGGCCGGCCTCACCGTGGACGAGCTGCGCGCCAAGCCGTGGATGTACGGCATCATGATCGGTGCCATCGACCGCTCGAGCGGCATCGAAATTCCGGTGCTTTCGCAGACCAAGCTCATGGAAGGCGACATGCTCACCATTGAGGGCCTGCCGCAGGAAGTGCAGGCTGCCTGCCCCGAAATCGGCTATGAGGAAAAGCCCAGCGATCAGACGGACGTGGTATTCCTCGCGCTCTGCATCTTCCTGGGCGCGCTTATGGGTGCCATGACACTCATGGTGCGCGATGTGCCCATCAGTCTCTCCACGGCGGGCGGCGCGCTCATCTCCGGCATCTTCTTCGGCTGGTGGCGCACCAAGCGTCCCTCCGTGGGTTATATTCCCAATTCCGTGCTCTGGTTCATGAACAACCTCGGGCTCAACATGTTCATCGCCGTCATCGGCATCCAGTGCGGGCCGGTGTTCCTGCCTGGTATCGAAAAGATGGGACTCATGCTCTTTTTCATGGGTATGATCTCCACCTCGCTGCCTCTGCTCATCGGGATATGGCTCGGCGACAAGGTGTTCAAGTTCCACCCGGCCATCACTCTCGGCTGCTGCGCGGGCGGGCGAACCACTACGGCGGCGCTGGGTGCCATTACTTCCGCGCTGGACAGTTCCATCCCAGCGCTTGGCTATACCGTCACTTACGCGGTGGGCAACACTTTTCTCATCCTCATGGGCGTGGCTATGGTGCTTCTCTTTCTCTGATGGAGCAAAGAGTGGCGAGATACCTCTCTTATAACACTTTATCCGCGCACCGACGCGGGAACAGACAGGAGCAAAAAATGAATGCACGGTCGCCCCAGCAAAAGCGCAAGTTCGAGCAAGCACTGGACAAGATGAGCCCCTTTGAGATCAAGAACACCCTCATCGAGATGGCCGAAGAGGAAGCGAAAGCCTCCAGCCAGACCTTCCTCAACGCAGGCCGCGGCAACCCCAACTGGCTGCTCTCGTGGCCGCGCCGGGCCTTTTTCCTGCTTGGGCAGTTCGCCATGGACGAATGCGAGCGCATCTCCTATGACACGGCCATCGGCATCGCGGCCTCGCCGGTCAAAAAGGGCTGCGGCGAGCGGCTGCACCAGTTCCTCACCGCGCACAAGGACGACGTGGGCGCGCGCGTGCTGGTGGAGTTCTTCAGCTACATGGTGAACACCTACAGCGTGGACGAGGACGACTTCGCCTGGGAGCTCGTGGACGGCATCACCGGCGACCACTATCCCACGCC
>JAAUYU010000038.1 GCA_014804965.1 Desulfovibrio sp.
ATCCTTGAGGATGGAAATGTCCAGCGCCTGCTCTGCCACCATCTTCCTGAGCCGGGCGTTCTCCTCCTCAAGCCGGCGCAGGCGCATGGCATCGGAAACATCCATGCCGCCATACTTTGCCCGCCACTTGTAGAAGGTAGCATCCGAAATACCGTGCTTACGGCATAAGTCCACTACGCGTATCCCGGCCTCCGCCTGGCGCAAGATCCCGATGATCTGCTCTTCGCTGAATCGACTACGTTTCATGCAGTGCTCCTATGCCAGGAACACTAACTTTTCAATGGACCTCTTTTTGGGGGAGGGGTCACAGGCACGATCATTTGGGTCGGGGAACAAGCGGTCAAGGCATCATCGGTTGATCGCGCGTTCAGCATGGGAAAACTTTGTAAGAGACTGGGCGAGTTTGTGGCCGGTGATTACGAAAACATAGCCTCAAGTCCCGTGACTGAGCCGGTCTATCCGGCCCTGCGGCCCGCATGGGAGATGTACCGAAACGCCGTAAAGGCCGAAAGGCAAGCCAAGAAAGAGCTTGAGGAAAAAATCAGAGATGAAGTGAACCGCCTCAAGGAACAACAGGCCAAGGAACGCCGGGAAAAGCTGGCTAGTATTGCCAAATATGGGGTGCCATTTTTAAATATCGGCCGCCATTGCCTGAAACTCGAACATGCAGAACAGTTGGGGCTCCTGCGGGCCAAGCTGAAAGCGGCATTGCCGCCGAGAAGGATACAACGCTTTTCTGACTTGCTGAAAACCCAAGGCAGACCGTCTAATCCGCTTTATGCCGTTACGCATGAGGATGCAGGAAAGGCCAGACACACCCCCGCCCCCATATCCCCGGGAGTCGCGTCATTGCCACAGGCCAAACTGTTCATGGAGTATGCGAAAGCCGTCAATGCTGAGCGCTACCGGGTGACAGCCATTAAAATGGGCGCAAACGGCGAAAAAAAAGTAATGATCCTCGACAAACGGAATGTGGAGAGCCGGGGCTTCACTCCTGAAGAATTACTCAGGCGGATGCCGGAAATTGTGAAACTGGCAAGACGCGGCGAAAATATCTACTACACTCCCCTTTCCGAGCGGAAGCACCATATCCTCATCGACGACATGAGCCCGGAAAAAGGTCATGCAGCTCCAGAAAGACGGCTTCAAGCCTGCGGTGTTTCTGGAAAGCTCACCCGGCAATTACCAGTGCATCCTCACGTTTCCCAAGTTTCACGGGATTTTTGACCGTGACATCGGTAATAGGCTGATCGTCATTCTGAATAAGCGCTATGGCGACCCAAAACTTTCGGGGGGCGTTCATCCGCACCGTGCCCCAGGCTTTGAGAACCGCAAGCCTAAGCATCAGCGAGCGGACGGAACTTTCCCTCGCGTCTGCCTGAGTTATGCGGTTCGGCAGGAATGCCAAAAAGCCTTGATAGAAGCGCGAAAGATTGAGCAGACAATAGCAACGACGCACCATCAGAGGAAACAGCAGGCAAATCTGCCGCCATTCATAGCCGCACAAGAGGCGAGTCACCCGCAGCTTGCCTATTTCAAGCATTGGGAGGACATCAAAGCGCATATCACCATAGAGGACTTCTCACGGGTGGATGCTATGATTGCCCTAAGGCTCCGCTCCAACGGCCATAGCCAGGAAGAAGTGGAAGAAGCCATCCGCGCCTGTGCCCCCGCTATCCGTCAAAGACGTGCGGGCCGTAACTGGCAACGCTACGCCGAGCGCACGACTGCATATGCTTTTGGCTATGCCGGTGACAGGGATATGGAACGAAACGCGCGGTATCGAGGGAGATGGCGGCAGGTTGAAGGGTTCGACAAGAATGAGCAAGGAAAGATGCGGGTGTACCCAAGACTATGAGTAAACCCGACCATCGGCGCAGGCAGCATTGACAATAGAAATAATTTATATTAACTATTTTGTAGTAACAAAAGGGACGGCATGAAATTTGAGTGGGACGAGACCAAGAACAGGCTCAATAAAGCAAAGCACGGCATCAGCTTTGAGGTTGCAGCGCGTGTATTTACTGACCCGTGGAGAATAGAGTACTACGATGAGGCACATAGCACTGAAGAAGATCGCTGGATAACTATTGGTATGGTCTGTCCTGCAATTTTGGTTGTTATCTATACTGAACGTAAAAATGGAGAATATCTCCGTCTTATTTCAGCGAGGCAAGCCAATGAAAAAGAACGACAGGCATATCACCAATTTTGAGTTGGATATCGACAATCCGCCGCCGCTCACCCCAGAGCAGCAAGCGGAACTTGAGGTACTCTCCGCCAGACCGGAAAGCGCCATCGACTATTCGGAAATTCCTCCCATTGAGGATACCAGCCGCTACTATCGCCCAATCAAGAAAATGACGACTATCCGCCTCGATGCTGATGTCTTGGCGTGGTTACGTTCGTTTGGTAGCGGTTATCAGACGAGAATAAATGCCATTTTGCGCCGTGAGATGCTCGCTGCGAAGGAGCATCCCCAAGCGTAACCAGAGCGAACCAGGATGACTGGCATGGAAACTAAAAAGACTTTCCTCAAGCTTTTGCGCGATGAGCTCTTCTCCTGGCTTCCCACTCAGCAAAGGCTGGCAACCGCCATTGATGGCCTGATGCTCACACGGATTGACCAGCAAACATCTCCAGAAAAATGTCTGTATTACCCAATGATTGCGCTGGTCGTACAAGGAGAAAAACAGGCTTTTTATGGTGAGCACGAAATTTTATACGGCGCGGGTGAATATGTAGTCCTGGGCAGCGATATGCCCGGCATTTTTCATATTGTAGAGTCGTCACCGGAGCACCCCTTCCTTTCCCTGTCCATTCGGCTTGACGCCCGCATCCTCGCCGGGCTCAGCCTTGAAGACGGCGGCGACCTGCCGGCCGGACAAGGGAACGACAGCGCCATAGGCAAGGAAAAGGCCTCGGCGGACATCCTGCTGGCCTTTTACCGCCTTGTCCGCCTCCTGAAAGAGCCTCGGGGCATCCCGCTCTTCGCGGGCCCGGTCATCCGCGAGATCCATTATGCCATCCTCAAGGGCGGCCTCGGCAAAAAGCTCAGGCTCGCTATCACCCCGGGCACGAGGGACCACAGGATAGCCCAGTCCATTGCCTGGCTGCGCGGCCACTTTGCCGAGGCCTTTTCCATGCCCGGGCTGGCCCGGCAGGTGAACATGGCCCCCTCCACCTTCAACCGCTGCTTCCGCGAGACCACGAGCATCAGCCCCCTGCAATTCCAGAAACGCCTGCGCCTCTACGAAGCCCAGCGCCTGATGCAGCGCGAAGGGCTTGACGCCCGTTCCGCCTCGCGGCGCGTGGGCTATGAAAGCGAGGCCCAGTTCTCACGCGAATATAAGCGGCTATTCGGCCAGACGCCCGGGCGCGACTCGTCCCGAAGCCTGGCCTGAACTCTCCCTTTTGCCGCATACCTTTCACAGGCTTTTTGCCCCGGGTCTTCCGAGGCATAGCCTGCTCTTATTCCGCGCCTGGAAGCTCTCAACTTTGAGCGAAACAGGTAAACAAAAATAGCGAATTGGGTATTCGCTTTCGAGCCTGTTGGGGTATCATCCCTCTTAAAGATTTGCATCTTTTGGGAGGAAGTTCCTGTTATGCTTCTCAAAAAAAGTACTGTGGCGTTCCTGGTTTTTCTGGCAGTGGCGGCATTTTCGGTTATTCAGGCAAGGAGCGAAGTCATGAATTCCGGGCTGACCATCCAGCAGCAGGCCATCATCCCCATAGCGGCATTCGCTGCCAACGGCGATACTGAAAAGCTGAAATCCGCACTGGAAGACGGCCTTTCCGCCGGGCTTTCCGTTAACGAAATCAAGGAAGTCCTTATCCAGCTCTATGCGTATGCGGGCTTCCCGCGCAGCCTCTCCGCCCTCAATGTGTTCCTTGACCTGCTCGACACGCGGAAGGCGGCGGGCATCACTGACAAGGTGGGTCCTGCGCCGCATGAACTCCCCGCGGATGCGGACAGGCGTGCCATCGGGACAAAAATCCAGACGGAGCTTGTAGGGCACCCTGTGACGGGCCGGATATACGAATTTGCGCCAGCCATGGACACGTTTCTGAAAGAACATCTTTTTTGTGATATTTTTTCACGGGGTGTTCTCTCCTGGAAGGATCGGGAACTCGCGACCATTTCCATTCTGGCAACGCTTCCGGCGCCTGCGCAGCTCGCTTCCCATCTGCGCGTGTGCCGCAATATCGGCATGACCGAAACGCAACTGAAAGAAGCGGCGGCTGTGCTGAAAGCCAGGGTCTCTGAAACGGCTGGAACTCTTATGAACGACCTGCTGGAAAAAATGTATTCAGCGGACAGAAAGGAAGGCAATTAACATGAGGAGCATGAAAATGGCAGCAATGGCAATGGGTGTGGCGATGGCGGCGGCGAGCCCGGTTTTCGCGGCCCAGGAGAATCCCTTCGGGCTTGTGTACGCCAACGCCATCAAGGAGAACGTGCCGGGCAAAGTGCAGATACATCCCGTGAACTATGAGCTGAACGGGATAAAGATTGCCGCCAATGTCTATACGCCGCCACAGTACAAGGCGGACGGCAAGTATCCGGCCATCGTGGTCGCGCATCCCAATGGCGGGGTTAAAGAGCAGGTCGCAGGAGAATACGCCCAGCGCCTCGCGGGCGAGGGCTATGTCACCATTGCGGCGGATGCCGCGTTTCAGGGGGCGAGCGGCGGCGAGCCCAGGCATACGGACAAACCCTATTACCGCACGGAAGATATCCGCGGCATGGTGGACTTCATCAGCACCTATCCTGGCGTCGATGCCGACCGCATCGGCGTGCTGGGCATTTGCGGCGGGGGCGGCTATACGCTCAACGCCGCCAAGTCCGACAAGCGGTTGAAGGCCGTCGCCACCCTGAGCATGTTCAACTCCGGCAAGGTTCGGCGCGATGGCTTCATGGAAAGCCAGCTCTCCACGATTCAGGATCGTCTCAAGCAAGCGGCGGAGGCCAGGGAAAAACGCGTCAGAGGCGGCGAGATCGAACTTTCCGGCAATGTGGATTTTGATGCCCTTACCGATGAAAAGATCGCCAAAATCCCCACCGATCTCTATCGAGAAGGCATGATCTATTACGGGCGCACGCATCGACACCCCAACTCCACCTTTGCCTATACCACGGAAAGCCTGCTTGACCTGATGCCCTGGGACGCCACCGACCAGATCGAGCTCATCAGCGCACCTCTGCTGATGATGGCGGGCGACAAGGCCGACACCCTCTACATGACCGAAGAAGCCATCGGCAAGGCCACGGGCGCTAAGCAGCGGGAGCTCTTCCTCATTCCGGGCGCGACCCATATCCAGACTTACTACGTGCCTGAATATGTGGATACGGCCATGGGCAAGCTCAAGGAATTCTACGGCAAGAACCTTTAGCCTTCCCGGCCCCTGCCCTTGCTGTTGGGGGTGGGGGCCCCCAAGAAAACGCATGAAAACGCTCACTGTTCTCTGTTTTTTGGTGGCGGCCCTCCTCGCGCCCCATATCAGCCCCGCAGACGACAGCAGCGGGCAGACGGTCATTCGCGCGGGGAGCGTGCCTTCAAAATCCGTTGGCGCTGAACATTTCACAGGCCGCGTGCGCACCGACCAGGGCTTTAAGGCGAGCGCCCCGGCCCGGCATTACGGGGCGACCGTCACCTTTGAGCCGGGCAGCCGCACGGCGTGGCACACCCATCCCCTCGGCCAGACGCTCATCGTCACTTCCGGGCGCGGCATCACACAGGAATGGGGCAAAGAGCCCACGTTCATCCTGCCCGGCGACGTGGTCGTGTGCCCGCCAGGAGCCAGGCACTGGCACGGGGCAGCCCCGGATACGGCCATGACGCATCTCGCCATCAGCGAAAGCGCGCCTGGAATGGCAACCCAATGGGCCGACAAGGTTTCGGATGAGGAATATGCGAAAGCGGCGGAAAAAGCCCTGAAAGGAGTTGCCAGATGAAAATGGCGGGTATCGCTCTTTGCTGCTGCCTTGTCCTCCTGAGTTCATATTTTTGCCCCTGCGACGCGGATGCGGCGGACACCTCCACCATGCAGCTTCTGGAACAAAAAAACTTCCCGACCTTTGAGGTTCCCGCAGGCGTCCATGTCTACCGCGTTAGTTTCGACAACCAGTACGGCATGAATCTCGTCGGCTATCTCTTCATGCCGGACAAATTGCAGGGAAAGGCGCAAGCCATCGTCATTGGCCACCCCATGGGTGCCAGCAAGGAGCAAGCCGCCGCAGTCTATGCCGCACAGCTGGCGGCCAAGGGCTTTGTGACCCTTGCCATTGACCAGCAGTTTTGGGGCGAGAGCGGCGGAAGCCCGCGCCACGCCATCGCGCCGGATCTGTACGCCGAGGCTTTCAGCGCGGCGGTGGATTTTTTGGGGACAAGGGATTTTGTGGACCCGCAAAAAATCGGCATTCTCGGAATTTGCGGCAGCGGCAGCTTCGTCATCAGCGCCGCCAAGATCGACCCGCGCATGAAAGCCGTGGCCACGGTCAGCATGTACAATATCGGCGAGATGCGCCGAAGCGGCCTCAATCAGTCACAAAGCCCTGAGCAGCGCAAGAAGGTAATCGCCGATGCGGCGGCTGCCCGTTACGGCAATTTTCTCGGCAAAGAAAGGCCGCTCACGGGCGGGGCGCCCTTTTCCATAGATGACAACTCTCCGGCCCCTCGCAAGGCATCCTATGCGTTTTATCGTGGCAGGGGCGCGTTTCAGCCTGCCCATGAGACGCCGGAAATGAACACAAGGTCGGACAAGACGAGCAACGCGGCTTTCATGAACTTCTATCCGTTCAATGATATTGAAACCATTTCGCCGCGTCC
>JAAUYU010000039.1 GCA_014804965.1 Desulfovibrio sp.
AAAATCTTATTTTTTAGGATTCTTCCGGCACCAGCGCTGCTGTCGATGCCCGTAGGGCTCGCTTTGCTCGCCAACGGGCACGGCGCTTCGCGCCGCCATCCGGTCGCAGCACCCGTCTTCCGCTTCGCTCCAGACGGATTTAAGGAGGTACGTCAATCAAGTTAAGTATCCATCCTTTTTTCAAAAATCTTCGTCAGAGCGCCCTCGTCAGCGTGCCCGCGCGGCTTTTCCGGCCTGAATTGCCTCGCGCACACAGGCCACGGCCGCGCCGATATTTTCCGCGCCCACCAGCGCGGAGACCAGGGCGCAGCAGTCCGCGCCATGCGCGGCCACATCCGCGGCGTTCCACGCCTTGATGCCGCCGATGGCCACAAAGGGCAGGCGGATATGCGCGGCCACCCAGTCGAGGTAGGCGAAGCCCACCGGGGCCACCACATCCTCCTTGGTCTGGGTGGCGAAGATGGGGCCCACGCCGATATAGTCCGCCCCGGCCTCCACGGCCACCCGCGCCTGCTCCGGCGAATGGGTGGACAGGCCGATGATCATCTCCGGCCCCACCAGGCGGCGCACCTCGGGCACGGGCAAATCGTCCTGGCCCACATGCACGCCGTCCGCTTCGACCAGCAGGGCGATGTCCACATGGTCATTGACGATGAAGCAGGCCCCGGCCTCGCGGGTCATGCGCCGAAGCTCGCGGCATTCGGCGAGCATGGCCCCGGCCGGGAGCCGCTTTTCCCGGTATTGGATGAGGCGCACGCCCGCGGCGAGCAGGGCGCGGGCCACCTCCAGCACGGGGCGCCCCAGGGAGAGGCGCGCGTCCGTGAGGGCGTAAATATCCGTCTCGCCGGGCAATATGCGTGGCATGGCAAAACCCCTTTTTCGCGCCGCTCAGGCCTTGGCGGCCTCTTCCTTTTTCACGCGCCTGCTCTTGCCGAGATTGGTGATGGCCATGCCGATGACGATGACCACCATGGCCGCGCACTGCGTCCAGTGCAGCTTTTCGAGGCCGATGATGACGCAGGCGATGGCCGCGCACACAGGCAGGAGATACTGATAGAGCGACACGAGCTCCGAGCCGATCTTCCTGATGGCGGGCTGCACGAGGAAATAGGCGATGAAGGTGGGACAGAAGAGGATGAAGGCGATCCAGAGCCAGGGCGTGGCGGTTTCGGCGTGGACGATGGGCATGTCCTGCATCCCCGGCACGAGGAGGAGACCGGGAATGGCTGCGAAGAGAAAGACCCAACGCAAAAGCGAAAGCGGGTGATAGGTGTGCGTCGGCTTCTCGAGGATGACGAGATAGAAGGCGTAGCAGATGGTGGAGGCGATGGCGATGACGTCCCCGAGCAGGATGTTCGAGCCCGACTGGGTGTGGCTCGAACCGGTCACGATGACGATGACCGCGCCCGCGAAGGAGATGATGAGGCCCGCATATTCGGCCAGCGAGGGCCGCTCATGCATGAAGATCACCTGCATGAGCACCACGAACATGGGCGGCAGGGTCATGATGATTGAAATGTCGATGGCGTTGCCGAATTTCAGCGAGGTCACGAAGAGAAAGATGAAGAGGAAGAGGCCCACGGCCCCGCCGAGCACGATCCTGGTCCAGTCGCCCTTCTGGATGGGCTGGCACCTGATGAAGAGCGACGCCAGCCAGAAGAGGATGCAGCCGCCCACGAGGCGCACGGCCGAGATGCCGTCGGCGGTCATCCATTCGGGGATGAGCACCTTGGTGGCGGGCACGTTGATGCCCCAGAAGATGGTCGCCAGGAGGATGCAGCCGTTGCCGAGGAGAAAGTTGCCCACGCCGCCTTTGCCGGGAGTTACCGCCATGAGGGTATCCTGCTGCTGAAAAAGGTGAAGATCTTGCCGCGCGCCGCCGGCGAGAGCCCCCGCGGCCGTCAGGCAAAGAAATGCTTAATGCCCGGAAAAGTCCAGCACATTGTTGAGCGGGGCCGAGCGGGACGTGATACGGCCGTCCGCGAACTCGTGCCGCGTGAGCCGCCACGCCTCGAGGTCCAGCACGTCGAGCTTGCCCTTCTGCCCCGGCGTGAGGCGCGCCGCGAGCGCCTCGAGCACGTCGTCCACCGGAAAAAAGAGCCCCTCGAAGGAGATGCGCACAAGGTCCCCCGCGAGCGTCACCACCGCGTCGCCGCCCTCCTGCACGCAAGTGGCGCTGGCCCGGACGAGGGCCTCAAGGTCCGCCGCGTCCGCCGGATAGAGATTGCCATAGACCTTGAGCAGCACGGGCTGGCTCATGGCGTCGCCCCTTCGCCGCTTCCGGCCGCGTCGCCCCGGCACTGGCCGCGGCTGCGGGCGAGCGCCAGGCCCTCGCAGTCCCCGAGGGCGCACGCGGCGGCAAAATCCGCGCACATGCCCGCCACATTGTGCCGTGCGAGGCGCACTGCCGCCCGCGCGCGCAGGCGGCGCGCCCGTTCCGCTTCGTCGGGCGCGCTTTCCGCCACCGCGGGGTGCAACGCGGCGTCAAGGTCCGCCTCGGCGAGGGCCGGCTGGCCCAGCCGCCAATGGGCGAGGCCGCGCACATAGCGGGCGCGGGCGGCCAGCCGCGCGTCCGCGGGATGCTTCGCGCCGTCGCCTCTACTCTTCAGCGCCTCTGCGGCCGCGGCCACGGCGCCCTGCGGCAAATCCCGCTGAAGGCGCGCCTCGGCGAGCAGGAGCCACAGGGCCGCATTGTCCGGCGCGCCCCGTACGCCCCGCTCCAGCGAATCGAGCGTCTCCGGGCCGCAGGCCCACGGCCCGGCTGCGCCTTGGACCGCCGCCAGCGCCCACCAGAGGGCTTCAAGGCGCAGGGCGGCCGCATCCAGCGCCATCGCGCGCGTGCGCGCCTCCGCCAGGCTGGTCGGCCAGTCCCGCTGCACGGCCAGCAGGGTGGCCTCCATATCCAGCAGCAGCGCGCGCTGCACGGCCAGCAGGTCCTCCTCGCGCAGGGCGCTGGCCCGTGCTTCGGCGGGCGCGGGCACAAGGCGCACGGCCACGGCAATGTCCGGCGAATCGTCCGGCGTGAGGTGGTCCAGCCTGTGCTGCCGGGCGCACAGGGCGAGCCGCCCCGCGCGGTCATCCAGGCCCGAGGTGGCGAGGCCCCGGCGCGCCGCAGCCGGAAGCTCCGGGCAGGCGGCCATGAGCGCGCTCATCCACGCCACCCCGCGCGCCCAGCGGTAGGAGAGCGGCACGAGCAGCGGAAAGGGCCGCGGCACCACTTCGGTCACGGCCGCGCCCGCGGGCGGAGTGTCCTGCCCGGAGAGGGCTGCGGCCGAAACCCCGGACGGGAGCACCGCGCCCAGCAGGCAGAGCAGCGCCGCGCCCACGGCCCGGAGCCGCCAGGACGCAGGGCGCGCACTTGCGGGCACAAGCCGCATCCCGGCCTAGTTCTTCTTTGCGTCGATGGTCTGCACGATCTTCTGGGCCATGGGCTTCACAAGGTCGCGCAGGGTGTCGAGCAGGAGATTGTCCGCCGTGGAGCCGGAGGGCAGCCCGCTGCGGCTCTGGCTCGCGTTGCAGGACTCGCTCCAGAGGCGCCCCTTGCGGTTGGCGAGCGCGCACTTGACCCGCATCTGCGAGGTGATCTCCAGCGAGGAGTTTTCCTTGAGCCACACCTCGTCCACCTGCCCGGTGACGAGATAGTCAGGATTGCCGCTGCGGGCCTGGTTCACATTCGCGGCAAAGGTCACCTGGAAGCCGCTGCGCGCGAGCTCGTCGGCAAGTGCGCGGCTGATCCACTCGGCCACGTTGCCGCTGGTGGTGAAGGCACTGCCGTCGCGGCGAACGCCGACGGAGGATGTGTCCACGCGCTTGTCCTCAAAGCTGACCACGCTCACGCTGGGCGCGTTGGGCGCGGGGAGCACCGAGGCGTCCAGCGGCGGCGGGGGGAGCAGGCGCACGGTATTGCTGGGCCCGCAGGCCGAAAGCAGGAAAACGGCCCCGAGCAGGGCAAGAAGGACGACGGGCATTGAGCGGCGGTGCTGCATGGCTGCCTCACGGGAAAAAAGTTGATTCTAGAATCTGTTTAGAGATACACGCAATGGCGGCGGCTTGCAAGGCGCCGGCCGCCATGCTACCAACGGGGCGGCCTTGCCGCCGTGAACGGCGGCCGGACGGCTTTTCAGGAAGGAGGGCAGGCGATGATCGACCTCAAGCTGGCGCAAAAGCAGCCGGAAATCGTGGAAAAAGCGCTTGCGGAGCGCCATTCCAAACTCGACATGAAGGAATTTCGCGCCCTTGACGAGCGGCGTCGCACCCTGCTCGCCGAAGTGGAGGCCCTGAAGAGCAAGCGCAACGCGGCCTCAAACGATGTGGCGGCCATCAAGCGCGCGGGCGGTGACGCCAGCGACCGCTTCGCCGCGCTGGGCGAGCTTTCGGAGCGCATCAAAAAGCTCGACGCCGAAGTGGCCGAAGTCAAGGCAGAGGAGGAGGCCTGGCTGCTCTCCGTGCCCAATCTGCCGGACGCCTCCGTGCCGCAGGGCACGGATGAAAAGGAGAATGTGGAGGTCGCGCGCTGGGGCACGCCGCGCAGCTTCGACTTCCCCCCCGAGGAGCATGGCGAGCTCGGCACGCGCCTCGGCGGCCTCGACTTCGCGCGCGCGGCGAAGCTCACGGGGAGCCGCTTCGTGGTGGAACGCGGCTGGGCCGCGCGCCTTGAGCGGGCGCTCGTCAACTTCTTCCTCGACCAGCACACGAAGCACGAGGGCTATATCGAGATTTCGCCGCCCTACATGGTGAATCGCACCACCATGACCGGCACCGGGCAGCTCCCCAAGTTCGAGGAGGACCTTTTCAAGGTGCGCGACTGGGACTATTACCTCATCCCCACCGCCGAAGTGCCGCTCACCAACCTGCACGCGGGCGAGACCCTTGACGAGGCCGAGCTGCCGCTGGCCTACTGCGCGGCCACGCCCTGCTTCCGCTCCGAGGCCGGGAGCGCCGGCAAGGACACGCGCGGCATCATCCGCATGCACCAGTTCACCAAGGTGGAGATGGTGCGCTTCGCCCACCCGGACGACAGCATGAACCAGCTCGCGCTCATGACCGGGCACGCGCGGCATCTGCTGGAACTCATGGAGCTGCCCTACCGCGTCATCACCCTCTGCACCGGGGACCTGGGCTTCAGCGCCGCAAAGACCTATGACGTGGAGGTGTGGCTGCCCTCGCAGAAGACCTACCGCGAGATCTCCTCCTGCTCCAACTGCACGGATTTTCAGGCCAGGCGCGCCAATATCCGCTTCAAGCCCAAGGGGGGCAAGGCCGCCTGGGTGCACACGCTCAACGGCTCGGGCCTCCCCACCGGGCGCACCATGGCGGCCATCCTTGAAAACGGCCAGCAAAAGGACGGCAGCGTAGTGCTCCCCAGGGTGCTTGTGCCCTATATGGACGGGGTGGAGGTCATCGAGCCCGCGCGCTGAGGCGGCCGGGCGCGGACGCGTCGCCAGGACGCTCCCGGATGCAGGCGCTAGTCTACGGCCCCCTGTCCGGGGAGGGTGCCCTCGCCCTCGTGATAGTCATAATCCGTATTGATGTTCCAGAGCGGGTGGTGCCTGTTTTTCGCGATATTCTCCGCTGCCAGCATGCCCATGAGGATGCTGTGGTCCTGGTTGTTGTACTTGAACGCGCCGTTGCGGCCGATGCAGGTCAACCAGGGAATGGCGTCCACCGCGTCCTGGATTATCCGTAAATGCTCTTCATAGCCGTTGGCATAGACGGGATAGGAGCGGTGCAGGCGCACCACATGGGCATCCTCCACCATGCCGGGCTCGACGAGCCCGGTCTCCACGATCTCTTTTGCCGCCAGCGCTTCCAGCTCCGCATCCGAGCTTTTCCATAGCGCGTCGGCATCGTTGGCCCAGTATTCCATGGCGAGGATGGTTTTCTTCGAGCCGTGCAGCATGTGCTTCGACCAGTTGCGGAAATTGGTGATGCGGCCGGTTTGGAGGAACGGCGCATGGACATAGATCCAGTTGTCCTGAAAGATGGCTTCGCTGTTGATCAGTAAATAGACGATGATGGTATTGCGGTAGTGGAGTTTGCGCGCCGCCTCTTTCGCGTTTTCGCCGAAGGCGGACGAGTTTTCCACCACGTCCGTGAGCGGCATGGTCGAGACCACATGGTCAAAGGTTTCCGTGCCGGCGCTGGTCCGCACCTCCACCGCGCGGCCGCCGGCCACAGGCTCAACTCCTAATACCTTTGAATCATAGATGATTTTACCCCCCCCCCGCGTTATTTCGTCCGCCATCCTTTCATAGGGCTGCCCCGCGCCTTCAGTGGGATAGGCGAACTGCTCCACCAGGGTCTTGTGCTTGGTCTTGCCGGAGAAGAGCGCGTTCTTGACCGCCTCATAGAGGCTCAGGCCCTTGATGCGCTGCGCGGCGAAGGAACTGTCGAGCTCGTCGCAGGAGATGCCCCAGAGTTTTTCGGAATAAGACTTGAAGAAAATCTCGAACAGCCGCTTGCCGAAGCGGCGCGAGACCCACTGGGCAAAGGTCCTGTCCTCGGCTCCGGACGGGAGCAGTTGCGCCGCGAGATAGCTGGCGCCGCAATGGACCGATTCGGCAAATCCGAGCTTGGTCAGGGCGTCCACGGGCTTGATGGGGTAGGCGAAAAATTTTTTCTTGTAAAAAATGCGGGTGAGCCTGTCCACGAGCACAAAATCATCGCCCAGGGGCGCGCGCCAGAAATCGGTCACGCCGGCGTCCATGCTGAAAAAACGGTGCGGCCCGAGGTCCACGTTCATGCCCCACAAATCGAAGCTGCGGCACAGGCCGCCGGGAACGGCGTCCGCCTCGAAAAGGACCACCTCCACATGCTGCCGGGTGAGCGCCAGTGCGCAGGCAAGCCCCGCGGGACCGGCTCCTATAATGCCTACTTTCATGTTCAGCCTCGCTTGAAAAACCGGGAAATGCCCGTCGCCCTGAAGGTCAGGAAGTTGTGCCCCAGAAAGCTCGCCACAAATGCCGTGCCGATGCCGAGGCAATGGGCAAGGGCCTTGGCCACGGGCTCCGCCAGCGCCAAACGCCCCCGCAGCATGTCGAGCGCCACCACGGAGACCACCGTCGTCACGCCCAGGCCCAACAGGGCCACCAGCGTGAATTTCGACAGGGTTTTCGTGGTGGTCGCACCTGTGTAGGAAGAAAAGACATATTTCCTTGAAAGCGCATAGTTCACCAGCATCCCGGTAAAATACGCGGCAACCACAGAGACCCAGAACTCACAGAACAGGTCGTAAAAGAACCTTGAGCCGAAATTGACAAGGGCGGCCACGCCGCTCGCGAGAAAGTAGAGAAAGATCCTGAGCATGGCGCAGCAATTCCCGCATGGACCTATGCGACGTCAATGTCTGGCCGACAGGGGGCGACGGGCGGCCCCGGCGCGGGACAGGCGCGAAAATTTTCGGCCCGGTTCACGCGTCTTTCCGGGCCGTCAGGAAATTCCAGGCATCTTCGAGCATGGTTTCCAGGTTCCTTTCCGCCTTCCAGCCGAGCACCTCCCGCGCCTTCGCCGCATCGGCGACGAGCACGGCGGGGTCGCCCGCGCGCCGTTCCATGGCGCGGGCCGGCACCTGGCGCCCGGAGATCTTTTCCACGCCCCGGATGATCTCGCGCACCGAGGCGCCGCGCTCGGTGCCCAGGTTGAGCGCCATGCTCTCCCCGCCATCCACCAGGTGCTCCAATGCGCGGATATGCGCCCGCGCGAGATCATCCACATGGATGTAGTCCCGGATGCAGGTGCCGTCCGGCGTGGGATAGTCCGTCCCGAAGATGTCGATGGCGTCGATGCTTCCCAATGCGGCGAACATCACCCGGGGGATGAGGTGAGTTTCGGGTTCGTGCAGCTCGCCGATCTCGCCCCGCGGGGAGCTGCCCGCGGCATTGAAGTAGCGCAGGCTCATCCAGCGCACGTCGTGGGCCGTGGCGAAGTCGGCGAGCATCCGCTCCATGAAGAGCTTGGAGGCGCCATAGGGATTGATAGGATTGGGCGGGCAGCTTTCGGCGATGGGCACCTCCTTGGGCTCTCCGTAGACGGCGCAGGTGCCGGAAACGACGATGGCCGGGCAGCCCTCGTCGCGCATGGCCTCAAGGATGCTCAGGGTGCCCCCCACATTGTTGGAAAAATACTTCCCCGGGTCCACCACGGATTCGCCCACATAGGCGCTGGCCGCGAAATGGATAATGCCGTCCGGTTTGAACTCGCGCAGGCAGGCGCGGAAGCGCGCCGTGTCACGGATATCCCCGTGGCGGAAGGGCCCCCACCTGACGAAGCTCCGATGCCCCGTGGAGAGGTTGTCGTAGACAACGACTTCATGCCCGGCTTCCGCCAGTGCCTTGCATACATGGCTTCCAATATAGCCGGCGCCGCCGGTGACACATATTTTCATATAGATGTTCTCCTATGTTCATATTCCGCCGTCAATAAAAGCAAGCTCGGCTAGTTAAAATCTCGCCTCAGCCTACAGCCTTTCTTGAAGAACTATTAATATTTTTCAGGAAAATATACAGAATTATAAAAATCGTTATGCAATATATTCTATAGGTAAACCATCCATGTATTTGTGAATGGTTCGCAATGACCAGAGTCCAAAGAAAGGGAGTACATCCTATAAGCAAGAGCGTCCAATATAATCTGTAATCTTTATAAAAATTTATATTTATACTTCGCAAGCCTTTCTGGAGCAGAAAGATCAGGGTGAGAACAAATAATAGAGTGATAAGTAAACTCTGGGCTGCGTCAAAAGGGGAAATCACGCACCACAAGTTATGTTTCAGCGCGAGAAAGGAGTCTACTTTCAGGTTTAGTTTTGGAACTTCACCATGAACTCTAAAGTATACAGTTTTAATCGCATCATATATAATATTTTTTTCTAATATAATCGTAGCTACCATCCATTTTGCGAGCCAAATTCCCACATAGCCAGTAGCCCATATAAAAAAAAACTGAATAATTTTCCAAGGCCTAGTGAGAATACTATATTTTTCATAATCCCAAATACAACCAATAGCAATAAGCATACCCACTGGCAACAAAGGCGTGGTCAGAAGGTCAATAAACGATGTTGCGCCCCCCAAAAGGAATATATAGTATGAGAAATATTTGGATTCACAAATAGGGTTATTAATGTACTTTCCCATAAAAATAAAGATAAAAAGAAAAACAAAAAAGACATAGAACATGAGGCTGAGTGAAAGACAAAATGGAACGATAAAGCTTTTTACGGCTATTACTGCAGCCAAGAACGCAAGGGAAACCTGATTACTTAAGGCCCTTGCGAGTAAAATTGCAGCAACGACAGTGCAAGCTGTGAGTAAAAAAATGTTTAGCAATCGTAATTGCGAATAATTAAATATAATCATCAATGGGCGCATTATCACACAATAGCCATGCCAGTATCGTGAATAATGGTTCATATCAAGAGCCGCTTGCCAAGGATTTAAACTCATATCGTGTGGAACCATCTTATCAATCATGACTTTATCTATATAATTTTCGAAAGCAAATGCTTGACACTTGTAAATATTTTCACTTACAAAAGGAAAGAGATTTAAATATTTATTCTCTTTTTCTAATATCCTTAGACTCTGTATGACATTGCCCTCGAGTTTTTGTGATTTAATACTATATACGGCAGACAGCAATACGTTAAAAACAAAAAAGAGGATGAGAAAAATATAAACATATGGCTTCACCGTACTGATTTTCGGTAACTGCATAATATATTCCTCCCCTAACGCTCCACGGCGAAGATATTGCGGTAGATGAGGTCCGCGTCCTGCTCGCGGACCTCAATGATGACCTGGGCGTTGACGAGGCTGTACTGCTCGGGCACGCGAGCCACCATGACAGCGCGCTTGAAGCGGCTGATGCGGAAATTGCCCACATCTTCGGGGTCAAAGGCGAGCGGGCACTTCTGGCCCGAGGCCGTGACGAGGGTGGCGGAAACCGAGCCCGCGAGGAGTTTCCGGCTGTCAGGGTTGCGCAGGTCAAGGCCGATGCGCAGGCCATTGCCGCGCAGCGCCCGGGCCTGCACATTGCCCACCTTGATGGCGCCCGTATCCACCACGGGAAATTCCTCGTGCCCCGGCCCTTCGCCCAGGGCTGAGGCCGCGGCGCCCTGCGGCGTCTCTCCAGCCGCGGAGGCCTCCTGCGGGGCTTCGCCGCCCGCACGCGCGAGACGACGGAGCAAGAGCTCGCGGCCCTGCACACCTTCCTCCCGCAGCAATTCCTCAAAATTCTGCAGGCGCTCGGCCGTGGCCTGGGCCGCCTGGGTGTCCATCTCAAAGCGCTGCATGTTGGCACGCAGGCTGGCGTTCTCCTGCCAGAGCTGCCAGCACTGCCACCCGAGGGCGACGCAGAGGAAGGGCAAACAGGCGAAAAAGGCGACGAGCGCGAAAAAAAGGCTCCGCCGCAGGCGGAAACTGCGGCGCGGGCCATTGTCGCGCATGAGGATGATGCCCAGCTGTTCGTGGTAGCGCACGGCCTACCTCGCCGGAGCCTCGGGGGCCCAGTCCTCGCGCTGGATGCGCCAGCCCGTGCCGTCATAGCGCAAAAGCAGGGTCTTGACGCCGCGGTCGCTGCGGCCCGCGCTGTCGGCATAGGCCTGGGTCATGTCCGCGCGGATGCCGCGCCTGTCCATGGCGAGGCGCAGGCCTGAGAGATTGACCATGGTCGGCCGGACGCGGCTCCAGAGGTCCTCCTTCTGGCGGCGGATGGTGCGGCTGCCCGCGCGGCCGCCCTGCACGGCGTCCGGCGTGTAAAAGGCCATGTAGTCGTCCACGCGCGCGCCTTCCCAAGCCTTGCGCCAGTCCTCCACGGCGCGGCTCACCTCGCCGCTGACCATTTCCAGATAATCGGCGGCAAGTCCGTATTCGCCGGGCCTGAACTCCGAGCCCACGATGCGGAACTCGCCGTCGGCGTCCTTGCGCCACCAGAGGGTCCGAAGGCCCTGCACCGCGCCCTCGGGCCCGACCACCATCTGCTCGCAGCGGCTCACGGCCACGGGGTAATGGTATTCCAGCACGGGCTCGCGCTCCACGAGCCTGAGCCAGGGCTGCCGGAATTCCCGCTGGAGGGCGCGCATGGCGCTGTCGTAGGACGGCCCGCGCGGCACGCCCAGCGCGGACGGCAGGCGGTTATAGTCCTTGCGGTCGTAAAAATCGGCAATGTCCGCGGAACGGTCGGCAAAGGCCCGGTTCCAGGCGCGCACGTCCCGCGCGAGGGCGGCCTTGTCCTCAGCGGTGAAGGAATCCTGCACCGGCGCGAGCTGCGCGGCAGGTTCCTGCGGCGTGGTCACGGCCGCCGGGGGCGCCTGCGGGGCGGCTGCCGGCGCGGGAGCCGATGCCGGAGCGGTCGCCGGGGCTGCGGGGGCCGGAGCGCTTTCCTGCTGGGCGGCCGGGGCTGCGGGGGCTGGCGGGACCGCCTGCGCTGCGCCGGGCGCGCCCTCGCGCGCGTCCATGCTCCTGCCGCTGCCCCAGGTGATTTCCGCGGGCGGTGGCACGGGCGTCTTGCGCGGCACCAGCGGGTCGCTGATGGCGACGAGCTGGCCCCCCTCCGGCGCCGTGGCCGGTGCGGCGGCAATGGCGGGGCCTGCCTTGGCCGCTGCTTCGCCTGCTGCGGCCGTCGGTGCCCTTGCCGGGGCGGCCACCGCCGCGGCCGGGGCCTCGGGCATGTCGAGCCGTGGCGGGACGGGCATTTCCGGGTCCGCGCCGCCAGCATCCGTGCCGATGTTGTGCGGGGCCTCGGCCACGAGCCGCCCCTGCTTGAAATCCGCCTGCATCCCCACATCGCGCGGCGTCCACTCCATGCCCACGATGCGGAACTTGCCGTCGTCGCCCTTCTGCCAGTAAAGGCGGCGGATGCCCTCGGTGGAGAGGTTGGAGGCCGTGTAGAACTGCTCCGACCACGTGACCCAGTAGCCGGGCCCCTCGAGGGCGTGGATCTCCCGGTTATAAATCTTGATGAAATTCAGGATCTTGAAGAGGCGTTCCTTGTTGCGGCGGAAGGCCCCGAAATCCTCGGTGGCACGTGAATAGGCCGGGGCGTCGTAAAAATCGAAAAGCGCGTCGGAGCGCGAGGCCCAGGCATTGCTCCAGTCGCGCATGAGGTCCCGAAGCTCGGCCGCGGTACCGTCATCGGGCACCGGTGCGCGGGCGGCGTCAAATTCCTCCGCGAGCACCACGGGTGTACCCGGCGTGAGCAGGGGGCCCACTTCGGCGATGTCCTTGAGGCCGATGGCCACGCAGCCCTTGGTGGGCACGAGGTCGAAGCCCTTGCTGTGGATCCAGATGCCGTGGCCGGTCTTGCCGCGCAGGCGGTCCACCGGGTTGGGGTAGTTCAGGGTATAGGCGATGCCGCCGTATTCGCGGAAGTCCAGCCCGCCCGCGATTTTATACTCCACAAAGTACACGCCCTCGGGCGTCTTGAGGTCGTTCACCTGCTGCTTGTCGCCCTCGAGCTGGCCGGTCACGCAAGGGTAGGAATAGCGCAGCTTGAGCGGGCTCTTTTTCTCAAAATAATGGAAAGTCTTGTGCTTCTTGTCCACGCCCACGAGCTTCGAGGGCAGGCCCTCGTTGCGCAGGGTGGCCTGCCAGTTGTCGGCCAGCGCCACCGACGGCGCGAGCCCGGCCAGCCCCAGGAGGGCGGCCAAAAGGGCGCAGGCGAAGGCGCGCCCCTGCGGCCATCTGGCGCGTTCAGCGGGCAAGGTCCACAAGCTCCTTGCGGGTGAAGAGCGAAAGAAGGTTGTAGCCCGCCTCGGCAATGGCCTCGCGGCCGCCCTCCTCCCGGTCGAGGATCGCGCAGACGGCGGCGATTTGGAGGCCCGCGTCACGCACGCGCTCGCAGGCCTTGAGCAGGGAGCCGCCCGTGGTCACCACGTCCTCGAGCATGGCAACCGCGTCGCCGGGCGCGAAATTGCCGAGCCCCTCCACAAACTGGCCCGTGCCGTGGCCCTTGGCCTCCTTGCGCACGATGAGCCCGTGCAGCGGGCGGCCGCGCTCCCACGAGATGACCGTGGTGGCCGTGACCAGCGGGTCGGCCCCGAGGGTCATGCCGCCCACGCCGCGGATGGCGAGGTCAGAAAGGAGGTCGTTGAAGAGCGAGCCGATGAGCCACGAGCCCTCGGCCGACAGCGCGGTGACACGGCAATCGAAGTAATAGTCGCTCCTGCGGCCCGAGGCGAGGACAAAATCCCCCTCGCGGTAGGATTTTTCCTTGAGGATGCGGGCGAGGCGGCGCTTTTGCTCCTGCATGGGGCCTCCGCTAGTTTTCCGCGTCCGGGCCGAAGACGCGGGCGAAAATGGCGTCCTCGTGGCGCAGGTAATAGGATGGGTCGAAAAGGCCGTCGAGCTCCGCGCCGAGACGCCCGGCGATGGCCGCGTCCTCCCGCACCAGTTCCGGGAAGGGGCGGCGGCTCTGCCAGCTTTGCATGGCGAGGCGCTGCACGGCCTCATAGGCTTCCTGCCGGGGCATCCCCGTGGCGATGAGCGCGGTGAGCACCCGCTGCGAGAAATAGAGCCCGAAGGAGCGCTCCATGTTTTCCAGCATCCGCTCCGGGTGCGTCACAAGGCCCGCGAGCACGCGGGTGAGGCGCGCCAGCGCGTAGTCGGCCATGATGGTCGAGTCCGGCATGATGACGCGCTCCACCGAGGAATGGCTGATGTCGCGCTCGTGCCACAGGGCCTGGTCCTCCAGGGCGGCCAGCGCGTTGCCGCGCAAGAGGCGCGAGAGCCCGCAGAGATTTTCGGCCGAAATGGGGTTCTTCTTGTGCGGCATGGCCGAGGAGCCCTTCTGGCCCTTGCCGAAGCCCTCCTCCGCCTCCAGCACCTCGGTGCGCTGGAGGTGCCTCAGCTCCACGGCAAGGCGCTCGATGCCGCCACCCATGATGGCGAGCGCGCAGAAAAACTGCGAATAGCGGTCGCGCTGGACGATCTGGGTGGAGTGCGGGTCCACCCGCAGGCCCAGGCGCTCAAGGGCCAGCTTTTCCACCTCGGGCGTCACGAAGGCATAGGTGCCCACAGCGCCGGAGAGTTTGCCCACGCGCACGTTTTCCAGCGCCTCGCGCACGCGGCGGCGATGGCGGGAAAATTCGGCATGAAAGCCCGCCATCTTGAGGCCGAAGCTGGTGGGTTCGGCGTGGATGCCGTGGGTGCGGCCCATGCAGAGCACGCCCTTGTGGCGCTCGGCGAGGTCCTTCAGGGTGTCGAGCAGGGCGTCGATGTCCTTGAGGATGAGCGCCCCGGCCTGCTGGAGCAGCAGGGCGTTGGCCGTGTCCACGATGTCGGACGAGGTGCAGCCGAGGTGGATGAAGCGCGCCTCGGGGCCGACCTTTTCTTCCAGCGAGGTGAGGAAGGCGATGACATCGTGGCGCGTCACTTCCTCGATGGCGAGGATGCGGTCCACGTCGATGTCCGCCTTTTCGCGGATGACAGCCACGGCCTCGGCAGGCACGCGGCCGAGCTCGGCCCAGGCCTCGCACACGGCGAGCTCCACGGCAAGCCATGCCCGGTAGCGGTTTTCCAGAGTCCAGATGCGGCCCATTTCCGGCCGGGTATAGCGTTCGATCATGCCTTCCTCATGCGGCGCATCACGCCTTCTTGGCGGGCTTGGCCTTGGCCTTGGCGGGCTTGGCCTTCTCTGCCTTGGGGGCGGCTTCCTTCTTGGGGCCGGCGGGCTTGGCGTCCGCCTTGGCAAGTGCCTTCTCGCCCTGCTTGGCCGGGGTGGTAGGCGTGCTCGGGGCAGGCACGGCAGCGCCCGCGCCGCCGTCCTCGGTGATGCCCTTGCGGTAGCCGTAATCGCTCACATACCAGCCGTCGCCCTTGAGCACGAAGGACGTGCGCGAGATGATGCGCGGCGAGAGCGTGCCGCACTGCGGGCAGGGCTCCTCCTTGTGCGCTTCGGAAGCCTTGGCCCACTCCTCAAAGATGTTGCCGCACTTGGGGCACTGATATTCGTAAATCGGCATGGCAAAGAACTGCGGCCCGGCGGGATGCCGGAAGCCGTCTCCCTAGAGGTTGCGCCGTCCCGGCGGACAGCCGGGATACGGCCTGAAAAACGCGCAGAACGCCGGGCACGCAAAAGCGCGCGCCGGACGTCCTCTCTTGACCACTGACGCAATAACGCCGCACTGCGGCGGAATTTCCGCACCGCGCCCCTGCCGGATTCCCGGCCCAGGCTGCGGAGCGCCTTAGGCCTTGAGGCCGCTGCGCGCTTCGCGGAAACGGAGCTTCATGCGCTCGGCGCGGCGCTTGCGGCGGCGGTCCAGCTCTTTCTTGCGCTCGATCTTCTTGTGGGCCATGAGTCTCTTCTCCTCCACTGTGGTGTTCCGTGCCGCGCACGCGCTGCGCGCGCAGCCGAAGTGCTTATGAATAGGACATCCCGGACGGAAAGTCCAGTCCGGCACCCGCACATCAGCGCGGCCCGGCGTCAAAAAAGCCGCTCACCGTGCCCCCCGTGACCACGCTGAGGGGCGCGAAGCCCTGCTCCGCGAGAATGGCCTCCGCCGCGGCCGCCAGCCTTTCCGGGAGGCGGGCGCACTGGAGCACGGGCTCCGGCGTAAGGCGCAGCCGAAAATCGCCGAAACCGCCCTCCGGGCCGTGGGTGTCCCGGTCGGCCGCGTCCAGCGCGGCCAGCGCCGCCTCGGCGGCCGCCACGCGCGCGAGCTGCGCCGCATCGGGCCTCATGCCGTAGGCGAGCCGCGTGAGCAGGCAGGGCCGCGCCGCCTGATCCGGGCGGTCGAGGCCCGTGGCCCGCGCGAGCTCCCGGATGGCCGCCTTGGTGAGCCCCGCCTCGGCCAGCGGCGAGCGCACGCGAGCCTCGGCCACGGCCCGCAGCCCCGGCCGAAAGGCGCGCTGGTCGTCCAGATTTCCACCGTCGCAGAGCGCGCGCCCCTCCTCGCCCGCCGCCGCCAGGGCCGCGCGCATCTCGCCGATGAGCGCCCGCTTGCAGGCATAGCAGCGCTCGCGGCTGTTGGCCGCCACTTCCGGCAGGCCGAGCGGGTCATGGACGAAGGTGAGGAGCCTGAGGCCCCGGCCCCGCGCCCATGCGCGGGCGGCGGCGCTTTCCTCCGCGGGCACATGCGGGCCCTCGCCGTGCAGGGCCAGCACGTCGCAGCCCGAGGCCAGCGCCATGTGGCAGAGAAAGCGGCTGTCGAGCCCGCCGGAGAGGGCCACGGCGATACGCGGCAGGCCGGAGAGCACTGCGCGCAGGCGATCCTCCGCTTCCGTATGCCCTGCCATGTGAGCCCCTACCATATGAGGCGCGTCCGCACGCCGCCTGCCGCAAGGCATTCCTTGCAGGCGCGGATGCTGTATTGCCCGAAATGCACGATGGACGCCACCAGTGCCGCCGAGGCCCGCCCCTCGGTGACGGCCTCCAGAAGATGCCGCGGCTCGCCCGCGCCGCCGGAGGCGATGACCGGGATGCTCACAGCGTCGGCAATGGCGCGCGTAAGCCTAAGCTCATAGCCGTCGCGCGTGCCGTCGGCGTCGATGGAATTGATGCAGAGCTCGCCCGCGCCCAGCGCCTCACAGCGGCGCGCCCAGGCCAGCGCGTCGAGCCCGGTGCGCTTGCGCCCGCCGTGGACGACGATTTCATAGCCCGAGGGCACGGCCCCGGAAGGCGGCACCGCGAGCACGTCCATGCCCACCACGATGGCCTGCGAGCCGAAGGCCTCGGCGCCGCGGGCGATAAGCGCAGGCTCCCGCACGGCCGCGGAATTGACGGACACCTTCTCCGCCCCGGCGAGCAGCACGGCGCGCATGTCGGCCACGCTCGAGACACCTCCGCCCACGGAAAAGGGAATGAAGATTTCCCGCGCCACGCGCGCCACCACGTCGAGAAAGATGCCCCGGCGCTCGGCGGAGGCCGTGATGTCGTAAAAGACGATCTCGTCCGCGCCTTCCTCATAATAGCGGCGCGCGCTTTCCACGGGGTCGCCTATGTCCTCGTTGCCCGCGAAGCGCACGCCCTTGGTGAGGCGCCCGTCGCGCACGTCAAGGCAGACTATGACCCGTTTCGAGAGCATGGCGCCTCCCGGCAATAGCCGTAAAAATTTTCCAGCAGCCTGAGCCCCGGCCCCCCGCTCTTTTCGGGGTGGAACTGCACGGCCCAGAAGCCGTCGCGCCCGTAGACCGAGCAGAACTCCCGCCCGTAGCGCGTGCGCGCGATTTCGAGGCCGGGCTCGGGATCCACATAGTAGCTGTGGACGAAATAAAATTCCGCCTCCGGGCCGATGCCCGCCAGAAGGCGCGAGGGACGCACCTGCTCAAGCCGGTTCCAGCCCATGTGCGGCACCGGGGCGGGACTTCCGTCCTCCTCGCGCATATCCGGCGGGAAGCGGCGGCACACGCCGGGCGCGAGGCCGAGGGTCGTCACGTCGCCCTCCTCGCTCTTCTCAAGCAATATCTGGCAGCCGAGGCAGATGCCGAGGAAGGGGCGCCCCGCGGCCACGATCTCGCGCAAGGGCGCCTCAAGCCCGGCGGCCGCAAGGGCGCTCATGGCCTGCCCGGCCGCGCCCACGCCCGGAAAGATGACGCCGGACGCACCAAGCAGTTCCGCGGGGTCCGCCGTCACCACGCTGGGGATACCGCAATGCTCGAGCGCGCGGCGCACGCTTGTCAGGTTTCCGGCTCCGTAATCCACAATGGCGAGCATCATCCCCTCCGGCTCACGTTCGCCCTCAGCCGCCCAGCGGACAGCGGGAGGCCGAGCCTATCCCGCTTTGGCCCGCCTGTACAGCCGCGCGGGCACATCCTTCCCGCCGGGCGTCAAAAAGCTCACGCGAGAGGCGGAAAATCCTTGTCCTGCAATGTTTGGCCGGCTTCTTGCAAATATCCGGGCAAACATCAACGGCGCAAAGCCAAGGCCCGGCGGCCATGCCGCCGACGGCAAACGAGGTTGCATCATGCCCGTCATCTGGTTGCTTGGACTCTCCGGCAGCGGCAAGACCACGCTCGGTTCCCTGCTTCGGCTGCATCTTGAAAGCCTGGGCCACAATGTCGCCCATGTGGACGGCGACGCCTTCCGGCGGCAGTTCGGCTTTACCGGCTTCACGCCCGCCGACCGCATCCGCAATATCGACGCCATGCGCGAGCACGCGCTCCAGCTGCACGCGCAGGGCAAGGTGTGCATCGTCACGGCCATCACGCCCTATGAGGTCATGCGCCGCAAAAACCGCGAGCTTTTCCCGCTCTACCGCGAAATCTGGGTGCGCTGCTCCCTCAAGACGCTCGTCGACCGCGACACCAAGGGCCTCTACGCCAAGGCCGCGCGCGGCGAGCTCGAGCGCCTCACCGGCGTGGCCGACGCCTTTGACGAGCCGCGCCACGCCGACGCCGTTATCGACACCGACCGCCTCACCCTGGCGGAAAGCTATGTGGCCTTGCGCGACGTGGCCGAGGAGGCCCTGAACGTGAGCCGCAGCTGGCGCGAATTCCGCGAGGATCTGCACTCGCCCGTGCTGCCGCTGCCGCCGGCGTCCGTGCACTGCCTGAAACAGTAGGGCGCCCCCGTCCGGGCGGGCAGGGACAGGCGGCGGTCAGAAAGTCCGCACCCCGTCCCCGGTGACGAGCACCGTGTGCTCCCAGCGCACGCCGCCCCATTCGGGATAATAGAGGCCCGGCTCCACGGTGACGGTCATGCCCGGCAGAAGCGCGCCCGTGGCGCGCGGCGAGAGGCTCGGGGCCTCGTGGGTCTCAAGGCCCACGCCGTGGCCGAGGCCGTGGGTGAAGTGCTTTTCCACCCCGGCGGCCTTGAAAACCTTGAGCGCCGCCGCGTATACATCGGCCAGCGCCACGCCCGGCTTCATGAAGCCGATGGCCGCGGCCTGCGCCTCGCGCACCAGCGCAAGCGTGCGCGCAAACTCCTTTGACGGTTTTTCCCCGGCCCAGAAGGTGCGCGTCTGGTCCGAGCAGTAGGCGTCCACCCGGCAGCCCACGTCCACGAGCACCGGCCCCTCGGCCGGGATACGCTCGGCCCCCGGAATGGCGTGCGGCAGGGCCCCGTTGGGCCCGGCGGCCACGATGCTCGCAAAGGCCAGGCCCTCGGCCCCGTTTTCGCGGAAAAAGCGCTCCACCTCCCACGCCAGTTCGCGCTCCTCGCGGCCGCGCCAGTCGCCGCGGGCCAGCCCTTCCTCCACATGCCGCAAGAGGCGGTGATTGAGCACGAAGCTCCGCTCCATGGCCGCCACCTCGTCGGCATCCTTGATTTCGCGCAGGCGCTCCACCAGGCCGTCCGCGGCCGTAAGCACGGGAAAGCGCCCCGCGGCGGCCATAAGCTCGCGGCCGAAAGCGAAGCTCACCCCTTTTGCCTCAAAGCCCGCGCGCCCGCCCGAGCGCCGCAAGAGGCCCGCCAGTTCCTTGGCGGCGTCCGGACCGTATTTATAGATGCGGTCCTCGTCCCAGAGGCGCGCCGCGGCGTCTGTGTAGCGCGCATCCGTTGCGAGCCAGTCCCGGCCGTCGGCCGTGATGACGAGCGAGCCCGCGCTTTCGTTGCACTGCGGGTCATGGAGCTCGAAGCCCGAAAGATAGAAGCGGTTGGCCGCCCGGCTCACCAGAAGGGCGTCCAGCCCGCGCTCCGCCATGAGGCCGCGCAGGCGGTCGCGCCGCGCCGCGTAGCGCGCCCGCGCTTCGGGTGTCACGCCCGCATCCGTGCCCATGCCTGCTGCTGTTTCCATGCCTGCCTCCTCTCTCTCCGCGCATCCTAGCGCGCGAAGCTGCCGGGGAAAAGCCCCGGGCTTCCCGGTTCCTGCCCCGGCCCGGTGCGGTTGACCGTGGCGGCCCTCCCGGAGTATAGCAGGCCCATGCCAACTCCTTCCACGAGCCTGCTGACGGTCCTCGATCTGGTGCCCTTCGGCCAGACCGGGCCGGAGCACCGCTTCTTCGCGCTGCGCCTCTCCCGCCCCGACTGGCCCGACTGGGAGCGCTGGCGCCCCGGCCAGTTCGTCATGGTGCGCCCGCTCTCCTTCGGGCTTGAGATCCCCTGGGCGCGCCCCTTCGGCATCTGCCACATGACGGCCCGGCACCTCATCTGTTTTTTCCAGGTCCACGGGCGCGGCACGAGGCGCATGGCGAAGCTCGCCCCCGGCGACCAGGTGCGCGTGTGGGGCCCGCTCGGCAACGGCTTCGCCATGGAGGACGACACCCCCACCCTGCTGCTCGCGGGCGGCATGGGCATCGTGCCCTTTGTGGGCTATGTCAACCGCCATCCGCAGCCGTGGAACCTGACCATGCTTTTCGGCCACCGCGAGCCGCTGGGCTGCTACCCCGTGGACAGCATCAACGAGCGCGTGCCCGTGGACACCCTGCGCGAGCCCGAATCCGGCGAGCTTGACGACTTCATCTTTTCCCTGCAGGAGCGCATCCGCGACAACGCGGAGCAGCACGGCCTTGTGCTCGCCTGCGGGCCGAGGCCCTTCCTCCTGACCGTGCAGGAGCTGGCCGCGAAATACGGCGCGCGCGCCCAGCTTTCGCTGGAAAACCGCATGGCCTGCGGCGTGGGCGCCTGCCTCGGCTGCGTGACGCGCACGACAGCAGCGTGGCCCGTGGCCGCCACGCGCGAGACGCCCGTGCAGGTCTGCACCCAGGGGCCGGTGTTCTGGGCCAACCAGGTAGAGCTTTGATATGGACCTTTCCGTCATCCTCAAGGGCCAGCGCCACGACCTCACGCTGAAAAATCCCGTGCTCACGGCCTCGGGCACTTTCGGGAGCGGGCTGGAATTCGCGCCCTACGGCGACCTTTCCTCCCTCGGCGGCATCGTGGTCAAGGGGCTCTCGCTCAAGCCCAGGCAGGGCAATCCCCGGCCGCGCATCGTGGAGACCACCGCCGGGATGCTCAACGCCGTGGGCCTCCAGAACGACGGCGTGGAGGCCTTCCTCAAGTACAAGCTGCCGCGGCTCCCCTGGCGGGAGACGGCCATCATCGCCAACCTCTACGCCACGAGCCCGGAGGAATTCCGCGAGCTTGCAAGCCGCCTCAACGGGGAGCCGGGCATCGCTGCGCTGGAGGTCAATGTCTCCTGCCCCAATGTGGCGGCGGGCGGCGCGCTCTTCGGGCAGGACCCGAAACTCGCCCACGCCGTCACCCGCGCGGTGTGCGAGGGCGCGCCGGACAAGCACGTCATGGTCAAGCTCTCGCCCAATGTGACGGACATCGCGCTCATGGCCAAAAGCGTGGAGGACGCGGGCGCGGACAGCATCTCCTGCATCAATACCCTGCTCGGCATGGCTGTGGACCTCGCTTCCCGCCGCCCGGCGCTCGCCAATATCGTGGGCGGCCTCTCCGGGCCGGCCATCAAGCCCGTAGCCTTGCGCTGCGTGTGGCAGGTGGCGCGGGCCGTGAGCATCCCCGTGGTGGGGCTCGGCGGCATCGTCACGGCGGACGACGCGCTGGAATTCCTCCTCGTGGGCGCGAGCGCCATTCAGGTGGGCACGGCCAACTTCCTTTCGCCCGACGCGGCCTTCGCCCTCGTTACCGAGCTCCCGGCCGCCTGCGAGCGCGCGGGCGCGGCCTCCCCGCGCGAACTCACGGGCGCGCTGGTGACGGACTGAGCGCCGCATGGCCCCGCGCATCCTCAAGGTCAGCTCCGGCGAGGAATTCACCGCCTTCATCGACCTGCCCTGGCGCGTGCTCGGGCGCTTCCCGCTCTGGGTGCCACCGCTGAAAAGCGAGGACCGCGCCCTGCTCACGCCCGGAAAACACCCTTTCTGGGAGACGGCGCGGCGCGAGCTCTTTCTCGCCTTGCGCGACGGGCGCCCCGTGGGCCGCATCGCCGCCATCGTGGACGAGAAATACAATGCCTATGCTGGCGTGAACTGCGGGGCCTTCGGCTTTTTCGACTGCGAGGACGACCCCGAGGCAGCCCACGGCCTGCTCGTCGCCGCGCGCGACTGGCTGGGCAGTCAGGGCATGACCTTCCTGCGCGGGCCGCTCAATCCTTCCGCCAACTATACCTGCGGCCTCCTCGTGGACGGCTTCGACCGCCCGCCCGCCATCATGATGCCGTGGAATCCGCCGTGGTACGCGCGCCTTCTGGAAAGCTGGCATCTGCGCAAGGAGGCGGACCTTTTCGCCTACCTCATCGAGCGCAAAAGCCTCGACCTGCCGGACTGGCTCACCGAGGAGGTGGCCCGCCTCAAGGCCGAGGGCCGCTTCACGGCGCGCACCTCGAGCAAGGCCACCCTGGCGGAGGACATCCGCGCCATGCTCGACATCTATCGCGAGTCCTGGGCGGAAAACTGGGGCTTTTCGCCGCTCTCGCCCGGCGAGGCCGAGCGCCATGTCAAGGAGCTCAAGACCATCCTCGACCCGGATTTCTTCCTCCTCTTCTTCCACAAGGGCGAGCCCGCGGCGGGCATGGTGGCCCTCCCGGACATGAATCCCCTCCTCAAGCGCCTGAACGGCAAGATCGGCATCTCCGCGCCCTGGCACTGGTGGCGCGCCCGCGCGGAGATTCGCGGCGGCTACCGCATCATGCTCTTCGGTATCAAGCCCGAATACCGCCTTTTGGGCCTTCCGCTGCTGCTGCTGGACGCCATGCTCGAGACCGCGAGGAGGCGGCCCGACTTCCAGTGGGTGGAGGGCTCCTGGGTGCTGGAGGACAATGTGGCCATCGACGACCTCATCGAGGATTTTTCCGGCCGCCTCGTCAAGCGCTACCGCATCTACCGCCGGGAGATTAACGAAGCATGACCGCCGCCACGGACGCAAGCCGGAGGGCCGCCGCGTACCTTGCGGGGAAGCGCGTGCTCGTCACCGGGGGCACGGGCTTTCTCGGGGGGCATCTTTTGCCGCAGCTGCTCGCCGCCGGGGCGGAGGTGACCTGCCTCGCGCGGCAGGGTTCGGACGTAAGCAGGCTCCCCTCCGGTGTGGCTGTGGCCCGCGGCGATTGCGCCACCGGCGAGGGGCTTGCGGAGGCCATGGCCGGGCAGGAGATCTGCATCCACATGGCCGCCCTGCTCTTCGGGCTGGGCTGGCAGGACTATCTGCGCGCCAACGGCCGCGCGGCCGCGCAGCTGGCGCGTGCGGCGCAACAGTACCCCACGCTTCGGCGCTTTGTGCTCGTCTCAAGCCTTGCCGCCGCGGGGCCGGCAGACGACCCGGCAAAAGCCCCCGGAAGCCCCGGCTGCCCGGACATTCCCTGCCGCCCGGTCTCGGCCTATGGCTGGTCCAAGCTCCTTGGCGAAGAGATCCTCGGCCGCGCCCTCGGGGACCGACTGGTGGTGCTCCGGCCGCCCATCATCTACGGCTCGGGCGACAAGGGGCTCCTTCCGGTGTTCAAGGGCGTGGCCCGCGGCGTGGCCGTGAGCCCGGGCATGTTCCGCAGCTTCCCCGTGTCCGTCATCCATGCCGACGACGCGGCGCAAGGCATCCTCCTCGCCTGCGGCCCCGAAGCGGGGGGCACCTATTATCTCGATGACGGCGAAAGGCACGACATGGCCTCCTTCTGCCGCGCCATGGGCAAGGCGCTCGGCCGGGAGCGCGTGCACATCCTCCACCTTCCCCTGCCGCTCATGGCCGTGACCGCGGCTCTTGCCAGCGGCGCGGGCGCGGCAGCCGCGCGGTTTGCGCGCCTCTGCGGCCTTCCTGCGCCCCGGCGCGCGCCCAACTGGAACCTGGACAAATACCGCGAGGCCCGCGCCCCCGGCTGGCTCTGCAATGCCCGGCGCATCCGCGAGGAGCTGGGCTTTGCGCCGCGCATGAATCTTGAGGCGGGCATGGCCGAGGCCGTGGCCGGATACCGCCGCGAGGGCTGGCTGTGAAGATCGCCGTTCAGGAACTCTCCAAGGCCTTTGGCGGCCGGGACATCTTCAACAATTTCTCGCTGGAGGTGGATTCCGGCGTCAGGCTCTGCGTCTGCGGGCCCAACGGCACGGGCAAGTCCACCCTGCTGCGGCTGCTCGCGGGCGTGGAGGCGCCGGACGGCGGCCGCGTGCTCTTGCCCAAGGGCTGCCGCCTCGGCTATGTGGAGCAGGAGCTTTCCGACGAGGCGCTGGACACGCCGCTGCTCACCTATGTGCTCGACGTGCTCCACGACTGGAACGATTTCTGGGCCCAGTGGGAGCAGGCCGCGGACGCCGGGGACGAGGCGCGCCTTACGCGCCTCATGGAGCGCCAGGCCGAGCTCGAGGCCGTTTACGGCTACAACCCGGAGCACCGCGCCAAGGCCGTGCTCTCGGGCCTCGGCTTTTCCGAGGCCAAGTGGGGCCGCACCCTGCGCGAGCTTTCCGGCGGCTGGCGCGAGCGCGCCAAGCTCGCGCGCGTGCTCGTGGCCGGGGCCGACGTGCTCCTCCTCGACGAGCCCACCAACCACCTCGACATGGAGGCCGTGGAGTGGCTGGAGGGCTTTTTGCGCGACTTCGCGGGCGCCCTCGTCTTTGTGGCCCATGACCGCGTGTTCATGGACAATGTGGGCACGCATGTCCTCTATCTCGGCCTCTCGAAGCCTGTCTTTCGCAAGGCCACCTACAGCCAGTTCTTGCGCCTGCAGGAGGAATACAACACCCAGCGCGAGCGCGAGGCCAAGGCCCTTCAGGACGAGCTCGACCGCAAGATGGCCTTTGTGGAGCGCTTCCGCGCCAAGGCCACCAAGGCACGGCAGGCGGGTTCGCGCCAGAAGATGGCGAAAAAACTGGAAAAGGAACTGGAGGACTATCGCCCGGAGCCGAAACGCCGGGAGCTCAGCTTCGTCTGGCCCGAGGCCCCGCATTCGGAAAAGGTCGTCCTCTCGGCAGCGGAGCTGGCCTTCCATTTCCCGGACGGCAAGACCATGTGGCCGCCGCTCACCTTCACCCTTTACCGGGGCGCGCGCATCGCGCTCGTGGGGCACAACGGCTGCGGCAAGTCCACCCTGCTCAAGCTCCTCGCCGGGTGCCTCGAGCGCACGGGCGGCTCGCTCGTCACGGGCTCGCTGACCCGGCTCGGCTACTACACCCAGCACCAGATGGAGACACTGCGCCCCGACACCACGGTGCTCGCCGAGCTTCGGCGCCTTTCCGACACGCGCACCACCGAAGAGGAGCTCATGAGCGTGCTCGGGCTCTTCCTGCTCGGGCAGCAGTATTTCGACCGGCAGGTGAGCGCGCTCTCGGGCGGCGAAAAAAGCCGCCTCGTGCTGGCGAGCCTTTTCCTCAAGCGCTGCAACTTCCTTTTGCTGGACGAACCCACCAACCACCTCGACCTCGAAAGCCGCGAGGCGCTGGCGCGGGCGCTGCAAAAATTCGACGGCACCCTGCTCATGGTGGCGCATGACCGCTGGCTGCTCTCGCAGGTGGGCGCCGAGGCGTGGGAGCTGGACAGCCGCGGCATCACGGTCTATCCCGATTTCGCGGCCTATGACGCGGCGCACAAGGCCCGGCTGGCCGGGGTGTCGGCAAGCGCGCTGCTGCCGCTTGACGGCGGGGACGCCCCGGCGCAGGCGGCCGAGCCCGCGCAGGCCAAGGGACCGGCCCTCTCCCGCGCCCCACTCTCCCGGGAGGACCAGAAAAAGCGCAAGCGCGAGGAGGCGGCCCAGCGCAACGCCCTGCACAAGGCACTCAAGCCCCTGCAGGAGAAATACGAAAAGCTGGAGGCCGAGCTCGCCCATGTGCTCGAGGAGCAGGGCGCCACCGAGGCCGAGCTCGCCGACCCCGAGGTCTATGCCGACCACGCCCGCTCGGGCGAACTGCTCAAGCGTTTCGAGGAATGCCGCAGCCGCGGCGAGGCGCTGGTGGAGGAAATGGCGGAGCTTGAGGCCAAGCTGGATGAGGTCCGCGCCCGCCACGGCGCCGCCGGAGCGGAGAAGGACGCATGAAGCCGGCTGCGGCAAAACCGGACGCGCTCCCCGTGGTGAACGTGGCCGCGGGCATCCTCTGGCGCGGGGGGCGCCTCCTTGCCGCGCAAAGGCCGGAGGGCAAGCCGCTCGCCGGATTCTGGGAACTGCCCGGCGGCAAGCTCGAAGCCGGGGAGAGCGCCAAGGCAGCGCTCGCCCGCGAACTCTCGGAAGAGCTCGGCGTCACGGTGCGCGAAGCCCGCTTCTGGCGCGTGAGCGAGCACGCCTATCCTGCGCGCGGCATCCGCGTGCGGCTCCACTTCTTCCATGTGACGGACTTCGACGGCGAGCCCGTGGCCCGCGAGGGGCAGGCCCTCGCCTGGGTGACGCCGGAGGAAGCGGCGGGGCTGGCTTTCCTCCCCGCGGATGCGGAAATCTTGCGGGATTTGCAGGAGCAGGCGGCAACGGCAGCGGCCGTTGCGTCCACGCTCAGCCGATAATCCACTCCAGCACCGCATCGGCCATGAGCGCCGCGGCCTGGGTCACGCGCGGAGCCAGCGGCGGCGCGTACGCCACATCCGACTGGAAATCCCCCACCAGCACGAGGTTGCCGAGGCGGCGGCGCTGCATGGCTGGCCCGCCCACGCCCGCCATGCCGGAGGCCGAGGCAATCCGCCGCCCGGCGAGCAGGGCCTGCTCCACAAGGAGGGTCTTGCTCTCGGCCGCGTCAAAGGCCTCCACCCAGAGGGGGCAGGCGGGGAGCAGGCGGGGCAGAGTGGCTTCATCAAGGCGCGCGTGGACAAGCTCAAGGCGGATGTGCGGGTTGAGCTCGCGCAGCACTTCCCCGAGCGCCTCCACCTTCGGGCGCCCCACATGGCGCGGCCAGAACTGCTGGCGGTTGAGGTTGGAGGCGTCCACCACGTCGTGGTCGATGAGGAGCATGTCCTCCACGCCCGAGCGCGCGAGCATGAGCGCCACATTGGAGCCGAGGCCCCCGGCCCCGGCGATGCCTACGCGCGCGGCCCGGAGCCGGGCGAGCTCGTCCGGCGAGAAGTAGCGGGCAAGCCCTTCGCGGAGCGCGTCGGACGGGCTCCCCGCCTCCCGCGACGGATTTTCGCTCATGCCGCCGGGTCTTCCCAGTCCTTGAGCACGGGCTGGTAGCCGTTGGCGGCAAGGTCGGCCATCATCTGCTCGAGGCTGCGGTGGTCGGTGATCTCGAACTGGCCGGGATTGTGCAGGTCTTCTGTGGCGCGACCGCCCACGGCCGTGGACACGCCCGCCGAGACGCGCGTCACGCCCAGCGGCACCAAGTGGTCGCGCATGAAGGCGCTCTCTCGGCTCGAGCAGGTGATGCCCGCGCGCGGCAGGAAACAGCGCAGGGCCGTCACATACTGGGCGAGCTCGCGGTCGGTGACGCCGTGCGTGACCTCGAATTCGCCCTCGTGCGGGCAGATGCGCGGGATGGAGACGCTCACCTCCACTCCGGGGAAGTGCCGCTGGAGCCACCAGGCGTGGAGCCCGGTGGCGAAGGCGTCCTGCTCGAAGGAATCCAGCCCGAGCAGCGCGCCCACGCCGAGCGAGCGCATCCCGGCGCGCGCCGCCCGCTCCGGCGCGGCCAGCCTGAAGGCGTAGTCCCGCTTGGGGCCCGCCGGGTGCAGCCAGGCGTAGAGCTCGGGATTGTAGGTCTCCTGGAACATGGTCATGGAGTCCACGCCCGCTTCCACGAGCATTTGATAGTTCTCCTCGGTCTGGGAATAGACCTCGATGCCCACCGAGGCGAAGCGCGGCTTGATGCGGCGCACCACGTCGGCGATATATTCCGGCGAGGAGATTTTCGGCGCGTCCCCCGTGAGCAAAAGGATATGCTGAAAGCCCGCGTCCGCAATGGCGAAGGCCTCGGCCGCGGCCTCGTCCACGCTGAGATGGCGGCGCGGCTGCCTGTTCCTCGCGTTGAAGCCGCAGTAGCGGCACTGGTTGGTGCAGACATCCGAAATATAGAGCGGCGTGAAGATGCTCACCGCGCGCCCGAAATAGCGCAGGGTGAGCTCATGCGCCTTTTGCGCCAGGGCCTCGAGGTGTTCCGCCGCCGCCGGGGAAAGGAGGACAAGAAAGTCCTCCGGCGAGAGCCAGTGCCGGGCGAGCTTGTCCAGCACGGCCGTAACATCCGCGGAAGTGGCGCGGGCCGCAACTTCGCTGCGCCGCCCCGCGGGCCACGCCTGCAAAAATTCCTGAAACTTTTCCATCATGCACCCGGAGTGGAAAAAAGGTCGCCCCGGCTTCTTGCCGGGGCCTGAAAAAACTCAGCGCAAAAAGCCCGTGAGCGGGGACGAGGCCTCGGCGCCCTCGCCGCGCTTCTTCACCGCGCCCGGGCCCGCCAGCCACGCGTCGCGCCCGGCCGCCACGGCCGCGCCGAAGGCCCGCGCCATGCGCACCGGGTCCCCGGAGGAGGCGATGGCCGTATTCACAAGGCAGGCCGCCGCGCCCATCTCCATGGCTTCGCAGGCCTGCGAGGGCAGGCCGATGCCTGCATCCACCACGATGGGGATGTCCAGCTCCTCGATGAGGATGGCGATCATCTCCCGCGTCTGAAGGCCCCGGTTGGTCCCGATGGGCGCGCCCAGCGGCATGACGGCCGCTGCGCCCGCATCCACGCAAGCCCTGGCCACATAGAGGTCGGGATTGATGTAGGGGAGCACGGTGAAGCCCTCCCCGGCCAGGATTTCCGTGGCCTTGGCCGTGCCGTAGCCGTCGGGGAGCAGGTGGCGCGTGTCTGAGATGACCTCGATCTTGATCCAGTCGCCGCAGCCAGCGGCCCGCGCCAGATGCGCGAGGCGCACGGCCTCCTCCGCGGTGCGCGCGCCCGAGGTGTTGGGGAGAAGGCGCATGTGCGGCGGGATGTGCCCCATGACGCCCTTCTGCTCCGGCTCCACCCGGCGCATGGCCACGGTGATGACCTCCGCGCCGCTGGCCTCGGCCACGGCGGGGATGAGGGCGTCGTCACCGTATTTGCCGGTGCCGATGAAGAGGCGGCTTTTCAGGGTCACGCCGCCGATGACCAGTGGATCGTCCCGCATAGTGCCTCCGCCGCCCCTGCGGCGGCTCCAAAATATATGCGCTTGGGTAGAAGGAAGGAGAGATTTCCGATACCGGACGGGAAAAACCGCGCGGGGCCGGCTCTAGCCGCCGCCCACGAACTGGACGATCTCGACCGTGTCGCCGTCGGCGAGCGCGCGGGCGGCGAAGTCCGCCGCGGGAACGATGGCGCCGTTGAGCTCCACGACCACGGCTTTGGGCGCGTGGCCGCGCGCTTCGAGCAGGGCGAGCACCGTGGAAAAATCCCCGCTTTCGCGCGTGCCGTTGATGATGACTTCCATAGTGTCTCCTGAAATCCGGGACGGGGCCGCAAGCCCCTGCCCGAACTCTCATTCTAAGCCTTGGCAGGGGCGATTGCAAGCGGGCTTCTCGGGGGCCGACGCCGTGAGGCTCCGGCCTCAGCGCCTGAGCAGGGCGAGGCGGAAGCGCACCATGAGCTCGCGCAATTCCTGCCTTGTGAGGCCGAGCAGGCGCGGGGCCAGCAGGCAGAGCCCACCCGTGAGGAAGGTATAGACCACCCCGGAGAGGACAAAGCGCAGGATGCCGTCGAGCGGCGTGTCGAACCCTGCGCCCGCGAGCAGATCCCCCAGCGAAGAAGTGGCCTCGCGCGCGCCGAAGGCCAGCGCCAGGAGGGCGGCCACACACAATACCTGATGGGCGGCATTGCGCCAGAAATCAAAGGGGATGAAGCGCGAGGCCAGCCAGAGATAGAGGTTCACGGTCACGCATTGCACGGCCACGGTCTTGACGGCGAGGCCCGTGGCCCCGAGGTTGAGGCCCCCGAGCTGCGCCGGGGCGAGCAGCAGCCACGCGGTCGCGAAGCCATAGACACATTCCAGCGCCGCCAGGTTGCGCAAAACGCGCGTGCGCCCGGTGGCGTGAAACACCGAGCCCGCGAGCTGCCCATAGGCCTGGTGCAGCGGATAGAGCGCCATGATCTGCACCGGGAGCAGGGCCGCGGCGAACTGGGCGCCGCCGAAAAATTCCACCAGGGCCGCGCCCTCGGCGAGGGTGAAGCAGGAAAAATAGGCCGCCACGGCGTAGAGCAGGGGCGCGAAGCGCGTGAGCAGCCGTCCCATGGCCGTGACATCCTTCTGGCCCCAGGCGATGGAGAGCTCGCGCATGACGAGCGGCGTCATGGCCGAGACAAAGAGGAAGCAGGCCATGCTCACCTTTTGCGACAGCGCGAAAAAGCCCTGCTGGGCGCTGCCGTCGAACCACTGGAGCAGCCAGCGCTCGGCCGTGAGCATGAAGAAGGAAAGCAGGGCCTGCACGAAGAGCGGATGGCTGTAGTCGAAAAATTCCCGGCCATAGGCCCGCATCTGGGCCTTGTCCGGCGTAAGGTGCAGGGGCACGCCGCGCGCCACCCAGTGGCGGCGGCTCACCAGCCAGAAAGCGAGAGCCGTGGCCCCAAGCATGAGGTACTGCTGCACGAAGAGACTTCCGATGGTGAGCCAGTTCCCCCAGAAGAGCAGGCCCAAAAGCGCCACGGCGAGGAGGGAAATGACGGTGCGCGCGAGCTCCGAGGGGATGGTGGCCCCGAGGGCGTCGTTCATGGAGCGAAGCACGCGGCTCCACCACGTCAAAAAGGCCCAGAGCGCGGCCAGCGGCGCGAGCCACAGCGGCACGCCCGGCATGAGCAGGCCCCCCACGGGCGGCCAGAGCATGAGGATGGCCGCAAGGCCGCTCACCACGGCCACGCCGAGGCTCACGCGCAGGTAGAAGCCGGCGAGCGCCGTCTCGTCCCGGCGGCGCGACAGGGCATTGTAAAAGCAGGTGGAGGTGCCCATGTCGAGAAAGCCGGAGAGCTGCTGGAAAAGATTGGTGGCAAAGCTGTAATTGCCGTACAGCTGCGGCCCGAGGGCGCGCGGCAGGATGGCCTCCATGACGAGGTAGACCGGGACGGAGGCCATGTTGGCCAAAAGCTTGAAGCCGTAACGGCGCGCCAGCGTGGGCGTGGGGCTTTGCATGGGGATGTGGGTGCGCGGCGGGCGCCTGATGCGGCGCGCCCCGTCCGCCAAGAGTGGCATTGTCCGGGCCGCTTGGCAAGGGCGGGGCGGTGAAAAAGGGGCGGACGGCCGCTCGCGCGGGGAGGGATGGCCGGGGCGTTCCGCCGGAGCAGCCCCTCCCGTCCCCTCCCCGCTTGCCTCGGCGCGCGCTTGCCGCTATAGTGCCAGATACTCCGGTTCCGCGCACGAAAGCGGAGCCTGCCACATTCCCATTTTTTCCAAGGAGCCCCAATGCCCGGCCCAGCCACGCCCCCGCGTGACACCGCCATCGGCGCGCGCGTCCGCGCGTTCCGGGAAGCGCGAGGCCTTGACCTCGCCGCCCTCGCCGAGACCACCAATCTCTCCCCGGCCTTTCTGGCCGGCCTCGAAAACGGCGACATCTATCCGCCCATCGGCACCCTGCAAAAGGTGGCGCGCGCCCTGGACGTGCGCCTCGGCACCTTTCTCGACGGCGAGGAATCTACCGATCCGGTCATCTCCCGCATCGAGGATTTTCCCGACGGCCGGCACATGACACCCCCGGCGGAGGACTCCGCCCACGCCCCGCAGGGCGGCCACGCCGAGCCCGCGGCGGACATGCGCCGCCCCGGCTACATCTATCAGGTGCTCGGCAAGGGCAAGAGCGACCGCAACATGGAGCCCTTTTGCGTGGAATTTTTCCCGCCCGCGCCCGATGCCGAGCCGCACCTCTCCTCCCATCAGGGCGAGGAGTTCATCCTCGTGCTGGCCGGGCGGCTCGGCGTGCGCTATGGCCGCGAGAGCTTTGCGCTTTCGCCCGGCGAGACCATCTATTACAATTCCATCGTGCCCCACGCGCTCACCGCGCTGGACGGGGAGCCGGTGCGCATCCTCGGGGTGGCCTACAATCCATGAGCACCGCCATTCCCCAGCATCAGGACAGTGAGGATTTCGTGCTGCGCGAGTGGACGCTCGGGCAGATCCTTGATGACACCATCGCCCGCTTCCCGGACCGGGACGCCCTCATCTACGCGGACCGCGGCTACCGCCTCACCTGGCGGGAATTCGGCGCGCTCGTGGACCGGCTCGCCAAGGGCCTCATGGCGCTCGGCATCAAGAAGGGCGAGAAGGTGGCCGTGTGGGCCACCAATGTGCCGTGGTGGGTGGCGCTCCAGTTCGCCACGGCGCGCATCGGCGCCATCCTGCTCACGGTGAACACCAATTGCCGGGAGCACGAGCTTCGCTACCTGCTCGGGCAGTCTGAATGCGAGAACCTCTTTCTCATCGAGAGCCTGCGCGACCACAGCTTCCTCGACACCCTCCACGCCATCGCGCCGGAGCTGCGCGCCCAGCCCCGCGCAGGCGGCCTGCGCAGCAAGGCGCTCCCGCACCTGCGGCGCGTGTGCTTTCTCGGCGCGGAAAAGCACCGCGGCATGTTCTCCATGCCCGAAATCCTCGCGCTTTCGGCCATGACCGACGAGGCCGACTACCAGGCGCGCCAGGCGCAGCTTGACCCGCACGACGCCATCAATATGCAGTACACTTCCGGCACCACGGGCTTCCCGCGCGGGGTCATGCTCAGCCATGTGGGCGTGGGCCTCAACGGCTACTGGATAGGCCGCCGCCAGCGCTTCACGGAAGAGGACCGCGTGTGCCTGCCCGTGCCGCTCTTCCACTGTTTCGGCTGCGTGCTCGGGGTCATGGCCTGCGTCAACCACGGCGCGGCCATGGTGGTGCTCGAGAGCTTCAATCCCCTGCATGTGCTGGAGGCCGTGGAGCGGGAGCGCGCGACGGCGCTCTACGGCGTGCCCACCATGTTCATCGCCGAGCTGGAGCACAGGCGCTTTCACGAGTTCGACCTCTCCTCGCTGCGCACGGGCATCATGGCGGGCTCGGTCTGCCCGGAGCCGCTCATGCGCCGCGTGGTGGAGGACATGCACATGCGCGAGATCACCATCTGCTACGGCCTCACCGAGGCCTCGCCGGTGATGACGCAATCCGACATCCATGATCCGCTTGCCTTGCGCTGCGAGACCGTGGGCCGGGCGCTCCCCGGCATCGAGGTGCGCGTGGCCGCGCCCGGCGGCGTGGATGAGCTGCCGCGCGGCACGCCCGGCGAGATCCTCTGCCGCGGCTACAACGTGATGAAGGGCTATTACAAGCTCCCCGAGGACACGGCGCGGGCCGTGACGCCCGAGGGCTGGCTGCGCTCCGGCGACCTCGGCGTCATGGACGAGGCTGGCTATCTCACCATCACCGGCCGCATCAAGGACATGATCATCCGCGGCGGCGAAAATATCTATCCGCGCGAAATCGAGGAATTCCTCCTCGGGATGCCGGGCGTCATGGACGTGGCGGTGGTGGGCGTCCCCAGCCGCAAATACGGCGAGGAAGTGGCGGCCTTCATCCTGCCCAGGCCCGGCGCGGCGCCGGACGCGAAGGCCGTGCGCCAGTGGTGCAGGGGAAAGATCGCCTGGCACAAGATTCCGCGGCATGTGGCCGTGGTGGAGGAATTTCCGCTCACCGCCAGCGGCAAGATACAGAAATTCCGGCTGCGCGAGGAGGCGGCGCGGCGCTGGCCCGATGCCGCGCAGGACAGCGCGGAGCACGCCGCGGGCGCGCCATCCTCCCCAACTTCAGGAGCTTCCCATGCCTGACAACGAATCCACGCCCGTGACGGGGCCCGAAAGCGCGCCCCGGCCAGCGGCAGGCCCCGGCCGCGACTTCGCCCTTGAGGCCGACAAAGGCTGCGCTGTCTGCCCGCTTTCCCGCATTCCGGCATCCGTGTGGCAGGGGCTCTTCAGGCCGCCCTTCCGCAAGCGGCATCCCTTCATCTTCTGGGGCCTCTGCCTGCTCGCGCTGGCGGCGGCCGCGGGCATCGGGCGGCTCGCGGCGCTCCCCGGCCCCGGCGAGCGGCTCGCGCTCGTCACCGTGCGCGGGCCCATCCTTGACCCCGCGCCCACCCTCGCCTGGATACGCCGGCTGGAGCAGGACGGCCGCGTGAAGGGCGTGCTCCTGCGGGTGGATTCCCCCGGCGGGGGCGCCGCGGCCTCGCAAGAAATCTATGCCGCACTCGCGCGCCTCGCCCGCAAGGTCCCCGTCGTGGTCAGCATGGGGGCCACGGCGGCCTCGGGCGGGCTCATGGTGAGCATGGCCGGGGAGCGCATCTTCGCCAATCCTTCCACGGTCACGGGCTCCATCGGCGTGCGCATGGACATCCCGCAGCTCCAGGGCCTCATGGACAAGGTGGGCGTCGGACAGGAGACGCTCGTGACCGCGCCCTACAAGGACGCGGCTTCCTACCTGCATCCGCTCACGCCGAAAGACCGCGCCTATCTCGAGCATGTGCTCATGGACATGCACGAGCAGTTTGTGGCCATCGTGGCCAAGGGGCGGCACATGGAGCGGGAGCAGGCCGCCAAGCTCGCGGACGGCAAGATTTTCACCGGGCAGGAGGCCAAGGCCCTCGGCCTTGTGGATGTCATGGGCGGTCAGGACGCGGCGCTCGACTGGCTTGCGCAAAAAACGGGCGTGCCCGCCGACCGCCCCCTGCTGCGCAGGAAGGAGGGCAGCCGCACCGCCCTTGTGGAGCGGCTCTTGCGCGGCGCGGCCGAGGCCCTGGGCCTTGCGGACGCGCTGGAGCTGGCCGGGAATCTCGGCGAGCGGGGGCTCGCGCCCGCCTTCCTCTACCAGCTCTGAGCCGGAAGCGCGGCTCAGGCGAGGGCGCTCAGGTCGTAGTCCGAGCTTTCCACCATATCGCACTCCAGCAAGGCTCCGGGCGAGACGCCGGGCCCGCTCACCCAGGTCGTGCCGTCTACTTCCGGGGCCTGAAACCATGTCCGGCCCCGGTGCAAGCCCGGCCAGTCGGGAGCGGGCGCGTCCACCAGCACGGGGAGGCGGCTCCCCACGAACTGCGCCAGAATGTCCGCGCTGATGCCCGCCTGAATCTCCATGAGTTGCGCCCGGCGCTCCTCGCGCACAGGCACGGGGACCTCATCGGGGAGTTCCGCCGCGGGCGTGCCCTCCTCCGCCTGGTAGGCGAAAACGCCGAGATGCGTGAAGCGCGCCTCCTCCACAAAGCGGCAGAGCTCCGCAAACTGCGCCTCGGTCTCTCCGGGATAGCCGACGATGAAGGTGGTGCGGATGGCCGCGTCCGGAAGGTACGCGCGCACGCGCTCGAGCACGCGGCGCGGGTCGCCCGCGAAAGGGCGGCCCATGGAGCGCAAAAGCTTTGGGGCCACATGCTGGAAGGGAATGTCCAGATAGGGGAGCACCGGGGGGCCGAGCTCGGCCATGCGCCTGAGCAGCCCCTCCGTCACGCCCGTGGGATAGAGATAGAGCAGTCGCAGCCAGGTGAGGCCGTCGAGCCCGGCCAGCGCGGTGATGAGCTCCGTGAGCTGCGGGCGCTCGCCGCCCTTGAAGTCGCTGCCCCAGGCGGAAACATCCTGCGCCACGAGGTCAAGCTCGCGCACGCCCTGCGCGAGGAGTGAGCGGGCCTCGGCGAGCAGCGTCTCCATGGGCGTGGAGCGCAGGGGCCCGCGAATGGACGGGATGGTGCAGAAGGCGCAGCGGTGGCGGCAGCCCTCCCCCACCTTGAGCCACGCATAGGAAGGCCCGGTGGAGAGCAGGCGCCCCTCCGGGCGCGTTTCCGGCGCGGCCGCGAGCCCGAGGGCCGCCCGCACGAGCGCGGGCCAGCGCTCAAGCTCCTCCGTAGAGAGCCAGAGGTCCACTTCCGGAAGTTCTTTCGCGAGCTCGGCCACGCCGTAGCGGCCCACCATGCAGCCCGCCACGGCGAGCAGCGGGCGGCGGCGCAGCTTCTCAAGATGCCTGGCCGCGTCGAGCACGGCGCGGATAGACTCGCGCACCGCGGGCTCGATGAAGCCGCAGGTATTGATGAACACAAGGCGGCTTCTGCCCATGTGTGGCACGGGCTTGACGGGGAAGCCCAGCGAGCCCAGCAGGCGCTCGCTGTCCACCCGGTTCTTGGGGCAGCCGAGGCTCAGGGCCCAGACGGGTAAAGGACGGCGGGAAGCGGAAGGCATCGCGTCAGAAGGGCACGCGCAAGAAGCGCGCGCTTTCGGGCTGGATGTGGAGGAGCCGCTCGGCCGAAACGCGGTCCGCGCTGGTCACAAAGCTCGCCCTGTTGATGTTGAGGATGGCCTCGGCCTCGTGGCTGCAGTCAAAGAGATGGAGGACGTCGCCGTCCGCGCGGTCGGCCGTGGTCCAGTGGCGGTTCATGGGGCCGCCCTCGGGCGTGAGGCTGCGCAAAAAGCGGAACACGATGGCCCGCCCGCGCCCCGGCGCCAGCCAGTCCTTGCAGGCGGCGAAAAAGGCGTCCGGCCCGGGCAGCGGCCCCTGCGCGTAGGGCGCGCGGATGTCCAGCGGATAGGCGCGGGACTGGATGCGGAGCAGATTGTCCACGAGCGGGATATAGTCCGTCTCCTGGGTGAGCACGGCGCGGAAGGCCTCGGGCCGGGAGGCGAGGCCCATGAGGGTCTCGTTGAGGATGTCGCGCGCCTTGAGCACGCGGATGCCGTAGAGCAGGCGCAGCGCGTTGAGCACCGCGTAGATGGCGCAGAAGGTGTCGAGCTTGCCCTGATAGAAGGGTTTCAGCATGGCCCGGCCCAGCCGTCACTCCACGGTGACGCTCTTGGCGAGGTTGCGCGGCTGGTCCACATCCTTGCCGAGATAGTCCGCCACCTCGTAGCTGAAAAGCTGGAGCGCGGGCAGGGCCGCGAAGGCCGCAAGCGGCGCGGGAAGATACGGGATGCGCCACACGTCGTCCGTGGCGAGCTCCATGCCGGGATTGGTGAGCGCGATGACCTTGCCCTGCCTCGCCTGCACTTCCTCGATATTGGACTTCACCTTCGGGAAGAGCGCGTCGTCCAGCGCCAGCGCGAAGGTGGGGAAGGCCGGGTCGATGAGCGCGATGGGCCCGTGCTTCATCTCGCCCGCGGCGTAGCCCTCGGCGTGGATATAGGAGAGCTCCTTGAGCTTGAGCGCGCCCTCCAGCGCCAGCGGGAAGCAGTGCCCGCGGCCGAGATAGAAGAAATTGGCCGCCTGCGCGTACTTGAGCGCCAGCTCGCGCGCGGTCTTGTGCATCTGCGGCAAATGGTCGTCGAGCAGCGCGGGCAGCGACTGGAGCAGGCCGATGCGCTCCTTGCGGGCGGCCGCGTCGAGCGCGCCCGTGCGCTCGCTCCAATGGAGGGCCATGAGCGCGAGACTCAGCATCTGGCTGCACATGGCCTTGGTGGAGGCCACGCTGATTTCCGGGCCGGCCTGGGTGAAGAACACGGCGTCCGCCTCGCGCGCGATGGACGAGCCCACCACGTTGCACAGGCCGAGCACGGGCAGGCCCTGCTCCTTCATGAGCCGGAGCGCGGCCAGCGTGTCCGCCGTTTCGCCGCTCTGGCTGATGACGAGGCCCATCTCGCCCTCGCCGAAGCGCGGCTTCTCGCGGTAGCGGAACTCCGAGGCGATTTCCACCTGCACGGGGATGCCCGCCCAGGCCTCCAGCAGGTGGCGCCCCCAGAGCCCGGCATGGTAGGAAGTGCCGCAGGCCACCACATGGAGGCGCTTCGGCACGGGGAGCTGCGCGATTTCGGGGAGCACCACGCCGTCGCCCGGGTGGGCCACGCGCCCGGCAAGGCCGTCGGTGATGACGCGCGGCTGCTCGAAGATTTCCTTGAGCATGAAGTGGCGGAAGCCGTCCTTTTGCGCGGCCTGCATGTCCCACTGGATGACCTGGGCCTCGCGCTCCACGGGCGTGAGGTCCGCAAGGCGGAAGATCCCGTGCTCCGACGCGGTGGCGCGCACGATCTCCCCGTCCTCCAGAAAGACCACCCGCCGCGTGTAGGGCAAAAAGGCCGGGATGTCCGAGGCCACGAAGTTCTCGCCCGTGCCGAGGCCGAGGATGAGCGGCGCGGACATGCGCGCCGCAAGGAGGGTATCCGGCTCCGCCACGTCGAGCAGGCACACGGCGTAGGCCCCGTGCGCCTCGCGCAATGCCTGGGCGAAGGCGTGGAGCAGGTCCGGCTCGGTCTTGCGTCGCTCGGCGATGAGGTTGACGAGCACCTCGGTGTCCGTCTCCGAATGGAATTCGTAGCCCAGGGCCGCAAGCTCGGTCTTGAGCTCCTGATAATTCTCGATGATGCCGTTGTGGACGAGCGCGAGGGTGCCGTCATTGGCAAGGTGCGGGTGCGCGTTGCGCTCCGCCGGGACGCCGTGGGTGGCCCAGCGGGTGTGGCCCATGGCGCAGGTGGCGGTGACGGCCGGGGAATCGGCGAGCTTTTCCTTGAGGGCCGAAAGCTTGCCCTTGGCCCTGAGCACATGGAGCTGGCCCAGCTGCTCCCAGGCCACGCCCGCGGAATCATAGCCGCGGTATTCCAGCCGCTCCAGCCCCTCCACCACCACGGGAACCGCCGGGCGATGCCCCACATAGCCGATGATGCCGCACATGGATGCCTCCGGGACGCGGGGCCGCGCCTACATGTTCACGCGGTCAACGAGGTTGCTGTTGACCACTTCCACCTTGGCCTTGTCGGCGAGGCTCTGGATAAAGATGGCATAGACGGCGTCCTCGCGCTCGCGCTTCACGCCCTCGGCCAGCGCCTCGGCCACGCTCTCGAAGCCCGCGTCGTCGGGCGGGAGCACCTTGGCCACGCGGCAGATGAGCGCGCCCGGTCCCTCCGGGCCCGTGACGCTGTAGACGCGGGTGAGCCAGTCGCCGGGCTTGTCCGTGAAGATGGCCGCCGTGAGCGCCGGGTCCTGCGCGAAGTCCGCAAGGCTGCCCCCGCGTTCCACCACGGGCGCGACCCTGACGCCGAGCTTTTTGGCCTCGGCCTCGGCAAGCGGACCGTTCTTGAGCCCCGCGAGCGTGGCCTGCGCACTCGCCAGCGCGTCGGCAAGCGCCTTTTCTGCGGAAAGCCGCTTCACGATGCCTTCCTTCACCTCGGCGAAGGGCTTCGTGGACGGCGGCTCCGTGGCAAGCACGCGCGCGACGAGGTAGCTGTCGCCCGCCTCGAGAGCGCTGTCCACGGGAAGGCCCGCCCCGGCCGCAAGCAGGGCCTCGGCCCCCTCGGGCTTGACGCCGAGCTTTTCCATGAGGCCCTCCCTGTCGAGGAAGCCGCTCTCCGCGGCCTTGAGGCCGTGGCGTTCCGCGCTCTCGGCGAGAGGCTTGTTGAGGATATTGTCCTCGATGAGGCTGTCGAGCGCCTCGTGGAGCTTGTCCGAGCCCTGCTCGAAGGCCGCGCCCTTGCGCGCCTCGGCAATGACCTTTTCAAAGTCCTGCACGCCGCCGGGCGTCTTTTCCTCCACAAGGATGAGGTGATAGCCGAAGGGGCTGCGCACCGGCTCCGAGATCGTGCCCGGCTCGAGGGCGAAGGCCGCCTCCTCGAAGGCGGGAACCGTCTTGCCGCGCGTGATCCAGCCGAGCTCGCCGCCCGGGCCCGCCGCGCCCTCGGGGTTCACCGCGTCGGCGACCTTGGCGAAGGTCTCCCCGGCCTTGAGGCGCGCCTGGGCCGCGGCGAGCGCCCCGCGGGCCGCCTCTTCGGCCGCCGCGTCGGCATCGGCGGGGAGCGGCACGAGGATATGGGCCGCGCGCACCTGCTCCGGCTGCTCGAAGTGGCTCCTGTTGGCCTCGTACCAGGCGCGGGCGTCGGCCTCGCTGATGGTTTCGGGCTTGACCAGCTCCTCCGGGCGCACGGCCACATAGGCCACATTGACCTGCGCGGGGATGGCAAAATCCGCCTTGTGGCCGTCATACCAGGCCTGCGCCTCGGCATCGGTCACCTGCACCTTGTCGGCAAAGCGGCTTGCGGGCACGAAGATATAGTCCACGCTGCGGCGCTCGCGCAAAAAGTCATAGCGGTGGCGGGCCTCGTCCGGGTCCGTCCAGGCCGGGGCCGTGACGAGGGCGTAAATCTTGCCCGCCAGGAGCTCGTCCGCCAGTTCCTTCTCGTACTGGGCCGGGCTCTTGCGCTGGGCGGCGAGCACGCGGGTGTAGGCGTCCGGGTCGAAGCGGCCCTTGTCGTCCTGGAAGGCGCGCATCTTGCCCACGGCCTGGCGCAGCTCCACCGGGGTGACGGTGATGCCCGCGCGCTCGGCCTCCTGCAGGACGAGGGTCTGGCGGATGAGGTCGTTGAGCACGGTGCGGCCGAGGTGGTCGCGGATGAGCTGCTCGCGGGTGAGGCCGGGATTGGTGCGGAGCAGGTATTCCTCGGCGTTGCGATAGGCGCGCTCGAACTCCTGCGCCAGGATGGGCTGGCCGTTCACCATTGCGACCACATTGCTGTAGTCCCGGTCATTGAAATTGCCCACGCCCCAGAAGACGAAAACAAGGATGATGACGCCGAAGGCCACCTTGACGCCGAAGGACTGGGCGCTGGTGCGGATATATTCAAGCATGGACGCTCCCGGCTGCGGTGCTCGCCGCAGAAAAAGAGGACTTGCGAAAGCGGCACTATACGCGCCGGCGCGGCAAATTTCAAGAAAGCCGCAGAGGGCAGCAACGGAGAAGTCGCGCAGCGCGGCAGGCGGGGATGCGGGGCGCGGCTAGCGCGGCTCCACGCCGGGCGGGCAGGGGCGGCCGCCCCCGCACTGGGTGGTGCCCGCCTCGCCGAGCCCGGTGTCCACGGGCAGGCTCTCGTCGCGGGGCGTGTCATCCACGGGCGCGCTACGGACCGGACGCGCGGCCGCGGCGGGGCTGCGCGGCTGCTGGCTGCGCTCCACGCGCTCGCGGATGTCGCCGGGAAGGCCCCGCTGCTCGAAGAAGGGCACGCCCTGCGAACCTGCGGCGAAGATGTGCGCCTTGTTGCGTAACAGGCGGAAGCGCAACAGCAGCATGTCCGGGCGCCAGGCGGCGAAGCCCGAGGGGGCCTGGGCGTTCTGGCTCTGGGCCAGGGCCTGCGCGATATTGAGGCCCTCGTCGAGGAGGCTGCGCATCCGCGCCACCTTCCAGACGTCGGCCTCGGTCTCGGCGAGCGGGTAGAAGGCCACGTCCACATTGCCGGAAAGGGCGTTGATGCCCTCGATGCAATAGCGGCAGGAGGGCGAGAAGAACATGCGCGTGACCGCATTCTCGCTTTCGTCGAGGATGGGCCAGACATCGGCCTGCGAGCGGGCCACGGCCCCCACATTGATGACAAAGAGCGCCGCCCAGACCCAGAGCAGGACGGAGTGGTGTCTGGTCTCGGGGCGCATCCGGCTTTGCGGGGCAGGCACGCGGCGCAGGAGGAAATAGATGATGGCAAAGAGCGCCGCAGCCACGAGACAGCTGATACAGGGCGCGGTGAAGGCCATGAGCAGCAAGAGGCAGATGTCGCCCGCAAGGGCGAGGCCCGCGAGGATGCGGCCCCACTCGGCCGCGCCCAGCAGGGAAAGCCCGGCGAGCGCCCCGAAGGCCGCCGTGCCGAACCACCAGAGGGAAATGCCCGCGACGGTGAAGTCCTGATACAGGGTACAGCCGGTGGTGACGCAGAAATTGACGGCATTGCCGAGTGCGCTCCACACGCAGAATGCGGTGCCGAGGAGCGCGAAAAACAGGGGGCCGGCGAGGATGGCGTGATTTTTGTTCATGGCAAATGCTGACGCTTTCCGCAAAGAACTGTGCTGGGCTTGCCCTCACGGGCGCAACGCAAGCGGCCCGGCCCGTGGCCGCGCCGATAGTCATCATGCCGCAAGGCTTTACGATAGAAGTTTTTGCAGTTTTCGTAAAGACGAAAAGACGGTGCGCCCCCGGCGAAACGGCGCTTCGCAACCGTTAGGGCATTTTCGCCTTCCGGCCGGGGCCAGCGCGTGGCGGGCACCCGTGTGACGGAGGAGGCGGAAGCGCCTCTTGAACTCTGGCAGGCAGGGGGCTACAAAGGAAACAGGGAATCGTTTATGATATATCCAAAAGCGCATTAGCCTCTTGAGGTAGCTTGGCGCCCGGTGGCAGGCACCGCCAAACGCCGGAAATAACGGGGAACCGCCATGAAAGAAGAGCAGAGGGAATATTTTTCGCGCCTTACCGCCAAAAGGACGAAGTCCGCGGAAACGCTCCATGACGATGTTGCCTTTCACGGAGTGAAGGACGGCGCCGTGGGAAAATACAGGGAACAGGCGCACTTTCTTTATGAACTCCTGCAAAACGCCGATGACGCCGGCGCAAGCGAAACGCGTTTTGAACTGGAGGAGGACAGGCTGCTTTTTTTCCACAACGGCACGCGTCACTTCAACATCACTGATCCCGAGTCCGAAAATGAGGACCTTGCCAAAGGGCAAATCGGCGACGTCAACGCCATCTGTACCATTGGCGCTTCGGCCAAGAAGGACGAGGAAAACACCATTGGAAAGTTCGGCGTCGGCTTCAAGGCGGTATTTCAATACACAACGCGTCCGGAAATTTATGATTCTGAATTTTCTTTTTGTATTGAAAACTTTCTTGTCCCCCGTGTAATAGGGCATGACCATGGGTTACGCCGCCCCGAGGAAACGCTCTTCATCTTCCCCTTTGACCATCCTGACCGTGAGGCGAAAGCGGCATTCACGGATATTTCCCAAAAGTTGCGCAGCCTGACCTTTCCCCTTCTGTTCTTGAACAATCTTCAAAGCCTGCATTTCAGAATCAAGGATAAGCGCGGCGCCTATTCCAAAAAAATCCTTGAACGGGAAGTGGTGGGCGACTGTATCTTTGAAGATACCGAGCTCCTATATGAATATGAGGGAAAAAGGGAAACGCGCACGCTTTTTTGCTACTCACAAAAATTCAACGATACGTTACGCTACACCGTCGGCTTCTTCCATGCGGACGGGAAATTATACGCCAAGGCCCACCCGGCGTTCTGCTATTTCCCCACCAAGGAGACAACGAACCTCAACTTCATACTGCACGCGCCCTTCAGGCTCACGGACAGCCGGGAAGGCATCCTCGCGGGCAGCGGGCACAACAAGGACCTGATCCGCCGGCTGGCGGCGCTGGCGGCGGCCGCCCTCCCCCACATCAGGGATTTGGGGCTCAGGCGCGGGTGCCGGTACATTGATGACGACATTTTCACCATCCTTCCCTATAAGGCGCCCGGTGAGGACAACAGGGACAGCATCTCCTTCCGGCCATTCTATGAAAAGATCCAGGAGGCCTTCGCCTCCGGCAAGGACGCCATCATTCCCGCGCAAGATGGCTATGCCGGCCCCGCGGACGCCATCTGGGCTGCCGTGCCGGAACTCCCCAGGGTGTTTTCCAACGAGCAGTTGCGGGAGCTCAGCGGCATAGCCACCGCCCGCTGGGTATTCTGCAGCCTCGGACGCGACGATATCCAGGACCGGGACAAGGAGCTCGCCGCGCATATCGGCGGGATGATCCGCGGTTTTCTCGGTGAAGACGCCATTCTCAAGGGCAGGAGAAAAGGCCAGGAGTTGCCGGTTCCGGGCATCACCGCGGAGTTCATGGAAAGGCAGTGCCTTGACTGGTGGCATGCCTTTTACGCGTGGCTGGCTGACCCGCGCGGGAAAAACCGGCGGGAGCTCGCCAAAAGGGCGCCCGTGCTCATCGACGAGCAGGGAAAGGCCTGCATCCCCTTTGATGATGGCGATCATCCGCAAATCTTCCTCTCGGGCGACCCGGGAGACATGTGCCGGCGCGTCCTCCAACAGCTCCTCGACAGGCAGGAGACCGCCAGGTTTCTGCAGGACTTCGGGCTCGGCGAGGCAAAACCGTTCGACAGGATGCTCCTGAGCATCCTCCCGGCCTACAGAGAGGGCAAAAGCCGGGATTTCAAGAATGATTTTCTCCTGTTCTTCGATTGGTACAAGGGGCCAAAAACGGACGCTGAAAGGGAAGAGGGGTTTGAAGCTCTCCGCGACTGTCCTTTTTTATTGGCCCAGGATGATGGCAACCTCTACAGGCCTCTGGATTTATACTACCCAAAAAGACATCTGAAAGACTGGTTCAGCTGCTCTGGACACGCCAAATATATTGATCTTTCCGTATATCTCACCCTTATCGGTCCTGGCGAGAAAAAACTCCTGGTAAAATTTCTTGGGGAATTACAGGTGGCCCACTATCCCCGCCTCTTGCAAAGGGACCTGTCCCGTGAACAGGCCCTGGCCTTGAAAACGGACTGGACAAAACTTGCCCACCGGCAGGATGAGCACACCTGGCGCGAATGGTATCTGGACGGCATGGATGCCCTGCTCGACATGGCCCAGACGGCCCCCGGCGCTTCACGGCTGCTGGTCGCCACCCTCCGGAAACTGCTAAAGGAGGGCACTCTACCGCACGGAGCCTCACTTGCTGGCGACGTTCCCCACCTCCTGGGCGGTGTCCATACCTATGTATACCACAAGGAAAGGACGGAATTTTTTGAAGCCAGCCAGAGTCGCAAGTTGCGCACGCTGCCATGGATGGAAAATGGCAACGGCGGATTTGTAACCCCCGCCGCCCTCGGGAGCGACGGGATAAAGAAGGTGTACAGGACTGAGCTGGCTGGCCGGTATCAGCTGTGCCGCTTTTTGGAGAGCGGACAAAATGCGCTGGGAAGCGTCCAGGATATTCCGGCCTATGCGCAAAGGCTGGGCCTGACCCCCGAAGAAGCTCGCGTGGCCCTTGAGCGTTTTGCAGAGGCGAAAGACCGGACCGCCCCATCTTTCGATGAGATGGCTTCCGCCGCCGGGGACACTTCCCGGGAGCAAAAGGTGAAAAACCTTTTCCGGAAAGTGTACCGTGACTTAAAAACGCCCGCGAGCGCCCTCCAGACATCGCAAGCGCCGGAAAACCCGGAGGAGACCGTCCTGGACGACGAATACACCCTGCCCTCGGTAAAACTGAAGGAAAGGATCGAGCGCCGGCAGCGGCAGGCGGAGGCGGAAATCCGGGACCTGGTCGAGGTTGGCGAGCAGTGGGACAGGGCCGCGAGGGCGCCCAGGTATTCGTACGAGTGGTTCAGGCTTATGATGGAGCTTGAACTGCGGGAGGAGAGGGAAACCTTGGAACAGGCCGGAAGCCTCCGGCTTAACTTCGACAAGGTCGAGCTGGAAACTCCCGGCGGCAAGACCCTTGTCCTCACACGCCCCGGCAGGCCCATCCCCGCATATCTCGAAGACCTCTCGGACATAACGCTTCTCATCCATTTTGGCGACGAGTCAAAAAGTGTCCTGCTGGAGGCCATGAGCGTCAAATCCTTCACCCTGCGCGCGAAGCTGCGCAAAAAGGCCCAGCTGGACGGGCTGAATCTTGCCCAGGCCACTGGCGCCACGCTGGAAGTGAAGAGTCGCACCTTTCTTTTTAAAGAATTGTACGATGCGTTCATGAACTTGGGCAACGCGTCCTGCTGGGCCGACGGTCATGACCTGCACGCCCGTTTGCCGGAAAATATCGAATTCGTTTTCGGCCCACCCGGGACGGGAAAAACCACTTGGCTTGCGCGCAACGTTTTGGCTCCCAGGCTCCGGGAGGAGACGCGGCTGCGTATCTTGTGCCTTACTCCCACCAACAAGGCCGCGGATGTGCTGACCCAGAGCCTGCGGCGAGAACTCAGCCCCGAAGAAGCGGAAAAGTGCCTGTTGCGCTTTGGCACGACCAACGACGAGGATCTGGAGCAAGCCGGCATATATCGGGAAAGGACATTCGACATACATGCACATCCGGTAAATGTAACCATCACCACCATGGCGCGCGTGCCCTATGACTACTTTCTCCTGCAAGAGGGAAAAAGGGAACCGCTCTCCGCTATGCATTGGGACTATGTGGTGATCGACGAGGCATCCATGATCCATCTCCCATGGATGGTGTATGCTCTTTACAAATTGAAGCCGAAAAAATTCATTATCGCGGGCGACCCGTTCCAAATCCAGCCTATCGCGCGTCTTGATGACTGGAAAGATGAAAATATCTATACCCTGACGGGCCTCAAGGATTTTACTACGCCTATCACCACCCCGCACCCCTACCCCGTCCAAAGCCTTGACACGCAATACAGGAGCGTCCCCGCCATTGGCGAGCTCGTGAGCCGGTTCACCTACGGCGGCCTTTTAAGACATCACAGGAGTGCTGAGCCGCCCCGGGAGATTCTTCTCAAGAACGGGCAGACCCTCCGGCCGCTGACGCTGATAAAATTTCCCGTAAAGGGGTATGAAAGCATCTACAAGGCAAAAAAGATGCAGGGGGGGTCCGCCTATCATATTTATTCCGCACTGTTTGTAAAAGAATTTGTTCAGGAGCTGGCGGAAAGCCTGCCGGCAAAGGAGGAGTGTACCATAGGGGTCATCAGCCCCTACAAGGTGCAGGCGAAGTTACTGGCAAGGCTGCTGGAAACGCTGGAGCTGCCCGGAAACATCAGGATTTCGGCCGATACCGTGCATAGTTTCCAGGGTGACAGTTGCGATATCATCATCGCCCTCCTCAATCCGCCCGCCTATATTTCCGGCTCTCCCCAGATGTTCCTGAACAAGCAGAACATCCTCAACGTCTCCATCAGCAGGGCGCGGAATTTCCTCATCATCCTCATGCCCGATGACGCGACAAAAAATGTGGAGATGCTAGAAAAAGTCAAGAAAATTGAGGAACTTTGTGCCAAAATCGGCTGTATCACCCACTCCGCGCAGGACCTTGAGGAGAGGATGCTCGGCAAGCGCACTTGGCTTGAGGAGAACTCCTTTAGCACAAGCCACCAGTCGGTCAACGTCTATACCCGGCCGGAAAAATATTATGAAGTCAGGAGCGAAGACCTCAGCATTGATGTCCAGATAGTGCCCAAGGGTGAATGATGGCCCGCAGCCTCAAGATTGGCGCCCCATGTAAAAGGGAACGCCGGGGCTCCCCATTTTTGCAGGCTGGCGCCCCGGCATGTCTGCCCACTCCGGGGGCAGACATGCCGGGGGCCGGGGGATGGCCTTTAAAGCCCTTGCTTAAGGCCCTTCAAAAGCTGGGCGATTCGCTGGGTGTCCAGGCCGCCTGTGAGGGGGTCATCCATGGTGATGATCAGGTTCCCCGCTTCTTCGCGAATGCCATGCTTTGCATAAAGTTCCTTCTTCGCCTGCCAGTGTTTCGCATACTTTTCATTGCCCAGCATGCCGAGGTGTTCCCAATAAATCGGCCCGTCCCTCCCCATCAGGGTGAAATCGGGCAATGCCTTGCCGTCTTCCCATTCCAGGGCTTTTTCATAGACGGCGCTGAGGCCCGCCCCAAGGAGCATATTATAGATAACAAGCTCCGATTTTGACCGCAGCCTCAGGCCGTCGGTGGCCCGGTGAACAAGGCGCTCGTCATGCCAAGCCTTGCTCTGCTCCTCCGCGAAAAATATATCCCCAAAAAGATTGGTAAGCCGGTTTTGCAACTCGGAATTTTTGGCGTATTCCAGAATCTCGGCAGCGTCCCTGTTGGTAATGATGATGATCTTGTTCCGTTGCCGCGTCAGGGCGGTGTAAATCATTTCACGACTCAGGAACGGCGATGGCCTTTCGCTTTCGTTCATAAGAACAAGGATGGTGTAGTCAAAGCCGGACCCTTGGGCCTTGTGGATGGTCAGGGCATAGGCAAGCTCCAGTATGTCTTCGGATTCATCGCTGCCAGCGGCGCTCTTGTACTTGTAGATATAATCTTTCTGGCTGGCAAAACGTACCCCGTGATGCGTCGTTCTCCACTTATTACCGTATAGCTTGCCAATAATGCCGATTTCCCCGTTGGCGGTCAGGCCCAGGCAATCTTCCAGTTTTTTGCCGGGGAGCGGTTCAATGGTGCCATTGGGCCGGTTTGCGTTCCAGCTTTCATTACGGGTGCAGATCACCTTTTCCCCATAGCATATGCCGTCCCGGCCCAAGGGGGTACGGGTGCCACATTTCCACGTGGACGAGCCGCGTCGCGTTTGCTTGCCGTAGGCTTCATGCACCATGGCGTTGAGGGCCTTGCTGCCGTGATGCTTCCGGTTGCACCATGGGGTGAGGATCTGCCACCTTTCGACCTTGCCGGGGTCGTTAAAATTCATCCGGTCGCCATGGAGCGTGCCGCCGAGGGATTGGTCAAAGCGGATAAGCTCGTCGCCGGCGAGGCCGAGCCCGTCGAAGATTTCGCCCATGGCCTCCTTGACCTTGTCCTCGACCAACTCCACACCCTCGCAAGACAGGACCTTGAAGGTCTCATCACCCTCCTGCATGATGCGGGCGATGACCTCCCTGTCATTGGCAAAGGGGCAGCCCTCGGCCTTGAACAGGTTCCCCAGGCCCGCGCCGAAGCCCTCCTGACGGTTGTTGACCTGGAGACAGCTGAAATGCGGCTGGCCTTCCTCCGCCTCCAACTTCCTGCACAGCTCGAAGAATGGCTTGCCGGCCCCGATGGGGGGTAGCTGATTGGGATCACCAGCAAAAATAATCCTGTCGGCAAAAGCGAGACTCTGCAGGAGAGCCCCCATCATCTCTTCCGTAAGCATGGAACTTTCGTCAATAATTACGGTACGGGGAATGGTCTTGTCGGGCGCGCGCCCTGAAAGATAATACCTGTACGAGCGCTCGTCACACCTGTGTTGCCCCAGCAGATACGCAAAAACGGTTTTGGCCTCATGCACGATGCCATCATCCTGGAGGGCCGAACTCAAGACCACGCGCGCCTTGCCCGTAGGCGTCAGGATGAGGATGCGACCGGCCTGGATGTCCCGATTATGGCAAAGGGCCCTGAGCGCGCTGGTCTTACCGGTGCCCGCGCCTCCAGTGAGCACGGAAAGGGGCGAGGCCGCCATCTTTTGAACCGCGTCTTTCTTTTCCGCACGGCTCTTCCGCTCCCTTTCCGTATCTTTGGCCGGGAACATGGCCGCGAGAACGGCGTCCCAGTCCTCCTTCACCGTGAGGTTCTTGCGGGCCAAGTGATCTTCCACGGCAGCGCGGATGCTCACGTCGATTTCTTCCATCCGGCTCAACTTGCAAATTGTCCTGCTTTCCTCGCCCTCAGGGCTGCGCAGCGTGACCGTGCTGCTGAAAAAAAGCGGCGCAAAAAAGTCCTTGTGGCGAGTAAGCGCTCTCCCGTATATCTTGGCATCCCCGATGCGCACTCCTGGCAAGTCTGTGGTGCGGGTGTTGCAAAACTCGAGTACCTTTTCCTGCGGCATGAAGGTATTGCCCTTTTGTGCCTCCTCCTCGAGATATTGTGTGACGAGCGCCCGGATGCGTTTTTTATCATTCGCGTCTTCAAGCGGCCTGTCATCCTCCCCGAACCACTCGCTCGCGTAAGGCTCTGGAGGGAAAAGGGCCAGGTCCACCATGTTAAGGCCAATGACATGGTCCGGATCGACAAGACGCGTCTGCTCATAGAGAATATACGGATTTTTCAGGACCTCCTTCGCGAGTATGGCTTCGTCCCAGCCAAGCAAGGGGCACACACGCTTGAGCATCGCATATCCATGGCCTTTGCCCTCGCTGCCGGGCAGAAGCAGGTCCATCTGGGAGGGGTTCAGGTTCATGCGGGCGAGCAGCTTAACAAAGTCGCCGTTATCCTCTAGCATCCCCAGGATGTTCTCCAGATCCCCGCTCGTAGTACGTCCCACAAGCGGTTTCAAATCATCAGGCAGGAAGGCCCGCAGGCTTTTTTTGTTTTCCAGGACCTCACCCAGATGCTCCCAGAGTTCGGGCCCTGGAAATTTCTGGCGCAGCACTTCCGCCACATCATACGCAAAGGGCAAGCCCAGGGCGCCGAGCACCGCACCCAAGCCCGGGAAGGGCCCCCGCTGCCGCCAAGCCCTGTCCAGCTGCTTTGTGCACCATTCCACCTGGGCTTCCCACGAGGTGCCGGGGAGTGCCCGGAAACCGAGCTCCATGTAGGTTTTCAGGAGTTCCCGGGCGCGATTGAGGGTAATGATGAGGGCGTCGGGCGAAATATGCTCGCAGCCGTAGGAAAACTCTTGGCGGTATTCATCCGGGGCGAATAAAAGCAGGTCATCGATAGTGGTGTCCGGGTTTTCACGGACATAGGCCTCGATTTGATGAAAGGGGATCATGAAACCGTCAGGGTTGGTCCCGGAAAGGGCGTGGGTGATTGTCCTTTCCCACGTCCAGGCCTTAAACTTTTCCTTGCCATCGGGTTTTTCGGCATAGTCGTATTCTTTAAGTTCACCCAGTTTTTGGATGGTGCTCATGGAAATGATGACCCGCTTCCCGGACTCACTGAAGGGGACTGCCTTGGCATAGGCCACCACGAGCGACTCGCCCTCCACCACATCCCGCCAGAACTGCTTGAGGAGCTTTTCCTGGTTGATACCGTTGGAGATGAAGCTGGACTGAAAGTCTTTCAACTCTATATCTTCATCATAGCCGGTGCAGTGGATCTGGTGGACCGCCAGTCTGGCGTAGCGCGGTTTTAAAAACCAGCCGTAGGGAATACCAATGAAGGAGTTGGGCGGGACGTCGACCTTGGTGTCCAAAAGGTGACTGTATTTTTTACTTAATGTGACGTAGGGGTGCTTTGCCATAAAACAATGATCTCGAGGGGAAAGAAAAAATCCGGATTCCCGCAGGCACGGCGGAACGGCCTCGTTGTCCCACACCTCGCTGCCTTCACCGCGATGCGCCTCGCACCAGTTTTGCTGCTGTCGCTTGCTGGCAATGTTCTTCAAGATCTTGCATGCGCCGTTATGCTGGGGATCCTTGCAGACCTTGCCGTTCCAGCCGTTGTCATGCCAAGGGACGCGCACAGAAATATTTCTGGGCATTTCTTCCTCCCTATGCTGCCTCTTTTTTTGGCAAAAAGGATCTGTACTGTTTGCCAGCGCGGGCGCGTGGCGGAGCAACAATGCCCTCCGGGGGGAGTTGGCAGGCCCAATCCTGGGGCAGACAGGGCCCATCAGCGGCATCCAACATACTTTAGAAGATTTCCTCAGTTGCGGCAAGCCAGCGGGTCTGTTCCACGCGGCGCACCGTTTCCTGTGTCGGCGCTCAAGCCCCGGGTAAGCATGTGCCCAAGGGGAACGGCGGGCGGGGCATTGGCAAAGATGCCGCCTTCTCTTATACTCGGGCCACTGTATCGCCGGGCGCCAGCTCTCTCGCCTTTCCGCGCCCCCTACCGCAACGATAAAGGCTGTACGCTGTGAAATATACAAGGGTTTTCCGCATCTTCACCGCTTTTGCGCTCGCCCTGTGTCTGGCGCTTCCGGCGGCCGCGGCCCCCCGCGACGACGACGGCCGGGTGCGCGCCGGGGTTTTCAATTTCGAGGGCTACCACAGCAAGGACGAGGACGGCAATCTCGAGGGCTACGGCATGGACCTTCTGCGCCTGCTCTCGCAGTATTCGCATCTCAATTTCGCGTTCTCGGGCTATGACAGGTCCTGGCACGACATGCAGGAAATGCTCAAGAACGGCGACATCGACATCGTGAGCACGGCCCGGCGCACCCCGGAGCGGGAAAAGATCTTCGCCTTTTCCCTGCCCGTGGGGCGCAACCACACCGTGCTCATGCGCAAGCTCCAGAACTCGCGCCTGCGCGCGGGCGACTACGAAACCTATGACGGCATGAAGATAGGCGCGGTGGCGGGCAGCAGCCAGAACGGCTACCTGCCCGACTTTGCGAAAGACAAGGGCTTCACCTACACGCTTATCGAATACGAGTCGCCCGCCGAGCTCGCCGAGGCCCTGCAAAAGGGCGACGTGGACGCCGTTCTTTCCAGCAATTTGCGCAAGCCCAACAACGAGACCCTGCTCGACATCATTAAAAGCGACAATTTCTATATCATCGCGCGCAAGGAAAACCAGAAGATCATCGACGAGATCAATGACGCCATCGAGCAGATGAACCTCAACGAGGGGGACTGGCAAAACCGGCTCTACTATCGCCACTACGGGCCCGAGCTGCCGGACAGGCCGGAATTTTCGCCCGGCGAGCAGGCCTACATGGATGCCGTGAAGCGCGGCGACAAGGTCATCACCGTGACGGCGCGCGGCGACAACGCCCCCTATTCCTATGTGGAAGACGGCACGCTCAAGGGGGTGCTTCCCGAATATTTCGAGCGCGTCATGCAGGTGGCGGGCCTGCCCTATACCCTCCTACTGCCGGGCACGGATGGCGACGACACGCAGGATGGCGGCGAGGCCAAGGCCGATGTGGAGCTGGACCGCCTTGCGCCGGACAGCGCCGACGAGGACGCCCCCTCCCCCGGCTTTGCGAGCGCCCCTTACCTCGTCACCGGGCTCGCCCGGGTGACCCGGACGGACCATGCGGGCCGCGTCAGCACGCTGGCGCTCCCCACGGGCACGCCCCTCGATGTGCCGCCCTCGCTGCTGCAGAATGTTGAGGTGCGCACCTATCCCTCCCCGCAGGAGGCCATGCGCGCCGTGCAGCGCCGCGAAGCCGACGCCGCCTATGTACTGCCGCTCACCGCGCAGATGTTCGTCAACCGGGACCCGGGCGGCGGCCTCACCTACACCATGATGAACGACGGCGGGGCCTCCTTCCGCATGTATGTGCCCGCCAGCGTGGACCACGAGCTCAGCACCATCCTCAAAAAGGCCGTGCGGGGCGTGCCCGCGGGCACGCTCAACCAGATCGGCGCAAGCCACACTTCCTATAATGCCGGGGAGATGAGCCTCTCGCACTACCTGCACGCCAACCCCGAGATCGTGTCCGTGGGGGCGGCCGTCATCATGCTGGCGGTGAGTCTCTTCCTTATCCTGGTGCTCAGGGGGAGGTGGAACCGCCGCCTGCTCACGGCCACGGAGCACGCCAACCACGAACTTTCAAGCCAGCTCGCCATCGTGGAGGCGCTCTCCCGCGACTATTCCAATGTGCTCGCCATCAATGCGGACAAGGGCACCACCGGCATCATCAAAATTTCCGGCTTCGGACCCGGCAACGAGACGGAAGCCCCCGGGGAGGAGCGGCCCTACGGAGGTATCGTTGAGGCCTATATCGAGCAGAAAGTCCATCCCGAGGACCGCGACTACCTCAGGGAGGCGCTCTCGCTTGGGACTATCCGGCAGCAGCTCGCCGAAAAGGAGGAATACAGCGGCACCTACCGCATCGTGGAAAACGGCGAGACGCAATATTTCCAGTTCACCTTCGTGCGGCCGCACGAGAACGGCAGCCGCGACTATGACCTCATCCTCGCGGGCTTCAGGAACATCGACGACATGATCCGCCGCGAGCAGGAGCAGAAGCAGGCGCTCGCCGAGGCGCTGGAAAAGTCGCGCTATGCGAGCGCCGCCAAGACGGCCTTCCTCAACAACATGTCGCACGACATCCGCACGCCCATGAACGCCATCATCGGCTTCACCGCGCTCGCGTCCTCCAATGTGGAGAACGTGCCCATGGTGCAGCGCTATCTCGGCAAGATCATGACCTCGGGCAACCACCTCCTGAGCCTGATCAACGATGTTTTGGACATGAGCCGCATCGAGAGCGGCAAGGTGAAAATCGAGGAACAGGAAGTGAGCCTGCCCGCCATCCTCCACGACCTGCGCACCATCGTGCAGGCGGATGTGCGCAGCAAGCAGCTGGACTTCCAGATCGACACGCTCAACGTGGTCAACGAGATCATCTTCTGTGACCGCCTGCGCCTCAACCAGGTGCTGCTCAATATCCTCAGCAACGCCATGAAGTACACCCAGCCCGGCGGCAAGGTGAGCGTGCGCGTCATCCAGGTGACGCCCGCCGAGGACGGCCGGGCCACCTTCGAGTTCCGGGTGCGCGACAGCGGCATCGGCATGAGCCAGGAATTCCTCAAGCATGTCTTTGAGCCCTTCGAGCGCGAGCAGACCACCACGGTGAGCGGCATCCAGGGCACGGGCCTCGGGCTCGCCATCACCAAGAACATCGTGGACATGATGGGCGGCTCCATCGCCGTGGAGAGCGAGACGGGCAAGGGCTCCGAATTTGCCGTCACCTTCACCTTCCGCGTGGTGGAGGAGGACGCCGCCGACATGCTGCTGCCGCAGTATGAGGGCACGCGCGCGCTGGTGGTGGACGACGACATCAACACCTGCACGAGCCTCTCCAAGATGCTCTCCGAGCTGGGGCTTAGGCCGGACTGGACTACCCTCGGCAAGGAGGCACTGGTCCGCACCGAGTTCGCGAGCGAGCAGAACGAGGCCTACGGCGCCTACTTCATCGACTGGATCATGGCGGACATGAACGGCATCGAGCTCACGCGACGCCTGCGCAAGACCGTGCCGCCGGAGGTTCCCGTCATCATCCTCACGGCCTATGACTGGACGGACGTGGAGGAGGAAGGCCGAGAGGCGGGCGTCACGGCCTTCTGCTCCAAGCCCGTCTTTCTCTCCGACCTGCGCCACATTCTCGAGAGCCCGGTGACGCAGGACGAGGAATTGGAGGCCCAGCCCGAGGCCGCGGAAAGTTTCGCGGGCAAGCGCCTGCTGCTCGCCGAGGACAACGAGATGAACCAGGAAATCGCCCAGATGATCCTGGAAAACGCGGGCTTCGAGCTCGACATCGTGGAAAACGGGCAGCTCGCCGTGGACAAGATGCGCGACATGCCCGCCGGGACCTATGACCTCGTGCTCATGGACGTGCAGATGCCCGTCATGGACGGCTATGCGGCCACGCGGGCCATCCGCGCTCTGGAGGACCCCATCCGCTCGGGCGTGCCCATCATCGCCATGACGGCCAATGCCTTTGACGAGGACAGGGAGGAGGCCATCAATTCCGGCATGAACGGCTATGTGGCCAAGCCCATCGACATCAAGAAGCTCATGGAAACGCTCGACGAGTTCCTGCGCCAGCGCTGAGGCCGGTAGCGCGCACGCCGGAAGCGCGCACACCGAAATCTCCCCTCTCCTTTTCGGGGCCGCTTCTCCTGCGTAGGGAGGCGGCCCTGCTGTTTTTCTGTTGGCCGACAACGCCACCGCCTCTGCGCGCAGCAGGCGCCTTGCGTTAAACGCAGGGAGGCGGGCCTTGCGGTCCGCCTCCCTTTCACTGCCCTTGGCGAAAACGCCTACTTCTTCTTACTGTCCTGATACAGCGTGTGGTACTCCTCCAGCGTCTTGCGGATGAACTTGCCGATCTTGAGGTAGGCCGTCTTGTTGAGGTTGGCGAGCGACACGCGCACCGACCACTTGGGCCCGTCGAAGCCGTCACCGTTCAGGAGCACCACCGCGTCCTCCTCCGCGAGACGCACCACCACGTCCAGCGGGTCGAAGTTGGCGTTGAGGTAGGCCGCGAAGTCGTCGCCATAGAACTTCTTCGCCCAGACCATCATGTCGATCTCGCTGTAGTAGCCCGCGCGGTACTTGTCGGGCAAAAGCGTGAAGCCCGTGGTGTCCCAGAGGGCGGTGAGGCGCTCCTGGATCATGTTGATGAGCTTCGGCTGGAGCTCGTCCTTATGGATGAGCGCGAAGGCCGAGAAGATGGACATCATGATCTGCTGCGGCGTGGAAAGGCCCGCCGTGTGGTTGAGGCCCACCATGCGGCTGTCGGCCACGAGGCGG